>JAAEMX010000001.1 GCA_024225035.1 Lentisphaerota bacterium
AAAATATTAAATAAAAAGCAAATCCCGTGGGAGGCTTAAGCCTTTAAAGAATGCAGCCGGGATTTTGGTAAGCAACAAATGCGGAAAAAGCCTAGCAAAGGGATTAGCTCAAAGAGTCAAGAACTCGGTACTCTCAAGAACCTTATTAATTAACTTAATCTTGCCATTAAAAGGCTAAAAATTGCTGTATATTATCTTTTGTTGCGTTAGGGCATTTTATTAATTTCTTTATCCGATTCAATCTGGTAATGCTTTTCAAAAATTTCTATTCTCGACATGAAAAGTTTTGACGGTCGCTTACTTTAACGCTATAGTACATTGACACTGAATAATAAAGCAACTTGAGTATTTGGATATGGGAGCAGAGAAAGTAAAATCTTCAAAAAAGCATTTACGGTTTTGGCTGAAACTGCTATTCTGGGTTATCCTCCTTGCTGCGGTAACTTTAACCTGCCTCATTTACTGGCTTCCGCAATACGTTCAAAGTAGAATTCTACCGCAGATTGGTGAAAGTTACGGCTTGCCAAACTTGCGCGCAAATATGCGAAGAGTAGGCATTTGTGGTACAGATATTGGTCGCTTGAAACTGGCAAATGGAGCTGTGATAATTGATTCTGTCCGTTTGGATTACCAACTCTGGCCTTTGCTTACACGAAAAACGTTGCATATCAAACGCCTTGTAATAAATGGAATCAAGATAAAATGTGTTTTGAAAAATGGAAAACCTGAACTGGAAAATTTTGACTTTGCCAAGTTTAAGCAAGCTCTGGCAGCAGGGAAAAAGTCATCTGGTGAAAAAACACAGCCTTCAGTTTATAAATTTATTATTGATTCTGCTGCAGCTGGCGGGTTGCTGTTGATTAGAAACCGCTCTGATATTTACTCTGTGAATTTTTCCTCAAAAGCCAAACCGGATTCGAGTTTTAAACAAGCAAAATTTCACTTTAATACCAGCATTGGTTCTTCAAAAACGGAGCTTGCCGGGACAATAAACTTAAAGAAATCCAAGGTTAATTTTGAACTGAAGCAAAAAGCTAACCTGAGAGAAGCAGGTTATATGCTGCGTTTGAAAAACTTGGATAATTTGAATGGTGACTATAGAAGTGATATTAAAGCTGAAATAGCTTGGAAACCTTTTGTCATAAAGTATATAAAAGGAAATCTGGTTACCTCTAACTTTGCATTTGTCAAAAACGGTCAGAAAGTTTGGGCAAAGCAATTGCAAATGAAACTTTCAGGCAAAGAAAATGTGGTGGATTATACCGTTAACGGTCTTCGTTTTTCAGGAACGGCAGAAGCAGGAATAACCCCTGTAACAGGCAAAGTAAGACTGTTAAATAGTGGTGTTTCATTTGGTTGCAGTATTCCATTGGAAATAACTTCTCTGGAAAAACTTAAGCTTAAGCTTTCAGATCCTGTAAAATCCTCGTGCCAGCTACAGGGACAGTATGCAAAAGGAAACTGGAAGCTGAAAAGTGTCCTGAATGCGAATGCATTTAGCGCGAATCTGCCGTTCGGCAGTCTGCAGTTTGGAGCGTTGGACGTTGTTCTTGAAGCTGATCGCAAGGCTTCCAAGCCAGCCGGAACAGTAGCAGCAATTAACGGCAAAACTGGGCCGATAGCTTTTATTCATAAGCTGGCTAAAGTGACTGTGCCTGAATTGGAACTAAAGGCTTGCATGGGAAATAAACGTGTGGAAGGGCATATCGGATTCAAAGGTGCTCAGGTTGATTGTGATAAATTCAAATTCAAACTTGATAAAA
Source organism: Lentisphaerota bacterium (assembly GCA_024225035.1). GTDB lineage: Bacteria > Verrucomicrobiota > Lentisphaeria > Victivallales > Victivallaceae > Zth2. The sequence goes on from JAAEMX010000001.1 coordinate 1,764, forward strand.
TCAGCATGCTTTGCCCATTGAGTTTCCCGGGCAAGCTGCCTGTTGCTTCTGTAAAGTGCCAGTCTATATCCTGGGACGGTTTGCAACTTGGAAATGCTGCTGGGAAAATAAAAACAGGGATTCCCCGTTCAGATTATGATGTTGTAATAAATATAAAACCATTTGCTGGAATGTTGGTAAATTTATCTGGTGCGCTTATTACAGGGGCTAAGCCGGGATTCGAACTGAAAGCTGTTTTACCTAAATATCAAATTACCTCTATTGAAGGACTGAGCCAGAAATTCAAGGATCTTAATAATGCGAAGTTTAGTGCTGGCTGTCAAGGTCTTGCAGAAATGAAAGTGAGCGGTGCTGCTATCAGCAGTAGCGGCAAATTTGAGCTGGATAACGGCACTTTTTCGGATGAAGAAAAAGGTCTTAGTGCCGATGGTATTCATTTGAGTCTGCAACTGGCTGACTTGCTGAAACTGCGCAGTTTGCCTGACCAGAAACTGACTTTTTCCAAATTTGAAGCAGGAAAAGTGGTGTTTACTGACGGCGAGGTAGACTTTCAGATAGAGTCGCCTAAGTCATATCTGTTAGAAAAAAGTTCGTTCGGCTGGTGTGGGGGGCATATCTACACCCATGCAATGCGCATTGCAGCCGGGACAAAAACTTATAAAGCCATTGTGTATTGTGACGGTATAGTGCTTTCCCAGTTGGTTGATGAGCTTGGTTTAAGCAAGGCTGTAGGAAGTGGTACTGTTTTAGGGCGAATTCCGGTGCGGCTCGATGAAAAAGGTTTAACTTTTGAAAACGGCTACCTCTATTCAGTGCCGGGCAGGGGGAATAAGATTAAGTTACTTGAAACAGATGCCTTGATGAAAAATATTCCAGAGAATACTCGTGAATTTACTCAACTTGATCTTGCTGGCGAGGCGTTAAAAGATTTTGATTACCAATGGGTGAAACTTTACTTGAATACTGCCGGAGACAAGCTTAACATAAAAATGCAGTTGGACGGCAAACCGGCAGAAGCCTTGCCGTTTAAATATGATAATAAGAAAAATATGTTTGTGCGTATAAAAGGCAAAGGCGCGAGGTTCCAAGGTATCAGGCTGGATGTGAATACAAGCCTGCCCTTGAACAGGCTGATGCTGATTAGTAATAAACTGAAAAAAATTATGGGAGGAACAAAAACTAAATGAATAAATTAGCATACCTAGCTGGTATCGGTCTCCTGCTTTGCGGCTGTACTCAGCATAAAATCGAAAGCAAAAGTGAAGTGGATGTTAAGCCCATTGAGATTAAACCAATCCATATAACTATTGATATCAATGTAAAAGTTGACCGTGCTCTGGATAACTTCTTTGGCGATTTGGATCAGGAAGCAGATCAACCCAAAACTACTGATACTGAAAAAACAACAAAATGAGGATGATATAATGAATAATACTGTTTTAAAAATGACAAAAATAGTTATTTGCGCTATGATGCTGACACTGGCTGCCGGTACTGTTTTTGCCGGAACTAGAGAAATTAAGGCTAGAATGAAAGCGCGTTTTCCGCAAATTGAAAACTTCAAGAATCAGGGTGTAATCGGAGAAAATAATAAAGGCTACCTGGAAGTGCTGAAAACAAATGCCGATGCCAAAAAGCTGGTTGGCAGTGAAAACAAAGACCGTGAAGCTGTTTACAGAGCCATAGCCAGACAGCAGAAGGCTTCAGCAGAGCTCGTCGGAAAGCGTCGTGCAATGATGATTGCCAGAAGAGCCCCTAAAGGGCATATGCTGCAGAATGCTAAAGGGAAATGGTATAAAAAGTAAGTATACTGAAGTTATTATAGCCGGACTATTATTTCAATCCGGCTACAGTATCTTTTGACTCAGCTAAAGAGGTTTCAGTTTGGTGATTGGAAAAGTATTCAAACACTTTCAGAGCTGATAGTCTATTTGCTGTATTTTTCATATTTGAAATCCATTATTTTATATATGGAATATGGTTTATATAAAATAATTGCAATAGAAGAATAAAAAATTATGAATTCCGATAGTCAGAAGAAGAAGTGGAGGGATTGGAACTTGTTGCATAAAACTTTCTAATCAATTTTATAGCCTATACTCCAAATCCCCCTTCTATCTCTCAAAAATTTAAACAGGCTTTGAAAACAACTTTAATATAACATTCAATACGAGGCCAAGCTTTGCCTAAAAAAATTGTACATTTTTGAGTACAAATCGCCTGAGCTAAACTATACATTTAAGCCCAGGCTATATTCTAATATCTAATAATTGATTTTAATCTTCTAAATAAGCCTGTAACATCGCATAAGCACCAGCATCATTATCTTGATAAGCCATCTTGCTTAACATATCTACCTGATTTTTTAGAAGCTTCTTTTGCTTTTCAATTTGTATTAGATTAATCATTAAGTGTTCATATTTACCAGGGTGAGTTGGTTTGTAAGTGTTCCATGCTTTTGCATAAGCGCCATTGTTAGCATCCATAGCCTTGCACCACTTTATGTCGCTATTCCATTCCCATGGCGGTGAGCACTGTTCAAATTTCATTAAACTAAGTTTTATATAAGTGTTTTTTTGGCCAAATGCCTTTAGATTGGCTCTAGCTCTTTTAAGCCTCTTTTTTGCAAGCTTTTGCCACCCTAATCTTGTCGGTGATTGGTATTCGTTATCAATGTATTTAGCAGCACCCAAAAGCCTTCCTCCAGCATCTTTATATTTTTTTCCCAGAGGTCAACTTCAGCTTGCAGACGTTTAGCTTCTTTGTTTTCCAGTTTATTAAGGTATTGTCCCATTTGGTATTCACTGAGCTCGCTTGCTTTGCAAGTTGTTAGAAAATAATCATAATCGCCATCTGCGTCAATCTTAGGTCTCCAAAACTGTACATTCTTTTGTATATTTATACATTTACGGTGTCTATATACAAACCTCAATTCTGCATTTGTAATTGCACGTTCTTTTGTAATGCAGGTATAGGTATTGTTTGCCTTCCCTTGAGGCATATCGGCTGAATACGTCTTGTTGGCTATATCTTTAAAATGACCTGGGCTAACACATGTTCTCAGTGCAAAATGTATTTTTACTCCACGAGCAATAGCATCGACAATACCAGCCTTGGACTTCCTGCGCCAACCAGCTTTTTCATGCAGTTTTGGGAAGTTGTTATTACTTTTTGCATTCTGAATATTAGTTAAAAAATTTGGGTACATTTTTTCAAGTCTTTCCCTGAAGTCCTTGTCTCGCGGATAGTGCGTATATTCAGGGTCAGAATTTGCCTCTGTGTATTCAAGGTTAGCATACCAATCAAGCCTTCCTACGTTAGATGTTCCTTTTTTTCTATACAGGGAGCCTCCGTATCCGAAAGCAGTTTTATTCTTTGGGTGTTTTATTATATACTTTGGGGCTTTGAATTTAGATGCAAAAGATTCGAAATAATAGCGATCATCCTTTAAGCCATAGGTAACATCTTCATAAAGGTTAAAGTGATCAAATGGTGGTTTTAAAGGCATTTTTTACTCCCTTGTTAAAATTTTCTATTAATAAAAATATGATTATTATTTATAACGTTTATTAATTTTATTAATGTAAATAATTTAAAAATTATTTTTTATTTTAATTAAGTAATTTATTTGTAAAAGTTTATGTTTGTATTGTTTTTAGGCACAGTTTGCCCACATTTGAATTTTAGATAAATAACAGGTAAAGATGTATAGAAATTTTATATTTTGGGCAATCTATAAAGCTAGTACTTTGGGGTTAATTCAGTTACTCCTTTCAAATTTATTGAAGTCTTATTGTTAATTTTAACAAAGTATCGATCACCATTTAGTTTAAAAAGAAAATTATGATGGGAACCAAAGTGATCAAATAGTTTTTTTAAAGACATTTTTACTCCCTTGATATAATTTATTGAAATTAAAATAATATTTTTTCTATTACGACTAAAAATTTGACTAATGTAATATATTGATATCTAGTATTACCTTCTTAATATGAAACTTTATTACTGAGAAAGCTGTTAACTTTACTCGTTGTTATTCATGCAGGCACAATTCACCTAGTATTGTTTTTTTTAAATAGTGAGAATAGGTATACAGGTATTGAAGATTTTAGCTAGAATATCCAATAATGGTAACTATTATTTTTTTTATTCAAGTCACACAAACTTTATAATTAATTAAGTTTTATATGAATGGTAAAAATGATTTAAGATTAACATAATCAATATTTTATGGCTGTTGAGTTGGTCTGTGGGCAAAAACCTCAACTACATAATCTTATGTAAGCTAATTCTTGTAGTTTGTTCCAATAAATTATAAAGGTTTGACTTTTTTAAAGCATTTTAGTAAAAGTTGCACATTCTTGATGGTTAATATTTTCCTGATTATCAAAGTCTTACAAAAAAATAATATACAATACTGGTTTTTATTAACTTTTTACAAAAAAATTAAAGCATTAGTGATCTAGTTCTTAAGTAAGTTGCAATGTACTTGATGTTTTATTACACCTCGTGCTGCAAAAGTATATTGGTGTGGTTGTCCGTTTCAATTTAATCAGTTATGACAAAATTGAGGGTTTGCCCATGGTTCCAATATGGCGAATATTATCATGGGCATACTCTGTCTAGCTCCGTTAGGTACCCCGCCAAGATATATATTAATAATAACCAGGGAATAGTGGTCACCAGTGAAGCTTACTTCTTATACTTCAAGTTGTGATTTTTTTAAGATAACAAATACTATATTTAAAATTTTCATAGAATTTAGTGATTATTTATGGATAATTTTTTTGAGCCAAAAGGTCGTTTTGTCAAAGTTTGTTTGAATTGTTTGCACAATTTCAAATCGTCGCTCCAGTCACCATATACTGCCATTAGACGAGTGGCCATAAGGTTTCCCAGAACCTGTTAGCTCTCGCTAAGCTTTATTCTGATCTGGGTGTGGCATTAAGGCATTTTTTCAATTCTTTCGCATTCGCCCACGTGTCAGACCATATCGCGCAAGCTATTACCGATTCGGAACAGGGGCATGGTAGATCTAAGAATACTTTATGTTGTATAACCGGATAAATAGAAATTAGGAATAGACAAAACGTATGGGCCCCTCTCGGGGCTTTCGTTTGGGAAATGCATCTAAAGAAGGAACCGGCATTTGAAATTTGTTTTTATAGGTGGATGTTGCTACATTAGTTTAGACAAATTTGGATGAGAAAACTCTGTAATTATAAAGACCTTCACGACTGTAAAAAGGAAAATAAAATGGAAAATGTCCGTATATATGAAATACCCGTTTGTAAGATGGTGGCTTCTAAACCCGGCATGTTTGGTGATAGTAAACTTGAGCGATTTGATGAATGGTTCAGTTCTTTTCCTCGAACTATGTTTCCTAAAGATTTTTTATGGTTTGACAAGGAGGAAGAGAAGTTTATCTGGTACTATATATTCAGTGGAGGAATGGAAGTGCCTGAGGAGTTTGATATCATTGATTTTCCCGGCGGTTTATATGCGGTTGCCACGGGTATTGACAATGAGGGTGGGGCCGAAGTTCTTATGTCAATCAAAGAGTTCATAGAAGAAAAGAGTTGTTTTGAAGAAGACAATTCCAGGGCATATTTAGGAAATATTCCGACGCCACCAGCGGCCTACAAAGCAATGGGTTATAATCAAATGGATTATTACATCCCTGTAAAAGTTACCAGTTAATTTTGCAAACTGGAAGGTAAACTTGATATCTCATAGCAGAGTGGTTTATAGCGATAGGCATGAGGCTCAAAGCTCTGCTCCTTTGTTGCTTTTGTTAAGAAGTCAATTCTTGCTGTAAAATTCACGCATATTTGCTTATAACTATAAAATTATCAAAATTATTGATCCATGTAAAAGAAAAATTTTGGACACTGAAGATATTATGAAACAGCCATTGTCAAAGTTGACTCAGGACATAATTGAGCAATTTTCGTTGAATAAAATTAGTCACAACCAAGAATAAAGGCATGCAAGAAGAGAACTTGATTATATTTCTCGTATTGCACTCTTAGCTTGGTTAACTTTGAGATGTATACTGCTCTGTTTCAAATTGCCTGAAAGTTTCTACTGCTTTTTGATAAACTTTATCATTAGCCTTATTGGGCAGTGTTACCTGAGTTGCCGCTGTAAACATTTGGCTTAGTTCGGCGAAGCTCTTGGTGCCGCAGGCTTGAGCAGCACGTATTGCCGCGCCTAGTCCAGCCGAGTTGCTGACTGCGAACTTTTCAACAGGGCACTGGAAGACATCGGCGATAATTGTATTGATCGTTGGAGAATTGGAGGCGCCGCCTGTAATACGGATTTTATCAAACTTACCCTGCCATTCAGAGTGAACTTTGAAGCTGTAAACCTGTGATTCCATAATAGCACGAGTCATTTCGGCTGCAGTGCCTTGACCTGCACAGAAAGGCTCAGAACCATGATATTTGACTTCTGGATTCAGCACTAGGGGAGTGCTTTCAGGAACAAAGTACGGCAGCATCATATTACCATTGTTGGCGGGAGGAGTTTTTTGTGGCACAATGCAGTCAAATTCATCCCAGCTCAAGTTGCACTGTTCTTTGACACGTTCACGTGCCAATGAACCATTTGTAAAACAGCTCAGGCTCATAAAACCACCTGCGGGGTTGCCGAAGACATGGCCGCAGCCGTCAGGGTCGGTTTTGTAGTCCTTGATGGCGGCAAACATGGTGTCACTGGTCCCAAGACTTATAACAGCCGTGCCCGGCTCGAAAGCCCCGCAGCCAATCAGACTGTTAGGGTTGTCACCAGACCAGACAATTACCGGAATGCCGGAGGATAGACCATATTTTTCAAAATAATCTGCAAGTTGGCCTGCTGCCTTATTTGAAGGGACTGCGGGAGGCAGTTTTTTAAGCAGGGCAGGGGCGGTAAATTCTGTAAATTCCGGAATCCATTGTCCGGTTTTTAAATCCAGAAAGTTCAGTCCGGCACCGTCTCCATAGTCAATAGGGGCGTTGCTGCCAATCAGCAGCGAGCACATAAATGAGCTCACCAGATGAATTACAGATGTATCTCTATATTCTTCAGGCGATTCTTTGTAGAATTTCCTGATTTGCGGCCCGGTAAAGCGTTCAATCGGAGGTGAGCCTGTGCGGTCGTGGATTTCATCACCAAACGCTTCGCTAAGTTCAGCGCATTCAACGGCAGTGCTTCGATCCATCCAGATGGGAGATGTAGCTCTGCTGAAACAGCCTTTGAGCTGTTGTGCAAGCGGTAAATCTGAGTTCAGTTCGGCAAGGGATGGCTGAAAACTTGAATTTAAATAGACTGAGCCATGTTGTTGGCCTGAGCCGCTTATGCCGCACACCTTATCTAATGGAGCTCCTTCATTTTGCATTTTGGCTAAAACCAGGTCCAAGGCTGCTGCCCATAGCAATGGCGGAGTATGAGCTATCAGGGGATCAGAGTTTTCAAGGAAACCGTTAGGACAGTTGTATCCAGGCAAGTCTTTGCCAAAGTTTACGTCACTGGTATGAATGATTTGTCCGTTGTCAGTGTCGATAATTATTGCTTTGAGGCTTTGTGTGCTGCTGTCGAATCCCAAAAATAAACTCATAATATGATTCCGGATTAGTTTTTTTCATCAATATAATATGTCAGATATGCGTAAAACCTTGACGATTTCACAAAAAAACAGGTTTTATGGGGATATCACAATTTAAGTACGGAATTTCTGGCGATATTTCCGTGGAGACATATCGTAAACCTGTTTGAACTTCTTGGAAAAATAATTTGAATCCCTGAAACCATGTTCAAATGCAATTTCAGAAATACTGTTTGCGCTAGAGCATAAATCGGTAGCAGCTCGCCGCAGCCTGATTTTTATAACATAGTCAATAGGCGAAACCCCTGTTGCCATTTTGAACAGAATCAACAGGTTGCTGGCAGACATCCCAGCCAGTTTCGCGATTTCCGGCAGTTTCCAAGCTCGTGAGTGTTCTTGTTCTAGCTTGCTGATAACATTGCCTATTCGCACCAATGCCACTGTCTTGGGGGAAGCCTCGTGGTCATATTGTCGTGAAATATAGACAATCAATTCAAGCAGCATGCTGAAAAGTACTGCCTCATAACCAGGGGCATTTTCACGCGTTTCTTCGAGCATGCTTTGGATAATTGTTTCTGCATGAGCCAGCCTTGCTGGGGACAAATGGAGACGATGTTTGAAATTACGGTGTTCCCGCCAGTTAGGCTCAAGTTCAAAAATGACGTTGTAGCCGGGGATTTTTCGCAGCCAGTCGACCGAAAGCGGCAGCCGGGCTGAGTCATACATTACATTGACATGGCTGAGTGATTGCCGGCTTTTGAAGTGGTGCTCGCTGAACCCCTGTATCAAAAAAACGTCGCCGGCGGTGACGGGGTATTCTACATCATTGATAACGTGGATGCCGTTACCGGCTGTGATTATTATCAATTCAGCGAAGTCGTGATAGTGCAGGGTTTCTGTTAAATCGTATGGATGTTGAGGCCCACTGCCAGCTGGAACACTTTTGACCGTGATTGGAAAACCGGTAGGACTAAAGTAATGTCGACCAAAGGCTTTTGTGGATTTCATGTGGTTCTCTTATCTTTTTGTGATATAGTACAGGTATTTTAAGATTTTATCAAGGATAAACGAGTTAATAAACTGTATTTTGAGCTTATGAAGAGAAATTTTATTATTTGAGATTTAACCATTAAAATGAGGTTTCAAAATGGCAGAATATTTTCCTGAAGTAAACAAAGTTAAATTTGAAGGTCGAGACTCTAAGAACCCTCTAGCGTTTAAATTCTATGATCCCGATGCAGTGATAAACGGCAGGAAAATGAAAGATCACCTGCGCTTTGCAGTTGCCTACTGGCATACTCTCAAAGGTACTGGCGGTGATATGTTTGGAGCCGGAACCTGGAAGCGTTCTTGGGAAAATGCAGCTGACCCGATGCAGCGCGCCGAAGACACTCTGCATGCCGCCTTTGAATTTTTTACCAAGCTTGGCGTTGACTACTATTGTTTTCATGACAGGGATATAGCTCCTGAGGGGCAGAAATTTTCGGAATCATGCAAGAATCTGGATTATATCGTAAAACTCGCTAAAAAACTACAAAGCGACACCGGAGTTAAATTATTATGGGGAACAGCGAATTGTTTTTCTAACCCGAGATATGCCCACGGTGCCGGTACTAACCCTGATCCCAAAGTGTTTGCTTATGCCTGTGCTCAGATTAAACACGCCATGGAAGCTACTTTAGAGCTTGGCGGCGAAAACTATGTCTTCTGGGGTGGGCGCGAGGGGTATGAAACTCTACTTAATACAAATTATGCTTTGGAACAGGAATTGTTTGCCCGCTTCCTTCAGATGGCAGTTGATTATAAACGTGAAATTGGGTTTGAAGGTACTCTGCTTATTGAACCGAAACCTCAAGAGCCAACCAAGCATCAGTATGATTTTGATTCAGCAACTGTTCTTGGGTTCCTGCGTCAATATGGCCTGCTGAATGAATTTAAACTTAATATAGAGGCTAATCATGCGACTCTTGCCGGACATACTTTTCAGCACGAGTTGACTGTTGCTGCCGCATCAGGAAGTCTAGGCAGTGTCGATGCCAACACCGGAGATATGCTGCTGGGGTGGGATACTGATCAGTTCCCGACAAATATTTACGATGCGGTTTATGCAATGATGGTGATTCAGCAAGCAGGTGGTTTTACAACCGGCGGTTTGAATTTTGATGCCAAGCTTCGTCGTGGTTCTGTTGATGATCTTGATTTATTCTATGGACATATAGTTGCGATGGATACTTTTGCTCGCGGTCTTATTATCTCTGAACAAATCATAAAAGATGGCTTACTTGATGAGTTTGTGGCAAAACGGTATTCAGGTTATAACTCCGGTTTCGGGGCAGATATTGTTGCTGGTAAAGCTGATTTTAAAGCGGCTGAAGGCTTTGTGCTGGCAAATGAAGAGCCTGTGCCCTCAAGTGGACGCCAGGAATATCTCGAAAACCTTATTAATTCGTATATCTAAGCCGCCTTTACGGTTCATCTTTTTAATGGCTGTGTTTTTCGAGCACAGCCGTTTTTTTAATTTTCAAACTCTAATGTATTTTAAGGAGAATAACAACTTTAGCCATTGTTCCTTATTTGAGAGGTGCTAAATTATATTATATCAAAATTGCTTTAATAATATAATTTGGGGATGAGTAATCATGGCTTTCAGAATAATTCATAAGATTGTAATTGTTATATTTTTAGCACTAATGATACTTTTGACTGGAGTTTACTTCAGTATTTCATTTAATCGGGTGTTTTCCAGAACAACTCATCATAAGCAAATAGAACAAGCGTTACCTGTGGTAATAGCTCACCATGCAGGGCAGGGCGATTGGCCCGGTAATACAGTTTTTGCAATTAAACAAGCAGAAAAGGCTGGTGTTAAGATTATTAACATCACTCTTGAGCTGTCCAAAGACGGTGTGCCTTTTGCATTTCACGGCTTTGAATTATCCAAGTTTACTGACGGACAGGGTAACCCTGAAAATATGACTATGACTGAGTTAAAAAAGCTTGATGCCGGATACCGTTTTCAGGAAAAAGGAAGGTTCCCATATAGAAATAAGGGTATAGCAATCCCTGCATTGAAAGAAATTCTGGAGGCAACCAATCTGCCGTTAATACTTGATATAAAGACGGCAAAATATAAAGAATTAATTGACAGCTTGAATGAGATTATTACTTGCAAAGACTGGGGACAGAGGCGTCTGATTTTTTATTCAACAGACTCAAATGCTATAGATTACCTTATAAAAAAGTGTCCTGATGCAGAGGTTTTTCAGAAAAGAGATAACACTCGCTATATTCTGTTGAATTATCAGCTAAACAGCAAGCTTTTCCTTAATCATAAATGGAAATGGGACTGGGTGGGCTTTGAAAGCGAACGGCGTTTTGATATAAGTGAAACTTTTACGCTGGGAAAAGCGACAACTATAATTACTGACAGTCATTTGTGGAAGCGATCATTGATAAGCTCTATTTTAAAAAGGCACCCTGACTGTAAAATTATTATTTTTAATGTGGACACAGGACAAGAATATCGGGATGCAGTCCTTAAAGGTGTTTATGGCGTTTATACCGATCATCCTTTGCAATTACTGCGCGTAAAAAATAGTTTAGAGTAGCCTTTCCAGCCCGTGTATTTCAAATATATTAAATTATGCTTCCATAAGAATAACTTGAAGTTGGAACAATTCCCATTTGCATAAGTCTAAAGCCCTATGGGTATTTATTAAATCATCATTGAGACTTTTAATGTTTCTTGTTGATCTATTATAAAAAGTAAGAATGTGAAGAGTGAGATAATGAGGGGGAAAAAATTTATTATTGCCTGTTCAATCCTGTTTGCCAGTACTCTGGTACTTGCCGCATCAATCGTTATTAAGAAACCGGCTGTAGCCAGAATAGCCTCACATATTGAAGGTATTGTTGATATGCAAGTGGTTGCAGGACAACATGCAAAAAGTAGAGATCTCCTTTTTAGTGTAAAAACGGATTATCTTAAAACTATAAGGGAAAAATGTAAAAATGCTTTGTGGTACTATAATGCTAATTATAAAAGGATGAAGGGATTAAATAATAAAAAGTCAGAATCACTTGAAAATCTTCAGAATTTCGCTTATGAGCTTGTAAATGCAATAGGGGAGTTGAAGAAAGAAGAGCTGCTTATTAATCACTGGTCAAATTATTACGCTCCGTTTGATGGAGTGGTTACTAAAATAAATTATTATAGTGGCTCCGCTGTACCTGATGCTACTTGCAGTTATGACAAAAATAATGGCATAATTGAAATAACAGAAAAAGAAGATTACTTGATTTTAAATTCTAAAGGCTTAATCAACGAGACCCCAGTTATTGCAAAAATAGCACCAATGGTTCAGGGTATTGTTGAAATGAAGGTTAAGTTGGGTGACAGAGTTAAGTGTGATCAGCTCTTTTTTTGTATCAACATGGATTATAATAAAATCAATCAAGTCCAGCAACAGGCCAAGCTTAAAATGTGTAAAGCAAAGTATGAACGTCAAAGAGAATTATGTAAGGCCAATGCGAGTTCTTTAAAAAGCTACCAGCAGGCCGTGTTTGATTATAAAAATGCTATCCAGGATTTAAAAGCAACAAAATTGATTATCAACAAACGCTTCAAATATAGGGCGCCTTTTGATGGAACTGTTACCGATATAGTATATTATTCAGGTTCAAATGCTTTTGCCGGTCATAAGGTAATTGAAGTTACGAAGCTTTAATCATTTAAAACTAACAGGGTGTTATAGGTGCTAAAGTTTTTATTCGTTAAAGCTGCTGTTGTCACTATTATTTTCCTCTTGCCAACTATATCTTCTGCAAAACTGAGGATCGGAGTAATTGGAGATCAAACCGGAACATATAATCTTGAAGAGTCTTATTCCATAATGAAGTATGGCTGTGAGGTTATCAGTAGTTATGAACCAGAAATACTTCTCCATGTCGGAGATATAGTAGAAAGCAGCAAATCTGATGATCAAATAAAGGTGGACTTTGGAAAGGCAACTGCCTTTTTAAATAACATCTTTGTAAAAGGCAAACCTGTAAAGTGGTTTCTCTCGGCTGGTGATCATGATGTGAACCCTAAAAATGATTATACAGCCGGAACCAAAAACTATATGAAAAGAGATTTATTTTAGATTAGTTTTTATTGTAAACCTCTGAAGATTAGTTGATAAGTTTCTTTTGTAGGATTTGTGGGATAAAAAATAATGAAAAAAATTAAAAGAAAGGGCTTTTTTTATTTGAATCTCTAGGAATAGTTACTATTATTAAAAACAGACAGAGAACAAGTCTTGAAAAATTTAAATACAGCATTTTATTAAATAAGATTGCTGAAGAATTGAAAATAAGCATTTATTACTAAAGGTAAGGAGTATCATTACATGAGTACACTAGTAACTAAACAGGCACCGGATTTCACAGCAGAAGCAGTAATGGGCGACAATACAATTCAGGAATTTACACTTTCCAGTTTGCGCGGCAAATATGTTGTATTGTTTTTCTACCCGCTGGATTTCACGTTTGTCTGTCCTTCTGAAATTATCGCTTTTGATCGGAAGCTGGAAGCATTCAAAGAACGCAACTGCGAGTTGGTAGCGGTATCAATTGACTCAGCTTACAGCCATTTTGCCTGGAAAAATACTAACCGTGACTGCGGTGGTATCGGCAATATCCAGTTCCCGTTAATAGCTGACATCAAGAAACAGATTTCCCGTGACTACGGCGTGCTGTTTGATGATTCTGTTGCACTGCGCGGTCTGTTCCTGATCGACAAGGAAGGTATTGTGCGCCACTCAGTAGTTAACGACCTTCCGCTTGGTCGTGATGTTGATGAAGCTATCCGTATGGTTGATGCTCTGCAGTTCTTCGAGCAGAATGGTGAAGTCTGCCCGGCCAACTGGCACAAAGGTGATGCTGGTATGACTCCGACAGCTGAAGGCGTCGCTGAATACCTCGGCAACCTCAAATAAAAAATTTTTCGCGGGGAGCTTCGGCTCCCCATTTTTTTTTGCCTTATTTGGTTTCGCGACCATATAGGAAAGGGATATTGAGAGGAAATAGCGCTTTTGCTTATCGAATTTATAGCTTCAGCAGGTTATAATATACATAAAGTATGGGAATAGGATAAACACTTGGAGAGTAATCATGACTTTGAACGATAGCTACTGGCAAGGAAATTACTGCGTTGAAATTAGTCCGGTTCCGAATATTATCATTATTTTTGGCGCTTCCGGAGACCTGACGGCAAGAAAACTTATGCCTGCTTTGTTTAATTTATACCGTCGTAAGCTTTTTCATGACAAATCAAGAATTGTTGGCTGTGCCCGTACAGCAATGAAAACAGAAGAATTCAGAAATCGTCTACGCGATAAAATGAGCAAAGATGTGGAAGATCCAGCAGAACTGGATGAATTTTTGAGTAAAGTGTGCTATATGCATGGCGGCTATCAGGATCAGGCCACATACAGCAATTTACAGCACTTGCTTGAAAAGCTGGAAAAAGATCAGTCCCCTGTTCCTAACCGCACTTTTTACCTGGCAACCCCAGCTTCTCTTTATGAAGAGATTGTTCCTATGCTTGGGCGTCAGGGGTTGACTGAGGAATGTTATGCCGGCGAACCTTGGCGTCACGTTGTACTTGAAAAACCTTTTGGGCATGACCTGAAAAGTGCGGAAATGCTTGATATGTTGCTGCATGAAACGTTGAGTGAAAGACAGATTTATCGTATAGATCATTATCTTGGTAAGGAAACTGTGCAGAATATTATGATGTTGCGGTTTGCTAATGTGATTTTTGAGCCGGTCTGGAATAATAGATATATTGATAATGTCCAGATTACTGTGGCTGAGGATATAGGGATTGAAAATCGTGCCGGTTATTATGAAAAGGCCGGTTTGCTGCGCGATATGTTTCAAAATCATATGCTGGAAATGTTATCGCTGGTGGCAATGGAAATGCCCTCTACTTTTGAGGCAAACGCGGTTCGTGACGAAAAACTCAAACTGATTAACTCTATCAGGCCATTTCCAATAGACCAGCTCAGTAAATATATGATTCGAGGACAGTATACTGCATCCGATGATAAAAAAGCATACCGTGATGAGGATGGTGTGCGAGCTGACTCTACAACAGAAACTTTTGTCGGCGCAAAAGTAATGATTGATAACTGGCGTTGGCACGGTGTGCCGTTTTATATGCGTTCAGGGAAACGCCTTGGGCGTAAGGTGAGCGAAATTGCGATCCAGTTTAAAACAGTTCCATATTCAATTTTTCAGCCAATATCAGCACGTGACATGCAGCCAGACATCTTGGTGCTGACGGTTCAGCCGGATGAAGGTATGTCATTGGGAATTCAGGCTAAGCAGCCGGGGCCGAAGCTTTGCATGGGGAATTTGACCATGGATTTTAAGTACAACAGTATTTTGGGCAACGAAAGTCATGATGCTTATGAACGTCTGTTGCTGGATGCGATGCTTGGTGATCAGACGCTTTTTATTCGCAGCGATGTAATTGCTGCCTCGTGGCGGCTGCTAACTCCGGTTCTTGAGGCATGGGACGGCTTTGACGCGAATAATCTGGATTGCCCATGTCATCTCAGAAATTACTCTGCAGGCTCATGGGGGCCCAAAGATGCGGACTCTATTCCGAAACATGACGGGTTTAAGTGGAGAAAGCTCTAGCTTACCTGTAAATATTTTTTAGCTTTTTCGGATCGGCAATAAAGCCGATCCTTATCTTTTTTAGCGCAATGCTGTTATCAGGGATGCTATATTTTGACCTTGGCGAATGAGGTTATCAGGAGTCTGTCTTAACGCTGTCTCCAGCTTACAAGGTAGGGCTGTTGTACTGAGCATTGCCGCAAACATTCCGTCTAATCCACTCAAGTCACCTTTTAACGCTCCTGAAACCAGGATAGCCGGCACGTCTGCCTGTTTGGCTGCCAGAGCTATGACTGCACATAATTTGCCGTCAGCTGTTTGTGAATCAGTACAGCCTTCTCCGGTAATGAGCAGATCGGCGTCTGACAGTTGTTTTTGCAATTCTGTCAGTTCAATGACCAGTCCAGCCCCTGATACGGATTCAGCATGACATAACGAACGCAGACCAAAACCAAGTCCACCGGCAGCTCCATCGCCCGGCTGGCTGCAGTTTTGAGCAAAACCGGCTTTTATTATCACATCTGAATAAGACTTCAGGCTGGTTTCAAGGGTATCTACAATTTGTGGGGTAGCTCCTTTTTGCGGTCCAAAGACACGAGCAGCCCCATTGGAGCCAAGCAGCGGGTTGGTCACATCGCTGGCAATCCTTATTCTGGCTGCTTTTAGCTCAGGTATAACTTGTGTAGCGTCAATTGCTCGGACTTGGTCAAGCGTTCCGCCGCCAATTTTGTCAGGAAGAGGAATTCCGTCAGCATCGAGGAATTTATAGCCAACGGCTTGTGCCATGCCGACTCCGCCGTCAACTGTGGCGCTGCCGCCGATGCCAATAGTTATGTCACGAATTCCACTTTTTAGAATTGCACGTAACAGCTCCCCCGTTCCATACGTGGTGGCTTTGAGGGGATTTAACTGCTCTAGAGCTAAGAGCTCAATACCACTGGCGGCGGCCATTTCAAGCACAGCTTTCTGACCATCACCGGATATTCCGTATACGGCTTCAACAGGTTGCCCTAGCGGGCCGGTAACTTTAAGGTGCTTAAAACTGCCTCCTGTGGAGAGGACTATCGCTTCAACGGTGCCTTCTCCGCCGTCAGCCATTGGCATCTTAATTATTTCTGCTTGGGGGAGTACCTGATGTATACCTACTTCAAGTTTATCGCAAATATCGCTGCTGCGCATGCAGCCTTTGTATGAGTCAGGAGCAATTATTATTTTCATTTTTTTTATCCCAGTTTTGTATTGTAATATAACGTTTTTGCTATTATTTCCAACTATAATTCGTAAGGAATTTTAGTGAACAAAACACTTTATATTGATGTCTAAGTCTATGTCACCTGTCGGTCAAATTCCGGGATTCAGGTGAAAGGACGGAGCCATTTAGTTTATTTTTGATCAAAGATTAACCAGGGGTTGTTTATGAAGATGTTTTTTCGAGTCGGGGTTGGTGTGTTGCTCTTAGCGGTGATACTTCCAATTGTGAACGGCTGTAGAAAAAATGATGAGAAAGCTAACAGGGTAGTTGAAGTAAAGACTACCATGCTTAAACCACATAATTTCGTGAATGCGATCACAGTTCAGGGGTGTATACAATCCACAAATACTGTTAATATATCCGCAAGAACCAGCGGTATTGTTGACGTTCTGAACGTGACCACTGGAAGCAAGGTCAAGAAAGGACAGGTGATGTTCCAGATTGACAAGTCAAATCTCGAGAAGAAAGTAAGCATCGCTGAACAAAAACTTAAGGTTGTAAAAACTGAACTTCGCTCTGCAATCGTTGACTTTAGAATTGCTAAACTGTCATTGGCAAAAGCCAAGAAAGACGACGAACGCGGTCGCTTCCTTTGCAGTCAGAAAGCAATTTCAACAACGGCCTATGAAACTGAACATCTTGCCTTTATGAAATCCGAAGGAGAGCTTGCCAAGGCTAAATCCGTGGTAGCCAATAAAATGGCTGAAGTTGAACAGTCTGAAAACAATTTAGCAATGGCAAAAAAAGACCTGAAAGACTCAGAAATTATTGCTCCGTTCAATGGCGTTGTTCTTGATAAGAGCAAGAGTCTTGGTGAATATGCCAGTAGTGCTGAGTATATCCTGTTGCTTGAAGACCTTGATTCTTTGCAGTTGGTTGTTAGGCTCAGTTCCATTTATTATAATAAGATCATCGTTGGCAAAACTCATGCAATCATTTCCGTTCCTGGAATGCAGCAGAGCATGTACTTGCCGGCCACTTATAAAGATCCTGGTATAAATATGGACTCACGTACCTTTGAG
This sequence comes from Lentisphaerota bacterium, assembly GCA_024225035.1. GTDB lineage: Bacteria > Verrucomicrobiota > Lentisphaeria > Victivallales > Victivallaceae > Zth2. The sequence continues at coordinate 19,294 of JAAEMX010000001.1, forward strand.
GTAGATTTTGAGATGCCGAGACATGAGCAAATTGCTCGCGGCATGTTAACTGATGCTGACATTATACTTTGCAGGCACGCTGGAATGGGGGTGCCTGAAAGTGCAATTATGGACCGCGCCAACGGCGTCAAGAAAGTATTCCTATATGAAAAAGGTATCGCGAAATGTGTTACCGTTGAAACCGGTGTAACTACTGACGGCTATACTGAAATACTCAACCCTGAAGTGCTTATAAACTGTCAGATAGTTGTTCATGGTCAAGAGTTCCTCAATGAAGGAGACGCGATAGCCATGAAGTGTAAAATGCCGGAAAAGGATGCTGTGAAGATCGCCGGGGTAGATAATTAATGAAGCTTACAACTTTTTCTATAAAGCGCCCGGTGGCGATGTGTTGTCTTATTCTGGCAATGATAATTGCCGGTGTTAATTCTTATCGCCGCCTTGGGCTGGATTTGATGCCTAAACTTGATATCCCGTATATCACTATCACCACAAATTATCCCGGTGCAACTCCAGAGAAAATTGAGGTTGATGTTGCAAAAAGAATAGAAGATGCGGTTGGCTCCGTTAATGGTCTTAAGCACATCAGAAGTAGCTCTGAAGAAGGCGTCTGTACGACTGAATTGGAATTTAAACTCAATGCAAATATTGATGTTGCTGCTCAGGATGTGCGTGACAAGCTTGACCAGATTATAAATGACTTGCCGCCCGACTGTGAAACTCCAACCATTGATAAGTTTGATATAAACACTCGTCCTGTGGTTAAGTTAACCGTAACCGGTGATCAGCCGCTGGATAAGATGTATGACTTTGCTTCGGAAACGCTTAAGGATAGATTTTCTGTCCTTGACGGCGTGGCTAATGTCAAAGTCGCAGGCGGTGAAAACCTTGAAGTTCACGTTATAATTGACCGCAGAAAACTGTCTGCCGCCAATCTGACGGTAAACAATATAATTAGTAGGATTAACGCCGAAAATGTAAGGATTCCGTCTGGGCGAGTCAAAGAAGGCGATGATGAAATCAACGTAACCTTTGATGGTGAATTCAAATCTTATGCCGATATGGGACTGTTGGAGGTTGGCAATTTTAAAGATCATCGCATTTATTTACGCGATGTAGCTACTATAAAACTGATCTCCAAAGAAAAACGCTCATTGGCATATGTAGACGGAAAACCTGCCGTCAGCATTGATGTTATCAAAAAGAGTGACTCGAATGCTGTGCAGGTTGTAAATAATGTCAGGGACGAGGTCAGTAAAATCAATGGTCTGAAAATTATTCCCAGCGGAATGAAGCTAGGATGGTTTTATGATGACGGCAACTACATTTCAGCCAGTATTGATGATGCTTGGCAAAGTATAATCTGGGCTGTTATTCTGACAGCGATAATCCTGTTCGCTTTCCTGCATGAAATAAGATCTACATTGATAGTCGCGGTTACAATGCCAGTTTCAATCGTGGTTACTTTTGCGATTATGCGGGTCTTTGACTTTACTTTTAATAACTCAACATTGTTGGCTCTAGGAACCTCTGTCGGGGTGCTGGTGACCAACTCAATTGTTGTTATAGAAAATATATTTGAGCTGCTTAAAAAGCATAAACGCCGTCGTCGTGCCGCAAATGAAGGTACCCTGGCCGTAGCCATTCCTGTCGTAGCAAGTGCAATGACAAATGTCGTTGTATTTGTTCCTATTGCCTTGATGACTACTCTGGTTGGTCGCTACTTCATGCCTTTTGCTATTACTATGACAGGAGCAACTATCGTGTCCCTGTTTATCAGTTTTACTCTTACACCGCTATTGGCTTCTATTTTCCTGCGCCCGAACATGCCCAATCGCAATCGTTTGCTGTCCTGGTACTCGGGCAAATGGGAAAAAGGTTACGGCTGGATTGAAGGAAAATTTGATAAATCGCTTGACGTGATGGCAAGGCGTCCTGCGGTACCGCTATTGGCGGTGCTTGGGTTATTCCTGATCGTGGTTTGTTTTATTATGCCTCGGGTAGGTACTTCATTTTTCCCGAATACAGACCGTGGCCGTTTTAATGTCAGGCTTGAGTTTCCGATTCGTCGAAACATTAATGCCAGCAAACGCATGGTTTTGGCAATAGCTGAAAGAATCAGGCAGTTGCCTGAAGTTCGTAACACCATGTCGATGGTTGGTGATGTTTACGGTAATGAGGGGCAGGCGACTAAAGGTGTTTATTTAGGTCAGATAATCGTTTTGACCTCTCAGAAAAATGAGCGTTCTATAGCTCAAGAGCAGATTAAAGAAATACTGGCGAGCGAATTAAAGAATATTCCCGGTGTATCGAGCACTATCAATACTGCTTCAATTGGCGGTAGCCAGTCTGAATTAGAGATGCAGATTGCCGGGCCTGATTTGGATGTTCTGAAAGCTACTGCGGGAAAAGTTCATGAGCTCTTGGAGCATTCTCGTCTTGCTCGTGAGATTCAGAGTAATATCAGACCTCGCAAACCGGAAATTAAGATTTCTCCTAAGCGTACTGTATTGCAGGAGCTTGGGCTCACCAGTGAAACTTTCGGTAACATGCTGCGTGGTAATCTTGAAGGTATAAAAACTGGCACATTCAAGAAAAATGCCAGATCGTATGATATCAGAGTGAAGTTTTCTGAAGAAAGAGGAACCAGGCAGGTTAAAGACTTTAAGTTCATGCTGTTCAAGGGTGTTCCTTTGAATATTGATGTCGTGGCAAATGTAATTGATTCTACTATGCCTGTTATGATCAGCCGTGCTGAAAAGAGCAGGGTTGTGGACATTTATGCGAATACTGTACCGGGCGTTTCCCTTGGAGAGCTGGTCAAATATATTAAGCAGCATATGGTTGAAGTGATGCCTGCAGGTTATACTATGCGTTTTTCCGGTTCAGCTGAGAGCATGAAAGAAGCGCAGCAGGACTTTGGCGAAGCAATTATCCTGGCGATTTTGCTGACATATCTGCTTATCGCTGCAATTTTGGAGTCCTGGTCTCGTCCATTGCTGATTATGTTTACAATTCCACTTGGTATGATTGGTATGTTTACAGCCCTGTGGCTTTCCGGTCAGCCATTGTCAATGATGGGTTTGATGGGCGCTATCATGCTTATCGGTATCGTGGTTAATAACGCGATTCTCATTGTTGCTGAGGCTAGAGAACTTAACCGGAGAGGCATGCATGCTGATATTGCTATGATCAAAGCAGCCAAGACGAAATTCCGTCCGATTGTCATGATCAGCATGGCTGCTATTCTGGGTATTGTGCCCCTTGCATTCGGTACTGGTCTTGGTTCTGAACTGAGAAACAGTTGCGGTATGGCGGTGTTTGGCGGTTTGATTTCATCAAGTCTGCTTTCTCTATATGTTATTCCGCTGATGTTCATCCAGTTCACTCGCCGCAAGCATCATGTTGCCAAGGATGATTACTGGCTTCAGGAAGATGCTAAATCTCGCGGTACATCGAACAGGTTACGGGGACGAATCCGGCACGGCGATAGAATGCGACGGCCCCCTCGTTATTGACCAGAACATCTAGTGACATTAGCTTGAGGCCGCGTCGTTGAAATTCAATGGTTGCGGCCTCAATTAGTTCTTGCCCGATGCCTTTGCTGCGGTGCTGCTCAGCAGTAAATAAATACTTGATTTCTCCAAAAATATCGTCTTTTAAAATCTCTTCCGTTTCCTCAAGGCTGGACATACAGCATCCGGCTATTTCTCCATTATCCGCTACTGCTACCAGGGTAAAATACTTGCCCGGGTCTCCATTCAGGTATTTTAGAATAATTCTGTCTGCATGCTCTTTATCTATCATGTCTTCAGGAGTGAGGACCTGTTGATGATCAAGGAATTCGTGCATCAGCGGCAGTAGCCCCTCAAAGTCCTCATTGGCGGCAGCGCGAATAGAAATATTGCTGTCCATATGAATTTTCTCCTTGTACAGATGTGTATGGAATAAAACTCCCTTTATAAATATATTATAACCTGTTCTTTGGCAAATTTTATCAAGAGCTGTAAAATTATTATTATATTCGATGTAGCGCTATTGTAATTTCTATATAAAAAAAACTCCCGCAGCCAATGACTGCGAGAGTTGTGATGCTGATATACAAAATTATTTCATATCTGCCGGAACTAACTCGGCGCGGCGATTTTTGGCTCTGGCTTCGGGAGTTGTTCCCGGAACTGCAGGTTTGTCTTCGCCATAGCTGATAGTTTTGATTCTATTTGGAGATACGCCAAGGCTTGCAATGTAATTCTTTACTGCATTTGCACGGCGTTCGCCAAGAGCACGGTTATATTCGTTTGTGCCGCGATCATCGCAATGACCTTCAATAATAAGGCCCAATTGCTGTTGCTGGTTTAAATACTGAGCAACTCTTTCAAGTTTAGTACGTTCGCTAGCCCCAATGATATCACGGTCAAAAGAGAAGTAGACTGTTGGGAATTTGATGTCCGGGCGTGGACGCCAGTCACCTTGAGCGGTGCCAATTGAGTTGTCATCTGCGCCAGCACCCCATTTGCCAACGTTTCCACCGTCAATATTCAGATCGTCCGGGCTGCCTGCTGCATCCGGAATAGGAGTGGTATTATTTTTGGGAACTTTGCTGTCAAACATGCTGCACCCAGCACTGAATATTAACATTCCTGCTAAAAGTCCGCAACTGACAAACTTGAATAATTTCATGAGACCTCCGCCTATACTACACTTTTTTAATGTTAAGCAAACAGCAAGCACGGAAAATTTTGTTCCGAACGGCTACTCGTTGATCAATTAGATTTTTTATCACTTTAATGTTTATATTCGATAAGTCAAAGCGCTACATAGTGCGTTTGACATAAAAATAGCAATTTTTTTGTTATTTTCACAGCATTTATCATTATTTTGTTTTGACGGGACAAAATATGCTTCTATATTCCTTAGGCCTATATTTTGTTGCTCTGTTTCTCTACAGTCGCTTGATGTCATGGCTATGCCGTGTTAAAATTTGGAATGATTGAAAGAGCAGAGACAAGCCTCCGGACAATATTTAGGTTATTGTTCTGGCGGCATTTTATTTTTATATATTTTGTTTTTATACTAATTTGAGGTACTCGGGATATGAACATCGATTGGGAAAATCTTGGATTTGAATTTAGTTCAACCAAGTCCAACATCCGCTTCTCCTATCATGATGGAGAATGGAGCGAAGGAAAACTTTATAATTCTGATGAGATCACTCTTTCAGTCGCGTCTAACTGTCTGCATTACGGACAGGCCGCTTTTGAAGGGCTAAAAGCTTTCTGCTGCAAAGATGGAAAGGTCAGGGTTTTTCGTCCCGAGGAAAACGCCCGCCGCCTGAATGTTTCAGCAGAATACCTCATGATGCCCAAGTTCCCTGAAGAAAAATTTATTGAAGCTGTAAAAACAATTGTACAGGACAACATCGACTATGTACCACCTTACGGTACTGGCGGTTCACTTTATATTCGTCCGGTATTGATTGGCACTACTGCGCAAATCGGTATTTCTCCGGCCAAAGACTATGAATTAATTATCATGGTTAGTCCGGTTGGACCTTATTACAAGGGTGGAATTAAGCCGGTTAACGCTATGATTCTGGATCACCTTGACCGGGCTGCTCCGCAGGGTACTGGACATATCAAAGTTGCCGGAAACTATGCGGCCAGCCTTTATCCGACCAACATTGCTAAAAAGGGCGGTTGTCATGTAACTTTGTTCCTGGACGCTAAAAGTCATGATTTTATCGATGAATTTGGTAGCAGTAACTTTGCAGCTATTACCCCTGACGGTAAATATGTAACTCCGCAGTCAAGTACTGTTCTGCCTAGCATTACGAATAAATCATTGATGCAGATAGCAGAAGACTTGGGGATTGAAGTCGATAGACGCCAGGTGCATCGCTCGGAATTAGAGACTTTTGCTGAAGTTGGAGCGGTTGGTACGGCTGTTGTTATCACTCCTGTCGGCAAAATTGTTCATGGCGAAAAAGTTTATGAATACGGTGACACTATTGGTCCTGTCCTTAAAAAACTTTACGATGAAATGACTGGAATACAGTACGGTGAAATTCCTGACCGACATCATTGGATGTTGGAAGTTTAACTTTGGAAGTTTGAATACCCGCCGGGCGAGAGATACAAACTCCAGCCCGGCTTTTTGTTTTAATCTTCTGGTTTTATTTGAAGGATCTATAATATGAAAATTATAAATAAAATAGCTGAAATGCAGCAGTACTCCACGCTGCAGCGCTGCGAGGGAAAGAAAATTGCTGTTGTCCCCACAATGGGATTTTTGCATGAGGGGCATTTGTCACTGATTGACTGTGCCCGCAAAGAAGCGGATATTGTTATTGTAACAAATTTTGTCAATCCAACCCAGTTTGCACCGCATGAGGATCTGGATACATATCCTAGAAACTTTGAGGAAGACTGTAAGCTTTGCAAAGAGCGTGGTACTGACATTGTTTTTGCTCCTGAAGCGGATGACATGTACTGTGCTGACCGCACAACATGGGTAATCGAGGAAAAGCTTTCAAAACACCTTTGCGGTTTAAGCAGACCGGTTTTTTTCAGAGGCATTTGCACCGTAGTGACTAAGCTTTTCAACATCACTTTGCCTGATATTGCTGTGTTTGGACAGAAAGACGCTCAACAGGCGTTGATTATAACTCGTATGGTACGTGATCTTAATTTCCCGATTGAAATCATTGTTGCTCCGCTTGTTCGTGAGAAAGACGGTCTGGCTATGAGTTCACGTAACCGTTACTTGAATGAAGGTGAACGGCATCGGGGACTGGTTATTTCACGTTCTTTATTTAGAGCTGAAAAAATGCTGGTTCAGAACGGCATAGGAAGGCTTGGCGAGGTTTTGAGCATGATTGTTGATAACATTTCAGAGGCTGGCGGAAAGATTGATTATGTTGAGGCGCTTGATGCCGCCACTCTGGAAGAGCCTGATGAAAATGTCAAAACACTGCTGCTGGCATGTGCTGCGGATTTTGGTAAGGCCAGACTTATTGATAATGTTTTAGTGAAAATTGGTGAATAAACCATTAAAAATTGGATATTGTCGCTCTTTAGACTATATTGCGGCAAACTATTAAAGTTATTTGTATTGAATTATATATTGACCTTTGGAGGGTACGGCAATGAAAAAGATATTTTACCAGGATACTGATTTTGAACAGCAACTGGAGAATCTTTATCACCGACCTTCATATCCACCTGAAATAGAAGAACCTGTCAAAAATATTCTACAGGGTGTCCATGAGCGTGGTAATGCTGCCCTTTCTGAGTACGCAAAGAAGTTTGATAATGCAGAGCTTACTCCTGAACAGTTTCTAGTGGATGAGGAAGAAATCAAAAAAGCATCTCGAAAAGTTGATGCTGACTGCAGGAGTGCGGTCAAAGCGGCACTGAAAAACGTTATGTATTTTGCCGAGCAACGCATTCCACAGCCTTGGAGCTGTTCTCCACGTCCGGGAGTTATTGTAGGTGAACGCTTTGAACCAATGGAAAGAATTGGTGTATATGTACCGGGAGGAACCGCTCCGCTGGTATCTACTGTTATACACACAGCCGGAATTGCTAAGGCTGCCGGGGTAAAAGAAATTATAGCTGTCACTCCTCCCGGGCCGGATGGAGAAGTACATCCTGCAGTGTTATATGCGATGCGTCAGGCTGGCGTAACAGAAGTTTACCGCCTGGGCGGTGTTTACGGTATTGCAGCATTAGCTTATGGCACAGAGACCATTAAGAAGGTTGAAAAAATTGTTGGCCCAGGTAATGCTTATGTCACTGCGGCTAAAAAGCTTGTTTACGGTGAAGTGGCAATTGACATGGTAGCCGGACCTTCTGAAATTATGATAATTGCTGATGAAAAGTGCACCCCTGAATTCATTGCGGCCGATATCCTTTCACAGGCCGAGCACGGCAGCGGGCTTGAGCAGGCGGTGTTGTTGAGCACTGATAAAGACTTGATGGATAAAGTTGAAGCGGAAGTTTATGCACAGAAAAAGCTTTTGAACCGACAGGAAACTGTAGACAAGGTCATTAGTAAAGGGGTATTCCTGATTCACGTTGAGGACATGGATGCCGCAGCTGACATTGCTGGAAAATACGCTCCGGAGCACTTGGAAATACAATGTGCGAAAGCAGGAAATGTAGCCAAAAAAGTTAAAGCTGCAGGTGCAGTGTTCATAGGTCAGTGGACTCCGGAGCCAATCGGTGATTTTTGTGCAGGACCAAGCCATGTGTTGCCGACGGCCGGAAGTGCCCGCTTTTTCAGCGGCCTGACAGTGGAAGGTTTTTTCCGTCGTATGAGCATAGTTAATTATCATAAATCAGCTCTTAAAAAAGAGGTTGATACAGCAGTGAAATTTGCTGAAATGGAAGGGCTTGACGCTCACGGCAGAAGTGCTTCAATCAGATTCAACAGCGAAAATTGAGTGAGATCTAAAAATGAGTTATGAACAATATAAATCATACTTCAGGTCAGCTATTGACGGTATGAGTGGGTACACTCCTGGAGAGCAGCCGAAAGTTATGAATTTGATAAAACTGAATACAAATGAAAATCCTTATCCGCCTTCGCCGGAAGTGCTTAAGGTTTTAAAGGAATACGATGCTGAACGTCTAAGGCTTTATCCAGATCCGCTTTGTGACAAACTGCGCGATGTGATTGCGGAAACTTATGGCTGTGAACGTGAAAACGTAATTGCTGGAAATGGTTCAGATGACATTCTGACAATTATTTTCAGGTCATTTACTGATTCGCAGCATCCTGTAGCCTGTCTTGAACCAACTTACTCATTATACCCGGTACTGGCGGGGATTCAGGGATGCAATGTCAATAAAATTCAGTTCAATGAAGATTTTTCTCTGCCAGACGATCTTCTGGAAAAGGCTGCATCGTCCAATCTTTTAATTATTACACGCCCCAACGCGCCGACTGGCAATACATTCCCATTAGCTGACATTCGTCGTATTTGCGCTGAATTTGACGGTATAGTACTTATCGATGAGGCCTACGCTGATTTTTCTGACGATAATTGTCTGGAGCTCGCATTTGAGTTCAATAACGTAATTGTCAGTCGTACAGTATCTAAAAGCTATTCCCTTGCTGGCTTGCGTCTTGGATTTGCGTTTGCCTGTCGTGAACTGATTGAAGGAATGATGAAGGTTAAGGACTCATACAGCGTGGATGCCTTGACTCAGGCGATTGGCGCGGCAGCTATTGCTGATCAGCAGTATTTGCAGCAGACTTCCACTAAAATAAGAGCATCACGGCAGGTGCTTTCTGATGAACTGCGTAAAATTGGATTTGACATTGTAGAATCACAAGCTAATTTTATTTTTGCAGCCCCACCGCACGGGGAAGGTGAGAAAATTTTCAAATTTTTGCGAGGTGAAAACATCATTGTCAGATATTTCCCAGGTGAAATAACCGGAAAATATATCAGAATAACTGTAGGCAATGATGAGCAAAACAAGGCGTTGCTTGAGGCCTTACACAGGTTTTATTCCTGATTTTGACTCCTGGGGTTTTCAGCAGCGCTACGGGTTTAAGCGTTTTTTACTGGTTGTTTTAAATATTATGGTATTTCATGGGTATTTGGCTTTTTATGATACGCTGATTATATCTAATGACTTGATGAAAAGCTGAATACCTTTGTTGACCTGCCCACTTGAGGAGATGTAAAATGACTCTTGGAATTAGAAAACCCTATTATGCCGGCCAATTCTATGAAGGTGACGCAGATGAGCTTGAAGCTTATATAACGCGAACCGCTAAAGAAGAAATGGAAACCGTCAGCAGTACTGATAATGTCAGAGCTGTAATTCTGCCGCATGCCGGATATCGATTTTCTGCCAGAACCGCAATTAAAACCCTTTTACGGGCAGCTGAGTCCAATTATTCCAAAATAGTGGTGTTGGCACCATCACATCGTGTGTCGTTTCGTGGTGCCGCCATAGTGGACTATGACTGCTACCGAACTCCTTTGGGAGATATCAAATTAGATGCAGAGGCTGTTGAGGAGATCATGGAGCTGGAAAATCCATTGCTACCGCCTCTTGTTCAAGCGCATCAATATGAACATTCTCTTGAAGTGGAATTACCCCTGCTTCAGCATTTTTTTGGGGCCTTCGAGCTTATACCTCTAATTTGTGGTGCGGTAAATGAAAAAATAGCTGTTAATATTGCTACTGACCTGAAAAAACTTTGGCGAAAAGACGTGCTTTGGGTAGTAAGCTCAGACTTTACTCACTATGGTCATTCTTTCAGTTACGTTCCATTTGAAGAGAATGTTAAAGAAAATCTGCGCCAACTTGACCTTGGTGCTGTGCAGCTTATTGTTAATGAAGATCTTACCGGATTCTGTAGCTACTTGAAGGAAACCGGGGCAACAATCTGTGGGGCAGGTCCTATTAAAATACTGCTCGCAGCTATTCAGGCCGCAGCTGCCGGGAATGAGAAATTGAATGCGGAGCTGGTGCATTACATTACTTCAGGTGATTTGACCGGAGACTTTAAGCATTGCGTCAGCTACGCAGGAATTGCTTTTTCTAAAAGCTGAACTTGTTGATAGAAAACATTATAAGTATGAGGAGGTTATTATGCTTAAGTTTAAAAAATCCAAGAGCCCTTCAGTTATTTTCTGTAAGGCTTCAGGCAAGATTTCTGAGGAAGATTTTAACCACGGAAAAGAGCATATTGAGAAAAAAATCGCGAAATACAAGATTATTCGTGTGCTGATTGATGTTCAGGAAGTTGATTTTCCAGATTTGAATTTTTTTAAAGAAGACCTTAAATTCATTATAGAGCATCATAGCGATATTGAAAAGTTCGCTGTGATTGGTGACAAAGCCTGGGAAAGAATCTGGTTTACTGTCATGACAACCCTGTTTTTTCTTAAGGCAAAATTTTATCATCCTCACGAGCGAAAAGCAGCGGAGGAATGGATATTGGATGAGTAATCATGAGAGGAACATTTTATGGATAAAGTTGCTGTAATTACTGGCGTATCCAGTGGATTAGGTATGCAGGAAGCTGATCTTTTTAGAAAGAGCGGCTTTAAAGTTGTCGGGGTTTCACGTTCAAAACCAAACCTGGGCATAGATCACTGGATTCAGGCTGATATAACCGTTCCTGAGGAACGTGACAAAATCATTGATTATGTGGAAAACGAGTGTGGCAGAGTTGACTTGCTTATCAACAATGCAGGCCGTGGCAGTTATGCTTTGTGGGAAGAACTGAGCGAGGAAGAGCTTAGAAGCTTATTCGAGCTAAACTTTTTTGCTCTGGTTGATCTGACCATGAAGTTTTTGCCGATGCTGAAAGAGTCTAAGGGAACTATTATAAACGTTTCTTCAGTGTTAGGTAAAATACATATCGCATGCATGGGCGGCTATTGCTGCTCTAAGTATGCTGTTGTCGCATTTTCCGATTCTCTGCGCCCGGAAGTAAAAAAATATGGAATTAACGTCATCAACATAATGCCTGGAAGAATCGATACCGGATTTTCCCAAAACTGTGTTGGCCAGCGTAAGCCGCCTAGTACTCCTATGGTAAATGCTAAGCCGCGCGGGCTGGCAAAGGTAATGTACAAGGCATACTGCCGAGGCAGCAGACAAAAATTTTATCCATGGGTATATGGCCCTTTTGTGAGCCTGTCCAGGATAATCCCGAATTTCTTAGACAAAATTAATCGAAAAGCCTGGAAAATTGATTAACTTAATTAAAGTTGCTTTAATATCACTCTCAATGTGTTTATGTTTGGGCGTCAGCGGTAAAGTATACTCGCTGCGGCCTGTTACTGACAGCAGTGGAAGTACCTCTGTTGTCAGTAATGGAGATATGCTTACATTATTGAATCCACGGAATGTTTTTGCCGAAAAAATGATACTTAACGGCATGGATTTAACTCTGCAGTTAGGTTTGGTAAATATGCCGATAGCTGATGTGCTGGTTGATCTGAAGCATTCATTTCCAAGCGCTCAATATGCCTCCAGTTCCAATACCTTACTGGTTAAACATAAACTCAGTAACGGCTGGAATCAACGCATATTACTGATATACTTTGGAGAACGTTTCCCGATTCTTCAGTTTTCAATGTTATTACCGCCGACGATTCCAAGTGTACTGGAGTGGCCACATGGATTGCCGATTACATCGGACGGAAAGCCCCTGAGGGTGATCGCAATGCCTGCTAAAAAGTCCTGGTACGGTAGTTTCAGAACGTCACAATCACCTGCAGCCGCGCTAAGCGATATTGGCGCCGGACTGCGTGCTGACGGCTGGATTTCATTTACTGGTGAAGCATCTTCTGCTTTGCATGGCAAAGGCGAACTATATATAAAAAAACAGCCGTTATCAATAATGCTTGTAAGCTTTACTGAAGACGGCATTGGTACTGTTTATACTCGCCCCTGTAGAAAATGATTAATTAAACAGGTAAAGTTGCAAGCTTGCTGGTTAAAGCTTCCTTCGCTTCACTGATAATGCTTTTAATCAACTCAGCTACAGAAATAATTTTATTTACTCTTGTAACGTTACTTCCAGCAAATACTATAGAGTCGTCAAACTCGCCGTTAATGGCACTGCACATAGCTTTTGCTATACAGTATGGAGCATTTTTAACATCACAACTCTGAAGACAGCGAAAATCACATTTGAATGGTATCTTTTCAAGGCGTCTCAGTCGATTAATAAATTCTGTTTTCAAAGCACGTCCAGGCATTCCGACTGGACTTTTGGTGATGATTACATCTTCCTTTTTAGCCGCAACGTATAACTGTTTAAATTTATCGGAAACAGGACATTCGTTAGTTGCTACGAACCTTGTGCCCATTTGTACACCTTTGGCTCCGAGCTTCAAAAATTTTACCAGATCTTTACCGTCAAAGACTCCTCCGGCTGCAATAACCGGAATCTCTTTTTTGCTTTCATTCGTATATTTTTTTAAAGTCTTAATTACATCAGGTACCAGCTTTTCAAGGCGGTCTGCAGTGTTATTAATAATGTCCTCAGCTTTGAAGCCTAAATGTCCGCCGGCCATGGGACCTTCTACAATGACTGCATCCGGCAAGCGGTTATAGCGGCGTTTCCAGGTTTTCAGTATAATATCAGCTGATCTAGCTGAAGAAACTATCGGAATCAGTTTTACTTGAGAACCTTGAGCGTACTTCGGCAGACTCAGCGGCAGGCCGGCTCCAGAAATTATGTAGTCTACTTTTTCTTTTACTGCAGTACGAACCATTTCTTCGTAATTGCTCAGTGCCACCATTATATTGACGCCGAAGACTCCTTTAGTTAACTTCCTGGCCTTTCGAATTTCGTTTTGAAGGGCCTGGTTGGAGTATTCGACGTAATCTTTGACTCCTGTAACTTTTCCATGCGCAAGTCCTACGCTTGCTATTGTTCCTGCTGCACCGCAGTTAGCTACAGCGCTGGCTAAGGCAGCGGTTGATACTTTAACACCCATGCCTCCTTGAATAATTGGAACATTTATTTTCAAGTCACCTATAATAAGGGGAGGTAATATTTGATTTATCATAAGGTCTTACTGTTTTTCATCCTTGGATAAAAGATTTTTAACTGGTACAAAACATCTTTTTGTTTTGCCGCAAAATAACTATCACTTTGGATTTATTTCACAGCTTCGCACAGAAAACAGTATTTACTGAGGCTAAGTGGATTTACTTGAAATATTCTTAGTTTTAATTTTTTTACCACAAATCTATCTTAATTATTGCAGACCACTACGATATTATCTACTCTTTATAAATTAAGAAAAAGATATCCTATTATAATACATCGTAATTCTTTAAAATCAAGTTTGTTAGGACTTTAGCTTAAAATGCAGTAAGTATTAAGATAGTTTCTATTGGGTTGAGCCTATTACAATTGCATACTTTTTACAAGGTTTTAAAGTGGTTTGAAATCATGGGATTTTTCTATTGACCGCCTCTAAAGGAGAATTTGTTTGTTTTCTCGATTTATCTTATTGTGGTGTTGCATCCTCTTGATAATAAATGAGTTATTTTGTACTGTTGCTTTCATGTGCAATTTGAGGCTAATTATGTATTTTTATTTTTAAAAGACTTGTATTTAGTGGAGAAATGAGTTAAAATAGGGTTATATAGGGATAAAAAGGGTCAAAAAGGTGAATATAGAAGCTGATAGCATAGGACAGGATGAACTGTTCTTTTTCGGCGAATTTGATTATTCGCTTGATACTCAGTGCCGTGTTTCTATCCCTAGAGACTGGCGTCGCCGCGAGGGAGAAACCCGTTTAATTCTATTCCCCGGGCGCGAACAGGATTTGTTATTGTTTCCATTCGAATCCTTTAGAGATTTTTTGATAAAAGCACGCCGGGTATCGCTGGCTAACCGAAATGCTCAGGTTGCATTGGCAAGAATTGGTTCAAGGGCAAGGGATTGCCGCAGCGATAAACAAGGTCGTATTAAGATTGAAAAAAACTTACTTGAGGCGATTGGCGTAACAAAACAAGTAAAATTAATTGGTGCGGTTACGCATATTAAGTTGTGTTCGCCGAAAGCCTGGGAAGAACAGCCGTTTTCGGATGATGTTTATTTGGATGAATTCCAGCGCATAAGCGAGTCAGGCGACGATCTGATGCAGATGTTCATGGATAATCTTGGAAAGAAATAATGGACATAAGTCAATTCGCTGAAACAGAAGATGGATTTGTACACATTCCGGTATTATACCGGGAGGTGCTTGAGTTATTGAAGGTTGCCGATGGCCCGTGCCGGATAATTGATGGTACACTAGGTTGCGGCGGCCATAGTTCTTTGATATTGAAGCAGAACCGACAGGCGAAAATCCTGGGGATTGACCGTGATGGCGACGCGCTGAAACGAGCTGAAAAGGCATTAGCGTTTGCCGCTGACCGTGTCCATCTCATGCGAGGTGATTTCAGTGATCTGGCGGACCTGTCCACTGAGGCAGGGTGGGATTCTGTAGATGCGGTACTGTTGGACGTAGGAGTGTCTTCTCCGCAGATCGACGATGCGTCACGCGG
The DNA here is from genome assembly GCA_024225035.1 of Lentisphaerota bacterium. Lineage (GTDB taxonomy): Bacteria > Verrucomicrobiota > Lentisphaeria > Victivallales > Victivallaceae > Zth2. The sequence continues at coordinate 34,338 of JAAEMX010000001.1, forward strand.
GTTTGCGCTCCGACTGGACGGCCCCCTTGATATGCGGATGGATACGCGATCTCCGGATACCGCCAGTCGTTTGCTGAATCGCGAATCGGAGCAGGCTTTGGCTGATATATTTTACCGTTATGGTGAAATCAGAGCCAGCCGTAAATTGGCACGTGCAATCGCGAAGCGCCGTGTCGAAAAACCGTTTGGAACGACTCTTGATTTTGCTAAGTTCTGTGAAAGTGTGCTGGGAAAAGCCAAACCCGGTAAGTTGCCGACTCCAACAAAATGCTTTCAGGCGTTGAGAATCGCGGTCAATGATGAACTTGGTGAATTGGAACGGGCATTAGAACGAGCTTTGCCACTACTTAGAAAAGGCGGCAGACTGGCGGTGATTAGTTTTCACTCGCTGGAAGATAGAATAGTAAAGACATTTTTCCGGCATAATGCGGCCGGTTGTATATGTCCTCCGGGATTGCCGGTATGTGTATGTAAGCATAAACCGGTTTTGAAAGAAATAAATAGAAAACCGGTAACAGCAAAACCGGATGAAATTGAAGTAAACCGACGGGCAGCATCAGCAAAGTTGCGCGTTGCAGAAAAACTTTAGAATTATAATCTTACGATAAATGATATGGGAAAGGTATGATTCGAAGAGGAGTCGCTGAAGATGAATATACAAACTAGAAACATCCGACCGAGTCGCAGGAAAAACCGCAGAGATGCGGAAGGCTTGTCGATTGGGACCAAACTTTTTGTGGTTCTGAATGTTGCGATTGCCCTGTCAGCGGTGTTCCTGATTGCGAATTATAGAATTTCGCTGAATCAGAATATCTCTGGTATAGAGGCTCAAAGTGTACGTTATCAACAAAAAATACATGACTTGAACCGCGAAGTTGAAGCATTGCAAGTACGTCGCGAAAAGTTATGCGCCTGGAGTCACATTCGGGGAAGAATAGCTCAACTTGGCTTGGACTTGCGTATGCCTGATCCGTTTCAGGTTCAGCGCCTGGTTGTGAATTTCGATGACCGGCCAGCTGCTGGCGAAACTATCCTTGATGGTAAACTGGCGATGAGCCAGGATTGGAGTGCTGCAGGAAATGTTAACCAGTAATGACTCTATCAGGGTTAGAATCAGGCTGGTTGCCATATTTTTTGTATTTGCGTTTTGCGCTCTCTTTTATCGGTTATACATAGTTCAGATTGGCAGACATGCTGAGCTCTATAGAAAAGCAAAAAATCAGTATACCGCCAAAAAAACTGAAGCCGGTAAACGTGGCGAAATATTTGACTGTAACGGCAATCTACTGGTAGGTAATGTCCCTTGTGACGATATATCCATCGATCCATGGATAGTCGGGGATGCTACAACATGCCGTAAGATTGCCGCAATGTTTTCTAAATACCTGAAGATTGACTTTGACGTAGTTTATGGCAAGTTGATGCGCAAGACACGTAAGGTCAAGACCAAAGAAGGCAAGAGAATTGTACGCAGAAATCGCTATGCCGTTATTGCCCGAGAAGTCCCCCTTAAAATATCTTCCAAACTGAAACGTATTATCAAAGTAAACGAATTTCTTGGAATTTTCTTTAGAGAAAAATATTCAAGGTATTATCCAAAGAAAAATCTGCTTTCTAATGTACTTGGGTTCACCAATGAAGATCATGGTGAAATTATTGCAGTTCTGGGAGTTGAGAAATTTTTTAACAAGCAGATGTCATCTTCCAAGTCGGTAATGCGCTTCGAACGTGCCCGAGATGGAAGACCTTTGATTTACGGTGCTAAAGAGTCCATAAAAGCCCGCAATGGGCTTAATGTATATTTGACTATAAGCGAGCCTTTGCAGTCAATCCTTGAGGAAGAGCTGGATAAAATGGTCGCAGAATGGAAGCCTACCGCTGCATACGCAATCATGGCAGATCCTAAGACCGGAAATATTTTAGCCATGGCACAGCGACCAAGTTTTAATCCTAATGACCGCAGAAGTATGGACCCTAAAGCATGGCGTAACCGAATTTGTGCTGATTATTTTGAACCTGGTTCCACCATGAAACCTGTAGCGGTTGCAGGGGCTCTTGATTATGGCATAGTAACGCCGGGCATGAAGTTTAATTGTGAAAAAGGTCGTTGGAAATATGGTGGGAAAATATTGAAAGATGCTCACCCTATGGATGTTTTAACTGTTTCTCAGATATTGCAGAAATCCAGTAATATAGGGATTGCTAAAATTGCATTGATGATGGGAGAAAAGCGGTTATACCGGGTTTTTCGCAAATTTGGTTTTGGATCATATACTGGAATTCCGCTTAAGCCGGAAACTCGAGGAGCATTGCGTCCGATTAACCGCTGGGATACTCTTTCTATTACACGATTTCCTATTGGTCAAGGAGTGGGAACTTCCCCCTTGCAGATGGTGCGTGCTTATTGTGCATTAGCTGATCATGGCAGGTTAAGAAAACTGCGTCTGGTAGATAAGATTGAGGACACTCAGACTGGTCTTGTAATTAGAAACCCAATTAAAAAACCGCTTCAAGTGTTCCATGATCCAACAACCTGGGGCAAGGTTATTGATATGATGTGTATGGTGACTGAAGCTGGTGGTACAGCTCGCCGTGTGGCTATTGAAGGGTATGAAATAGCTGGAAAAACCGGAACAAGTCAGAAATTTATAAATGGAGCTTATTCGCATTCCAAATATATAGCTTCATTTATCGGATTTATGCCTGCTCATGACCCACAAATAGTATTGCTGGTAGCTGCTGATGAACCGCACGGCAGTATATACGGAGGCAGGGTGGCTGGACCAACATTCAGAAATATTGCGTTGCGTGCACTGAGGTATCTTAATATCAAACCTGACCCTGAGCTTATGAAAAAGAGGAAATAGAAATGGCGACATCTGAGTTTAAAATCTGCAAGGGAAGTCACCTTCACTTTGTTGGAATCGGTGGAATCGGTATGAGTGGCCTCGCGCAATTATTTAAAGCTGCCGGGTGCGTAATAACCGGAAGTGACCGTGGCGCTGATAACCATGAAAATGCAGCTATTATAGAGCCCCTTGGGAAACAGGGTATAAAGATATTTCCTCAGGATGGATCGTTTTTTAAATCGGTTAAGCCGGATTGTTTGATATATTCAACTGCTATTGAAGAAGATAATCCAGATTTTGCTGCTGCTGGAAATGTGCCTCGTCTGCATCGGGCGGAGGCTTTGCGGCAGGCTATAAAGCTTTACAGCCGGCAAAAGTCTGTTGCTGTAACTGGAAGCTGTGGTAAGACAACTGTTACAGCGTGGCTGTCGGAGGCTTTGGAAAACTTGGGTGCTGCTCCTTCATGTCTAGATGGTGGTTTGGTTAACTGTTATCGCAGTGGTGAGCTTGCCGGGAATTTTAAGGCTGGAACTGGAGATTATTTTGTGTTTGAGGCTGACGAAAGCGATAAAAGCCTTTTAAGTTATTCAGCTGACTATTCCCTGATTTTAAACATAGCTACTGATCATTACCCGCGGGAAGTACTTGAAGATATCTTTGGTGAGTTCGCTAGCAAGACAAGGTTGGGGATTGCAATTCAATATGAAGTTTATGAGGTCTTGAAAAATAGAATACCCGAAAGTTGTAAAGTAGTAACATTTTCTGCATCAAAGTCTGAAGCAGATATTTTTGTCAATGAATATTCATCTCAAGATGGTTGCCCGGCAGCCGTAATAAATGGGAATAAAGTTAATTTGCCGCTTCCCGGTATGCATAACGCCGAAAATACGGCAGGCGTATTGGCAATGCTGCAGCTTTTGGAAATGCCTGCGGATTATTCCCGTAATGCGGTAAGTGACTTTCATGGCGTGTGGCGTCGGTTTGATTATGCCGGTAAGACTGCGGCGGGTGCTGTAGTTTATGATGATTATGCTCATAACCCCGAAAAGATTGTTTCATTCATCAGTTCAATGCAGGAGAGTGCTTCAGGAAAAGTATTTGCGGTTTTTCAACCCCACGGCTATGGTCCTTTAGGGTTTATGCGTGAAGCTCTTTTTATAATGCTTGAAAACTGTTTGCGCCCAAGTGATGAGTTTATATTTATGCCGCCTTATTACGCCGGTGGCACATCTTCCTTTAAACCTACCTCGGTTGAAGTGGCGGCCAGTTATAGAGCAAAAAGCTCAAGGCATTATGAATGCATTCCTGAGCGTAATCAACTTAAGGCTCATTTGCTGCACTATGCTGGAAAAGGTGACGCTGTTCTCATTATGGGAGCTCGTGATAATTCCCTTTCTGATTTCGCTGAATCTCTGGTGAAGTAACAATAAAAAAACAGCGCCGTTTCCGGCGCTGTTAAAAATCATCTAAAAGACAGAGTCTTTTCTCATTTTGGTTTGTCCGGGCAAACTTTACCTGGACAAGGAACTTTCATTTCTTTTGGGCATGGGCCCATCATTTGATCACGAAGTTCCCTGAGATGCTGCGGATGGAAACAAATTCCAGCGCAGATAAGAGTGCACATGATCAGGCTGGCTACAATTGCTACTGAATTGAGAACAATTCCAGCAATTCCATTGCCTGTGGGTTGCTTAGCTTTGGATTTGCAGGATACATCGACGATTCCGAGGATGAATCCAACAATAGCCATTGCTATGGCCAGAAAACCCAGGTAGGGTACAAAGCTGAAGACCACAGCTACGATTCCGATTACAAGTGCAGCTACACCCATCTTTTTACCTCCATTATTTGTTTTCTCCTCTGAAACAGAGAATCTAATATAAATATACCGGAATAAAATCTGATTTGCAAATAAAATATAAATATTACTTATAAAATGAAGCTGTTTTTATGCTCAGATTACGCTCGCAAGATACTGTTAACCGGCTGTTTATTTAAGATATTTTAGCTGGTTTTATTTGCCTTTATCGATAATTATCATTTTTCGCTGGAAAGTTGGAATATCAAGATCTTCACCGTTGACATTGATTGGAGTCGAATTCAGGAAGATACCGCGGGAAAGGTTTTGTAATGGTAATTCTCCCTGTTCAAGGGAGCTGCCTTCAAAGTCCAGTTGGGTTGGTTCAGGAGACTTCATGGTAGCCTGTTCGAGTCCGAAGGAGTCATTTCTAGTACTAACTGATTCGGAAGTCTTTTTCTTGTCAAAGTTAATGGCAATCGCTGATATTTGAACTTTATCCTGATATAATTGGTCAGTATTGGCACCTACTACAATTCTGGCATTTTCCGGAGTGAATTTTTGAAATGCATCCAGAACTTTTCTGGTTTCGTCAATTTTTAAATCGTTGCCTCCTGTGAGCGAAACAATAACGGCATCCGCCTCATTTATTTTTGCGGCTCCGCCCAGCATTGGAGAGTCAAGCAGGCGTTCAAGAGCAAGGTGGCAACGGTTAAGGCCATCCGAGGAGTTGGCTGTGCCTACGCCTATTCCGCAAAAGCTTTTTCTTTTTGATATAATATCTTTCAAGTCAGCAAAATCAGCAGAAAGAAGGTTGCCTTGGCGCATCATTTCGTAAACGCCCATTATTGTTCGCGATACCTCGCTGTCAGCTTTGCCAAACGCATCATCAAGTTGGGTGTCTCCAGGAAGGCATGAAAATAAAAGATCATTTGGCAGGCAAAGCAGTACGTCTGCCAGCGGCAGCAGTTCTCTGACTCCATCTTCCGCAATGCGACGTTTGCTGTGTCCTTCCATAGAAAACGGCATAGTCATTATGAAAACTGAATTAAGACCAAGTTTTTTAGCTACGCCAGCGAATGAAGGAGCTCCACCGGTGCAGGTGCCGCCTCCAAACCCTCCGGTCAGAATGAGCAGGTCACTGTCTTTGAGCAGTTCTTCTATTCGACCTCGTTCACGTGCCATCGAGCGTTGCCCTTTTACTACATCTCCTCCTGACCCTTTGCCGTCTCGCCATTTGGCGTCAGCAACTATTTTGCACTCATCAGGCAGTGTGGAGTTATCGAGGGTTTCTTGATCGGTATCAAAAACCAGCATTTTTATTGTGCCTGGCAGCTTAACTTCGTGAAGCTTGCTGACAATTTTAACGCCGGAGCGTCCTAGACCAATTATTGTAGTTTTTTTGCTGACTGTTTCCATAGTTTATAAATTATTTAAAGTCAAATTTTGATAGAGTTTTTTAAATCAGAGATGCCGCGCCATAGCCAGCTGGCCATGCCGTCAACGCCGTCAACCATTGAGCCAAAAACACCACGTTTGCGATTGGAATTAAGCTGATGAATGAAAAGTTCACCATATTTGAGAGTGCCCCATACTGTGCTGTAGCGTGGATCTTCCAGTCCAGTGACGGCTCCTTTTGCATCATACGGCCGTCCGATTCGTACCGGAAACTGAAATACTTCTTTTACTATTTCCGCTGTTCTAGGGAATAAAGCCGCTCCGCCAGTTAACACTGCTCCTGCACCAAGACTTCTGAAAATGCCTTTTTCGTGGATATTTCTGTTAATAATCTGAAAAGTCTCCTGAAGCCTCAGGTCTATAATGCGTTCAAAAGAACTTAAAGGAATTTTTCTGATTCCGCCGGATGAGCTCTTAATTTCTACAAAGCCTTTGCGTTGTGTGATGTGTGCCGCAAGGCTTCCGTCGCTCAATAGTTTGCGACAGACGGAAATATGCAAGTCAAGGCCTAGAGATAAATCGTTCGCCAGATGCTCAAAACCAATTGGGATAACTCCGCTGTCAAGGACACCCATGTTAAACACAGCAACATATTCAGTTGTGCCTGCACCTATGTCCAGCAGTAAAATTCCGCTTTCTTTTTCTTCGTCGGTGAGAATCCCGAAAACAGACGCCATCCCTGAAAAAACCGGTTGGATTTCATGATCAAACCCGGCATCGCGCAGCAAAGATCGAAAATTTTCAATTCGATTGGTGTCACCATGGATTACATGTATATATGCTTCAAGCTTATGAGCGACATGATCTATCGGGTTGCTTACCCTCCTGCCGCCGTCAATCATAAAATATGAGTCAAAGGTATTTATAACAGACTGATCCAGCGGTAACGGCTTGGTCTGTGCATTTTCAACGGCCTCTTTAACATCTTCATCATTTATTTTAAGTCCTTCATTCTGAATAAAGACATTGCCGACTCCCTGAAATGAATTTATGCCGGCTCCGGTTACGTTGAAAAAAATGATCCTGCTGTTATTGATTTCACGGTTGCAGGAATTGTCAGCCTCTTCAATGGCGTTGATAAGCAGCTCGAGAGCGCGGTCCATATCGGCTATTTCACCTTTTACTACAGCATTGGCTGTAGGAACTTCACCGCTTCCTATGACCGTAACAGAACTGTCGTTATCCATTTGGCCGACGAGTACATGTATTTTGGAAGTGCCGATTTCCACGGCTGTTATGATGTCTCTCTGTTGGAACATTTTTGCCCTGCGCTTTGCGAATTAATAGTCTCTATCACTAATTCAAAAATATTCCAATCTTTGGAAAATGCTAACTTGTAATGACAAAAAATACGATTTTTGGAGGTCAAATACCAACAATATGTTATCAGATGCTTCAGGATGTTTGTTTGTTAGATTATTTCTGCTATATTAAACTTCATAATTATGACAAATTAATACTTGATATTAAGGATACTCAGCAATTATGGAAATGCTGTATATGATAAGTGTTGACAACGGTGCCTCATACTTGGCCCGAGGTCAGGACAATATGAATCTGAAGGTTAATGACTGGTGCGTATTACGCCGTGATTTTTTTCAGGATTATGGAAAAATAATGCAGTGCAAGGGAGAGTTTCATCCTCCGGCAAAAAGTGCCAAGGGTGGTAAAAATTCTAAAGAGTACCCCAAAATTATTCGCAAAGCAACTGTTCATGACAAGAGCATTGCTCATGAAAATGAAATGCGGGCAAAATCTGCTTTCCGTACTGCTCAAAAGCATGTTGACAGCCTTAAGCTGGACATGAAACTGCTTAATGCACATTTTTCTTTAGATGGCAAACTGATCGTAATTCAATTTACTGCTGACGGCAGAATCGACTTCAGGCAACTGGTCAAAGAGCTTTCCAGATCATTGAATACCAGAATTGAACTTAGACAGATCGGTGTCAGGGATGAAACCGCTATCTGCGGAGGGATTGGTATCTGTGGTCAGGAATTATGCTGTCACCGCTTCCTTAAAGAATTCCAGTCAATCAATGTTCGTATGGCTAAGGATCAGGACCTTTCGCTGACCCCAAGCACTATATCAGGCGTTTGCGGACGTCTTAAATGTTGCCTGAAATATGAGCATGAGGGATATCTGGATTTAGAGAAAACAATGCCGCGCCGGGGCGATATATGTGAATGTGCTGGTGGCAGAGGACGAATATGTGACCGTAACCTACTCACTCAGGAAGTTACTGTGAACCTGGAAAACGGAAATACTGTTCACTGTCCGCGTAGCGAAGTACAGGTTGTTTACCCGGAAAAATACAAGTTCAAGCACAAACGGGATACAGTCGAAACCGAGCTGGATGAAAATGATGAAGAAATCAAAAAGCTTGAAGACTGATTTTTTGACCGATGTTGATCTTCCAAGACTTATTTATTGATAAACTTGAAGCCGATAATATCGCTGACCTCTGTCGCCTTGATGCAAATGGTTTGATACCAGGCGACGGGGAGACCTTTATGGAATACAAGCTTCGTCTTATGGATATTAGAGATGATTTAGAGCATTTTGAATATGAATTATCTACCAAAGATGAAGTAGAAGTGTTTGAAGGACTCAAGGTTAGTGCTAAAGACCGTATTCAAAGCGAAATTGTTAATGAAGCTGCCGATTTAACCTGGCGTCTGTATCAGTTTAAAATTGACTGGGTGCCGGGATTTTTCCTGTCTCAGGATATCGGTCCTCTTTGGGGAGGCTGCGCCATTAGCGACAGTAATAAATCATTATCCTTGTTTTTGATTCGTAATAGCTTCAGTAAACGTCGAAAATGGTTTATTTATAATAGACTGGAACTGCTTGCTCACGAGTTATGTCATGCTGCAAGGGGAGCAATGCGCCAGATGCATCTGGAAGAATTTTATGCTTACCAGACCGCTCCAAGCAGATTGCGGCGTTATCTTGGGAATTGCTTTATTTCCAAATACGATGCGATTTTCTTTCTGGTGCCGGTTCTGGTTTTGCTGGCTGCTCAAACCGTTCAAACTGTTTCTGAATGGCTGTTTCCGATATGGCCGTTCTGGCTGCTTGCAGTATCATACCCAATATTTCTGTTTTTGAGGAATCGCAGAGCTCGAAGCAAGTTTTTTAAAGCTTTCCGTAAACTTAATGCTTTTGGAGTAAATGATGCTCCTGCTGTTTTATTCAGATGTACCTGGACTGAAACTCTGGAGATAGGCAGAATCAGGTCACCTCAAACTTTAAATGAATATATAACATCCAAAGCTGAAAAAGAGTTACGCTGGACTATTATAAAAGCACGGTTTGTCGATAAACAGTATACAGAAGAATTTAAATTGAATGGAGAAACGGGAGAATAACCATGGCTGCTTTAAAAGATGTTGTTGCTTATATAGACGAACTTGTTGATATTAAAGCTATTGCCGGAGACTATTCAAATAACGGTCTTCAAGTTGAAAGCTCGGAAAATGTTCGCAAAGCAGTATTCAGTGTAGATGCGTCAAGAGAACTTTTTGAACGCGCTGCTGCAGTCAATGCTGATTTTATATTTGTTCACCACGGGATAAGCTGGGGAGCAGAGCCAAAACTTTTAACTGGCCCAGTCGCTGTTAGACTCAAAGAGTTATTCAATAATGGCGTTTCTCTGTATGCCGCTCACTTGCCGCTGGATGCTCATCAGGAATTAGGGCATAACGCATTGCTGGCGGATATGGCTGGACTCGTTGACCGTAAAGGATGCTATGAACACTCAGGTTCAAATATTGGTATTGCCGGGCGCTTGAGTAAGATTATGAGCACTGCAAAACTAGCAGCTATATATGAAAAAGAGCTGAATTGCGAAGCAGATGTATACGGCGATCCCGAGCGTGAGCTTAATGAAATTTCAATTGTGTCCGGTGGAGGAGGTCTCGGAGGGCTGATGGATGCTTATGAGGCCGGAGTTGATTGCTTTGTTACTGGAGAAGTTACTCATATTATGTATCCGTGGATTAAAGAGACCGGGGTAAATGTGATTCAGCTTGGTCATTATAAGTCTGAAGTGCCGGGAGTTGTAGCTGTGATGAAAAAACTCAGTGCCAAGTTTGATATTGATTGTGAATTTATTGATTTGCCAACTGGACTGTAATGCATTATAACAAGGAGTTGAGCTGATGCGGATTTTGATGGTAGTTTTATTTTTATTAGCAGGTACTTTTTGTGTGCCGGGATGTTCCAGTTCTGGTAATGGCGACAGTAACAAGCTTACTGATAAGGAAAAAACTGATCTTGTAAACTTTGCACGCTACTTCTTGACCAAAAATGATAAATTTGCTACTCAGAAACAGAAAGCTTATATATTGAAAAATGAGCCGACAATGAAAATACATTACATTGCTCCCAAGACCGGCAAGGCTGTAATGGACTGGGTATTAAAAGACAAAACTTTAAGAGTTATTTGTCGTGGTGAGTTTTGCACAGACAAGATGCAGTGGAAGGTTGCTGTTTATAAAAGCTCAAAACCAAAGGTTATCAGCAGCGGAGCAAGTTACAGCCCTAATAAGAAAAAGTTGACCAGAGATGATTTTTCTGATCTGCTCAACAGGAAGTAATTTGAGCATTGTTTGGTTGTTGATGCCGGTAAGAGACTTATTAAAGATAAAAAGATGAGTTTTTTATAAATATTGTTTGCATCCGGGGTAAAAACGTATAAATTACGCTTTCTCGATGTCTTTATGTTTTTTTTGATGATATTAATTATAAAATTATTTATATAAATTCAGGAGCATTTAAAATGTATGCTATTGTAAAAACTGGTGGAAAACAGTACAAGGTTAAGCCCGATGACGTGGTTGAGATAGAGCGCATTGAAGGTGAAGCCGGTTCAAAAATCGTATTTGAAGAAGTTTTGGCTGTTGGCGAAGAAAATGACTCTCTCAACATTGGTACTCCAATTGTTGAAGGTGCCAAAGTTGAAGCTGAAATCGTTGAACAGTTCCGCGGTCCTAAACTGATCGCTTTCAAAATGAAAAAACGCAAAGGCTATCGCCGTAAAAAGGGCCATCGTCAAGAATTGACCCGCGTTAAAATTGCTGCTGTTAACGCTGGCTAAGACGATTTAAAAAAATTTGTTTTTTCTTGAATGGCTCATCGCAATGTTTGCGTGAGCCATTGTTTTTATATAGTGATATTAACTTTACTGGGGAGTCTCGACATGAATTACGACAGTAACGGTGCCTTGATACAAAGTGAAATCGACGGAGTAAAACTACTTAACCGCGGAAAAGTGCGTGATATCTATGACTTGGGAGACAGCCTGTTGTTTATTGCAAGTGACAGACTCAGTGCTTTTGATGTTGTCATGCCAAATGGTATTCCTGACAAAGGAAAAGTCCTGACTCAGGTGTCTTTGTTCTGGTTTGAACTTATGAACTGGCTTCCAAACCACCTTATTTCATCTGATATGTCAACCCGTCCTGAGCTCGCAAATTATGTTGATGACCTGCAGGGGCGTGCAATGATCGTTAAAAAGGCGAAGCCTCTCCCAGTTGAATGCATTGTTCGCGGTTACCTTGTTGGCAGTGGCTGGAAGGATTATCAGAAAACGGGTGAAGTCTCAGGTATTAAACTGCGTGACGGTTATCGCCAGGCAGAAAAGCTGGATGAGCCTCTTTTTACTCCTTCTACTAAAGCTGAGCAGGGGCTCCATGATGAAGCTATTTCTTTTGATAAGGTTGTTGAACTTATCGGTCAGGAAAAAGCTGACAGAATTAAAGAATTATCTCTGAAAATCTACTCTGAAGCTCGTGATTATGCTGAGAAAAAAGGTATAATTCTAGCTGACACAAAATTTGAGTTTGGTGAATATAACGGCGAAATCATCCTGATTGATGAAGTTCTGACTCCGGACTCAAGCCGTTTCTGGCCTGCTGATCAATATGAAGTTGGATGCAGTCCGGTAAGCTTGGACAAACAGTTTGTTCGCGATTGGCTTGAAACTCTTGACTGGGGTAAAACACCTCCTGGACCAGAATTGCCAAAAGATATTGTTGAAAAAACTGCTGCTAAATATCAGGAAGCTTATAAAATTCTGACAGACAAGTCTCTGTAATTTGAATTCATTTATTTCAGGCTTTCCGCCAATAGCGGGAAGCCTTTTTTTTTATCTGGTTGCTTTGTCAATATGCTTTAGAAGGGCCTCTTGGAGGCTGTCTGAAGTAATCATTTCACCTTCTAAGCGCAGCAAATTTACCCAGGTATCTTCACGTGAGATGGTTATAATTTCACAATCTTGAATTAGTTTATAGAAAATTTCACAGTTTTTGGGATTTATACTTTGAGTAGTATGAAAATAATCCAAATCAATGTCCAGAATAAAATTCTTCGGCATTTCTGAGAACGCAGACTCTAAACGTTTTTGTAAAAAGCTATTTTCAAGAACCTGATCAGCATAATTTTTGAATTCCTGCTGCACTGACGGTGAAGTCGGGTAGGGTGGTGTTGCTGGATTCCATACGACTTTTATCTTCGAGTGTTGATTTGCGGCAGCTACATGTGAAAATATGACTGAGTATGAAATCCATCCCTTGCATAAGGCATAATCAATATGCTCATCATGGCGTAGCAGTTTGATGGCTTCTGCAGTGTTGCCGCTAAAATCAGATTCAAGCCCTGCTCTCAAAAATGCTTTCAGGTTATCTGTGTGGTGATCAAGGGTCAAAAGAGCAGGGGATAAGCCAGTATTTTTGTGCTCAACTTCCCATGCCGGTAGTACTTCGTGATGATTATCTGCAATATATATGCGTTTGTTGTTTATTGATTCTTGGTGTATTTTGGTTTTGATCAAATTATAAAAATCCTTATTTATTCGTTAGGTGAATATTGCATTGATAGAATGAAATTCAACAGCATAAAAAATGAAAATAATGCAGCAGTTGATATTTATTAAAAGTTATAAATAATATAATATATTTTTCTTAATATTCGTAAATCAGTTTATATCATGTTTTTGAGAGTAATTAAGCGCTTATGATTTTATGATTTTTAGTAGATGGTATTGCTGAAAATATCTTTAGAAAATTATTAGATTTTACGATTTAAATTCAACGAATTCACTATTTCGTTTTTAGTAATAATTATGAAAAATGGAAAAATCACCATAAATAATACTAATTTGTATTTGACTGAATCTAAGTGGTTATGTATATTAATACTAGCCAGCAATAGATAAGGAGGCATTGCAATGCGGAAACATTATTATGTAAAGTTGGTGGCTCATGATACTTGGGGCCATGAAATGCATGTAGAAAACTGTGATTGTCTTAGTGAGCATCCTGATGCGGAACATGTTGGAGTCTTTAGCCATAGCAGAGAGGCTATAGTTGAAGCCAGGATGCGCTACACAAACACCTATGGCTGTAAAGAATGCTGTCCAGACTGTAGCCCAGCATAAAACGCAGTTGAAAAGAAAATATTTATTAGAGCATGGTAAAGCCTCGATTAAGTTTTGAGGCTTTATTTTTTTATATAGTTTTATTGTTAGATGGCGTTTTCGAATATACGCAATTTTATGTTCAACTATACTGTTCTTAAATTAAGCATTTTATATTAGTGGTTTATGCTTGAATTTTATTAATTTTTGCTCTACTATATGCAAAGAGATATAATTGGAAGAGTTTGAGGAGTTCTCTCATGGATATTTTTTGTCTCCTGAATGAGCAAATAAATATAAATTTCGAAGCAAAGTTTAGAAATATTAGATAAGAGATACTTGACATTTGCAAAAATGTTAGTATACTAATACTCATATGGGAATTATGAATCATGGATGAGAAAGTGAAGAGGATGAATATTCATTTAATCTTACATACTGCAAAATTGCTTGAGCAATTTCAACGTAAGGCGTTTGCACCTTATGGAATTTTACCTGCTCAAGGTCGGGTCTTGTCAGTACTTTTGGTGAACGGAGCCGTTCACCAAAACAGAATCGCTAAGGGGCTGAATCTATCGCCTCCTACTGTGACTGTTATGTTGCGCACAATGGAAAAGAAAGGCCTTATAAGGCGTTACCCATCGCGGGAAAACGAAAGTGCTATTTCTGTTGAGTTGACACAGTCCGGAATTTTAGCAGCTATGGAAGTTCATCGCGCCTGGGACGATATGGAAAGTAAAATTTCTAATATTCTTTCAGAGGGAGGAGCAGACGAGCTGAGAGAGCAACTTCATAAGTTACGTGATGGTTTTGGAGGTAAAGACCCCGGAATTACTCACAAAGGAATAGAATTCCAATAAATTGAAAAGCTCTATAACTACCGAGGGGAACATTTCCAGGTGGAAATGTAATAATCGGACGTATAGGCCGCGGAGAATTCAATGAGATTATTTACTACTTTAATTGCTATTTTTTTATCTATTGCGGGATTTGCCGCACAACCAATTATTTACGTTAATACATCTGCAAGCGGTAGTGGAACAGGAACAGACTGGACTAATGCTTGTAATGATTTGCAAACTGCTTTGAAAAATGCAACCCAAGGTCAGCAGATTTGGGTTGCCAAAGGTAAATACTATCCAACAAATACCACTGATCGAAACATAAGTTTTAAGCTGAAAAGCGGTGTAAGTATTTATGGCGGCTTTGCTGGCGGAGAAAAAAAACTTTCAGATCGTAACTGGAAAACTAATCAGACGATATTAAGTGGTAATATCGGCGATAAGTCCAGGCGGGATGATAACAGTAAACATGTGGTTATAACTGCAGATAATTCTGTTCTTGACGGTTTTATTGTTCAATGCGGTTATGCTATGATGGAGAAGCGCCCTCAACAAAAGGTCAGAAGACGTTTGTCTGGAGGAAAGCCGCAAAACCATACTTCCCCACTGAATATCATGGCTAATAATGATGCTTGCGGTGCTGGAATATTGAATTACAAAGCTGCCGGAATTATAAGAAATACAATTGTGCGCAATTGCTATGCGATGAAGGGCGGCGGTGTTTATAATATGACCTGCCGTAATATCAGAGACATTGATAATAACCCTTCACCAGTTTTTATAAATGTTACTTTGAAGAACAATTTTGCTATGGGACGTGGAGGCGGTATGGCTAATGACCTGCAAACCAACCCAGTCCTGATAAATTGTACTTTCAAGAATAATTATTGCGCAGCCAAGGGCGGAGCGCTTTATAATGACTTTAGCTGCTCTCCAATTATGCTGAACTGCCTTTTCAGTAAGAACAAAGCATATGATGCAGGAGCTATCGGCAGCGATGGAGGTTCTTGCCCTATATTGGTTAGAACAGAAATCAAGTACAATATAGCTACAAATCAGGGCGCTGGGTTATATCAGGGATCGTATAACGCCTCCAGGCCTGAAGCTAGAAATGCCCCTGTATTGATATATTGTACTGTAAAGAATAATCACTCTGAAACAGTTGGCCCAGTCATTACTACTTGGGGACAGGATTGGATTTATGCCTGGCATTCTGATGTCGAAGACTGGAAGTTCGGTGTTTCTGCAGTGCCTCCTCAGTATGCAAAGCTTCTTGAGATTTCAGAGAAGATAAAAAATATGGATGCTACAGAAATTCAGAACAAATATCTGAAAAGCATAAAGCTGTTTTTGCCGACAAAACAAGCCAGAGATCTGGGGGCGGCAAAAGCTGATTTCCGCAGTGACTATCCTTTGCATAAAACAGCTTCTATTCCTGATAGAATTTTCTATGTCAGTAAGAATAAGGCAATCAAACAGCACGATGGAAAAAGTTGGGGTACAGCTTTTGAATTCGTGCGAGAAGCGCTTGTGGCTGCTAAAAAAGCTGGTGGCGGAGAGATTTGGGTTGCTACAGGAGTTTATGTTCCAACCTTTGATAAAAACCGCTCATTGAGCTTTAAACTTGGATCCGGTATTGCGTTGTATGGTGGTTTCAAAGGAGATGAGACCAAGCTTGAAATGCGAAACTTCAACAAGTACCGAAGCATCTTAAGCGGGAATATTGGAGATCCGAAGAAATCTACGGATAACAGTTATCATGTAGTTTTTGGTGCTTCTAATTCTATTCTTGATGGGTTCACGATTACTGGCGGTTATGCTGATGGGTCAGTCAAAAACTGCTATGGAGGCGGCTTGTTCTGTTGGGGGAATAATAGTTCTCCTATTGTGAGAAATTGTGTTTTCACTGGAAACTACGCTTATGATGGTGGAGCTGTTTTTGCATTCGAAAATGTTCGTGCTTATTTCAAAAATATCACTGTCGTAAGTAACGAAGCTGAGCTGGGTGGAGGTATGTCCTTCAGATTCGGTTCGTCTTCTTTAATCGAAGATAGTAATATTTCTAATAATATAGCGGTTTCAAGAGGCGGCGGTGCGGTTATCAATTACGGCTCTAACGTTGAATTTAAGAATACTGTTTTCAACAAGAACAGCACTAAAGGTAACGGTGGTGCTGTCTGGGTTGATGATCAGGCTTCGCAATACGGTGGAACCAGCCCTGTTTTTGATAATTGTACTTTTGAAAACAACAGAGCAGGTTACTATGGCGGGGCCATTCATAGTTATAATATTTCAACATCAAAAATATCGAACTGCATTTTTAAGGGCAACAAAGCAAAATACGGCAACGATGTTGCTAACACTCTTAGAAGCAGAGTGACAATGCAAGACAATAAAATCGATGCTGGAAATATTTATACGGACAGCACAAGTCGTGTCTACCATAAAACAAAACTGAGTAAGGATTCCGGAACTTTCAGCACTACAATAATTGGTTCCGGGTCACCTCACTATGATCCTAACCGATCAGGGCCGTCAGTTCTTATCAGATGTGGAACTAAGAAGTTTTTAGTTGATATGGGTAACGGTACTCAGGCAAGACTTGCTCAGGCTGGAATAACACGCCTGAAGCTGGATTTGCTGATGTTTACGCATCATCATTTAGATCATAATGAAGAATTTATCCCGATTTTCATTAGTGTTCTGCTGACAGGAAATCCTTTCAAGGTTGTTGGTCCGCCACCGACTGAGGATATGACTAAGTCAATTATGAGATACTACAGACAGGATATCAAATATCGCCTGTCACGGCAAAATAGAGATATTAATGATATTGATTACTCTGTGCTTGAGCTGCAGGGCGGTGAGTCATTCAATTACGGTGGTGTTGAAATATCTACCACCAAGGTTAACCACACAATTCATACAATTGCGTACCGGTTTGATTATAAGAAAAAATCAATCGTCATTTCCGGTGACCTCAGTTATTCTCCTTCTTTACCCAAACTGGCTAAAAATACTGACCTGCTGGTAATTGATTCAGGCGGAGTGATTAAGGAAAATCAGAAACGGCGCCTGAAAACTCCTGCGATTGCACATAAAAATAGAGCTCACAGCACACTTGATGAGCTTGGGAAGATGTTAAAGGCAGCCAATGCAAAGCTTGTAATACTTACTCATATAACTCCGGGAAAAATTGACAAGCCGGCGACATTAAAGGTCCTGAATAAATATTATAAAGGCAGAATTCTATTTGCTGAAGACTTAATGACAATCAATGTTTTGAACGGCAGTGACCAGGTAACAAAAGGTCTGACAACAGGAGAGCGCAGCAGAAACCCCATAGACTTTCTTGACAGTGACTATGACGGCAGAATCAGCCGTGATGAGGCCAGAGGGCCGTTGCAGCAGGATTTTGATCGTATAGACCGTAATAATGACGGTTATATTACTGTTGATGAAATGCCTTCGCGCACTTCTCCGCAAAGAAAATTCAGGCGTGGCAGTTGGTAAGTCCGGCGCTTAACGAAATAGAGTTATTATCAGAGCCTTGTGGTATTTTTACTCAAGGCTCTTTTTTATTAGAGTTCCGGTTCATCGGGAATATTTATGAAAAGATCATAAAGAGGGCTGTTTATATAATAGTTGTATTTGCCCACTTTATGTTTTTCGACAATACCGGATTCAGAAAGCTCATTCAAATATTTCATTGCGGTAATGCGTGATACTTTCAAGTCATTTTGAATCAGTTCTATTTTCGTATACGGGTGACTGAACAAGTTTGTCAACAGTTCATGGCTGTATATTTTTCTATGTTCAACTTGCAGGCGTTGTCTGCAGAATGTCATAAGTTCCTTAATGCGCTTGATAATCCAAATAGTTTGCTTGGATGTTTGTTCGACACCGTCAAGCATAAACAAAATCCATTCTTCCCATGAATTATTTTTTCTGACTTCCTGAAGCAGCGAATAATAGCGCATCTTATTTCTAATTATATACCTGCTTAGATAGAGGATTGGCAGTTTCTGAAGGCCTTTTGTTATTAAATACAGAATATTAATTATTCTTCCAACGCGGCCGTTGCCGTCATAAAACGGATGGATGCTTTCAAAGCGATGATGTATTATTGCCATTTTTATTAGCGGGTCAACATTTGAAAGTGAATCGTCAATAATATATTTTTCCAAATTGGACATCAGCTCTGTGATTTTATCATATTCTTGAGGAGGAGTATAAACGATCATTCCGGTTGTTTGATTTTTCAGGGCTGTTCCAGGACGTCGCCTGAAACCTTCACTGTCTTCTTCCAGCTCTTTGTGAATTTCCAGAATATCTTCTGTGGTCAGTTGGTTTTGTTCTTTTATGAGAACAAAACCTTTCTTTATCGCTTGTACATAACGGCTGACTTCTTTACTGGCTGGATTTTTTATTGCAGCCGAAAACAACTCTTCTTTATAAAGCTCATCATGTGTCGTAATGATATTTTCTATTTCAGAACTGTCCTTTGCCTCCTGCAGTGCCAGTGTATTAATTAGAATGACGTCATTAGGAATGGTTTCGGCAATTCCTTTAAGCTCTGCCAGAAAACGATGAGCAGAAGAAAGTTTCTTCAAAACTGCAGAAGTTTCCAAATCAACCTGCAGCGGTAATGGCGATAATGCACTATCCATTTAATTTCTCCTCAAGTATAGAAAATAGTATGATTAATACATTTAAGTACTCTAAAGTATATATTAAGTACATTATTTATACATGACAAGTGGTATGTGTATAAAAAAACAGTTTTTTTTTACATGTCAAAGAGGTTTTAAGCTATTATTAGTATAATTACTCAATAATTATATATAAGACAATAAACGTACGCCAATCTCGTCATTGTGGTATACAGCGTTGGGAATAGAGTGCGATCTTTGTGGTTGTAAAATCTTTGCAGCACAGTATATTTATAATATGATCGCAGCAAATGAGAGAGACCAAATATGAAAAGACGCAAATCAGAATCAGGGGCTACAATTGTAGAGTCTATGTTGTGTGTTTTATTGTTGTGTCTTGTCTTTTTTTCTCTACTTCAGATTTGGCATTGGGGAGTGGCCAAAATGCTCTGTGAATATTCATCTTTTTATGCTGCCAAGGCAAGTTCACTAGGATACTCAAGGAGGATTGTGCAGCGTGCTTCCAGAATCGCCGCTACCGGAGTTTCCGGAGAGGACATCTCAAATATACCAGTTGTGGCGCCTTATGACCGCGAAGATTTGATCAGCCATGCGGAAGATTACATGATGTACTCACAATTTGGTATGTACGGAGTGAATTATGAGTACTGGGAGCCGGATACAATATCATCCCATACTCCGCTTCTCGAACTTCGACAGTATGATAATTCTTCGTTCACTTCAACTCGTGTATGGGTTTCCAGTATGCCATTGTTTAGTGAAGGAATTGCAACGTTTATCGGAACAAGTGAAGATATTGATATACCTTATGGATCAGCAACTGCATTCAATCATGCCAGATATTTCTTGAATGAAAGTATTTCCGGTAATGATTGATAAAATATACAATTATGATATAAAAAAATTAATGAACAATCGGGGCAGGTACTGGTATTAGCAATCATAATGATGCTGATTCTCGTTTTGGCTGCAGTTTTTATGTTTGACCTGCACAACATCATTCGTGCCAAAATAAAACTCGAAACGGCTGAGCAGGCTGCAGCTTTATCAGCAGCCAACTGGCAAAAGGAAAGCCTGAACCTGATTGGTGAAATAAATTTAATCAAAGCGTGTGATGTACTTATTTCAGACATTCCGCCGACGAGTGACTCCCCCGAAGATATAGAAGCTTCCAGTAAGGCTCTGACGGAAATGCAGTCACGCGTATCTTTTGCCGGACCGCTTATTGGCTTTGGGGCTGCCCAGCAAGCTGCTAAAAATAATGGAGTCAATATTTTTGACAGTGATTCTGAAGCAGGCACTCAGTCATGGAAAACTGTTCACACTGATATGGATGACTATTTATCCAAGCTGCAGGAGGATCCAAGATACCAGCCGCCAGCCGCGCCGCAATTCGTAAATCATTATAACTGGCATGAACCTTATGTTCAGATGTTACAGCTAATAAGAAATCAAGGGCTTGCGGTCAGGCCTAACGGTCGTTTTCCGGGTTTGGAATCAGTTGAGCCTGGATTTCTGACGGATAGGTATCTTTACGATGCTATCATCGGGCAGCTATGGTGTCAGCCGACACTGAACGTTATTATCAAATATCCTGACTCCTACTGGGAAGGGAAATGGTGGAGTATAACTTATCAAAACACCAACTTTCCTGAAGAGAGCGAAATTTACACCCTTGGTTTAGAGTATCGAGGAGGAGAGTCTGCTCGTGAAACTGTTTTCGAACCGGCAGAAGCTTCTATTCGTTCATTAGCTGCAGCAAGAGGGCTCAATGTTTCTGAATGGAAAGTCCTTCGTTATGTTACATGGTGTATTTATGACAGCACCTGGTTTGCGGAATCAAGCAATTATTCGGGGCCGGATCTGACCTGGTGGCGGGGAGGACGATTTTTGCGGCAGGACATACGTCAAAGTGCCCTTTATGGCGGAGCCGTAGCT
Organism: Lentisphaerota bacterium; assembly: GCA_024225035.1. Classification (GTDB taxonomy): domain Bacteria; phylum Verrucomicrobiota; class Lentisphaeria; order Victivallales; family Victivallaceae; genus Zth2. The sequence continues at coordinate 55,316 of JAAEMX010000001.1, forward strand.
TATGCTGAGTGTTATCAGCATATCAAGCTGGCCAGTCAGTATAAATCGCGAATGCTGCGCCCGATATCACCTGATAATCCCAGCTATGAAAAAGACCTGGTGGCAAAGGCTAAATCGGCGTTTGAGAATGATGTTGTTACAAAGATGAATGAACAATACGTCAAAGTCGGAAATGATATGGGGCGTGATAATGAACCTGGTGGAGTAGTTGCAAAACCTCTTGGGCAACTGCCGAACGGTCAGGCTCCTACTGCCGCGGTCATGGTTCTTCCGGTATTTGACCGTGCGGTAATGATTCCCAGCACAATGCAGGGGTATCGTGCCATGCGGGTAGATTTTACTGACCTTGAACGTTTTTTGATTTGGTTGGCTGATGTCGATGATTTGAACAGTCCGGGGTCTGCTCCCCCTTCCGGAACAGAAAAGTATTTACTTGCTTTACAGCGTTTGAATAACCCTGAGTACCGAAAGCAGGGATGGAATAATGACTTCAGCAGCAGTTCAGTCTCTGATGAACACTCTTATTTCAATGATGATTACAGGTACGACTCAATTTTAAATCAGGCGGGAGCCGGATGGCTTCAGCAGATATGGCTTGGCAGCGACGGCTCCGTTGCTGGCGACTTAAGTGCTGGCGGTGAAATCCGTGTTGTGGAGCGGGGCTACAATACTGCTTACTATCTTGGGAACAGGTATTTCTTGAGAAGTGGCGGTAATAATACCCTGATAACAAATGAACAAATGATTTGTCGTTGGCCTCCAGGTGGAGGTAGTAACCCCGGAACTAGAATTGGCCCGCCAAGGCTTTAGGATAATGATGAGAGCTTTCTTAAAACCTTTTGTAAAAGAAAATGGTCAAGCGACTGCAGAATTATGCGTTGCTATGGTTGCGATTGTTGCTATCTTTCTGGGGATTATCGTTATTTCCGGGTTGGGCATTTCGAATATTAGAATGATTATTAACGCCAAGACATATGCTGAATACGGAGCACATAATACAAATTTGATGCCGGGAGCTGGTACAGATATTTACAGCTGGGACTATGGACAAACCGGTTCGGGTGGCGATGGTTTACCTTTTACGGTTGACGACCAGTATATTTCATTTTCCGGTTCAGCTGATGCTACAGTTTATTATCGTCAGCAGTTTGAGTCAGCAACCGGCTCTGAAAGTGGTGTGATCTCTGATCCGGATGAAGAGTATGAATTCAGTCCGGTTAGCGGTTTGGGAGACTATGCAGAGCATAATTATGTCAAAAACTTCCCTGAAATGTTTGCGAGCGCAGCTGGCCTGATCAGCAGTTCAGCTCCCAGTAATATTGAAGAAGTCTTTACTTTGAGCCGAGACCAGTTTTCCGAAGAGGAGCTTAGAACTATTTCAAGAACTTTTTATGCGCTTTTTGGGACAAACTTAAATAATATCGACTTGCGTTCAAATCGTTCTAATATTGTTTATATGCCTGCTTCACGCTAAGTTTTTGAGATAAATGATTTATCATAATTAAGCACCTGCCTGTTTTTTTGTGAATTAATATGAGGAAAAATTAAGGCTCAGCACTTAGCCTTCTTGTTACTAAGCTTTTTGAGTCTATATTACCTTGGGAAAAGTATAAAAAGAAAGGTAGATGGATGATGAAAGTAGTTTCCGGCGGACAGACCGGAGTTGACAGGGCTGCACTTGATGCAGCTGTTGATAGTGAGCTTGTTACCGGTGGTTGGTGTCCTAAGGGAAGAATCGCTGAGGACGGTGTTATTGATATTAAGTACCCGCTGGAGGAAACAGCAACATCTCTCTACCAGGAACGCACTCGCAAAAATGTTGAAGACAGCGATGCGACACTGATTATAAATGAAGGTAAATTGTCAGGTGGTACGGCCCTGACTGTAAAATGTGCCCAAACTGCAGAAAAGCCGGTTCTGGTAATTGACCCGAACGCCTCATCTTATAAACAGATAGAAACTTGGATAAAGCAGAACAACGTCAAGGTTTTAAATGTAGCCGGCCCAAGAGGCAGTACCAAGCCTGAGCTGTATGCTAAAGCCTATGATTTTTTAAGAAATTTATTCAGCAGGTTTAAATGAAGAACTGGAATACAAGTGAAATATTACGCCTGATGCAGGAATGCGGTCGCATAGCGATGCATTATTACGACAATCCGCCGTTGGAAATTAAAGCGGATAAGTCAGTTGTGACTGCTGCAGATAAAGAAATTGAAAAATATTTATCAGAAGTATTCGATCGCCCTGAAGACGGGGTTTATCTCATTGGGGAAGAGACTGTCAATACTCGTTCGCGTGAATATGTTGGAAACGCTCTTAAAGGAACTGCGTGGATTGTAGATCCGATTGACGGAACTGCACCATATTCAGTACATTTCCCCGCCTGGGGAATTTCGATAGCACTGATGGTTAATGGTGTTATCACTGAGGGGGCAGTATTTCTGCCGCCGCAAAACGAATGTCTGATGACCGACGGGGATAATGTGCTTCACTGTAACGATGTTGCAGGAAGCGCTGAACTTGTTCCGTTTGAATTTAAGAAACATTCATTAAGCGTTGACGGCTGCATAAGTATATCACAGCTTGGAGCTAAGTATGGAAGGTTCACAATGCCAAATCAGGTTTTTGCCTGGAGTGGGTGTGTTGCTTCTTTTTACAGCGTTTTTACAGGCAGAATCCTGGCCTATGTAGCTTCGGTTAAAATTTGGGATATTGCCGCGTCTCTGGCTTTGCTTAAGCGTTCAGGGATGGTAGGAATGAGTACAGACGGAAGAGAGTTGACCTGCAGCGTATGCGACGGGTTATTTGATTTGGATTTTGACGGGAAACATTGCTGGAAGTTGAAAGGTATGGCAGTTGTGGCGCCAAGCCGAGAAGCTGTCGATTACGTAATTAATAATTCAGAAATTTCGGACAATAAAAAATGACTGCAAAACGTAAGAAAATTGCTCCCGGCCTGGTATATATAGCCAGTCTTGGATGCCCAAAGAATCTTGTAGATACTGAAGTAATGGCTGGCGTACTGGTTAGCGAAGGCTGGGGTCTGACTTTCAGCCCAGACGATGCAGATGTTTTTCTCGTAAACACCTGCGCATTTATACCACCTGCCAGAGAAGAGGCTTCAGAAGTCTTAACACAGGTAACTGCCTGGAAAAAACAGAATCCGAGACACCGCAAAGTTGTAGTAACCGGTTGCCTTGTGCAATGGGAACACATGGAACGTTTTCATAACGAATTCCCTGCAGTTGACCTTTGGGCCGGTATTGATGAAATTCCTAGTATCGGCAAAATTATGAAAAATCTGGTGAACGGAAAAATTGCTGACCGCAGAATAATGTGCAGCTGTGACCCAATGTTCATCTATGATGATGAGATGCCGCGTTTGAAGCTGACTTTGCCGCATGTAGCTTACATCAAAATTTGCGATGGTTGTGATAATCGTTGCTCATATTGCGCTATTCCTAACATAAGAGGTGATCTGCGCAGCCGTCCAATTGATTCAATTATAAGAGAAGCACATAACCTGCTCGAAGGCGGTGCGCGCGAATTGTTGGTAATGGCTCAGGACACTACAGCATTTGGCATGGATAATGACCGTGGCGAAAGCTTTGCGAAACTGTTGCGTGAGCTTGACCAAATCAATGGTGATCACTGGTTGCGTGTGCTTTACACTCATCCGGCTCATTTTAATGATAAGGTAATTGATGTTTTCAACAGCTCTAAGCACTTGCTGCCGTATATCGATATTCCGCTGCAGCATATTTCAGAGAACATCCTCAGCCGGATGGGGCGCTTGATTTCAGGCGCTGATACTCGAAAACTTATGACAAAAATCCGCAAAGAAATTCCTGATATGGCGGTTCGTACAACTTTCATTACCGGGTTTCCAGGCGAAACAGAAGACAATTACAAGGAATTGAAAGATTTTGCTGCTGAACAACAGTTCGAACGCCTTGGCGTCTTTGCCTTTTACCCGGAACCGGGAACTCCAGCTGCCGACTTTGAGGATCAGGTGCCGCATGAAGTCGCTGAGCAGCGGGCTGCAGAAATAATGCAGCAGCAAGCTAAAATTTCATTAAATTTTAATCAAGGGCTTGTCGGAACGACATTTGATGTTATTATTGATTTTATAGAGAAGGACAAAGCTGTCGGCAGAACCTATATGGATGCGCCGGAAATAGATAACGTTGTCATGCTGCCTGATGCGGCAAATTTGCAGGCCGGAGATTTCTGTAAGGCTAAAATAACCGCTGCCACAGAATACGAGTTGACAGCTAAGGTGGTTGATTAATAGAGAAGGGAAAAAATGAATCTTGCTAACTCATTAACCATCGCCAGAATTGTACTGATTTATATCTTTATGATTCTTGCAGCAAATGCGGGTGGAGAAATTGGTCCCGGACATTATGGGCCGCTGGTTCTGCGAATCATTGCGTTCGTTGTTGCATTGCTGGCCGCATTTACTGATCTTGCTGATGGTTATATTGCCAGAAGATACAATCAGGTCACTGATTTCGGAAAACTCATGGATCCTTTGGCTGATAAAATATTCATGGTAACTACCATGTTGATGGTAGTGGAGTACGAACTTATGCCTGCCTGGATCGTTGTTGTAATAATTTCCCGCGAATTTCTGGTTACCGGTTTGAGAATGCTGGCGATTCAGAAAGGTGAAGTTATTGCTGCTGACGGTTGGGGTAAGGCCAAGACATTCATGCAGATGATCATGATTTTTGTAGCGGGTCTTTCATGGCTGACTATTTTTGACTTGAGATCAGATGTCCTTTGGGGATTTCAGGTCTGGAGTATCTGGAGTGTTTGCCTATGGATAATTGCTGCAATAACAGTTTGGTCTGGAATGGGATATTTCGTTAAATATCGCCATTTATATCTTTGCAAACTTGATTGATGATACATTCCAGGCCCCGGTCAATTTGACCGGGGCTTTTTTTATATATCATTGCAAGGTAAAAATCTGAAATCCGCTGTAAGCTTCCATTCCATGTTCTCCAATATCAAGTCCACGCATTTCTTCGTCACGCCCAACTCGAATGCCGCAAGTGCATTTCAGAACCAGGAATATAGTCAGTGCGCAGGTGAGACTTGCGACTCCGATTACAGAAACCCCCAAAAGCTGTGTAACAAATGATTTGCCGTCCACAAATATGCCGACAGCCAACGTGCCCCATATTCCGTTTATAAGATGGACAGACACAGCTCCGACCGGGTCATCCAGTCTAAGCTTATCTATAATTAAAACAGCTACCACAACCAAAGCCCCGGCAAACATACCAATGAATATAGTGTATTTTATCGGGATGACATCAGCTCCAGCGGTTATCGCAACTAAGCCGGCAAGGTAGCCGTTTAAAACCATTGACAAATCAGGCTTGCTTTGAATGAACCATGACACAATCATTGAGCTGATTATCCCTGAGGCCGCTGCTAGAGTGGTTGTAACCATCACATATGGGATCGGCGGATAGCACTGAACCGCCGTTAAAACCGAACCAGCCCAGCCACAACAAAAATACACCGATTGCAGCAAGCGGCAGACTGTGACCGGGGATTGGCCTGCATATGCCATTGACATATTTGCCTAATCTTGGCCCCAGTACTACAATTCCTGCCAGAGCGGCCCAGCCGCCGACAGAGTGTACAAATGTTGAGCCCGCAAAATCGTGGAATCCAAGATCATAAAGCCAGCCTTTACCCCATCCCCACGAACCGATTACCGGATACACAAACGACACGTATATTGCGGAGAAAATCAGAAATGGGCCAAGCTTTATACGTTCAGCTACAGCTCCTGATACGATTGTAGCTGCTGTCGCTGCGAACATGCCCTGAAACAGGAAATCTGTCCAATAGGTGTATTGGCCAGACGCATAACCTGCAAGTCCAGCTTCTCCGGCAGGGCAATTTAAGCCCAAGCCGTTAAAGCCTAATATATTGGCAATTCCCCAGTTGGCGTCAGGATACATCAGGCTAAAACCGATAGCAGCATAGCTAATCAGGCCTATAGCAACTACTGCTGTATTTTTGAATAAAATATTTACAGTATTTTTCGCTCTGGTCAACCCTGTTTCCAAGGCTGCAAAGCCAAGGTGCATAACAAAAACAAGAGCGGCTGCTATGACGATCCATAAATTGTTGATTGCAAACATAGCCGCATTTACATCCGGCACAGCAGTTAATTCGGCTGCAGAAGCAGGCAGTATAATGCTTCCAATCAGTAAAATTGCAGTGGTAATTTTAAGCAATGAAAAAGTTTTCATAATACTAATTCTTTTTATTAATTGTTTATAGCTCTTTAATTGTAAATTATTCTAAGCACTAACCAATCGCTTTATTGCCAGTTTCTCCGGTGCGTATCCTGATGCATTGACTCAAAGTTTGAACAAAGATTTTACCGTCTCCTATGTTGCCGGTTTTTGCTCCGGCTATAATCGCTTCAATTGTTGGATCGATGAACTTTTCATTTACAGCAATTTCAAGTCTTACTTTCTTGAGCAGATTAACTTCGATATCAGCACCACGGTAGTTTTCGTGATAGCCGCGCTGCTGTCCACAGCCTAATGCATTGGTTATGGACATCTTGTGTACATCTCTTTTGTACAGTTCCTGCTTGACGGCACTAAGCCTTTCCGGCTTGATGTAAGCAATTATTAGTTTCATGACATATTTCTCCATTTTAGTTTGAATGACTTTTCTAAAGCAGATACTATGCCAAAAACAATTTGAGGGGGGATTTGAGCTTAAGGAAAAATTCGGCTGGTATAATTGTTACATAACTGTAAAAACAAAAATGTAACAGTAACAAAAAGGGAGTACATATTTGAAGGACTGAAAATTACAAAATTGTACAAAAACACCATTGTTGATATTTCTGCACAATTGTAAGAACATTAAATGGAGCTGTCTAGCGTACGCAGCAATTTTTTAAAATCCTTTGTATTTTTGACAGGAAAATCTCATTCGCGTTTTCAGGTACGCCATAGTCAGCTAGCGATGAATGTCCTGATGTGTGTAAGGCCTTCACAATACATATTTTAACCTCTTGGTTATTAGGGGCCAGTTGAGCCAGGTCATTTTTAACAAACAGGTTATCATAGTCATTAGAGGCGACAAAGATTACATTTTTACCGACAGAGAGTGACTGTGCTCCCATAGAAGATTTATGAACTATGAAAACATCACTGATAGTAGATAATTCTATCGTGTTATAGGTAGAATCAGCGATTATTATATTTTTCGCATTCAGCGACTCGATAACAGATTTCTCAATGCTGCCGTCTGTTTTGGGGTGATATGTTACAACTGCTTTCACGTCTGGCAATGAATTCATGGCATCTGCAAACTCTTTGAAATAAACTTCGTAATCATCAGTCGTATCCCCGGCGAAAACGACAACTTCTTCCTTAGGAGATATTCCAAGCTTTTCTCTGATCTGTTCCGGTTTTGCTTCTTTATAGGTTTTGCTCCAGATGTTTAATGAAGGTGCTCCGGCAACAACCACATTTGCATGGTACTTTTTAGAGACTTGCTGGAAGCTTTCCTTAATCTTGTCTGCAGTAATAAATAATGAGTTAACACTTCGCAGTTTTTCAAGAAACGGATCAACGTATGTAGAGTTTTTAAGCAAGTCGAAATTATCGTAGTATGCTATTTTATACGCATCATAGATACAGTCTGCAAGTTGCGCTAAAGCTGCACTGGACATTCCAGTTACGATTACTTTAGGGTTTACGTTTGCTACCAGAAAAACAACGTCTTTTTTTGACAGTAGTTCTGATCTGCTTTTGATAAACGTTTCATTATTAAAGTCAGTAAGTTCAGCAGAGTATTTGTGCATCAGATTATCTGATGTATTGAATACATCATAGGCTTTGCCAATTCCAATGATTTCAGATGAAATATGATTTTGATCAAGAACAGTTTTGACTTCTTTAAAGGAATTAGCGTCCCCGTAATCGTAAGAGAGAAATAGTACATCTGCCGCAATAATGCTTTGAATACAGATTATAAATGCACAAAAAATGACTGCAATATACTTTAGCATGTGTCCTCCATTGCTGTTTCTTGATTTGCTAAATAATAATAGCATTTTCTAAGATAGCTTAATGGATAATTTTGTCAATGGCAGGAATGCAACTTTACATTTCAGAATCAAGACTGACGTGGCAATAAGGGCATTCATTGATATTATCGGGAAATTTTTTTGGAGGTTTTAAGGTCGTAGTTCTACTATTTTCTACAATATAAGCTAAGCTGTTTTTGCAGCTGGGACAAATAATTCTTTTGCTTATTGAATAACTCCCAGCAAGAAGCAGTATAATTACAGTTAATATAATCAAGCCAAAGAAAAGAACAATAGGGTATAGTATTGCAAATATTAACAAAGAAGAGATATCAAGGACGCAAATTAGAACTTCAGCTTGGTATAGTTGATAATTCTTATTTAATATCTTATCAAAATGTTCCCTGATCGTCATACCTTTTACCCCATAAGTATAACTAAAAAATGGCCCGCATTTGCGGGCCATGAAATAATACTGATTAGTAGCGGTAGTGCTCCGGTTTGTACGGGCCTTCTACCGGCACGCCGATGTAATCGGCTTGTTCCTGACTCATAACAGTCAGTTTTGCCCCAAGTTTTTCGAGGTGGAGCTGGGCGACTTCTTCGTCAAGCTTTTTGCTGAGGCGGAAAACGCCGACTTCACGGTCAGAATTGGCAGCGATATCAATCTGCGCCAAAGTCTGATTTGTGAAGCTGTTTGACATTACAAAGCTGGGATGACCAGTGGCACAACCGAGGTTAACCAGACGGCCTTCAGCCAGCATGTAAATGCAGTGTCCGTCCGGGAAGCTGAAGCGATGAACCGGGCATTCACAGCCTTTGATCTCTTCTTTGACGACACCTGGCATGTTTTCGAGTTTTGCAATCTGAATTTCGTTGTCGAAGTGACCAATATTACAAACAATCGCCTGATCTTTCATTTTGCTCATGTGTTCAGCAGTGATGATGTCCTTGTTGCCGGTAGTGGTGACGTAAACGTCAGCATAGGGCAGGGCATCTTCTACTGTAGTGACTTTGAAACCAGCCATGCAGGCCTGTAAAGCACAGATTGGATCAACTTCGCTGACCATTACCTGAGCGCGCTCGTTGCGCATGGCTTCGGCACAGCCTTTACCAACATCGCCATATCCGCAAATCATGGCAGTTTTGCCAGAAAGCAGCACATCCATGGCGCGTTTGATACCGTCAGTCAGAGAGTGACGACAGCCATAAACGTTGTCGAACTTGCTCTTAGTAACAGAGTCATTAACATTAATAGCCTGGAAAAGCAGTTCGCCGCGTTCTTCCATCTGAACCAGACGGTGAACGCCGGTAGTAGTTTCTTCAGAAACACCTTTCATGTCGGCAGCAACTTTGTGCCAGTGCTGCGGATCTTCAGCCAGTACTTTTTTGAGCAGGTTGTTGATGGCTTGAAGTTCCTGGTTATCAGTAGGCTCATCGAGAATTGACGCGTCATCTTCAGCAGCGTAACCGCGATGAATCAGCAGAGTGGCGTCGCCGCCGTCATCAACGATCTGTTCAGGGCCTGAGCCGTCGGGCCATGTCAGGGCGCGATAAGTGCATTCCCAGTACTCTTCCAGAGTTTCACCTTTCCAGGCAAAAACCGGAATTCCTGCTTTGGCTATCGCAGCCGCAGCATGATCCTGAGTTGAGAAAATATTGCATGAAGCCCAACGGATGTCAGCGCCGAGAGCTACCAGAGTTTCAATTAGAACCGCAGTCTGAATGGTCATATGCAGACTGCCCATAATTTTGATGCCTTTGAGCGGCTGTTGTTCGCCGTATTTGGCGCGTGTAGACATCAGGCCGGGCATTTCGTGCTCAGCAATATCGAGTTCCTTGCGACCGAAGTCGGCAAGAGATATATCAGCAATTTTATAATCCATTTTCATCTTCTCCAATAGATAGGTTAACGGTCATTATTTATGCATAAAAAGGGGATTCAGGTTATGAGTAAGGACTAGAATCCACCCGCTTTTTCAAGCATTTTTCCGCATAATTCTGTAAACGCCGTTCGCATATTATACAGTTAACTCCTGTCTGATTTTCAGCCAGTTGGCTTCGGTGATTTGTGAGCCCATGACCTGTACAACTTCAGCAGCGGTTACGGAGCCGAACTTACCACAGGTTTCGAGCGGACAATCATTGAGCCAGCCATAAAGGAAACCGGAAGCCCAAAGGTCACCGGCGGCTGTGGTATCAACAGGTTTGACGAGGTTAGCGTCAACACGATAAATGCCGGTCTTGTCACGCAGGCAGCAACCTTTTTCACCAAGTTTTACTGCTGCAACAGGGCACATTTCAAACAAGGCTTCAGCTTGTTCTTCGGGAGATTTTTCTCCTACAAACTCGCCCGCCTCATCTTCATTGGCAAAAACAACATCAACGTAGTCTTTGAGTAACTGCGGAAGAACATCACGTTTCATGCGAATTAACTCAAAAGTCGCCAAGTCAAGGCTTACTGTGCAACCGTGTTTTTTAGCTGTAGCCAGAATCTTTTCAGTCACACCTTCAAGGTACAAGAGGTAACCTTCGATATGAACGTGGTCAATCCCCTCGAAATCAGCATCCGTGATATCTTCGGCAGAAAGAGTAGAGGCAGCTCCAAGGTCAGTGCGCATAGTGCGTTCTGAGTCTGGAGTGACCATGCTGAGACAGCGTCCGGTAGCGGTGCCGGGCAGAATATGAAAGGCTTTGTCGCTGCCGCCAAGTTCTACCAATTTGTTACTGTAATATTTTCCATTCTCGTCATCACTAAGCTTCCCAAGAAAAGATGCTTCCATGCCGAGTTTTGCTATGCCGAAAATAGTATTCCCGGCGGAACCGCCGGGAGCTATAGAGGGAGCGACTGGTACTTGAGCCAGAAGCTGATCCATTCCACTGGAATCGACCAGTACCATGCCACCTTTTTCGGCCTCAATTGTGTCCAGGAACCGGTCTTCAACGTTAACCAGAAGGTCAACAATTGGGGAGCCGGCTCCCATTATTTTCTTATTTGAAGTCATATTGTTGTGACTTATTTGTACTTTTCAGCAACTTTATTCAGGGCTTCAACCCTATCAGTTTTTTCCCATGGGAAGTGGTCGCGGCCGAAGTGACCATATGCTGCAGTGTCTTTGTAGCTCCAGCCGTTAGCAAACGGGCGCTTCAACTGTAGAGTTTCAATGATACCGGCAGGTCTGAGGTTGAAAACTTCGCGAACTATTTTTTCAAGGTCTGCGTCGTTAGCCAGTTTACCAGTGCGGTAAGTGTCAACATTGATGCTGAGCGGATCAGCTATACCAATTGCATAAGCAACCTGAATTTCGCATTTGTCAGCAAGGCCGGCAGCAACGATGTTTTTGGCAATGTAGCGGCACATGTAAGCAGCTGAACGGTCAACTTTAGAAGCATCCTTACCAGAGAACGCACCGCCGCCATGTGAACCAACACCGCCATATGTGTCAACGATGATTTTACGTCCAGTCAGGCCAGTGTCGCCGTTAGGTCCGCCGATTTCGAAGCGTCCAGTCGGATTTACATAATAGTTGACTTCATCATGCATGAATTTAGCAGGAATAACTTCTTCAGCAACATCTTTAACCAGAGCTTCAAGTTCTTCAATGCGCATTTCCGGAGTGTGCTGATGAGAAACAACTACAGTTTCAACACGAACGGGCTCTCCCTTCTTATAGCGTACAGAAACCTGACTTTTTGCGTCAGGACGAAGATAAGCGTATTCTTCCGGAGCTGCTTTTCTGCGGCGTGCAAGCTCCTGAACGATTTTATGAGAGAAAATGATTGGAGCCGGCATCAGTTCTTCAGTCTCTTTTGTAGCAAAACCGAACATCATTCCCTGGTCACCAGCACCCTGTTCTTTAAAGAGGCCTTCGCCTTCAGTAACACCCTGGGAGATATCAGCAGACTGCTTGTGGATACATATCATAACTTTGCAGGAATCAGCACAGAAACCGATATCTTCATGGGTGTAACCGATTTCAGCAACAGCTTTACGAGCTACGCGTTCCCAGTCAACTTTTGATTTAGTCGAAATTTCACCGGAAATTACAATCAGATCAGTAGTAGTAAGGGATTCACAGGCAACCCGGCTTTCTGGATCTTCCTTCAGACACGCATCGAGGATAGCGTCTGAAATCTGGTCGCAAACTTTATCTGGATGTCCCTCAGAAACAGACTCAGATGTAAATACGTGTTCTGCGTGGATTTTGCTCATTTTTATTCTTCCTTGTGCAATTAATTCTTATTAATTCCAGATTATTATTATATCATTATTGAAAACAAAGATATTCAAACTGAAAAACATAAACTATTTTTAGTTAATTTCAAGCTATCCTTCTGATAATTAAGTTAAATGCTAGAGATTGCGCAATTAATTGCACTATATTGTACAGTTTCAAGGTTTTAGTTAGTATAAATAGAGGTGATTACTATTGACGTTTGCCAAAAGAACACTATAATATTTATATGGTGATCTCTATTACCATAAAATTGTGTGAAATGATATTACTCGCAGCCATGAGTTATTTTACAGCAACCGCCAGCTGGAATTTCACAGAATATCAAAACTAGAGGCTTTGTTATGAAAACAACTACTCTCCTTTCTGGAGTGGCGGTTTTGTTGAGTATTGGATTATGTGGCTGCGTTTACAACTGCGTACCACATCCTGCCGCAGCACCTGCCACCGAAACGACTGTACAAGAACCTTCTGCAAGTAAAGCTGAGCCTGCAGAAAGCAAATCAAAAGATTCTTCAGTAAAAGACACCAAGGAAAAACAGGAAAAACTTGAGCCTGTTACTGATGAAATGCGGAAAAATAATGAAATCAGTTTCAAAGACCACCGTTTTGTGGGCTTTGAAATGCCTTCATGGATGTACAGTGTAACCTGGGACAAGTTAATTTGATTTAATACTGCTTGGATTCTTTACTTGATCAGTACTGTTTAAGTAAGCGTATGAATTATTTTAATGGATGGGGTTATGTGTAAGAAGATATATTCTTCCCGCAGTCTTTATATTTCACTGGTTGCTTTTGGAGTTGGCTTCCTGTTTCTTTTAATTCTCAGGATGAACACTCTTTCTCCCGGAACGGCTAATTGTATCGACTGTTTTTACCATGCTGCAGTAGCACGGGAAGGACCTGTTGTGTTTACAGCCAAGACTTTTCCTGCTGCCAGTGCATCGCTGTGGGCTGTGAGGTTCAGTGACAAAGAGCTGCTGTTTCACTGGCTGCTTTATGCAGGCGGAAAAGGGTTCAGCTTCTTAGGTGTTGATTCCTTTAAGCCGCCGTTTCATGCATTGTCGCTGCTTGTTGTCGGGCTGTCACTTGCTGCATTTGTTTTTGCAGCAGGGTGGTTCAGGATAAAGCAGATGTATTTTGCTGTGGCATCACTGCTGGTTTTGTTTCCAGTGTTTACGCATCGTCTGCTGATGCTGCGTCCGCATGTGATGTCTATTGGTTTGCTTTTACTGGCAGCTGTTGCTTGTGATCACGCTTTGAGAAAGAATAGATACCTGCCTTTGCTGTTGTTGGGGATTTGTTATGCCTGGGGTTATTCTAACCCACATTTTATCTTGATTCCTGCAGTTGCCTTCGGTATCGGCTGGTGGAAGCGAAAGCGGTGGAGGGTCGTTTTCCCGGCACTGGTTGGGGTTGCCGGAGTGATTATAGGGTTTACAATCCACCCACAGTTCCCAAATACCTTTATTATATGGAAAGTGCAGTGTATAGATGTGGTTTTGAATAGGCTCGCCGGGGTAGGGTACATTGGCACGCCAAGCGAACTGCGGGCTCCTCCTTTATATACGGTACTGCAGAATATTGTGCTGCCTTTAATGATGATTTTCAATATTGTGGTGATTTCTGTGATTTTGAAAAAACGCGGTCTGAGACGTATGCCGCCATCTTTAACAGGTTTAAGCATTATAGCATTAATTTTTACTGGCGGCTGGTTTTTATCGGTCAGGTGTATTGAGTATGCAGTGCCTTTTGCCGTTCTAACTTTTTTTGCTACTTTTCGTCATATTAAAGCACTTTGTTTGTGGCGACACTGGGTAAACGGCAGAAAGTTAAGACTTTTTACTGTCGAAGTAGCTGTATTTTTTATAATAATGGCCTTAGCTGCCGGTAAAATTTATATTAATTCCGCTCAGGAATATCGGCCCGCTACTGGATTTGCGGCTTGGCTGGAGGAACGACAAGAGCCAAAAGATCAGGTTATCGGGAATCTTTTATGGTCTGATTTTCCATTTTTATACTATGCCGCGCCTAAATATTTTTATTTGAGCGCATTAGATCCAATGTTTACTTATGCTGCAAATCCTGGGCCTCTAAGCCGGCTTGAAGCTTTGCTGCAGCAAAAAAAACTGCCCTCAGCGCAGAAATTAAATAGAATAACTGGAGCTCGAATATTTTTTGTCAGTTGGCGTTATCCGCGATTGCAGGAAAAGATGGCCCAAAGTGGTTACAAAGTGGTTTATGAAGGTAGAGATGGAAAAGCATATTCTATATAATCTGTTATTTTTGTGTTGAATATAAAAATACATATAGTGTGCTTTTTTGAAAATAAAGACATTTAATTTAAAAAAATAATTAATAAAAATGAAAATTTTCATTATTGGCATAATAAATTTTGAGCTCAAAGTGTGAAAAAATCTATTTTTTACAAATGATTTATATATTTTGAACCGTAAATAACTGCACTATGGCAAATCAACTCAACCAGGCGAAGAAATAGCCTTCCTGTAAAATGACGGTTTCGACTTTCTTAATGATTTCTAAAGTGAGGTTATTTTTGTCATTCCAGAACATATTATCAGCTATTTCCTTAGCCATTATTTTAAACCAGGCCGTAATTGTGAATTCCCAAGCTTCAAAGTTATCAGTTTTTGCGGCTTCAATATGCTGGTGTTTACTTAGCCATCTACTGATAGTCGAATTGTTGCTGAGATGCGAAGAGTAGTATATCAAAGAAAGCTGAGAGCCTTTGTTAGCCGCTGAAAGTTTCCGCAAGAAGTTAGTCAGGTTTTGTGATGTGGTCGGAATTTTGAAAGGGCGCAGGGACAAAGCGGCGAGTAATGATTCTTTTCTTTTGTCTTTCTTTTTTGTTTCAAAAGACTGGGATTTATTATTCGCTGATTCGGGCGGTCTTGAGGCTATAGCCAGTACTTTGATGGCGGGAGTGAGCAGTAGACCACAAATTTCGAGGGTTCTTAAATCGAACTCTACTTCATATGGGCTGCCATGCCAGTATGCTTTGGATTCGGTATCGTTTCTGACTGCCATTACGCGACTTACTGTAGTTTGGCTCATTCCCAGTTTTTCAGCAATTTTTCGTTGCGGCAGGTTTTTGTTATTGCCGATTTTGCTGTAGGCAAGTTCAAGTACTTGTGCTTTGTCCAAGGTTGAGTATAAAGACGGGCGTCCTCGGCCCGAAGCGTCCTGTAAACCGCTTATTCCTTTTTGTATAAAACGCTTACGCCATTTAGAAACTGTATGTCTGCTGACTTTGAGACTTTTACAGATTTCGTTGTAAGTATTTTCACGGATTGACATCAGGATAATCGCTGCCCGGAGGGCGTAACGGTTTTCCATGGTGTTTGACCGGGCCATGATTTTTAGTTTTTTGACATCACTTGAAGAGATGCCGCCAATTGATTCGATGAAGCTCATAAGCGCTTATTATTATATATGTTTATACTAATAAATATTATAATGTCGGTGAACCTTTTTGCAAATCATTGTGCTAATATTTTTTTAAAAAAAGAGTGTTGATTTTTTCGGAGTCATCATTTAGAATCGGGGTGTACTGCCACAGGTAGTTAACTGCACTTGGGGTGAGACAGAGAGAAACCAGGTCAAGTAGTGTAGTTAACATTTAACGCGAGGGATGTGTCATGAGCCGCATCAAAGAATTCAGAAATCGGAAAATCTGGCGTAAAACAGCCAGAGCTCTGGCCGGGGAAAAAGGCGCTACCTTTATTGAGTACGCTATGCTTGCCGGCCTGATCGCAATTGTTGTAGCCGTCGCAGTAGCAGTTTTTGGCGGAAGACTTCGTAACTTCTTTAACGACATCGGTGGAAAAGTTGAAGATGCTTCAGGTCAGGTTAACTCAGCGGACATTACTGTTCCATAGTTAATCACACGTGTGGGTTAGGTGTTGGCTGCAGCGGGGTAGCCCGCTTGCAAGCCAGCTTACCAGATCATAATTGTAATTGCCTGATGGAAGGAAGTCTGCCATGGATAATCTTCGTATAGTTCTTCGACGCCTGAAAAGTGATCGTGCTGCCATTTATCTGGAGTATTCTCTTTTGCTTGGGATGTTGGTCCTGGCTCTGCTTCCATTAACCCCCGGTGGGATCATCTACTTGTGGATTCGCAATGACATAATTATGCGTTTGGTTTTGATTACCCTGCCTATATTCTGATTGCAGTTTTCTAAACATTTTCTATCGTTGATTCTTACGAATAATTATGTCTGACGGAGCAAACTTAATGAACGCACTCTACATAATTTTGCCGCCGCTGTTTATAATAGCTGGCTATACTGAGGTCAAAAAACGTCGCATTCCTAATAATTTAACTTATGCGGCATTGATCGTTGGTTTAATAGGGTCCTTTCTTATCGCGGGGCCCCTAGGGCTGAAGCAATCCCTAATGGGCGCAGGAGTAGCTGCATTGGTAATGCTGCCTTTCTGCCTCATGGGGGCACTCGGCGGCGGCGACTTGAAACTCATGGCTGCTGTAGGGGCGATCGTCGGTTATCCATTAATTTTATGGGTTTTGTATTACACATGTATGGCTGGCGGAGCCATGGCAGTTATATACATGCTCTGGTCAGGCAAATTCCTAACGACTTTAAGCAGAGCATTTGCTATAATGCTCGGAAAAAAAGATAACGCTGCACAAAAACAGGGTCTTAAAAAAGAAATTATTATTCCGTTTGGTCTGGCCATTGCGGCCGGCACACTTTGGACACTGTTTTTCTGACAGCTTTAGCAAGCACAACTAAATTGGGAGCTTTGCCACATGAGCGGTTGGCTGAACAGATTTAAGGAAAATGACGGACCGTGTTTGCAGCGTCTTCTGCGCAAACTTCGCTCTTCCCGTGCTGCGGTGATGGTGGAGTTTGCGTTTATTTTTCCGGTAGTTGTGGCAGTAACCGTATTCTCAATTGAGCTGGTGCAGTATTGGGATGCCACAGTAATGGCTAATCATACTGCTTATACACTGGCTAGAGTTGCCAAGGTTCACGTCAGCGGGGACAAAGTGAGTTATCCCAAGCTCGTTCAGTTGGGAGCCTGGGGGGAAGACGGCAACTATATAATTGATATAGAATCCGATAGAGTAATCACCAGTCTTTATATGATGACTGCGACTACTGGCTATTACAAAGGAACTGCTGACTGGGTTTCTTTGCCTGACTTGATGCAGCTAATACCAAATTTTGATGACTGGCATAAGAATTTACACCCGGATGATAAGTCGCTTTTTGACGCATTTTACGGTTTGATTTTGAATGCTTCCAAGCCAGTCTTTGACGAAATAAATGGCTGGATTAATGATTCTATAAAGAATGCGCTCATGTCAATTATGGGAGATAAAAACGGTTTTTATACTAACCGTTTACTGACACTGTATCGACAGGCTCATCAGCGTACCAGACTGAATAACGTTTTGAAAACAGAAGTTATTTCGCTGAAGCCGCAGACACTTGCTCACCCTTCTGACGTAAAAACTGTAAAGCCTTGGGAATGGGTTGGCAACCATAATTTATTTAGTGAACTTATGATTGATATTTTGAGATTCTTTTTTCAAGGTATTCTAGACGTACCGCAAACTACTTCCTACGGAGATCCGGCATTAGTAAAAGTTGAAGTAAATTGGCCAATGACTTCATCCTGGATTTTCTCAGCATTTTTTGTTAGTGGTGGGACATTTGAAAAACCAATTGCCAGTGGTAGAGCCATCATGCTGGCAGAGCCGGTAAGGTCTGATAGTGATTTGAAAGGGTGGTTTGCAACTGATTCAGGTGGAAATCTTCCTGGAGATGGTGAGGGGACCAAACCTCCGACAGATGAAATTGGTGAGCTTGAGAAACTGCATCAGGAATATGATCAGAAATTTGCTGAAAAGAGCAAGCTGCAGATGGAAATTCAAAATAGACAGAGCCAGATTCAGCAACTACAGGATGCCATTAGCGATCTGCAGCAAAAGAAAGATTTGGCAGAAACAGAGGAAGCCCGAAAAGAATTTCAAAAAGAGATAGATCGACTGAATCAGCAGATAGATCAGCTTAACAAAGAAATATCTGATCTTCAGAAACAGCTTGATACGGTGAACAAGGAACTTGATGATATTTATGAGCGCATCAAAGATGCAAATGAACATTACAACGGGTAGCTCTTATGAACTTTTTGAAAAAAATAGGTAAAATTTTAGGCTGCAGGATCATGCGGCTGCGTGGAGATGAGCGTGGACTCGTTGTGTATTATACCGCGTTCCTGACCTGTTTCTGTCTGGCGTTGTTCAGTGTCGCTTATGATACATCAATAATTTCGCAGCAGAAAATGCAGATGCAGAATGCAGCGGATGCGGCAGCCATGGAAATGGCTGTCTGGCAAAGTCGCGGCATGAATCTGGTTCAGGGGCTTAACATGGATATTCATGACCTGGATGAAGTTGCAGCCTGGACTTTGGGATTGCTATCTCCAATGGAGCTTTCGGCATGGCTTCTTCAGTTTATTCCGTTCGTTGGCCCTAGTTTGCGTTCAGGAGCGGAGGCTGGGTTGGCTCCTATTATTATGGGGGCGATGTCGATACATGAAATACTAGTCAACTATTTTCTGAAGCCCGTACGGCAAATGTATATGTACGGCTCAAATGTGATGGGATATCTTGCGGCTAATAATGCAGCTGAATCTAACAATGCCACACCTATCATAGATGTAAGTCTGCCCGGAGCCGACAGCAGTAATGCGATAGTGAAATTAATTATGGGCGGACTGCAGGGACTGATTCATAAATTCAGGGCGGTTGGTATTCCGACTGACCTTAAAACTTTTTATAAATTACCACTTGAGGAAAAGCATGACAAAGCTTCTTTCTTCGGTGGCCCAATGAATCTGACTGGTAATCTTGGCTATAAAGCTGCAGTTGCCATTTTGAAATGGAATCAGCATGTGCCTGGTTATATCAAGAATAATTGGGAATGGGTTTGGAATGATCCTTATTACGTTTCTGAAGAACCCTATGGTGCGAATGGGAAAAAACCTTTATCGCCTTGGATATGGTTCTGTTACAAGAAAGTCAATGTTGGCAACATTTCAAGTTACTTCCTGTTTGCCCCTGGAGTTAAAACTCCTGATAACCCTCAGAAAATTCCGGCAATTGCATATGCTGTCGGACAAGCTCGTGGCGGCAATGTAATACGATATAACAGCTGGACACATGATCACCGCCCATGGACCTGGGGAACCGGTACGGATGCCTTTCTGGTGCCATTGGACGGTGTTTCAGACAATTTAATTATAAAAGCAGCGAGCAAGGTGTTCCTGCATTAAAAAAAGGTGAAGCGAAAATGTTCAGAAGACAACAAAATTTATTTAGAAGAGTGCTTTCGCCACGCGGCACAGCTTTTCTGGAAACAGCATTCGTGATGCCGTTGTTGTTTACTGTGCTTTTTTTCTGCGTTGACCTGATTCGTATCAATACCTTTAAACAGCGTCTGGTTTCCGCAAACCGCCTGATTGCGGAAGTCCGCGGTCACAATAACGGCAAATACGACAAAATAGTCGACAAGGACAAAATAAAAGAATGGCTGTTTAAAGATATGAATATGTGTGGCGATATCAGAATCGTCAATCCTTCAAACTCTGGAAGTTTACTTAATGGGCTGATAAATGAGATCGATAACTTCCTTGGTGGAATTTTCTCACAGGTTGTTGGGGAACTGGTCAATGTATTCTCGGGTGGTACAATGAATCCGTACCTGCTGGATCCGATTCGTCACGATGTTTTTTATTCGGGCAGGGTGATTATAAAAGTGAGGACGATTTTGCCTGCTTCGGTATACCGGGGCCTGGGAAATGTGAAATTTGGCGGTGATTATTACGTGGACACCGATACGGTTTACTTCCCGTCACTGAATACAGAAAAAGAGCGTGGAAGAAGTTATACCAGCAGTATTAAGGAATTTTTCCACGGTTTGTTTAGATAAAAGGTGCTTTGAATGACTAATTTAATGAAAATCTGTATCACTATCATTGTTATCGGCGGGATATTTATGCTTGGTTTCATGCATCGGGCTCTGGTCGAAAACAATGTCTATACAGGTGGTCAGAGTTTTGTATCACATCCAAACCTGCCTGAAGCTATGTCAGATGGTAGTTCCGAGGCCATAATCGGTGGCCTGGATGTGCCGATAAACCGCTACATGCGTGCCGGAACTTTGGAGCAGGTGCGCCGGGAAATCTACTATAACGCAGTTGGTCGAGGTTGGAGAATTTATAATCGGATAGGTGGTGGAACAGTAGAGTTGAACGCAAATAAAAATCATGCGTTGCTGGACTTTATCACTCCCACTGGAGTTATCGTCGGCTACAAACTGCAGAATACCGGGCAGGGGCAGGTGCTTGTTTCAAAAATGCAGCTGGATAAAGCGCAGATTAATAATCCTTACCAAACCGCTTCCACGGTCCAGAAAATACCGACAGTATTGCGTAATATAATGATCGGCTCTCCGGTGGTTTATTTTAGAAGGTCTTCCGGTCCCTCGGCCAGTATGCTGCTGACAACATCATGCAAAGAGCCGCCTGAGGCTTGTGAAGCAAATTTACGTTCATTATTAAAAGAGCAGGGCTGGGAACTGCAGACAATGCAGAACGACGCTATTAAAAAAAGAAATATGTACAGGCATGGCCGTTTTATCATAGCCGAAAAAAATAATATCTGGTGCAATATCGCTATTTCAAACCGTGAAGGCAATTCATTTATTGCTTATCGATTGAATCCGACATCAGTTAGAAAGACTTTTTCGATGCCTGGCCAGTCAATGCAGAATGCTGACAATTTTTAACATATAACCTAAGGAGCCTAAGCCATGGTTAAAAGAACGCTAAAAGACAAATTACCGCTGATCACAGCCATTGTGCTGGGTGTGCTCTCGGTAATTGCGATTCAACGTTATCTGGCGATGAAGACTCAGGCGCACAAGATTGAACAGGGCAGTATTCTGGTTGCGGCCAGCGATATCGCCAAGGGAACTGAGCTTACTCAAAACATGCTCATTTCCAGAAAGCTGCCGGTAACGGCTATTTCAACAGTCTGTATTACAGTGCCGTCTGATAATTCACCGGCAGCAATGCAGGAAACTGCTCGTAAAAAAATGATGCTTTCAGGACGAGTCGTGAAACGCGCGCTTAAAGCTGGAGAAGCAATCCACTGGACTGACTTGCAGGAGCCTTCCAGAGAAACTCTTTCTGATAAGCTTTCCGCTGGACATAGAGCGATTTCTATCGCTGTAGACACTGTTACCTCTGTTGGTAACAACATTATTCCCGGTGACCATGTGGACGTAATTGCCACTATGCAGCCGAGACTTGACCCTATGAGCTCAGTCAGTACGGTTGAGATTCTTCAGGCTCTTTCTAACAATCGTCCTTTAAGTACTCCACGTTCAAAAATTCAAGCTCCACTGCCGACAACCAAAGTTATCCTGCAGGATGTACCGGTTATTGCGGTAGGTCAGGATATCAGTATGGGATATGAAATGACCAACCCTCGTGGCAGTTCAGGGCGCTACAGCAATATGACACTTGATGTTTCACTTGAACAGGCGGTGTTGCTTACACATGCCCGCCAGCAAGGCGCAATATCATTTATCCTACGGCCACGAGGTAGTTTTGACAGGCTTCCGGCCAGTCGATTGATCGAAATTGACAATAATAATATGAATAAATTCATACGTGAAGCCAAACCGCCAGCCCCGGTGGCTGACGATGCCTCCGAGCTCAATAAGTGACAGTATAACCTAAGGATTTAGAGCATGAGACTGTTAAAAGACAAATTACTGGTGAGCATCATTCTGGCATCTGCCTTTATCGGCGTACCCGGCGCTATGGCAAAGCCGTTGATGGACATCGAACTCCTCGAAGGAACCATTGAAGCGGTCCGGGTGCCGAATGTCAGTATGGTAATGGTGAAGGACAGTAATATTGTTACTGCAAAGCTGTCTCCAAGCTCTTTCCGACTGGTAATCACTGGGCACAAACTGGGCAAAACTCAGATTATCTGCAGGAAGCAGGATGATACAACTACTCGTATTTCAGTTACTGTACTACCAAGGTATTGGGACACGTTGAAAAATCTTTTGCGGGATAGCCCTCAGATCAGAGTGAGTATTTCCGGTGAAAAAGTGCTGCTTACAGGCAGGATGATTAACAGTGATACTCTCGAAAACCTTGCTGAGGCGCGCAAGCTAGATCCAAAAAGAATTATCAGCAAAGTAAAACTGTATGGTTCGGGAATAGCGCAGAACGCTGAATTATTCCTGCAGGAAAACGGTTTTAATGAAGTCAAAATTAATATCATCGGCAATATTGCTTATATTTCCGGTACAACATTTGATACTCGGCGCCGGGATCTTTGCCTTAAGTTGATAAATTCTTATTTTGCTCCTTATAAGATTCAGGTAAACCCTTCAAATTTGAGCCTGACTTCAAAGAAAATCCTGATGCACGTTCAGTTTATACAGCTGGACAAAAGAAAGATACGTAACCTAGGACTGCAGGTTGACAGCCCTATCACTTGGAAAATGACCATTGGCGATATTGCTCGGGCATTGGGTGGTTCCATTGGTGGACTTAAAGACGCCGTTTACGGTGCTCAGGTCACTGGCATTATAAATGCTCTCAAGCAGAATCAGGCAGCGAAAACTCTATATGAGACTGCCCTTTCCACTCAAAGTGGTGAAAAAGCTGAATTTCAGCAGGGCGGGACTCTGAATGTAGGAGTTTTCTCGCAGTACAATACAGGTCTGCATGAAATTGAGTATGGTTTCATTATCAAGGTCAAACCTACAATGATTGATGAAAACAAAGTGGCGCTTGACTTCCTCATGGAACTCAAAATACCTAAAGCAAAACAGAATGAAGATGTTGGTCAGCTGTCAGATATCGACATTACCAAATATCTGACAACCTCAAAGTATACCGTCAAGCCCGGTGAAAGCATTATTCTCAGCGGGTTCAGAAACCTGACGCAGCAAATGGACAAAAGCGGTATCCCGCTGTTCAGTTCAATTCCGCTGCTGGGCAGCCTCTTTGGCAGCACTAACAATAATAACGCCCTTAAAGAGACTGTGTTGATGATAACTATTGAGTGGCAGCATGACCAGACCAATAAAAACAGGAATGAATTTAATAAACTTAAATTCAGAAACGTTAACCCGGAAGCAGCCTGATGAACAATGAGCTGACAGTATTTGAAAACGGCCAGTATTTGGCGGCATTTGACCCGATTCCGAATATAGATTACAAATTCGGGACCGACTCCGAGTGTGCTATGGTTCTGCCGCGCAGTTCAGGCGCGGACAGTGTCCATGCGTCCCTGCATGTTAAAGGACGTACATGGTGGCTGGTGGATGAAGACTCCAGCTCAGGCACTTTTATGGAAGGGCGTCCGGTAGCTACCGAACCCATTGTTGGTGAAACCAAGGTGCGTATCGGCAGTGTAGAACTTATTTTAATACCGGATAACGCTATTGAAAGTGAAGATGTTAAAAAAGATAAATACGAAGAAGTTAAAGACCGTATTTATGAACAGCTTCTCAATCAGATTAGTCTGAGCCGTTTGCGTCGCAGCAGGATAAACAATCAGGAGCTTGAAGAAAAAGCTCGAGAACTGCTGCGGTGGGTTATCGCGGAAAACGAATCAGATCTGATTAAGTTTTCACAACTGCAGCTGCACTGCATGGAAGATGAAATCATTCAGGATCTGCTCAAACTTGGACCGCTCGAACCGTTGATTGAAGATGACAAAATCACAGAAATCATGGTGACCAGTCATGACGCTATATATGTTGAACGTAAAGGCAAAATTGAGCTGACCAACAGAACTTTCAGAGATCAGGCCCATCTTCTCCGGGTAATAGAAAGAATCGTAGCTCCAATAGGGCGTCGTATTGACGAATCTTCCCCTCTGGTCGACGCCAGACTGCCAGACGGTTCCCGTGTAAATGCGGTAATCCCACCAATTGTACCGGACAGTGCCTGCTTGACCATAAGAAAGTTTGGTAAAGATGTATTTACGGCCGACCGCTTGTTGAGTTATGGCAGTATGACCAAAGACATGGTTGAGTTTTTGAGACGCTGCATTAAAGCCCGGAAGAACATCATTATAAGTGGTGGTACCGGCAGCGGAAAAACAAGTTTGCTCAATGCCTTGTCAGCTTTTATCGACAATGATGAACGTATCGTTACCATAGAAGATGCGCTGGAGTTGAAAATGCAGCAGGAACACATTGTCCGCATGGAAGCCAGACCGCCGAATATTGAAAATCGCGGAGAGATTACAATTCGTGCTTTGGTGAAGAACTCGCTGCGTATGCGTCCAGACAGAATAATCGTTGGTGAGTGTCGTGGCGGAGAGGCTTTGGATATGCTGCAGGCTATGAATACCGGTCATGACGGCTCTTTGACTACGCTGCACGCGAATACACCGAGTGATACAGTTTCACGTTTGGAAACCATGGTGTTGATGGCTGGGATTGAATTGCCTCTGAGTGCAGTGAGAAAGCAGATATTTTCAGCTGTCGATATTGTTGTTCAGACCAACCGACTTTCTGATGGTACCAGAAAAGTTACCAGTATCTGTGAACTGCATGAAATGAAAGGTGATGAAATCGACGTCAGAGAGATTTTTAAATTTCAGCAAACCGGCCTTGATTTCAGTAATCACAATAAGGTGCTTGGATATTTTACCGGAGTAAATGAACCATCATTTATGGAGCATATGAGAATATGCGGTATGCCGCTTAATCCTAAGTGGTTTATTCCTGTAAAACCGCCGGAAGAAAAGGTTTTAACCAAGTCTAAAGAAGAGGAGGTGCAGACTTGATTTATTTGATTTACATACTGGTGTTTGGCAGTGTTTCAGCTATTGGGTATTCACTGTTCTCTATACTGTTTCTGTCACATTATACAACATATGAGGAAAGGGCGCTCAAAGCGATTTCACATCGCCTGAATGACTTGCGGCTGATGACTGACCCTTTGAAGTTGTTTCATATGACTTTGCTGCTGGCAGCCGTGCTGTTTCTGATAGGCTTTGCGATTGGCAGTGAAAATATGCTTGTCGGGTTGTTTTTCGGCATATGTATGGGCGTCATGGGTATAATTTTACCGCGACTAATTTTGACTATTATGTATTACAAGCGCATCGGCAAGCTCAAGCAGCAGTTGCCCTGTGGCCTTGACTTGCTCAGTAACTCAATGCGTGCCGGGTTGACTCTGAATCAGGCTATATACCGTAATGTTGATCGAGTTCCCGACATGCTAAGTGAGGAGTTATCGGTAATTGTGCATGAGTGTAAACTTGGCAGCAGCCTGTCAGAAGCTCTTGAACACTGGAGTGAGCGTGTGAATTTGCTGGAAGTAAAAATGATAGTGATTTCTTCAGAGCTGTCTCTGGCACGAGGCGGAAATCTTCCTGAAACCTTTAAGACGCTGGCGGAAATGATAAGGCAGCGTCTGAACTTTGAGCGTGAGATTAAGACTTTGACGACTGAAGGCAGAATGCAGGCTTTGATAATGACCTTACTGCCGTTCATTCTTCTAATTGTAATGACATTAATACGTTCTGACATGATGTTGGACTTTCTGGTTTCCACTATTGGCAAGGTGATGGTGGCCATAGTCTTTATCATGCAGATTACCGCTTATATATGGATTAAAAAACTTATAAAGATAGAGCTGTAGCCATGAAAAGTGATTTTATTCTGGTAATTTTAATTCTCGCTGCTGCCGGAGTCAGTGTCGGCTTGTTGTGCTATGCTCTGGCAATTCGGCTTTACCGGTTTATTTTTCCTGGGCCTGGAGTCAGGTCATTTATGACTACACGCAATCAGATGAAACCATTGCTGCGGCCTTTTGCTGAATTTTTCCGCAGTCACAGAACGGAATTTGTTCGTAAGAAAACCGCCGAATATAGACAAGCAATTTTGACTGCCGGCGGATTCTGGAATGGCCTCAATGCATTTGAGGTTTTAAGTGCCCAGTTTACTTTCAGTATTATTGGAGCTTGTGGTTTTCTGCTTTTAGGGATACTTGCGGAACTGCACCCTCTTTTGACCATAGCCTGTATGCTGTCCATTGGTGCAGGAGGTTATATCTATCCAAGTGTCGCGTTAAGAAGTCAGGCTGAGAATCGGCGTTTGTGGTTTTTACGGCAATTGCCAAGTGCGCTTGATATTTTAAGGCTCGGGGCGGATGCAGGGCTAGATTTTCATTCTTCCGTAGATTATCTGGTCAGCATATACCTGCCGGGACCGGTACGTGAGGAACTGACTGTTTACAGGCGTGATACAGCTTTGGGTAAAACTTCCACGGAGGCATTGACTGAGATTGCCGAGCGGATGAATGACCCGGAAGTTACCTCAATTTTTATTTCGCTCGCTCAGGCTATGGAAATGGGTACCAGCATGTCTGATATCTGTCAGTCCACAGTTAGAGATTTACGTAAAAAGCGTGCTTTTAAGGCGGAGGAAGATGCGCAGCGGGCAGCTATTAATATTTCATTTCCGCTTTTGCTTCTTATTCTACCCGGCATCTTTATCGTTTTGCTTGGGCCGGTAGTCAAGAGCTTGCTGACAACATTGTTAACAATACAATAAGTATTTTCGCATAAATTTCTGACATAATTAAAAACGGAATAGAAGACGACATGGAAAAAAAACAAAAAATGAGAAAGGCACACAAGCTTAAATTGCTGAAAGTTAAGATATGCTGTGTTTTGTTGTTTGTGTTCGCGATTCTATTGGCGTTGCTGATTTTTTTCCAGCCCCGTAAAGAGAGTCTGCGTAGAAACGTAATTGTAACTACTAATTATTTTCAGCACCAGAAGCCGCAGAGCTGGCTTCTGCACACGACCCCGTCAGGAATGGTTATGATTGATAATCCAGTTTCTGGTGAAGCGAATAGCAATATCAATGGATTGATAGCGGTAAAAATAGATTCTTCACCGCGAAATCGTTTTTCCTCTATGGATTTGAATCCATTGTTTGTAAGAAATATGGCAAAACAGATTTTGAATTATGCTGGTGTGCCAATTGATAACCTAGATATTAACCGGGTAGGGAAAGAGTCTTTTATTGGAATCTTTTCGTCAATCACTTATGAATTTAATGTGAATGGTTACAATGGCTACGGGATGTTTTTCTATAGTCGCGAAGCTTCTTACAACTATGCGGCAATCTGGCAGCCTGATGAGCTGAGGATTGGAATGATGGCTCGAAATCACCAGACATTTGTGCGAATGATTCCACCGTATGATCAGCCTGTTTTTGTCAGACCTTATGTTGATTCCCGCCGTCCGGTAAATATTCTGGCCTTGCAGCGCAAAGCCAGGACTTTCCTGAAAAGCGGTATGAATTACTGGGAAAACCGCGCCAATGATGCCGGTAATACCCTTTCAGCAATACGCGAACTGCAGAAAGGATTCAGCTGTTATGCTCGGGCCGGAGCTGAAGATATTGCTCTATGCAAAAAGGCCAGCAGAATTTACGAAGAATGTATGCGTTACCGCAATCTGGAAATAAACCGCCTTAAAGGCAATATCGTTAAATTCATAAAACAGGAAGACCGGCAGCAGGCAGCGCTTAATGCGGAACGCCTCGCCAATTACGCTGTGCTTGAAACCGAAGCCAATGTGAAGGAATGGGCACGGCAACAATATATCGAAATGTCTAAAAAGAAAATCAAATAAAGCATAATAAATATTTGCGGTCAGGAGCAAAAATATGCCTAAATGTACAATCCTAAATCAGGATGGAGCAACCATCAAAGAGTTCAGTACTGAAGACTTTCCTAATGAAAAAAGTATTTCAGTGGGGCTCTCAAGACGTTGTGCTGTTTCATTGTCCGGATTAATCGGGCAAGATTTAAGTGTGGCAAAAGTCCATTTTGCCATGATTCGGCGTGGACATAAATGGTGGGTTGTCAGTTCTGACGAAAAATATCCTATCCTTGTGGGTGATAAGCCGGTTGGTGAATCCGAGGTATTTGGCGGCATGACCCTGAAGTTCGGTAATTACAGCGCGGTTTTCGAAAAAGCTAGAATTGACAGTGGTTATTCGCTGCTTTTTGAACTGGGAGGGGGCAGCTTTTCCAGCGCAAAATTACTAAAGGGTGTAAATACAATCGGCTCCAGCAAAGCCAATGATGTTAATATAGACAATGATACTATCGCTCTTGAACATGCTATTATTACTTTTGACGGTGAAGAAATTTTCACTATTGAGGATTATCACTCTCAGGGTTTTATAATTATTCAGGGAGAAATGATTGCCTCAAAGACTGAATTAAACCTCTATGAGGTTTTTTATCTGAATAAACTGCGTGTAATAATTGTTGAAGATGAGGACGTGGTAGAGAGGTTGAAAAATCAGGATCCGATAACTCCGCATTTGTCCCGCTGGAAGAAATACGCAGTCTTAACTGGCGGTGCTGTGCTTGTACTGGTTGCTGCATTGCTTTATCAGCTTACAGCAGGTTCTTCCGTGACTATTGTCAAGAAAATAGTTACAGCTGCCTCCCGGGAAGCAAATGATGCTCCCATGAAAATTAACGCTGTCATGAGCAGGTTTGGTCGTGCGGGAAAACTGAAACTCTCGACTGGGAACAGCAATGTAGATAGCGATGCAATGCATGCGGATAACTTCAAAAACCGTGAACAGGATATGAATTTTTCCGAAAGAATCATTGCTACAATAACTCCTGATGTAATAAAAGGAGAACCGGAATCGGCACTCCAGAAACTGGATTCCCTGCGGTTAGGAAAGCTTACCATTCAGCAAGCCAGAATGCTGCAGCAGTTTGAAGAAGCCCTGCAGAATGAAAAAACAGCTGTGAGCGAAATGAATTTCTTCAAAAACCGCTTATCGGTCAACAGCCTTTCAACGATTAGCAGACGCTATGGTAATTTACTGGATTTCAGCGAGGATACCCGCAGTGTCATGTTGGCAAATTCTAAATATTGGGAAAATGCCTTAACTGAAATGGAAGGCTATTATCTAGAATTGTCCAAGTATCCTGAATTTATGCAAATATCATATTTTACCAAAAATTATCCTGCCGTGAAATACAACGTCAGGGTGCTGGTCAAGGCCTTTAATTTTGTTAGAGATATTCAGAAAAAATGGATGCAGCGCAACTGGAAAAAATTATTGAATAAGCTTAACCAGCCAAGCTCAAAAGAGCTGGTCGAGCAAATCGGTCTTCAATCTGAAATCGATAATATGCGTGAAGCAGCTGAATACCGGATAGAAATAGTTTATCGAGTTGCCGACATCATTGAGCCGGGCGACATCAACTCGTTTGATATTAAAAAGTATCGCGAGCTCGAAAAACAGGCTTTGACTCGTTTGAAGCGCCTGGAGCAGAACCCGCTCTTTCCATATGAGGCGATGGCCAGGATGCTTAATATTCTGAGCAATTTTGCGGACAGCATGGAAAATATCCGCAAGGCTCTTGTCATTTGGGAAAAGGACGAGTTAAGCCGTGAAAGCGCTAAACGCTTGATTGATCAGCTCGCAAAACTCAATAAGTTTAAAGCAGCTGTAAGCAATAATTATGTTCTGGGGCTGGAAAGCTCGGTGCGGAAAGCAATGGTCAAAAAACTTGATGAAAAGCTTGCTTCTCTGAAAATAACACCGGACGCTCAAACCATGCATCAAATCAAACTTTTGAACAACTTGTATATGTTTATTGACGATGATGATGCAGCATATGGACTCAAAAAACTTCAGCAGTATTCAGAATTTATAACAGAGAAAATTTCTGACAAATGTGACAAGTTATTCTTTGAATACAGTGAAACCTTGAAAGTAGACAAGACAAAAGCAGCAGTTATTCTTGAGCAAATCATTGAGTTGTCATTGCCTGATACCCAGTATTATGATTGGTCCCGCTGTGAAAAACGTCGATTGCTGCGTTGTTTAAGTAAACAAAGAACAGCTTTACTCTAAGTATAAATCTAGTAATAGCATTCATGCTCAGAACTAAGCATGAATGCTATTTTTAATTAGGTTTTAAAGGTTATATGAAAACCTGTATATAGTTTTTATGACAGCAACTCAGCAATTCTACCAGGCTGCCATAGCGTCAGAAAAAAGTTTTTTCTTGGTTTCTATATCTTTGTTCCAGATATAGGCTTGGTATAATAAGAATTTTTTGTTTGTTGTAGTAAAATAGCTTTGGCTTAAATTGAAAAGTTGTCTTTCTATTTGGCTGTTCACATGCTGAAATGGTTTTCTTTCACTGTATTCCACCTGGACACCGTTAGTTTGATTCAGGAGAAATTCAATAAACTGTACTCTGGCCATCAAAGCTCCATTCATAAGAGGAAGAAAACTTTTATTATTGAGCTTTTCGTAAATTACTTCTAAAATATCCATTACTGTAAGATCATCGTCCTCTATTTCCATAGCCGACAATTCTTTGGCAATATCAGCTACTTCAGTAGTATAATTACGTCGATAATTATAAAACTGGGCATCTGAATTATAACTTTCAATTAAATTTTTGGCTTTAAGGTATCGCAGGTCCGAGTTCGTTCCCGGATGGATTGCTTCTGTTATTCTGAAAAAGGATGCATCAGGAGTATAACTCAGCTGATCATTGATTTTTATTTCTTTTGGCCATTTAAAGAAACATCTTTGGCCTGCGTTACTATGACTTGTACTTGATGAACTCGATAAGGCGGACAAGGCGCTTAGCAGTCCGTCTGAAGAGCCACGAGCAGTGAAGCTATGGCCATTCCTTTGGTTGATCATAGACAAAAGTTCAAAACTTTTACCACTTGTTATTCTTGCTAAGGTGTACTTATCTCCCCAATGCGGAAGGTAGCCGCCAATGAATTCTAATGGTTTCAGTAAAGTTGACATATTTAACAATTTATCATCAATTATACCTATGGCGCATAACAAGTAACATGCAAAATTATGACAATTTCTCCGTAATAAATTAAAATCCTGAAACTGAGACTGTTTTTGCATGGTTTCTGAAATACTTGATGACGTGCGGCTTCTTATCAGAAATTTATCCAATTGTTCTCTCAAAATGTGAAGAGATTTTTTGTCTATGTAATAGTGTTCCGCATAAAACGTTAAAGTACCTTGACCTCGATCTATATTTTCAAAACTTATTATGGAATCCGGAGCATCTTTATTTCGCCAATGTCGGCCATTGTAGCCACGATATCCTATACTTTCGATTATATAATAATCAGACTTAAACTTTGCACTTACGGTAATGAACGCATGGTATGAGTCCACAACATAAGAAACGATGTACCTGTTCTTCGAATTATCAACTTCCCCGATTGGTTTAGATAGCTGCATTATTTACTCCCTTAATACTTCATCTAAAATTAATATCTCATCAACTACTATCAAAAAAGATAAAGTATATATGTAGCTGAAACATGCTGTTTTGTTCCATGCTTAACTATTTTTTAACATAGGGAATGTAGGATAACCTATTTTTTGAGGTTGTTTTTGTTATTTTAAAAATTAAGTAACTGCTTCTTTTGTTTTTAGGTTATGCTGGTCTTTTTGTTGGATATTAAATGTTTGAAGTGAAATTAAATATTAATATAGGAGGGAATGCAGGTTGAACGACCCGGGGTTGTTTTGTGATTATTAATTTTGCATTCACAAAGAGTCTAATAATTGCAGAGAAGAAAAAAAGAGTTTTAAGAAAAGGTTATTTTTCAATTATTTTATTGATAGCGACTTTGCTGACCAGCCACTTGCCGTCCCGGTTAACTAAAGTGCATTCAAGCTCACGGAATGCGCTTACACTTTGACCTGATTTGGTGAGGCCGTTCAGTTCGGCTGTAAGAAAAGCTTTTGCAGTGTCATTCCCAGTTAGAGTTACTTCCAGATCGTGAACAGTAAACGTTACTTTTTGAAACATGTAGCGATAACGAATGCTATTAGCCCCGATTTGAACCTGCGAGTATTGGCCGGAAAACATATGAGTGCCGACGTCAACTTGGCACGGGTCTGTAAAAAACTTTTCGACAGTCTTTGCATGCATTATGGCACTTGGAAGACTTTCTCCCGGCTTTTTGGACGCTTCTGAAGCAAGGCTGTAAATACGGTTTTTCAGGACGTTTATCTCAGATTTGCCGAAGAAGTATTTCCAGGCAAAAATCCCAGCAACACTGATAACGGCTATAATGACTAAATATTTAATAAGCTTTACCATAAAGGACCTCCGTATAAACGCTGTTTTCTGAATTGACCAAATTTATGTTTGTTTATGGACATTGAGCGGTTGTCGCCAATGGCATAATAGTGTCCGGGCTTTACTGTGCGAGGCGGCATGTTCCAATCGCACTCGTTCTTGACATATGGTTCAGGAAGTGGCTTGCCGTTGATATATAGTTTTCCGTCGCGGAACTCTACCGTTTCGCCGGGAAGCCCTACTATGCGTTTCAACAGGAGGACATTGCGAGTGAATTTGATAATAACAATATCGCCGCGTTTAGGTTTCTTGAACCAGTATTTGCCGCGCCAGCAGAAATTAAAGCCTAAGCTGGGATAAGTTGGCTGCATGCTGCCGCCTTTTATATAGCAGGGACGCAGCAGGTAATTAAATACCAGAAAGCCGACGATTATTATTGTAATCAGCCTGACCAGAAATGCACCATTGAAAGACGGCACACAAAAATCACGGGCTGAGTCACTGAACGATTTCCCGGAATGCGGTGTCCAGCAGCGAAAATACGTTATAAGCAATTTTTTAAAAGACTCCATACCTGTCCCCCGGAAATGATTTAATCTATAAATGTCCTCACAGCATGCAGTAGGTCGTCAACTATCTCGATTCCGCTGACATCTTTGTTTTCGATTTCATTGGTCCCATGCCCGGTTCTAACCAGATAGGCTTCTGCGCATCCGGCATTTCGAGCAGCATTTATGTCGCTGATACGGTCTCCAACCAGAAAAGATTCATTCATATCAATATCAAACTTTTCAGCAGCTTGAAGCAGCATGCCTGCGTTTGGTTTACGGCATTCGCATTCTGTATCGAATTCAGGATGATGTGGACAAAAGTAGAATGCATCAATTCCAACGCCGTCTTTATCCAGCAGTTTTTCAATTCTGGCATGAACGGCGTGAATGTCTTTTTCTTCGTAGAAGCCGCGGGCAACCCCGGCCTGATTAGTAACAACCACAGTGAGATAGCCATGGCGTTTGAGCATTTTTAATGCTTCTGTAACTCCAGAAATAATAGCTACTTTATCGGGCTCATATAAATAATTTACTTCCTCATTAATGACCCCGTCACGGTCAAGGAAACATGCTTTTTTTGAACTCACAGTAAAATCCAGTATTTATTAAATTGCATAAAAATCAAACCGGTAATAAATTACTTATATGTTAGTATGAGAGAAAGCAAAGTTCAAGACAAAAAAATATATTTGAGGAAACCAGTATGAGCAAAGTGGAAAAAATTGTAAGCGCGCTCGAAAACGGAGAGATGGATGTTATCTCAGCAATAGCCGAACTGGTGGATGGGAAATCGGTTGACAATCTAGGTTTTGCTTGTATTGATCATGACCGCAATTCACGCTGTGGATTCCCTGAATTCATTTACGGAGCCGGGAAAAATGAAGAGCAAATGTTGAAAATAGTTCCTTCGCTCCTAAAAAAAGGTTCTCCGGTATTGATAACCAGGATTGATGATAAGGCCGGAACTATTTTAAAGGCTGACTTTCCGGACGGCGAATATGACGAGTTGGCTCATACATTTGTGATGAACGCTCCCGCAAAATTAAAGGGTAAAGTGCTGATTTTAACTGCCGGCACTTCAGATTTGCCTGTAGGACATGAAGCATTACACACTTTAAATGTTTGCGGGATTGAAGCTGAGATTATCAGCGATGTTGGTGTCGCGGGTCTGCAGCGTCTGCTAACTCAAGTGAAGAAACTGCGGCTGGCGGATGTGATTATCGTTGCTGCTGGCATGGAAGGCGCTTTGCCAAGCGTAGTTGGCGGATTGGTCAGTTGTCCGGTGATTGCTGTGCCCACAAGTGTCGGTTACGGCGCCGCTCTAAACGGTTTCGCTGCTCTTTCAGGAATGCTGAACAGTTGTGCCAGTGGAGTTACTGTCGTAAATATCGATAACGGCTTCGGCGCGGCGTGTGCTGCAGTCAGGATTATAAACGGTTTGAAATAGGTTTTGTGGCTGTTATTTAATTAGCCGACGACATAAATTCATATTTTTTTTGCTAAACAGTTAGAGTTTTTGCTAAAAGCCTATATATTCCAAAGATTCGCAATTGAATAAAATGATGATTAAACAAGCAGAGATTTTAGATATGTCATCAATGACAGCACAAATGACAAGGAGGTCAGTTCTGTACCGCAATCGGTTACAGAACAGTCATCTGGTGCTTCCTGCCCTGGTTTAATATCGTCACTTATATATCCTTTACCGGCTCATCAGAGCCATATTCTATTTCAGCATGGAGAAACTTAGCATGAAATACCCGAAATACGTATATCCGCAACCTATACCGTTGAAAAAACGAAAGTGGCCGGAGCACCAGATTACTCAAGCTCCGGTATGGACCTCTGTAGATCTCCGCGACGGTAATCAGGCATTGCCTATCCCAATGGACCCGGAGACAAAGCTTAGCTATTTTAAATTGCTCGTCAAAATCGGTTTTAAAGAAATCGAAGTAGGCTTTCCGTCTGCATCTCAGGATGATTTTGATTTTGTCAGAACTTTGATCGAACAGGACATGGTTCCTGATGATGTTCGCATTTCTGTTTTGACTCAGGCACGCAAGCATTTGATCGATAAGACTGTTGAGTCTCTCAAAGGGGCAAAAAATCCAATTATTCACTGTTATGTGGCAACTTCTGACTTGCACGGCAAATTTGTATTTGGCCGCGAACGGAATCAGGTAAAACAGATGGCAGTTGGAGGTACTCAGATGATCAAAGATGCCGTTGCCGCTGCCGGGATCGGCCCGGTCGGCTATGAATTCTCTCCTGAAGAGTTTTCTGACAGTGATTTGGACTTTGTTGTAGATTTGTGCAAGTCTGTCAAAGAAACATGGGGGCCGTCTGCAAAGCAGGACTTTATTTTGAACTTGCCTGCCACGGTCGAGCGTCGTCCTCCTAATCAGTATGCAGATATGATTGAATATTTCTGCAATGAATATCCCTATCTCGATGAAACTTCTATCAGTGTGCATGCCCACAATGATCAGGGCTGTGCCGTTGCCGCAACGGAGTTATCACTGCTCGCGGGTGCTGAAAGAGTCGAGGGTACTATCTTCGGACATGGAGAACGCACTGGCAACTTGGATATTTCCACAATTGCCTTGAATTTGTACTCAAGGGGAATTGATACCGGTTTGGATTTTTCAGACATGCCGGAAGTTGTTAAGATAGTTGAAAATGCTTCAGGGATTGAAGTTCATCCAAGACATCCTTATGCCGGGCAGTTGGTGTTTACCGCATTTTCCGGTTCGCATCAGGACGCTATCCGCAAAGGTATAGATTCAAAAGACAAAACCGGCAACTTCTTCAAACAAGGCTGGAAGGTTCCATATCTCCATATTGATCCGGCAGATGTTGGTCGGGCTTATGAAAAACTTATTCGAATCAACAGCCAGTCCGGCAAGGGCGGCGTAGCTTATATCCTCGAAAAGGAGTTCGGCATTTTTGCTCCCAAACAGATGCAGCCTGAAATCGGAGCAATGGTACAGGATCACCTTGACGTTAACGGTGGTGAAATTGGTGCAAGTGAATTGCTCGAAATTTTCACTTCAAACTTCGTCAATATCGAAGGTCGTTATACTCTCGACAGTATGGATCGCAAAGCTGGTAACGGGCAGGGCGATGATATCAGTGTTGACATCGTTTTGGATATTGATACTAGTAAATTTAAGCTTAGCGGACATGGTAATGGACCTATTTCTGCGATTACACATGCCTTGCAGAATTGTCCTGAAGTTCCTGATTTCGTGCTTGAAGACTTCTCAGAACGCACCCTTGGTCGTGATGCCAACGCCAAAGCGATTGCCTTTGTCGGTATTCGTCGTAAAGGCGATGGCAAGTTGATCTACGGTGCTGGAGAACACTCAAATATCGATCGTGCCGCATTGAACGCATTGTTCAGTGCTTTAAACCGCACTTTAATTATTGACTAACTGTAATTAATTACACCGGACTGGATTCTGATATGAAAAAAGTAGTGATTTTTATCGCAATCCTGGCAGTAGTTGTTTTACTGCACATATTGTTTATACAACCGTTTTTCAGCGATAGTAAAAACGACAAAGATAAAAAGCCTGTTAATTCAGAAATGAAAGCAGGTAAAAACGCGACGGATAAAGCTTCAACTGTTCCTGAGAAAGCGAAGGAACCAGTAAAAGTTGTTCATAAGTTCAAGTTTAAAGCTTCAAGCTCAAATCCGAACTTTGGCCGTCACTTTACGTATCGGAATGCAGTCTGGAATACAATCAAGACTCTGCCGGATTCAGCTGAAGTACGTAGCGGGATTTTGATTGATCTTGGAACCAGACAGGTTCTTTGGGCAAAGCATCCTCGTGATCCGGTTCCAATTGCTTCAATGACAAAAATGATGACATTGCTGCTGGCTTTTGAAAATCTTGAGCACAGAAATGATATATCATTGGATACTCCTGTTAAAGTAAGCTTAGCTACTCAAAAAATCGGTGGAGCTCAGGTTTACCTTGACCACCGTGAAACTTTCCCGTTGGGGGAACTGATGAAGACCGTAGCTATCAAGAGTGCTAATGATTCGGCTTATCAGGTCGCTGAATTCCTTAGCGGCAACGATGTTCCTAGTTTTGTTGTTAAAATGAACAGGAGAGCACGTGCCTTGCATATGCCAAGCACTAAATTTGTTAACCCAAATGGTCTGCCTGCAACTTCAGGTGAAAATTCACTCAGCAGTCCTGAAGGCATGGCAATATTGGCGGAACAGCTTTTGTTATACCCACAGCTTCGGAAATGGACAACAACTGTTAATGCTTATTTCCGCCCAGAAGGCGACAAGGCGAGGCAATTACTGACTAATACAAACAGACTGATAAAGACTTGTCCCGGTGTTGACGGCATGAAAACCGGATATATTAAAGCTGCTGGCTTTTGCATTACAGCTACATGTAAACGCGGTGGCAGAAGATTGGTCGCGGTTGTAACTGGCTTCAAAATGAGAAAAGAGCGTGATGCTTTTGTGGCAAGGCTTCTTGACTGGGGCTATCGGCGTGCTGCGGAATTAGCTTCAGACGACGAAAGCTCAGTAATGTCCACTTTGGCAAATACCAAAGTGGAAAAAGTGGAAAGCAAAAAGAAATAAGCTTTTTACTTCTTAGTTAGTTCAATACCGTCATCGGTAACCTTGATAATTTTTTCTTTATACAGGTTGCCGATGATTTGTTTAAACATCTTTTTGCTCATTGCGAACTCACGCTTAATATCTTCCGGTGAACTCTTGCTGTTGTATGGCAGATAACCTCCGGCAGCTTTCAGCTTTTCCAGAATTTGTGGTTTTTCATCACGTACTCCTTCAAAGCCAGGCTTACGAAGAGTTATATCAAGTCTACCATCAGGACGTATTTTGCTGATCCAGCCAGTTGTTTTCTCACCAATTCTAACTTTGCGGAAAAGATCGCGTTCATAAAGCTTACCAAGGTATTCACCGTTAACCAGAACTGTGAAGCCCAGTTCACTATGCTCAAGTATCATGATTTCAACCTCAAGTCCGGGCCACATTCCAGGGCCTGCGAGAAGTTGAGCGTGGCGGCGGTAACGTATTGATCCGGTCAGGCGGTCACTGACTCTGTCATAACAAACACGTACAACGTACTTACGTCCCTGTGACATGCGAATATCGCCTTGCTCTTTGAAAGGCACAAACAGGTCTTTTTCAAGTCCCCACTCCAGAAAAGCGCCGAAACGGTTGACATCTTTTACCTGCAATAGCGCAAAATCACCTACAGTAGCTAGAGGTTTACGTGTCGTTGCAATTGGGCGATCGCTTGAGTCTGTGTAGATGAAAACTTCGATCTCATCGCCGATCTCCAGGTGAGCGGGTACATATTTACGCGGCAGCAGGATTTCTTCCTCGCCATCAGTTAGATAAACACCGAAATCAACTCTTCGACTGACCTCCAGTGTGTTGTAATATCCAATTTTTATCATTAAAAATCCTTTATAGGTGTTAAATTATTTTCAGAACATACACCCAAGGGCGTTATTTGCAAGAAACACTAACAATTGCAGATCAAATAAGTAACAAAGCTTCATTATTCAATGAATTGCGTTATATTTTGCTATTTATTGCAATATTACCTTTGAAATATTTTTTGAAGGCAATAATTTAGCTGTTTTGAGATTCAATCAATTTTACTAAAATAACATATTTCCAAGGTGAAAACAATGGACTGCAAAAGCTGTAACAAAAAGGACTGCCCATCAAAAAATCAGCGTCCTGATGAGCGTCTGGAAGACTTTCTCGAACGCCAGGAACTGGCCAAACGCATGTGCAAAATCAAACACAAAATACTGGTTATGTCCGGTAAAGGTGGCGTTGGCAAGAGTACTGTTGCCGTAAATATGGCTGTGGCTTTATCTCGTGAAGGCTATAACGTTGGTTTGTTGGACGTGGATATTCACGGGCCAAGTATTCCTACTATGCTCAACCTGAAAGACGTCAAAATGATGCAGAGTGAAGCCGGCGTGCTTCCCGTTAAAGTAGGGCCGCATTTGAAGGTCATTTCTATTGCGTTTTTCCTCGAGCATCCTGAACAGGCTGTAATTTGGCGCGGGCCTATGAAAATGGGCGTTATCAAACAGTTCCTGAAAGATGTTGATTGGGGCGATCTGGATTATTTGGTTATCGATTCACCTCCGGGTACTGGTGATGAGCCGCTTTCTGTTGTTCAGTTGATAGAAGATATCGATGGTGGCGTAATGGTCACAACTCCGCAGGAAGTCGCTTCGTCTGACGTACGTCGTTCTGTGACTTTCTGTAATAAAATTAATTTACCGGTACTTGGCGTTGTTGAAAATATGAGTGGTTTCCGTTGTCCTGATTGCGGCAAGATTACTGATATTTTCAGCTCAGGCGGCGGTAAAAAACTGGCTGAGGACATGAAAGTCCCATTTCTTGGTAAAGTTCCGATTGACCCGGCTGTTGTACAGGCTGGTGACGAAGGTACTCCTTTTGTTAACGCTTTTGGCGGCACTCAGACAGCAAAAGACTTTAATGAAATTATCAAGCCGATTATCGGGCTTGAAACAAGTGGAAAATCCGA
The DNA here is from genome assembly GCA_024225035.1 of Lentisphaerota bacterium. Lineage (GTDB taxonomy): Bacteria > Verrucomicrobiota > Lentisphaeria > Victivallales > Victivallaceae > Zth2. The sequence continues at coordinate 94,980 of JAAEMX010000001.1, forward strand.
GTAAAATACTGAAGTTCGGCTGCCGGACGACATGTATTTGTCCAGCAGCTTGATTTTTCACTTGTAAGATTTATAATATTAGTTCATTGAAAAGAGACGAAGCCGGATTTAATTTTAAATGCTATAATATTCCGGGAGGGAAACAATGAAAGATATTCTTGAAAACGCTTCAAGTCTTATCCGTTCGCATGAAGACGACATCAGGCAGAATATAGACAAGAAATGCAGCAAAGTTTCTTTCTATAAAAAATCAGTATTCAAAAAAGATAGCGCGATTGTCGCTATGGCTAGGGACGATAAACAGCGGTTTATTCTTGTTATTTCTGAACGTGAAGATGGTATCATTTCCGAATTTGAAGGAGAACAGATCGGTGACGCCGCAATTGCTCGTAAATGTCCTTTGAGCGAGCATAACGCAAAAGTTCTGCGCAAACATTTCCCATGGACAGCTCCAATTTCACTCCGTGACCGCAAAACTACTGTTGGCTGCGGCGACCGCCTTGGTCTGGCGACTGCAGGTCACATTGCAGCAGCTTCCAAATATCAGGTAACTCCTGTTCTTGCTCAGCAGTCAATGCGTGAACTGGAACTGACCGGACGCACGTACCGCAATGTGGTTGATGACGCTACTTTCATGGTTTTTCAGGCTGGTTATAAAGATGGTTATGGAGCAGATGGCGACCATCTTAAAACAATTCCAGATATTGATATTGCGCTGGCTGCCGGTATGCCGATGATTACTCTTGACCTGTCCGAAGTTATGAACGCTGCGGCTGGAGACTGGAGTCAGGATGAAGTTGATGCTGAGTTTGAAAAACTAGACGCAGCTACTCAAAAACGTATTGAGGAAGATTATTTCGGTAAGTCTTTCAGTGTTGGCGCTGATGTTATCGAAATGGATGCTCCGACTGCTCGCCGTTGTGCGGTAATGTATCTAGGAGCTTTGGATTTTGCTTTAGAAGTTCATGACCACCTTGTCAGCAAACGCGGTGACAAGTTTGATCTTGAAATTTCTATTGATGAAACAACTTCTCCCACGTTGCCTTCACATCATCTCTTTATTGTGAAAGAACTGCGTCTGCGTAATGTTGAATTCACTTCACTGGCTCCTCGCTTTATCGGCGAATTCCAGAAAGCTGTTGATTATATTGGCGACGTTGAGGAATTTGATCGTCAGTTCCGTGTACATGCCGATATAGCTAAGGCTTTTGGCGATTACAAAGTATCTATCCACTCTGGCAGCGATAAGTTTATGGTTTATCCGGCCATTGGCGAAATGACTGGAATGCGCCTGCACCTTAAGACTGCCGGAACCAGCTGGCTTGAAGCTGTGCGTGTGATCGCTGAAAATGAGCCGGTACTGTACCGTGTTATGCATAAGTGCGCACTTGATAATTTTCAGGAAATGCTCAAACTTTATCACATCACTGCTGATATCAACAAGATTCCTGATGTCGATCAAATGGCAGACGAAGATTTGGGGTCGCTCGTGGAAATGAACGAAGCACGTCAATTGCTGCATGTTACCTATGGCCCAATCCTGAATGACAAGGCTATTCGTCCGTTGTTTTTTGATGCTATGCACAAGTTCGAAAAGCAGTATATGGAAAAACTTAAAGGGCACTTCGATAAGCACTTGAGTTTGCTTGGTGTTCCAGTCAAAGCTTAATAATAGTAAATAATTGATATTTTTCGCCCGAATCACTGATTTATATTTGCGATTCGGGCTTTTTGCTGTAAATTCGTACTTTCGGTTAATTTTGGAATTATGTGTTAATTATTAAATAAAGAAGGATTTCAATTATGATGTCACTTGTTAACATTGCAGCAGCAGCCGCAAAATCTCAGGGTAGTGGCTGGCTCCCGTTGCTCGGCCCTATCATCGTTTTTGGTGTGATGATCTTTTTCATGATCCGCTCCCAGAAAAAACAAGCCTCAAAACGGCAGCAAATGCTTGATCACATCAAAAAAGGTGATCACGTCGTAGCAGCAGGTGGAATTCATGGTTCTATCGTAGAAGTAAAAGACAAAACTTTCACCGTACAAATTGCTGAAAATGTAAAAGTCGAAGTTAGCAAAGGTGGCGTAAGCGGAATCTTTAACGAATCTGGCGAAGCTCAGGCTACTGACGGTAAATAATATAACGAGAGGGAGCCATGAACAAACGACCGGTTATCTTGCGAAGCTTAATCGCCCTGGTGGTCATAGCCGTATTTTTCATTTCTATACATCCTCTTACGCAACGGGATTTTTACGAGACATTTAAGTCTCTGCTCAAAGATTCCAAAAGCCCGGTAGCTGCTAAGCTGGTTCGGGAAGCTAAAGAGGCACAGGCTAAAGACTCCAGCATGTATGCAACAACAGCTTTGCTGAATGCTGCCAATAAAAACGGTGTTGAACTTAAAACAATGGTCAACGGCAAAGACTTGCAGGTCAATAGTGACGTGATAAGTCTGGTCCGAAAAAAAGCCAGCAGTTCAATCCGTCTCGGGCTTGACCTTAATGGTGGTGTTGAGTTTATGCTTGAGCTGGTGCCTGATCAGGACTTCCTGAACAGCATCAAAAAGGAAAGCAAAGGCGGTAAAGATGCTCAAGCGGAATACAAAAAACGCATGGATAATGAGTTTAATCGTTATCGCGATATAGCTATTGAGACCTTGCGTTCCCGTATGGAAGCTCAGAAGATTTATGAGGCTGAAATCACACCTGCCGGTGGCAGATATATTTCGTTGAAAGTTCCGGTCGTTTCCAAGGAAGAAAAACTTAAGCTCCTGAAACTCATCAAAATGAGCGCTAAGCTGCGCTTCCGTTTTGTTAACACTAACAATGATAAGCTCGTTCAGCAATACTTAGCTAACCCGAAGACATTCAAGGCTCCGATGGGCTATGACTTGATGAAAGTCAAGGAATTCAGGACTGGCAAAAAAGAGTTGACCAGATACTATTTTGTTAACAAACGTTGGGCAATGGACGGGAAAAATATCATTGATGCACGAGCAGGCAATGATCAGTTTGGTCAGCGTAAAATATCGCTTAGATTTAACAGCACGGGGGCTGAACGTTTTGGTGAAATTACTTCCAAAAACATCGGTCGACAGTTGGCTATTGTTTTGGACGACAAGCTTTATTGTGCCCCGGTAATCAGAAGTGCAATTCCCACCGGGCAAGCTGAGATTTCCGGTAATTTCTCTAATGACGAAGCTAAAAATATCTCTGACGCTCTGGTCAGCGGCAGTCTGCCGTTCCAGATCAGAGTTGAAGGTATTTTCGATACAGACCCGACACTTGGTGTAGCAAATGTTCAAAACGGTATCTGGGCAGGTATTTTTGCCCTGTTAATCGTGATGGGCTTTATGATATTCTACTACCTCCGTGCCGGTATTGTAGCTGTTATCGCACTTGGCGTAAACATTGTTCTTGTGCTGGGAGCGTTGGCAGCGTTTGACGCAACCTTGACCCTGCCGGGTATTGCGGGTATTATTTTGACCATCGGTATGTCGGTGGATGCAAATGTACTTATCTTTGAACGTATACGAGAGGAGCTGCAGAGGAAGAAGAGTCTGCAGACTGCTATTGACCTCGGCTACGGCAGAGCCTTTATTACCATTCTTGACTCAAACCTGACAACGCTGTTTACTGCGCTGATTTTGATGCGTGTAGGTACTGGTCCGATAAAAGGTTTTGCTGTCACTTTGAGTATTGGTATTCTGACCAGTATGTTTACGGCTCTGTTCCTGACCAGACTCATTTTTGACTATATTGACCGTGTTCACCCGTTCAAGGGTATGAAGATGTTATCTTTTGTCAAAAAGCCGAAGTTTGACTTCATTGGAATGCGTAAATATGCCTTCACTCTTTCAGGCGTACTGATAATTGCCAGTCTGGTTCTTTTCGGAGTCAAAGGTAAAACCATGTTTGGTGTTGACTTTACTGGCGGTACTCAGGTAACATTTGATTATCAGAAACGTATCCCTGTCAACAAGATTGAAGATACCCTGAAAAATGCTGGATTTGAAGCTCAGGTTAATTACAAAACCAGTGCATCTCAAGTTGATAATAAAAAGATGGAAATTCTTATCCGTAAGAATATCAAGCTTGAAAAATCTGGTACTAAAGAAGCAGTTAGTCCAAAAGAGCAGATCGCAAACCTGCTGAATAAAGCATATCCGGGAACTAGGCTCGCCGGCGGTCAGGAAACTTCTATAGGTGGTCTGGTCGGTTACGAGTTCAGTAAGTCGGCTCTGTTGGCTATAGGTTTGGCGTTCCTGGGTATTATTATTTATATTTCAATACGTTTCGAATTTGCTTATGCGATTGCTTCAATTGTTGCTCTTATTCATGACGTTATTGTTGCAACAGGCATTTATATTGCCTGCGGTAATGAAGTCTCATTGCCGGTAGTTGCGGCAATCCTGACCATTATCGGTTACTCGTTAAATGACACTATTGTGGTATTTGACCGTATCCGTGAGGATGTCAAACAGGAAAAAGGCTACACCTACAAACAGCTTATTAATCTCAGTATTAACCAGACCCTCAGTCGTACGACTTTGACTTCGTTCACTACCGTACTGGTACTGGTTGTACTTTACTTTTTCGGTGGTATTGCGATCAACGACTTTGTATTCGTGATGCTGCTTGGCGTAATTGTCGGTACTTATTCGTCAATCTTCGTTGCCAGCCCGATCGTGGCATTCTGGCATCGTAAGATTGGTTCACGTGTCAAAGATGACGCGCCGGTGCCGGTCGCCAGTAAGTAATATTGCTTTTTAGCCCGCTTCGGCGGGCTTTTTTTTACCTTTAATTTTGAGTTTTGCGTAAAAAAGTTTATTGTAAAAGGGAACAGGCATAACATTATTGGAGTTGGTATGCGCCCGTTAAAATTAAGTTCAGCCGGAATGCGAGGCATTATCGGTTCAGGGCTTACCCCTGAAAATATCATTGACTTTTCCCGTGCGTTCGGGACTTTTATCGACGGCGGCAGGGTTATTGTCGCTCGTGACACCCGCTTTTCTTCTGAAATGCTGCATCGTGGAGTTGTTTCTGCTCTACTAAGTTGTGGTTGTGAGGTTCATGATGCCGGAATACTGCCAGCCCCCGTTGTACATTTTTCTATAAACAAGCTTGAAGCTGCAGGGGCACTTTTAATTGGGGGCGGTCATCAGGCTGCGGGCTGGAACTCGATAATTCCTTTTAACAGTGAAGGCGCATATTGCAGCGCTATTCAGCTGCGTGAACTCTTCGATATTTATCACAGCAGACGCTTTATTGCTTGTGACTGGGCTGGAGCTAAAAAAGTAATTCCAGTTAATCCAGGTATTCTTGATGTGTATCTTGATGCCTTGTGTGAATTTGTTGATGCTGATCTTATTGCCAAATCTAAATTTAAAATTGTCTGCGACTTCTGTAACGGTTCCGGTTCTGTGCTGGCTGAGAAGCTGGCTTTACGCCTTGGACTGGAAATTATCCCGATAAATAATATTTTGACAGGTGTGCTGCCGCATGATCCCGAGCCGCGACCGCGCAGCGCATTTCAAGTTCAGGCTTTAATTGAACCTTTGCAGGCTAATGCTGGTTTTGTTTACAATAGTGACATGAGCCGTGTCGGACTGGTTTCTGATACGGGTGAAACTCTTTCTGAAGAGTACAGTTTTCCCTTGGGGACGGACTACGTTTTAAGGAAGTTTAAAGCTGAAAAACCGACTGTTGTGACCAATATTTGTACAACACGTATACTTGATGAAGTTGTAAAACGGCATGGCGGCAGAGTTATTAAAAGTCGTGTGGGCCAATCAAATATCATTGACCAAATGAAAGAGTCTGGGGCAGTGCTTGGTGGTGAAGGCTGCGGAGCTTTTGCCTGTGAAGGCTGGGTTCAGGGATTTGACGCTATGTTTATGACGGTAGTTATTCTGGAAGCTATGGCGGCAAGGAACATGCGGCTGTCGCAGTTGGTTGATGAATTGCCGCGTTACCATATTGTCAAGAAAACGATCAATTGTTCTTCAGCTCACGCATATACCGTAATCCGCAGGCTCAGCAACCGTTTCAAAGATGCTCTGGTGAATGAAGAGGACGGTTTGCGACTTGACTGGCCTGATGGCTGGGTTAGCCTGAGAGCATCAACTACAGACCAGGTTATAAGGCTGATTTCAGAATGGAAGACCAAAACTGAAGCCGAAGACCAGGCAATGCATATTCGCGGCATAATTGAGAGGTTGACAGCATCATGAAAAAGGACTTGATACATTCTTTAAAATTTTCTGAAGCTGGAGTAAGAGGTATTGTCGGTGAATCTTTTTCTCCGCTGTTAACTACCAATCTGGCTTCTGCTTTCGGGCAGTATGTTGGTGCCGGTCGTGTCATAGTTGGGCGTGATACCAGACTGACTGGTGAGATGCTTGAGAATTCAGTGATTGCTGGCTTGCTGGCGGTTGGTTGTCAGCCCGTTATCCTTGGAATTGTTCCAACTCCAACTGTACAAATGATGGTTGAGCGTTATAATGCCAGCGGTGGTATTGCTATTACTGCAAGTCACAATCCTGCTGAATGGAATGCATTGAAGTTTATTGGCCCGCGCGGTATGTTTCTTGATCCCGGTGAGTCGGAGGAACTTTTTGATATTTATACTCAAGGTGATCATAATTACTGTTCTGAACAGGATTTGCGTGATTTAAGACATGACGCCAATGCATTTGAATATCATATGCGACGAATATTTAAAGAGGTGGATGTAAAGGCCATTCGTGAACAGAAATTCAAAGTGGCAGTTGACTGCTGTAACGGTGTCGGAGCGCTTTATAGTAAACGTTTTCTTGAAGAGCTCGGCTGTGAAGTCATTACAGTTTTTGACGTTCTGGATAAAGGCTTCGAAAGGGAGCCGGAACCGATAGCAGATAATCTTGGTGCGCTATCGGAAGCTGTCAGTAAAAATAATTGTGCGGTAGGTTTTGCTCACGATCCGGATGGTGACCGCATGGCTGTGATTGCTGATGATGGTAACCCGCTTGGAGTGCAGTATACCGTTTTATTGGCTGTTGATCACGTTTTGTCTGAAAATCCTGCTCCGGTTGCGGTAAACATTCAGACCACTAGAGCGGTTGAGGATATAGCTGAATCTTATGGTTGTCAGGTGTATTATTCCAAGGTTGGCGAAATCAATGTTGTTGATAAAATGATTGAATGTGGAGCAGAAATTGGTGGGGAGGGTAACAGTGGTGGAGTTATCTGGCGACGAATTCACCCCGGTCGTGACAGTTATGTTGCGATGGCACTGGTTTTAGAAATGCTTGCTTTGTCTGGCGAAAAACTCACTGAAATACGTGAAAGTTTGCCTGGTTACTGTAATCTTTCACGCAAATATTCATGTTCTGCTTACCGGGCACGTGAAGCTGTTTTGCATCTGGCTGAAAAGTACAAGGATTACAAAATTTATCGACTTGATGGATTGCGTATTGATTTGCCTGCGGGCTGGGTGTTAATACGGCCTTCAAACACGGAGCCCGTATTGCGATTGAATGTGGAGGCTGCCGACCCTGACGAGGCTGCAATTTTAATGGATAAATTTTCTGAAGAAATTCAGAGTTTAATATAGCTATAGAAAGGAAAGAAATGAGAGAGCCGAAAATCTATTTTTTTGATATGGATCATACTTTGATCAATAATGATTGTGACATGTCATGGAAAGAGTTTGTTGTTGCTGAAAAATTAGCTGGCCCGGAAGCGCTTAAAGATGCTGATTACTTTTATGAGCGTTATGTTGAAGGCACTTTGCCGGTTGAAGAGTTCATGAAATTTCAGTTGAACGAATTTATTGGGCATACTGAACAGGAAATGCTCGAGCTATCCGAAAAGCACTTCCAGGACTTTGTCATTGGCAAGATATATAAAGACGCTGTCAAGGAAGTTGAGGCCTGCAAAGGTAAAAATATTCCGATAGTGCTGCTCAGTGCAACTAATCGGATTATAGCTGCTCCAGTTGCTAAGTACTTCGGGTTTGATTCAATTGTTGCCGTTGACCTGGAAAAGAAGGAAGACTGTTTTACAGGTTATATCAAAGGCGTTTACACCATGGGTGAGGGAAAAGTGCAGGCAGCAGCAGAATATTGCGATAAGCATGGCTTCAAGCTTGAAGATGCTGCCTATTATGGTGACAGCGTAAATGATGTAAATATTCTTTCGGCGGTTGGATTCCCTTATGTTGTAAATCCTGTTCCGGCCTTAAGAGAAGCCGCAGATAATAACAACTGGCCTATTTTAAGCTTCAAGTAAGCTTGGATTCCACCTGACTTTACAGTTTGCTATTGTATTAAGATATCGCAATTTGTAAAGATTGGGTTGGTAATATTTTATTAATTTTTATATATGCTTTCTTTTTTCGTTATTAGTATACGATCTTTTTTATTTCTGACTTGTTTTGTATAGATTTACATCTATTTTCTTGCATAGCAAAAACTTCTCGATTTTTATCTTGATAAAATCCACCGGATTTTACAGGCTCACTTCTTTGTTTTCTAACGTCAATTTTATTAGTGAAATTCATTTATTATCTATTAGTAATAATAACTATTTAGATTTATGAGGGGTAATTATGTCAGCCTGGCCTTCCGAAATAATCATGGACAAGCCGTGTCCGATTTGTAATGAAGTTCGCATTCCCACTGTTTGCCGCAATTGTGGAGAAGTCGTGTGCATATACTGTTGTACACATAAAAGACCATACATATCAGTTTTAGAAAATACGCCGTTTCATAAAATGTACGATCCTAAGCATAAATTTGTGCCTGTTTGTGACCAATGTGTTAATTCACCTCACGTTCTGTATCACGACATTGACTTTTCTGAGGAAGAGCCACATGTAATAAAACTGGGAGACATGGCCAGAGAATCAATTGTTCAAGCCAATGATCATTTTAGGCAATCTTCTTCAAAAATGTATCGCTTTGGTGATTATAATATGGCTTTTCATTCAAATGAACAGCAGATTACCTCTCATAGAAAAAAGGTTCATAACATAATGCGGAAACCTGAGCTATTGGGTGGGAAAGCACTTGATAAGAGTGATCCCATGAAAGAGATTGAGAGTATGGTTCAGAATTCATTGAAATACTCAGTTGCAAATTGTTCTGAAATGGCCTCTTTCTGTTATCTACTTCTTCATCATTACGCAAAACTTGGATTGATTAAGTTTAAAGATATGGGCATTTTTAAATTACCTCATGCTGACCATGTTTTCCTTATAATTGTGCCTTTAGGAGAAGAGCTGCTTCCATGGAAATTTAAAAGTACTTATGCAAAGATAAAAAGTTCAAAAGCTCTTGTATGTGATCCCTGGGTTAAATCATTTTTTTACTTAAAAGACTATCACAAAATCATTGGAAATCACTTTATATCATTGGTAAAAAACTTTGCATATTCAAGTTTGAAAAAATATAAATTATCGACAAGCTTTGATCTAGAACGATGCCTGCTTATTAACAATGGAGTCGAAGAGCTACTCGACTTGGTTAAATCATGCAAAGAAGCAATGAGTTATTTTATTTTCAATAAGAGTGACAAGAAAGATAATTTTGAAAAGTTAATAGAATATATACAAAAGAAAAAGGCGATAAGCTATCAGGATTATAGTTACGTTTTAAGGAAGGTCATATCTACTGCCTTGGAAAACAGAAACTCTTTACGTAATAAGCCCGGATCAAGTAGCGAGTGCCTCAAAAAAATCAATTTTTATCCGCAAATGAAAAATGTTATAGGGAAACAGCTTGGCATGAACCTAAATGGGGGACAACTTGATTATAAATCTATGGTGAAGTACTCAGAAATAAATAATAATGAAATTACGGTTTAGTGAATCACTTTCGTATATGGCAAAAGCTGAAAATAATTTTGTTGTTGTTGCTTGTTATGTAGTATTGATGGTATAATTTAAGGAATTACATAATCTGCATAGTATTGGGGGGTACCTTATGGAAGTTTTGGTTGTTTTGTTTGTATTAGCGCTACTCAGCATTCCAATAGCTTTGATAGTACTTTTCGTGATAATAAATAATCGTCTGAGAAATCTTGAGTCCACATTTTGTACTTTCAGAAGAAGCCAGAAGGCTGCTTGGGAGGAAATGCGTCAGCTTATCTCTTCAAAAGAAAAGCCACCTTTTGAGCAAGATGGCAAGAAATCAAAAGCTGATACCGATACCCAAAAAGACAAAAAGAAGAAAAAGAAAAAAGAACAGCAAAAACAACTTGCAGCTGAAAGTGGAGCTGCTGTTTCATCTGCTGAAAGAATAGAAAAGATTGAACCACAAGCCAAACCATCTCCAGAACTTCTGATAAAAGAAGTTGAAATAATTAAAAAAACAGAAATAAAGCCAGAGCCTAAGGCTATTCCAAAGCTTCAACCTGTTCCCAAAGTAGAGATGACTCCGGTTCATCGGACTGAAATAAAAGATAAAAAGACACCTCCAGTTCAAAAGAAAACCGCTAGCGAGTTTGAGAAGAAAGCTCAGAGTATGCTGCATTCAATCTGGATGTGGTTTCTTGTCGGCGAAGATCATCGGCGTAAAGGGGTTTCCGCTGAATATGCGGTAGCGACAACATGGCTGGTCAGGATGGGGATATTGATACTGCTGGCAGGTGGAGCGTTTTTCCTGAAGTACTCTATAGATCATGGCTTGATGCCTCCGGTTTTCCGTGTAGCCGGCAGTGTGATTGCTGCTCTTGGCATGTTGGTGGCAGGCATGAAGTTTTCGGGCTCAGGTAAAAAATACGATTTGATTGCGCGTGGTTCGCTTGGCGGTGGTATAGCATTGCTTTATTTCAGCACACATGCGGCTTCAAATATGTATAAGCTTCTGGATAGACCTGTGGCTTTCGGTATAATGATTCTGATTACAATTGCAGCCTGGATCATTTCAGTGCGGCGTGATTCTCTCCTGGTAGCTGTTTTCGGGGTCATAGGTGGTACTATTACACCGGTTATATTGAGTACCGGGGTAAAGAACTTACCGGGGCTTTATACCTATATGTTATTACTGGCTGTCGGTACGCTTGGCATATCACACTACCGTAATTGGAAGCTGCTTAATATATTGAGCTTTCTGTTTACATGGGGAATTTATTTACTTGCTTTAAACAAGTATTATCATGGGGCGGAAGATTATGCTGTTGCCATTACTTTTCTGTGTATATATTTTGTTGTTTTCTTCGGTCAGAGTATTATCTTTAACATCCGAAACTGTCAGCCTGTGACCTTGGTTGAGATGTTACTGATCCTCGCTAATACATTGCTTTATTTTGCCATCGGCTGGGAAAAAACTTTAAGCATTTACCCAAGTGCCTACGGTGCTGCATTCAGCTTAGGTGCTGCAGTATTTTTTACTGCATTTATTGTATACTTTTTATATCGCAAATATCATGATAAGGCTCTGCTACTGATTCTACTGGCCTTTGCAGGTTTTTCTATTACAGTATCAGTTCCGCTGCTATTGTCCGGTAAATGGATTACGGCATCATGGTCGGCGCTTGCTGTACTATTCTTATGGTTGGGCTTGCGCATAGGCAGCAGGTTTTTAGCACAAAGCTCTTATGTAATTTACGCTTTATCATTTTTCAGAATTATGTTGTTTGATCAAAGTTTTACCCGCCATACAACGGATTATTTCCTTGGTCTGCAAGATCGCTTTATTACCATTGGCGGTTTTCTGATTGCATTGGTCGCCGGCAGGTGGATTATGAAAAAATACGGAGATTTTAACGGTCTAATCTCTCAGGATAATGATGTTGCTTTAAAAGTTCCGAATAATTATGTAATCAAGCAGTTTTTCTGGGGAAGTGCTGTGCTTTTGTGTGCTTATCTTACCCTGGAAGCGGTTAGATTTTCCGGTGTGTATTACCTGCCTCTGCGTGAGCCTTTGGTAACATCTGTCTGGGCTGTTGCGCTGGTACTGTTGGCTGTATACTCTAAGAAGCAGAATTCAAGGTTGTTGGCGAACTTGGTTATGCTTGTTACCTTCTGTTTATTTCTAAGGCTTGGGGCTAATCTGAATATATGGAAATTTTCTACTTCAAAGTGGATTTACGATTGCAGGCCGTTTTGGGGTTATACCTTTATGCGCGGCCTTGATTGTCTGCTTCTTCTTGGAGCGTTTTCATTTGGTTGGCTAAGTGTTAGGAAGCGTATTGAGCCTTGTTTGGGTAGATGTTTTGGTGGGTTTATTCTTGTGATTTTGTTTTTCTACCTGACTTTTGAAACAAGCAGTCTGTTATATCATTTTGTGCGTGGATTCCGTGCTGGCGGAGTTTCAATCCTTTGGGGTGTGTTTGCTTTTGCAATGATCTTCTTCGGTATAACTAAGGGCAACAAGGAACTGCGTTACAGTGCCTTATTGCTGCTGCTTATAGATGTTTATAAGATTTTCTTCATAGACCTGAAACACTTGTCTCAATTGTATCGAATTATTGCATTTATAGTGCTCGGTCTGGTTCTTATCGCCGGTGCCTTTATTTATATCCGCTTCAGAGCGCATTTTGAAACCGGTTCTGAGGACAAAAAATTAAAAGGATGATACCGAATATGAGTAGAAAATTCAATATTATATTATCCCTGTTGGTTATGACCACCCTGAGCCTTTGTGCCGGTGATGACCTACGTAAATCTATGCCGGTAAGCTGCAAAGCTGAATTAACTGCAAGAGCAGTCTCACATCCATTTTATGCAGCTGTATTTACCAGCGAGATGTACAAATTTTTGAATGATTCATACACTAATCTTCGGATTTATGATAGCAAAGGACAACAGGTGCCTTACGTTGTGCGTCCGGTCATGAAGAATGCTTTGGTTACATCTTCAAAAACATATATTGCCAGGATAAAATCGCTTAGCCGTCTTGGTGATTCGAAAAGCATTATCGAACTGGTTGTTTCAGGGCCAAAACAAAAGAACAGAGAAGTTTTTATAGTCAAGCGGATTATGATAGATACTCCTCTGAAGAATTTTGAAAAAACAATTACTGTGTTTGGCAGCAATGATTGTAAATCATGGAAAACGTTAGTTGCTGAAGCTAAAATATATGATTATTCCAGCATCGTTAACTTGAGAAATACTGTTATAAACATTCCGGCTTCACAATGGGATTTTTACAAATTGAAAATAGTTAATTTTTCAGAAGTTAAAGCAATGCCTGGGTTTAATAGGCTAATCAAAAAAAACAGTTCTACCAATAACCAAAGCGTGGCAACTCAGAGTTTTTATAGACGAGTAGACTTTAAAGTAAGCAATATCACGTTGGAAGCTCAAGCGTCCGTTGACAGGGTTGACAGGCGTCTTACTTCGTGGAAACCTGCTTTTGTTGATGCTCAGCAAAAAACAGGTAAAAGTGATGTTTTTGAAATCTATACTTCTCAAGAACCTTTGGTTGCGGTTAAGGTTAAAACGAATTCAGTGAACTTTGCCCGTTATTGCAAACTTGAGTATGTTGACGAATCCGGAAAAAGTCATAATATATCTGGCAAAAAGATTTTTTCATATGACTTACCTGGCATAATACAGCATGATTTGACGCTGAGATTTAATGAGCAGCAACATGAACATTATCGTTTGATGATTGAGAATAAGGATAATTTACCACTTGAAAATATTTCATTTAAACTGGAAAGCAATAACTACCAGGCAGTTTTACTAGGAAAAGGTGTAAGCATGCCGTTACAGCTTTACTTCGGGGGAAAAAATATTCCTGCGCCTGATTACGATGTTGATGATATTCTGGCAAAAGTGAAGTCTCCTGAATTCACCAGGTTAAAACTTGACGCTGCTATTTCAAATACAAGCTTTGATCAGGCACTTGGTGGAAGCAAGAAGTATCGGAAGCTTATTATGTACGGTGCGTTTGGGGCCGTGGTGTTGGTTCTTGTAGTGATATTGGCTTTGAGCTTGAAAAAAGTAGAGTCAATCCCCTTGAAAGAAGATTGACTCATACATAAATTATTCAGCTTCTAGGAAGATGATTTTGAGCGGTTGAAGCGACGCTGAGGCCGTTGGGATTGTGATCCGGTTTTTTTATTTGAAGAAGGCCTTCTGGGTCTATTGTTGCCGCCGCCTCTTCTGTTTTGCGAACCGGAGTTGGCTACTTTTACAAAAGATTTAACATTGCGGCGCTTTATATTCCATTTCAGGAATTTTTCAATTCCGTCTAACAGTGGTTTTTCATCGCCTGAAACCAGTGAAATAGCAAGACCGTCAGAGCCGGCACGCCCAGTTCTTCCAATGCGGTGGACGTAGTCTTCCGGTACATTTGGCAATTCATAATTGACAACATGGGGGAGTTCGGCAATATCAATACCACGAGCAGCAATGTCTGTCGCGATCATAGCGGTTATTTGACCCGCTTTGAAGTCAGCCAGTACACGTGTGCGGGCTGACTGGGTTTTACCGCCGTGAATTGCAGAAGCGGAAATTCCATCTCTGGAGAGTTGCTTTGCCAGTTTGTCTGCACCCCATTTGGTGCGAGTGAAAACAAGTGCGCGTGTCCATTTTTCTTCACGAATTAAGTGAGAAAGCAGGTGGCGTTTCTGGCCTTTTTCAATGATATGGACAACTTGTTTTACTTTTTCTGCAGTAGAGTTTTTCCGGTCAGCTTCAATTGTCACTGGTTCATGAAGAATTTGGTGACTGAGTTTTTTTACAGCTTTGGGGAATGTTGCAGAGAAAAGCAGGTTTTGACGTTTTTCAGGAAGCAGTTCGAGTACTTTGCGGATATCATGGATAAAACCCATATCCAGCATACGGTCAGCTTCGTCCAGAATCAGAATTTCAATTTTAGACAGGTCAACAGTTTTTTGTCCAACGTGGTCAAGGAGGCGGCCCGGTGTGGCTACGAGAATATCTACTCCCTGACGCAGGCGGTTTATTTGAGGGTTAATACCAACACCACCAAAAACTGCTACTGAACGTGTCTTCAGGTCACTGCCGTAAGTTTTTACGCTGTCCTCAACCTGAGCAGCAAGTTCACGGGTAGGGGTAAGCACCAGAACACGCGGATGTCTTCCGTTGCGGGTTGATTCGTGCAGCAACTGCAGTACCGGCAAGGTAAATGCTGCGGTTTTTCCGGTGCCGGTCTGAGCACTGCCCAGCACGTCACGTTTTTCCAGAATAACCGGAATAGATTTTTCCTGAATAGGCGTGGGCTCTTCATAGCCCTGAGCTTCTATCGAACTCAGAAGTTCAGGAATTAAGCCTAACTCTTTAAAGGTCATGTCAATTAAGTTCCTTGTACAAGTATCAAAATAGCAATCTTGGGATCGTATATTATTACTCTTATTAATGTTTAGTTTTGTAAATCTTTAAAAATCAAATGCTTAATATAGCATGTATGTATGAGATTGCTATTCTAAAATCGAAAATAACTGATAATGAATACTACCAGGCTTGATTGTTAGCACTCAGCGTAAAAAAATAGCCGCATCCTCCAAGTGAAAGAAAATGCGGCATAAAGAGCTTCTTAAAAAAAGTAAAATTACATATATAAGTTGTTAGCAGGTATCTCGCTTTCACGCCCAAAACCTTGTCTGACGTTAATATTATCGCTTGTATCGATTTTAGGTGTTTTAGCTGGACGCCACAGTTTATCCCAGGTGAGTATTCCAGTAATACAGTCTATACCGATATTTAAATATTCTTCATAGCGTTCTTCATATGTTTTAGTGCCGCCGCTTTGCATTGCGCATCGATATAAAGTTTTGGATATGCCTTGAGCGGAAAGACCCGGAGGGGGATGAACTACATGTGAAGCCTCAGGAGTCAGATTAGAATTTGACCAGTAGGCGGCTAATGCACAAAGCCCTTCAGGTTCTTGTGTTTTGGGCATTGCGGCATCACGGCAAATAACGCCGTTGGTGTCCACAGGAGTCAATATCCAGCGTTTCACAGCTGACAAAGGATCGTCAGCATTTCCGGTTGGTTTGGCTTTGGGCAAGCCGGATATTTTGAGTGGGAAATGCTGACTCGCTGTCTGGTTGATAAATTTTTCGAGATCATTTATACGGTTTTTGATGCCGTCATAATATTGATCCATCAAGCTGGTATCTTTAGAAATGGGCTCAGGATTGAGTTCTCTCTCGATAATCTGTCTTACTTTAGCTAACGGGTTTATACCGTTAGTCTTTTCATAATTGCTGTAAATTTTGTCCAGTCTTGCACGTGAAGCAGCAACTTCAGCAGGAGGAAAAGCATTGATTGCAGTCTCAAATTCGTTAATTACATTTTTAGGCCCTGCCAAATCTGAATCATTCAGTGCTTTCATCTTTTGTTGAACAGCTTTAAGCGGGTCATTAGGGTCTGTTATTTTATCTCCGGCAATTTTTTCAAAATCAGCCACAATTGATGCGGCTTCAGCCTCCTGTTTTTTGCGCAATGCATCAAGGCTTTTAGTGTCGCTTAAGTCGTTGAGTTTGGCCTCAATATCTTTTTTGAATTGTTCTTCTGGCGGTAACGGATTGGCTTTTTGGGCTTCCTCCAGCTCTTGTTTCAGGTTCGTTATGCAGTTGTAAGCCCACCACACTCCGACTCTGGGATTTACACTGTATGACATGAAATCACAGGCCTCTTTCAGCATGTCCTTTTCTGCAAGACGCTGAACCAAATCCTCAGAACGGGTTTCTCCGTTAATCAAGGCGGCGACATCATCTTCAGGGATGTATGCATTGCTTACTTTGGTTTCTTCTACTGTATTATATTTAAGATATATAAAAGGGATATCAAATCTTTTTCCGTCCCAAGCCATATCATGTCCTCGTTTGGGTTTTATTTATTTGGACTGTTCAATGTAATTAACTTATAGTATTTATTTTATATCGAGTCCAGTGTTAACAATTTCGGTGCCATTGCTGCCTAGGTGCAATCCGACATTTTCTGAACTCATTCCTACTGATTGACTCCTGACAGCAGTAGCTTCTTTTTGGCTGACATTTATACTGCTGCCGATGACGGAACTGTCATCTTTAGATAGGTCAAGTTTTGAACCTAGAGCACTGTTGTTATTACCAGAGCCTTTGACTCCATTTTGATTGATTCTTCCTGTTGATGAATTCAGGCTGCTGCAGCTTTTGCTAAGCTGAACGCTGTCATCGCTGAGGGCGCGCTTACGAACATTGGCCACATTTACCTGATGCTGGTTAATGGCTGACATTGAAAGAGATCTTCCAAGCAGAGAACCTGAGCCGGGAGCTACGCTGTTGGCAGCTCTTTTGATAGTGCCGATATATGGCCCCAGGGGGTTACCGTTATTGTCAACAGCCAGGCCGTCATGAACGATTTTTGTGCAGGCCAGCTCAAGTGAATCATGGGCCATTTCGATGGAAGACGATTTCAGTGCGAAAATTGATTTCAGAGCAGTTATAATCGCGTAGGTTTCAACAAAAATGTCCTTTATGAACATAATTGAGTCAATAACTGTGCATCCTGCCATTCCTGCTTCCGGTACGATACTGCCATCCTGACCTTCAACATTAGTATTGATTGTATCCAGCACCTGTTTAACGAGTTGATTCAAGTCTGAGAACACGTCAATTAAAGTACTGCCGCCGCCGAGAGACAAGTTGAGCCCACGTACACCTAGGTGTCCGAGTGTACTGCTGATTTCACTGCCGAACCAGGTTTTAAGATCACTTTTATAAGTGCCAAGGATTTCGGTTTGCGGCGCTGCAAGTCCGGCATAGCCCGGAAAAAGTGTGACACAGGAGCTGAAGCTTGGTATTTCTACCTTTGGTTTGGATGGAGCGTTATCATCATTATCACGATAATCTTCCACATATCCACAATTCCAGACCGGATCACCGAGAGAGTTGATCATGGTAATTCCGTCATCTTTCAGTACCAGTTTGCTGCGTCCGACTTGGAGGGTTAGTGAGCTGCCAGCACATATATTGATATCTTTTCCAGCATTGATAAACTGGCTTTGAGAAGCCTGGTTAAGTACGTCTTTGTTGGAATAAATATTAATTCCTTCAAAATTTCCTGAGCCATCACCGTCGCCACCCGTTCCGGCCATTCTTTTACCTTCTTCAATACAGCTCAGGAAAGGCCCCTGAGCTCCGGGCAGGAAGAACTCAGTAAGGTATGAAGTCTGGTCTACTTTTGTTTCATCAAAGTCACCGTTATCCATGTTCATAAATGATATTTGACTGAAATGTTTTTGTTTGGACTGTTTGCCCAGGTCATAAACGCTCATTGGTATAGTTACATCGGTCGCCAGAGGGTTTTCTGACTGCATTTCACCATCTTCGGTCACTGTGGAAGAGCGCAGGAATGATGAATACAGGTTGCGCTGGTCTTCCAGATTTACAGGCGGTTTTACAGTGCTGTTATACGTGCTCCCTATTACTACGGGTCTTTCTGGATTACCGTTATTAAATGCCACAAGTACTTCCTGACCGCGACGTGGAATTTCAAAGCTGCCGCTGTTAGGGTCAGCCCATATTTGACTGAAACGGGCATAAAGCCACATTGATTCGTAATCCGGAGTACTTGAATCCGGTTTTGTGTTATACCATTGCAGTAACAGTTTAATACGGCATGTTTCCATATCCAGCCAAGCCTGGTTACCGCCAAGAGCATCGCTGAAAGTACTTAATTCACTCGGGAAAGTTTCAACGGTAATGACTTTGGCGGTCAACATAGAGTTGATTACCGGCATTTTAGTTTTTAATTGCGGGCGGAAGTTGCATTCAAGGGATTGAGCTTTGAAGACAGCCGCAAAGGAAAAAACATCATCCTGCGAGATTGTACTGCAGTCTGTTGTGTATGGAGTGGTTCTGGCTTCTAGTTCAATCCGTGAAATTATGCCTTGAATGGATCCGGTTGGGAATCCGTTTAATTCGAATGAAGTTCCAACATCTATAGTTCTGTTGCCGGTCTTGGCGAGCCAGTTATATGCCTCTCCGCGAGCACGCTCTCCGGCTAGCGATTTTAGCTTGGAGCGGTATGCGGCAGCTTCAGCTTTATCAGTCAGGTTAACAAAATCGGCATATGGTGTATCAAGCCGCATTTTGTCAGCATGAGAACCCAGCATGGTATTTTGACTGATTGAGTGATCATCATTATCAAAGAAATTAATATCTGCCTGACGGTAGTCATAGCCCCCCATGCGCAGCAGGCGAGGTGCTATTTCTTCGCCTTTTGAAAAGGCAAAGACATTATCATCAATACTTCCCGGGACGTAGTTGAGACTTATTATGTTTTGCTGGTTTGAGTCTCTAAATACCATTTTATGACAATAGCCTTCTGAGTTGTCATCACGGACTGTATGTTCAAAATAATAATAAATACCTTCTTTTTCCAGCAGGCGGTTTATGTAGTCAAAGTCGCTTTCCTGATGTTGTACAGATTGTTCCAGTTCATAGTATTTGGACGTCTCGTCAATTGAATCAGAAAGCTTGAACTCATGGTTTATATTCCATTCAGTTAACAATTTTTCGACGATTTCATGTGCTTTGGTTTGACGCAGAATGCGATTTTTTCTGCTCTTTCTCATCAAGTTAATTTTAGGACAGAATTTAGCTCTATACTGGAATAGTTCTTTGTTTACAAAAGGTAGTCCTGAATAATCGTTTCCTGAGTAGTATCCCTCAATGTGGAATGTCTCAAATATACCGTTGAACACACGCCAGTCGCCATTGTTCTGCTTCAGTTTTATTGTTGCGCTGCAGCCGAGTATTTTATCCTCGCTGATGACGTCTGAAGTAGTTGGTGAAAGCAGGTTCAGGTAGAGTTCAAAAGGATTTGAGAGTTCTAGATAAGAACCGCTTTCAATAGCATTCAGCAGAACTAAATCATTGCCGAAGCTATCCTGCCCGTTCAAGCCGTCTACTTCGATTTGCAGGCTGCGGTTATGTTGAGTGTAAATTGGCATTGTTATTACTTAAAAAGCCGATTGTACTGGTATCGGCTCTGAAATTCCTTGTTTTTTAAATAACTAAATAATAATTATTAGTGTTATTTCAAGTTTTGCACTGCTGTAAAAGTGCTATTTTAAAGGAATTGCAAAAAAAAGCATTTAAAAAATCAGACAAAAAGATAACGTAATAATAATCTATGTAGTCTACTGGCAGACAATAAGGGCATAAAGGAGTTCTTTATTCTTTGACTCCTCCAAGCATGATTCCTTTGACAAAATATTTCTGCAGGAATGGGTAGAGAACCAGAATTGGCAGGATCGTTACAATGATTGTTGCAGCTTTGATAGTTTCAGGTGTAAACTGTGATACTTGAGCTTCACTGGCGCCGCTCATCAAGTCCTGATTCCTGTCAATTACAATACGGCGCAGGAAGGTCATAAGCACCTGTTTGGTATCGTCATTGATATAAATCATTGCGTCAAACCACATATTCCAATGAGATATGGCGGTCATTAACGCAACTGTGGCTAAAACCGGACCTGATAGCGGTATGTATATTTTAAACAAAATATGAAAGTCATTAGCTCCATCGATTGAAGCACTCTCAGCAAGAGACTGAGGAATTGATTCAAAATAGTTCTTGATAATAATTACATTGAAGGCATTGGTTAGCTGAGGCAGAATATAGACCCATACATTGTTGACTAAGCCAAGGTTACGGATAACCAGATATGTAGGGATAATGCCGCCGCTGAACAACATTGTAAAGAAAACGAGAAATGTCATCAGGCTACGGTGCGGCAGGTCTTTTCTGGAAAGCGGGTAAGCGCAAAGGCATGTTACGAGCAGGGTAAGCACTGTACCGACAACTGTTCGGAAAATAGTATTTAGATAACCAATAAGCAGATCAGGATTTGAAAACACCATTTTGTAGGCGGTAAGAGTGACTTGACCGGGCCAGATATGGGCTCCGGCACGGTTTGCTTCCGCTGCGGTGCTGAAAGACATGGAGATCATGAATATAAACGGATAGAGAAAACTGACAATCAAGGCCAGCATTATAATTATCAGAAATATTTGAAAGAGCTTTTCGCCCGTTGTCATTCTCATTATTAGTTATCCTTTATAGGGCAGTTGATGCTGCTGCCGTAAACTTAATATCACTATTCATTTTACCAGATACCCTGTTCTCCTTTACTCAGACGTTTGGCTAGACTGTTTACCAGCAGAACCAGAATCATACCTACAAATGATTTAAACAGTCCGGCTGCTGTTCCCAGAGCGTAGTCCATAGTCTCAAGCCGTCTCAGGACATAAGTGTCCAGAATATCGGCAACGTCATATACACTTGAATTATACATATTGAATATCTGGTCAAAGCCAGCATTCAAAAAACCTCCTACAGCCAGAATAAGCATAGTTATAATAGTTGGTATCAGGCAGGGCAGGGTAATGTTAGTTGTTTGCTGCCAGCGATTAGCACCATCAACAGTAGCAGCTTCATAGAGCTGTGGGGAGATGCCTGAAAGGGAAGCCAGATAAATAATCGAACCATAGCCGACTTCCTGCCATATGGCGGTGCCGATCAGGATCGCTATGAACCAGTAATCCGTCGTCATAAATGGTATTGGTTTGCCATATAGTTTGACAGCAAGCACATTTAACGGGCCATCCGTAGAAAAGATCATTAGAAATATACCGCTCAATGTTACCCACGAGAAGAAGTGGGGTATAAATGAGATGCTCTGGACAAAACGCTGATAGGTCCTTATCCTTATTTCATTAATGAGTAATGCCAGAATAATCGGGCATGAGAAGCCTATGCTGAGTTTTAAGAAGCTTATAACTAAAGTATTGCGGAGAGCTTTGATAAAAGAGCTGTTCAGAAAAAGCCGTTGAAAGTTGTCAATGCCGTTCCAATGACTGCCGATAATACCGCTTTTCATAGAGAAATCTTTAAAAGCTATCACAAGCCCGCCCATTGGCAGGTATTTAAATACAAAAAAGAACGCGAATGGAATAACCAGCATAAGAAATATACACTTATTATGCCAATAGTATTTTAAAGTTCTAATCATAGTTATTTCTGCTTTTTATCTTTTGATGTGTCTTTTGAAGCTGATTCATCTTTATTCGAAGCAGTTGTGCTGATTGATGGCGATTTATCTTTATCCAGAGCACTTGTGCTGGTTGAAGCTGATTCTTTTTTAGCAGGATTAATTGTGACTTTTTGTGGAATTACAGGTTTTACTATGACTTTTTGTGCTTTAATTATGGCCTTGCTGTCCAAATTTGATTTAGCGGCAGTCTGCTCTTTCTTTAATTCAGGTGTTGAAGCAGCAGGGGCTGCTTTGTTTACTTTAGAAACTTCAGACTTCTTAGTTTCAGGCTTTTTAGCTTCAGGTTTATTAATTGAGGCTGCTTTTGTTTTATCAGCTTTGTTTTCCTTTTGAACCTTAGATGGTATTTCAGAAACAGTAGTTTTGGGGACTGACTTGGTCACAGCTGCCTGTTTAGCTGTTCTTGGTGGAGTTTTTAGTGCTGCGCTTTGTTTCTTGGCGGCTGGCTTGGACGCTGGCTGCTTAGTCTTGGTTTTCTTGTCTAACTTATGATCTTCATCAAAAGTTTTATCTTTTATCCCGAGTTTATTAAAGACTTTATGCATGCGGTCATCCATATCCTGAGCTTCTGCAGTGAGAATAGCGCCTCCCTGTTTAAGCCATAACTCTTTGAACTTATCAAAGGCAGACAGAGGAACTTCGCCTTTTATTATTTCTCCGTAAAACCTTTTTTGTAGGAAAAGCAGGTCATGTGAATACTTTTCATTGTGTGGCAGGTAATAGAATATGCTTGGAATACCCCATTTGGAATTGCGGTATTTCTCATTAAATTTTAGTTTTTCAGCGGGAAGATATTTTTTGCTGATTTTGGGGTCGCCGACTCCAAGCAGCGATTCGGTTTGAATAAGCCCTTCGGCATCGCGAATATAAGTGTTTGATCTGTAAGGCTCCAGCAATACAGCGCCGCTTTTCGGCCCGACTTTTTTATCAGCCCAGTCCCAATGTTTACCTTTGATGCCGATATGGGCTTCGATAAACAGTCTTTGGTCGGCATATAAACGGTCAAACATTTTCAGGATGCGGATTACTTTGGCAGGGGTCTTAGCCATGTGACGTCCAAATACCAGTGAATAATAATGTACTACGCCAAAAGTCTGCTGCATTCTTTGCTTTGCCGGGCCGTAAGGCGGAGTTCCGGGTGCTATTTCTGATCCCGGCTGGAGGTTGGCTGTCATACTGGCAAGAGATGTAGGCGAGTCTTTATCAAAGTTTTCATACCAGCAGCTGTAATTGAGGTATCCGGTCTTGCCATTTGCGAATTTTTGTTTTGACTGCCGGAAGACATCATCAGTGAGAAAATCAGGATGTATCAAACCTTCCTTGTACCAGGCTCTAAGTGTTCTGAGTGCCATTTTAGCTTCCGGCTGAATGCCTCCCCATACCGGTTTACCGTTTTTTCGAATCCAGCAGTAAGGACGGGAACCATAAGCTCCAAAAACTTCAGTAAAGGTAGAAGGCGTATATTGAATGTCGCCGCTCATGCCGTAAGTATCCCTGACGCCGTTGCCATCGGGGTCATCATACGTAAAGCGACGCAAAGCTTCATGCATTTCCTGCAAAGTATTTGGAATCTTTTTAATGCCTACTTTATGGAGCCAGTCGACTCTCCATACACCAACTCTGGGGTAAAGTCCTTCAGCCCAGAGAAAAGGTATGCCCCAGTTTTTGCCGTTGGCGTCCATGGTGCATTGCCATGCGTTAGGTTGATAGTCGTTTATGAGCTTAACCAAGTGCGGGGCGTATTTTACCATCATCTTATAGGGGACCTGCATCAGGTAGCCATTCTGGGAAAATTTCCTGATGAATTTGTTTGGGCACATGAAGAAATCAGGTACGTTACCGGCTGCGAGCATAAGCGGCATTTTGCGATCTCGCGCTTCTCTACTTAAATATCTGTAGTGCAGGTTTACGTTGAAGAGTTTTTCAAGCAGTTTTTCACGGCGAAGCGCGACTTCCTCCTTATATAGCATAATGCCGGAGATGTCGTAATGTTTTGTCGGGTCATCTTTCGTTTTCTGCCAGTTAACTGGATAATCATTGTACCCTTTTTTCCGGCTGCTGCTGGAGGTCGGGGTTACTGTAATAAAAAAGATTACGATCCCCAATACAATTAACCCTAAAAAACTGATTTCTTTTTTATTCATTATTATATTTAATTTTTATCTATTTGTAAACTGTTGGCAAAAACAGGTCAAACGCTATGGTTCATGCTGGAGAGTATTTGATATGGAATTACGGCACATGAAATACACGTACCTGTCATTATGTTTTTGAATACTGGTACTTTTTAACTGATAGTCATATTTTCCTGCAACCACCAGTCAATAACGCTGTATAAGCAGCATAAAACTTAGTCTTTTCACTTTGAGTGAAAAACAAAGTAACATAATTATTTACATCTGAACAATATCAGTAAATACAAACCGTTTAATACTACCCTCTAAGTCATGAAACCTAATAATTAGAACAATTATTAAACTAATTTGTTCCATCAAAAACCATCTTTGCATAGCATTGGGTGAAGAGCTCAATAGCCTCGTATGAGGCAAGGGGAACTATATTACAGCAAGCAGCAGGAAAAGTGTTATTTTCTTTAGATAAAGAGTTTACACCTTAACTGCCACGTGCTTGCTCGTGTAGATTAAGTTCTGTTTTCTAAATAATTACGCGAGAAAAACGTGTGGACAAAGTAAGTGGCACTTCCTGTATGCTTGAGTTAGCGCATTATAATATTTTGAGGTTGGAAGTTTACTTTTATGTTTGACTTTTGTTGTCCATCTACTGCTCATTGTATGCTCATCTATTTTTATTTGATTAGCCTTATCTCCCTTCATCAAGTTTATTTGGTTCAGAAGCAGATCCCTGATTGATTTCATGTCGCGACAATGCCTGATTGCCGTTTTCAGCTTTTTGGCTCTGCCGATATGGTGGGCAGTGAGTCTTTTGTAAAATGGCGCTTTGGTGTAGTTGTCTAAATAAGCAATTACTTGCTGTTGAAGTATGTATGATAACTTGGCATAGTAAAAATTACTTACTCTGTAATCAAAATATTGGTTAGCCTTTGCTGTATAGGTTTGCATTGTTTCGCTAAGGGGCAGGTTTAGGTTATTTTGAAGGTTACTAACTTTCTTTCTGTCACTTTCAAAGAATATTTTGTCACTTGAAGAATCAACTATAACCTCGGAGTGATCATTAACTTTTATGATTTCAGCCGGTGAGTATAAACATAAAGGACTTACTGAAAAACAAATGCCTTTTCTTGGGTCAACGTATTGCTTTGTTTTGTTGTCATACAGGAACCAATGGAAAATAAATGGTATGTCACAGTCAATTGGCTGGTTTTTTTGGAAAGGAGTTAAGAGGTCATAATCATTTCCGGGAAGTTTATATTTGAAGCTATGTAGTTTAGTTATATGAGGATTATCATCTCCGTTGTAATACAGCAGGTGTGTTCTGTCATCCTTAACCATGATACGAACAAGGTCAAGCCTTTTGTCTGATGACTTTGTAATTATTTTGAAGAGGTAACTATAAAGTTGTAGTGCACCCCATTTGTCAATGGCGGCACTACATATAAGTGAGAAAAATTTTGATTTTTCATTTAAGCACCTCATGCCGCAACATTGAACCATCTTTCATACTCATATGGAGTCATATAAGCTAAGGTCGAATG
>JAAEMX010000002.1 GCA_024225035.1 Lentisphaerota bacterium
CCGGATCCTGGCCAAGCTGTCCGCCACCGACCGAGCACACGCCGCCGCCATCGCCATCACCCACAACATCATCCAATGACCGGCTTGCGAGCATCGGCGTCGCGGGGCTCTTCGGTCTGCCGCTGCGGTGTGTCTGAATCGGCACCGTTGCGTTGACGGATCGGGGTCCCACCAGCGAGGGTGATCGGGCGAATCATCCCAGTGCTGTCGAGGCCGATTCGTTTGCCGGCTACCGGTTCCCTCCCGAGGTGATCTTGCTGGCCGTGCGCTGGTACCTCCGCTACGGACTCTCATACCGCGATGTGGAGGAGCTACTCGCCGAACGAGGCATCGACGTCGACCATGTCACCGTCTACCGGTGGGTGCAGAGATTCACCCCACTACTCATCGACGCCGCACGCCCGTGTCGTCACGCGGTGGGTGACCGCTGGTTCGTCGACGAAACCTTCGTCAGAGTCGCGGGTGTGTGGCGCTATGTGTACCGCGCCGTCGACCAGTACGGCCAGGTCATCGACGTCTACGTGTCGAAACGTCGCAACACCGCTGCCGCCACACACTTCTTCGAAACCGCGTTGACCGGCCACGGGCGACCCTGTCGAGGTCACCACCGATCTGGCCGCACCCTTGCTGAGCGTTGTCGATGAGCTGATCCCAGAAGCACTTCATGACACCGAGCAGTACGCGAACAACAGGA
>JAAEMX010000003.1 GCA_024225035.1 Lentisphaerota bacterium
AAAAAAGGAAAGAGTCATCCGGAATGCGAGTTCGGAACGACGCTGCAGATGTCTTTCAACCGGCAGGGTTTCATGATCACCGCTGAAAATTTTATCGGCACTCCCGGCGACAAGACGCTTTATCCGGCCGCACTGAATCTTTTCAGAGACCGGATGAAAGGATGGCCTGACACTGTTGTCACCGATCAGGGGATGCGGAGCCTGAAAAATTTGAAAAACACACCTGAAAATGTCAGCAGTGTGTTCATGGGACGCAGCACCGATGCTGCCGAAGAAAAACAGGATTTCTGCCGCAGCGCGCGCTCGGCCACGGAAGGATTTATCGCCGCGGCCAAAAATCTCCGGGGTTTCAGAAAAAGCCTCTGGCACATGCTGAACGGACATCGGATGTGGTCGCTTCTGTGTCAGACAGCTTACAATCTGAAGAAGTTTCTTCAGTTGTATTATAATGAGGAAATAAAAGAAAAAAGCCTGACAAAATTAGGACTGGCTTAACTTTATAAGGCGTTATGAAGCTTTTCTTTTCTGCATTTCGGGATTTCGGTATTCCGAAGGAAGGAGAGCTGTGTCCGAATCAGCAGCTGTTTTTGCCCTGATCCCGGTAAAAGGACTTTCATCGGCCATACTTCTGAAATTTGAAGAGCCAATATCAGCATATGCTGCAACAAGAGAAATATGCCTTAAAAAGAAATTCAGCAGATACTAAATAGTTGTAAAGCTCTGTCCTCATAGCTCTTTGATGATTGAGTTTGAGGAGCAGCTTGCTCCTCATATTTGAGATGGGTGGTTACACAGAAGGATTTACAGCCTCTTTGGCGCGCCGGAATTTATTAATAAAACGACATCCTTCATTTTGCCCCAAAAGTAGTTGACACTTTCGAAGGAGTGCCGAAATGAAATTTTGGCAGTTCCCGCCGGATTCAGTGCCAAAATTTCATTTCGGCACTTCCATGCAAGTCCCCGCAAACTGTTTGCGCCAGCCCGTTAAACCCCGCAGGAGAACAAATACCTGCGGGGTTGTCTTCCGGATTTTCATCTGCGCATACCCGCATGAGTGCGGGGTGGCACTCCTTCGAATTGTCAACCGAAAAATGAAGGATGCCCTTTTCTTGGCTCTTAGCTCTTGGATTATTGCTGTATACGTCATTCCGGGGAAAATCACGGGCGATTTTCCCCGAAATCCAGGATTTCACTTTCATATCTGAACTGGGCGCATTCCAAAAAAGTAGGAAATTCTCGTTCCCAGGCTCTGCCTCACTGCCATTAAGTTAAGGGGCAGACACTTCAAAGTCCCGTCAGGGACGGCAGATAATAGCCCGGCAATTCATTGCCGGGGTTGGGATA
>JAAEMX010000004.1 GCA_024225035.1 Lentisphaerota bacterium
ACAACCTTGCTGGCCTTGTTCTCGTTGTATTTTCTTGGCGGAGAAGTTCTGGCCTCTTTCACATTTGCCATGATCTTCGGCGTGTTTGTCGGCACCTATTCATCAATATTCATTGCGGCACCAATGCTGATTTTGTTCAAGCTTCGGCCTGGACAGGTGGCGGGAGCACAAAGTGATGAAGATGACATGGTAAAGGCGTAAAGGCACGGGTTCGAACTGAGCGGTGAATATTTGCTGATGTTGTTCATCATTTCGACCCTGTCCATGAGACCGGGTATTGGGGACTGGAACGGTTCATATTTCATCAAAGGTGCTCTAAATGGCTGATGCCAAATCCAGTCAGGATTATTCTGCCTCTCATGGTATGAAACTGCGGGAAGCGCATTTTCCCGGTAATGCCCCCATTGATGCTTATGGCAATGGCGGGTTTCGGTTTGCCGGTATGAGCCATCGCGGTAGCATTATTTGCCTGCCTTCGGGGATTTACGGCTGGAACGTTGCAACACCTGATGAACTGATCGTGAAGAAT
>JAAEMX010000005.1 GCA_024225035.1 Lentisphaerota bacterium
GCGAAAGGCCTTGGTGCCGTTGCGCCAAGGGGAGCGGAGTTTCCAGAGGACTTGGCCTTCGTCGGTCAGAGAGAGGCGGCCTTGGGCGAGAGGGGGGCGGGAAATGTACCGGCAGAGGTGCTCGCGTAAGGCGCGGTCGTTTGCGGGGATGTGTGTAGCCGCGTGCAGGGAATAACCTTGTTCGTTTGAGGTTAGGGGCGGCAGGGAGGGCTGGCCCGGGGTTGCGGCGGCGTGGTCGGTGAGCTTCGCAATTGGCTTTCCGGAATCGGGTCCGAGAGCGACGCGGGATTGGATCGATGCGGCTTGTAGGAACGGCAGCAGAGAGTCGTGTTCGTCGGTGGGGGCTGAGGGGTCAGACCCGGGGGAGGGGAGCAGGCCGTGGGCTTTTAGGACTCGGTTGACGCGGCGGTGAATGCTTTGGCGTACGAGTTGGACTTCGCCTTGGGTGAGCGGGGGCGCGGGGTGGAAGACGGGAATGGAGTCGGGGCCATCGGTGGTGTAGACGCCGTCGAGCACCAGCGCATGAAAGTGAATATTGAGCGCGAGTGATGAGCCAAAGCGCTGGGTGAAGTTGATGGCGCCGGGGTGGCCTTTGGTAAGGTGATTGAGTGGGGAGGATGTTTCGGGGGGGTCGAGGTGCCCGGCTTGGCGGGCGCGGCGCTTGTAAGAAGCAAAGACGGCACGCAGGAAAGCACGGCCCACGTCGCGGGTGAGGGCCGGACTACATGCCAGATGAATGCGAAGA
>JAAEMX010000006.1 GCA_024225035.1 Lentisphaerota bacterium
ATCGGCTACGTGAAGCTCGCCCCGGAAACCAAACCCTCTTGAGAAAGCGCCATCTGGGGATCCAAACGGCCCGAAGGAAGCCGACCCCGCCAAGCTACCAGTCCCGACATCGATGACATCGCCGAGGGGGTTGTAGGCGAAGGTTTCGTCCCCGGTGGCTCCTGTGGCGGCGGTGCGGGTGTTGCCGTACACGAGGTTGGTGTCGGTGGTGTCGGTCCAGGTGATGATTTGGGGTATCGACCGGTTGTTGTCCCAGCTGAACCCCGTGGTCTCGACACTGGTGCCGTCATCGAAGGCGACCTCGACCAGTTGGCCGTCGTGGTCGTAGGTGCGGGCCTCAGTGATCGTGGTTGTGGCCGCAGGTGTGGGGCCGGGATCATTGGCGTCCCCGATCGTGGTTTCGGTTTCACACTCGGTGTTGGTTTCGCCGTCATCACAAGTATCGGTGCCGTCGCCACCGTCGAGGGTGTCGTTGACGCCGCGGCCTCCGTCCAGGGTGTCGTTCCCGTTGCCGCCGTAGAGGGTGTCGGCCCCGCGGCGGCCATGTAGTTCGTCGGCGCCTTTGCCACCCCGGAGAACGTCGGCCCCGCGCCCCCCGAAGAGGAGGTCGTTGCCTTCGTTGCCGGCCAGGGTGTCGTCGCCCTTGCGGGCATGTAGCTCGTCGTCACCGTCACCGCCGGAGAGGTCGTCGGTGCCGGACCCGGCGAAGATCAGGTCGTGGCCGTTGCCGCCATCGATGGTGTCATCACCGCGGCCCCCGTGGATGCGGTCAGCGCCGCGGCCGCCGTTGATGGTGTCGTTGCCGCGGCGGCCTCGGATCACATCGGCACCCCGGTTGCCGGACAGGGTGTCGTGGCCGCGGCCCCCGAAGATCAGGTCATCGCCGTCACCGCCGGTGATCACATCGGCGCCCTTGTGGCCACAGATGATGTCATCACCGCCGAGGCCGTCGATGATGTCGTTGCCACCGAGCCCGGCGATCACGTCATCGCCCGCTGTGCCGGTGATGGTGTCGTCGCCTTCGGTGCCGGTGATGGTGAAGGTCAGGTCCCCACAACCGGGGGCCTCGTCGCCTCCGTCGCCAGTGATGGCGACGATCTCGGTCGGTAGCCCGCGGCTGTCATAGGTCCAGGTTGTGGTGGTGCCGTCGCCTGCTGTGTGGGCGCTGAGGCGGCCGGCCTGGTCGTAGGTGAAAGTGGTGGGCCCGTCAGGGTCGGTGCCGTCAACCAGCTGGTTGGCGGCGTTCACATTGAACGTGGTGATCCCGTCTTGGGAGTCGTCGATTTGGGTGATGTTG
>JAAEMX010000007.1 GCA_024225035.1 Lentisphaerota bacterium
GCGCCAGCAGACTCAGGACTGGCGCAGATTCCCAAGCGACTTCCTTTCGGCGAGCCCGTTGGTAGAGAAAGCCCGGTTGCACGTAATGCTGGACCTCTGGCCGAATCGTATCGCGCAGGCGCTGGGTGTGCTTCTGGCTCCAGCGAAAGCCACGGCCCAGAAAGAGTTTACGGCGGCTGAGCGGGATCTTGTTGGACCGCACTTTGTAGGTAGGCAGCCGGCGCATGTTGCGCTGGTAGCGCAGTACCCGCCAGGCCTGTCGGCCTCGGACCAGACCAATAATAAACAGCACGGCACCGGCGCCGTAGGCCACACCCGGTGGCATCATCAGAGACCAGGGTGCGAGGAGTGCAATCACCCCAGTGGCAAACGCCACCAATGTCGACCAGAGCTCGACCGGGGGCCGCAGCAGGGCTTCGATGGGATGGGTACTCACTGTTCGATGCCGTGAGCGGAGATCAATACCGGGTAATGCGAGATCCCCAAGGCTTTTGCGATGTCGCTCGCCGATGCCGGCAGGATGGATAGCCCCCCTGACAAATTGGCAGTGGCCTGCAAATCCTCCCGCGTATCGGCCTGTACCAGCATGCCCACGGCACCGATCTCCTTGAGTCGATCCCGGTGATTTTTAAAC
>JAAEMX010000008.1 GCA_024225035.1 Lentisphaerota bacterium
GCAAAGTTCGGCTATTTTGCGCCCTTTAAGACCTGCCATCACGATTTGAAATTTTTCCTGTGCTGTCCATTTCTTGCGACCCATAAAAAACTCCCATTTTTTCTCTTAATTTATAACTTCTCTTAAATGGGAGCAATATAATGTAATTGCGACTGTTACTGATAAACCTGAAGAACCGTATTTAATTATTGGTGCCCACTATGACAGTTGTTATCACACTCCCGGCGCAGATGATAATGCTTCGGCGGTAGCGGTAATGCTTGAGACTGCGAGAATCTCTGCAGTAACGGGCAAAGACCCTAAAAACCTTATGTTTGTAGCCTATACTCTTGAAGAACCGCCATATTTCTACACAAAAAATATGGGAAGTGATCGACACGTAAAAGCTCTCAAAGATAAAGGTAAAAAAGTAGAATTAATGACTTGCCTTGAAATGCTTGGTTACTTTACAGATAAGGAGAATTCTCAGGAATACCCGACACTGCTAAAACCGTTAGGATTGCCTGAGAAAGGTAATTTTGTAGCGGTTGTCGCTGGTTCAAAAAGCAAAAAGCAGGCCCAATACCTTGACTGGGTTATTCGTAAAGCAGCAGAGATGCCTGCAGAATACGCTTCAGTTTCTGCGTATGTACATCAGGGTGGTTTGTCAGATCACATTAATTATTGGCAAAAAGGTTATCTGGCGGTGATGTTGACTGACACTGCTTTCATGCGTAATAAAAACTACCATAAAGTCACAGATACACCGGATACGCTGAGCTATGATAAAATGGCAAAAATCTGCCGTGCTTTAGCCTTTTACATTATTGGAAAAGAAAAGGCGTTGCCTGAGAAAAACAAACTTAGTATAGAGAAATGAATAAAACTGTACAAGGCTTTATGTTGATGGTTTTTGCCGTATTAGCAGTGTTATTTATTCCTATGGGCGCATTAATATTTTATATTTTCCTAACTCATTTTATTTTGGTAGTTTCTATTTTTCTTACTGTTTGGTCTTTTGCAAAAGAAAAGCACCGATTCAGTCCATTAAAGAAGGTGTTAATTCAAGCAACAATAATATTACTGGTTATGTGTGTTGTCGGAATGTTTATTTCCCAATGATATAAAAAAACTCATCTTTCCTGATATATGTGTTTTTCCGCAACTTTTAGCAGCATTAGCAGTGCTTTTAAGGTGAAGCATAGTGAAATTGTAAAAAGCAGGCAGTGCAATAGCCTGGATATAAACAAAAATGTAGTCACATTATGCAGGTTCAGCAGGTCGCAGAACCATGGAATCGGGAAAGATACCAGCGCAAATAATGTCCCAAGGAAGAGGTCGATAGCTGCGCCTTGTACCAGTTTTTTGTTTTCTGACGGACGAGTGTAAATTCTTGACCAGCTCATAGTGACGGCTGTAAGAGAAAGTAAAAGCACGAAAACTGAAGGCGGGAGCTGTTCGCTGCCGGATTGCCTGAAATCAATATATAAAATAAAGATTGTTGCCGCTGACAAAATAAACATCAGGACTTTCAGTGCCATTAATAAAAAGCTGTATACGCGTTTCATAAGTGGTTACTCCCATCCACAAATTGCAAAACTAATTTATAGTACGATTGTATACTGCATTCGCAAAATCCAATCGCACCATAATGTACCACAGGATGCCCCTGAGCACAATCCACGCAATCATGAAAAAACAAATTAGGCATCAAGTTTGCCCTTGAGCATTTTTACAACCATTTGCGGGTTGGCTTTGCCCTTGGATAATTTCATGACCTGTCCCACAAAGAATTGTATAACTTTATGATTTCCATCCTTATACTGTTGAACCTGAGGATGGTTATTAGCAATTGCCTGGTCAACAAGACCTTCAATCGCACCAGTATCGGTTACTTGCTCCAGTCCTTTTTCTTTTACAATTACCGGGGCATCTTTGCCGGTTTTAAACATTTCAGCAAAAACATCTTTGGCGATTTTACCGCTGATAGTATTGTTTTCGATCAACTTGATCATATCAGCAAGCTGTTTGCCGGAGACCTGGCATTCTTCAATGCTGATGCTGGCGCCAGAAAGCTCACGCAGCAACTCAGAAATAATCCAGTTAGCCAGAGTTTTCGGGTTATTAACCAGTTGCACTCCGGTTTCAAAGTAATCAGCTATAGCTTTTTCCTGAGTCAATACTTTTGCGTCATATTCTGTCAGCGCATAATCTTTGACAAAACGTTGACGCATGGCATCGGGAAGTTCGGGCAGGGTGGCACGAATTTTTTCAATATCTTCTTCTTCAAGAGTAACAGGCATCAAGTCCGGATCCGGGAAGTAACGGTAATCATGATCAGATTCTTTTGTACGCATCAGGTAGGTTTCGCCGCGGTCATCATTCCAGCCACGGGTTTCCTGATTGAGAGTACCACCAGCATCGAGTACTTGCGGCTGACGCCAGATTTCGTACTCAAGTGAACGATGTGCCGCACGGAAACTGTTCAGGTTTTTAATTTCAATCTTTGTTCCGAATTTTTCTTCACCAACTTTTCTGACTGAAATGTTGACGTCGCAGCGCATCTGCCCTTTTTCCATGTCGCAGTCACTTATTCCGGCATACTGCATGATCTGTTTGAGCTTGTTCAAATATGCATAAGCTTCGTTGGGAGTGCGCATGTCAGGTTCACTTACAATTTCCATAAGCGGAATGCCGGCACGATTGTAATCTACTCCACTGGAGCCGGGCAGGTGAGTCAGCTTAGCCACGTCCTCTTCGAGGTGGATACGAGTGATGCCAATATCACGTGAGCCCATGTCTTCACCGGAAAAGCCTTCGCCTTCAATATGCACGTTGCCTCTTAGGCAGAATGGCAGGTCGTACTGGCTGATCTGATAGTTTTTGGGCATATCCGGATAGAAGTAACTTTTACGGTCAAATTTGCTGAATTTAGCGATTTCACAGTTAGTCAAAAGTCCGGCTGCTACTGTCCGCATGATAGCGGTTTTATTTGGTACTGGAAGAACGCCGGGGTAGCCCATGCAGACGGGGCAGACGCGGGTATTCGGCTCACCGCCAAAGCGGTTGGCACAGGAACAGAACATTTTGCTGTCGGTCTTGATCTGAACGTGTACTTCAAGGCCGATAACGGCTTCATACTGACTCATATATCTATCCTTAGTACAAGTAAATTTTAGTTTTACATCATAATCCGTTTAATTTAGTCGCAAATGTGTTAAAATCCAGTATCGTGAAAGGCTTTTTTAAATAAAGCACGGCAGTTTTTCAGTCAAAGCCTGACTTTGCGTTTGAAAATCGATGGTTTCCGCTTATCTTATTTGTTTTGTACGTTGTTGTAAACACTTATATAATTTAAATATAACAGGATTCCGGACTAAATGAGAGCAAGAGAATACGACTTCGAGACGATAGAGAAGAAGTGGCAGGACTACTGGCTTAAAAATAAGACTTTCAAGACAGAAGATTTTCAGGACAAACCAAAATATTATGTTCTTGACATGTTTCCGTACCCCAGTGGCGCCGGTCTGCATGTGGGACACCCTGAAGGCTATACCGCTACTGATATAGTTTGCCGCTACAAACGTATGCGTGGCTTTAATGTGCTGCACCCGATAGGCTGGGATGCTTTTGGCCTGCCTGCTGAGCAGTATGCTGTTGAAACCGGGACCCATCCTTCAATTACTACTGAAAAGAATATCAACCGTTTCCGTGAGCAGATTCAGGCGCTTGGTTTCAGCTATGACTGGGATCGTGAGGTTAATACTACAGATGTCGACTATTTCCGTTGGACTCAGTGGATTTTCCTGCAGCTCTACAAAAAAGGCCTGGCTTATATTGATGAAGTTGCTGTAAACTGGTGTCCGGCTTTAGGTACGGTTCTGGCTAACGAAGAAGTTATTGACGGCCTCAGTGAACGCGGCAGCCATCCAGTTGAGCGCAAGCCGATGAAACAGTGGATGCTCAAAATTACTGAATACGCTGAACGTCTACTGGAAGATCTTGACGATTTGGACTGGTCTGAAGGTATCAAGGAAATGCAGCGTAACTGGATTGGAAAATCCACAGGTGCGGAAGTTACTTTCAAGGTTGATTCAACTGGTGATGGAATCACTGTTTATACAACTCGCCCTGATACTTTGTTTGGTGCTACTTATATGGTATTGGCTCCTGAGCACGATCTGGTTGACAAAATTATGACTGATGATCGCCGTGAAACAGTTTGTGAATACCGTCGTCAAGCTGGTTTGAAATCTGACCTTGACCGTACTGAGCTTAGTACTGAAAAAACTGGTGAATTCACTGGAGCCTACGCGATTAATCCTGTTAATGGTGAAAAAATTCCAATTTGGATTGCTGATTATGTATTGATTAGTTATGGAACCGGCGCAATTATGGCAGTGCCTGCCCATGATACTCGTGACTTTGAGTTTGCTGAAAAGTTTGAGATACCAATCAAGTGCATCATTGAGCCAAACGCTAAAGAAGCCAAAGAGGGTGGCGTTGATGTACAGGCGGTTTTGGCTGGTAAAGCTTGTTGGACTGGCAATGGTAAAATGATTAACTCATCTAATGATGATGGGCTGAATATTAACGGCATGGAAGTCAAAGATTCCAAACGTACAGCCACAGAGTGGCTTGAGGCGCGTGGTATTGGAACTGCTGCTGTTAACTATAAACTTCGCGACTGGTTGTTCAGCCGTCAGCGTTACTGGGGCGAGCCGTTCCCGGTAATTCATATGGAAGATGGTTCAATTAAGCTGGTTCCAGAAGAAGATTTACCTGTTTTATTGCCTGAAATGGAAGAGTTCAAGCCGTCAGGTACTGGCGAATCTCCCTTGGCTAATGCTGGAGAATGGCTTGATTATACTGATCCTGAGACTGGAATGAAAGGGCGTCGTGAAACTAATACTATGCCGCAGTGGGCTGGTTCATGCTGGTACTATCTGCGCTATATTGACCCGAAAAACAAAGATGCTGCCTGGGATCTCGACAAAGAAAAATACTGGATGCCGGTTGATTTGTATGTAGGTGGTGCCGAGCATGCTGTTCTCCACTTGCTGTACGCTCGCTTCTGGCACAAAGTACTCTATGATATCGGCATGGTAAGCACTAAAGAGCCATTCCAGAAACTGGTTAATCAGGGAATGATTCTTGGTATTTCATACAAAGATTCACGTGGTGCTCTTGTTCCGAGTGACAAAGTTGAAGAGCGTGACGGTGGAGTTTATAGCGTAGAGACTGGTGAAAAGCTGGAAGAATTTCCTGCTAAAATGTCAAAGTCTCTTAAAAATGTTGTTAATCCTGAAGATGTTATTGGTGAATACGGTGCTGACAGCATGCGCCTTTACGAAATGTTCATGGGGCCGCTTGAAGCGACAAAACCTTGGAACACCAAAGGTGTGGAAGGTGTTTACCGTTTCCTGAAACGTGCCTGGCGCATGATTATAGCATCTGAAATCGTTGACGAACCATGCACAAAAGATCAATTGCGCGTAATGCACGCCACTATCAAAAAAGTTACTGAAGACCTTGATACTTTCGGCTTTAATACAGCAATCAGCCAAATGATGATTTTTGTAAATGAGTTTGCCAAGGCTAAGAAGCTGCCTCGTGAGGCTGCTGAAACTTTTGTTAAGCTTTTAGCTCCTTTTGCTCCGCACGTTGGCGAGGAAATGTGGCAGGAACTTGGTCATGACGATACTGTCGCCTATGTTGAATGGCCGGAGTTCAATGAGGAATACCTTAAGGTTAATGAAGCTGAGGTATTGATACAAGTTCTCGGAAAACCACGTGCCCGTATTATGATGCCGGCTAGTGCCAAACCGGATGAAATGGAAAAAATTGCACTTGATAATGATGAAGTTAAAGCAGCAATTGAAGGCAAGACCGTGCGCAAAGTGATCTGTGTACCGGGGCGCCTGGTTAATATCGTGGCAACTCCCTAACGGTATTTTGAATTAAATTATACTAGGAATCAGGCTTTTGGGTCTGATTCCTTTTTTTATTCTTTTATGGCAAGTGGAGTTGCGACAATAGGCATGGATTTTTTAAAGCCTATTTTTTTGAATGTAGCCAAGCAGAGTATACCACATATAAGATTTGCCAGCGCACAACCAAGAAATATTCCGGTCAGCCCCATGTAGTAGTTTCCTGCCCAAGCTAAAGGCAGAGTCAGGACTAATAGACGCAATACGTTCATCAATCCGGCAACAAACGGCCTTTCTACAGCGTTAAAAACCATTGCAGTAAACATACTTATATGTATAAATCCTGATGTGACCAGCATTATCAACAGATACTCTTCTATGATTTTGATTACAGTTGCGTCAGTACTGAATATTGAGGCAAGGTTATCGCCCAGAAAAAACATTACAATAAAACTGACGGCAGCATAGCTTAACCCAAAAAAGTTACCAAACTTCCATGCTTCGCTGATTCTATCCAGCCGGTTGGCTCCGTAATTTTGCCCGGCAAACGGCATCTGAACAGTGCCAAGAGCTATGGGAATCATAAATGTAAATATCAGGATATTGTTACCGGCATTAAATGCTGCAACAGCTCTGTTTCCATAAACGGCAACAAGACCGACTATTATCATATTGCTTACCGGCATAAGAAGGTTTGAGGCGCAGGATGGAACTGCTGTTATCAGTAGTTCTGTGACAGATTTCAAAGCTCTTCGTGGGGATGGAATCGAGAAGTGCAGCAAGTGAAATTTGTAGCGCAAAACTATTACTGATAGGATAAGGCCAAAAAAGCGAGATATAATTGTAGCCCAGGCCGCACCGGGCAATCCAAGGTTTGGAAATCCCCAGTTACCGAATATCAGAAGCCAGTCAAGGAGAACATTCAGTAATGAGGCTGCGATCATAATTGCTGCCGGGGTCGATGCATGCCCGGTTGCACGGATTGCGTTGTTTGAAATCATTGGAACAATCATGAAGGCAACAAACCAGAACCATATGTCCATATAGCTGGTAGCTAACGGGAGTGTTGAGGCGTCTGCGCCCAATAAACGCAACACAGGTCTTACCAGAATGATACCAAGTATACCAAGTACGGTTGCGAACAGAGCCGAGAAAAGCAAACTGTCGGAGATGAATACTCTTACCTCTTCAAACAGTGAACCACCAATTTTTCGAGCGGCAATTGATGATACCGCAGCTCCAATTCCGAGACCGATACTTCCGAAAAGCATTACTATAGGAGCTGTAAATCCCATTGCCGCAAGGTACCTTGTACCCAGGCGACTCACAAAATAGGTGTCGGTCAGATTGAATATCATCATCGCGACAAAACCCCACATCATGGCGAAGGTGAGGCGCATTAAATGACCGGGGACAGAACCTCTGGTCAAATCTATTCGCATAACGTCTTGCATTTTATTGTCCTCTGCTTGCTCTGCAGATGTTAATATTTTTTTGCAGGCTCTCAGTAAACCGGCAGATTATCGATTTATTTAATGGTTATGCCATTCAAATATATGTCAATAGCTGTTTCAATTGGAGGGATTGGTATACCGTGCCGCTGAAACGCATGATCACGAGTTCTGAGCACTCCAAGCAAAAAAACAGCTTGCACAGCCAAGTCTATGTCTTTGCGCACTTTGTTTTCTTCTACTCCTTGCTGAAGTACTTGCAAAAGATAGTTGAAAAGCCTTTTTCGCTCATGAGAGCATGTGCACTTATCGGGTAGCCCAGCTTGTGCTTCGTATTCACGCAGTAAGTTCATCAATGAATTTCTGGAAATAAAGAAATCGCTGATCTTGGTAGAAACTGCTGTTAATTTAGACTCGAACGAGAGGTCGGACTTAACGTCAGTCTCAACGGTATCACACATTTCACTGATTCCGTTGAGAGCTACCTGCTGAAACAGGTCGTTTTTATCACTAAAATAAAGATAAATTGTACCCTTTCCAACCTTGGCCATATTGGCGACTTTATCAAGTTTAATTTCATGAAAGCGTTTAGTCTTTCCAAGTTTTTCAACGGCGTCAAGGATGCTTTTTTTCTTGTCTACTGGCTTCATAAGCTCAAATCCCGCAAAAATTCCATGTTTAACTACATATACAGTACTGACCAGTCAGTACTGAGTCAAGTGAAAAACATTTTTTTGCACAAAAAAGGCGCAACTGAAATTAGCTGCGCCTCATAAAGTCTTGAATTCTGGAAAGTTACTTCTTCTTGCCGAAGATTTTTTCCCAGTTGTCCCGGAAAGATTTTCCATCACCGGGTCTGCGTTTATCGCCTTTTCCGGCCATAATAGCACCTCGTGATTATTTTAATGTTTATACACTTATGATTATTTTGTCAACCTCTATTATAATGGCTCTGTGTGAAAAATAAAGTCTATTCTTCATGAAATTTGTGATTTAGACGCTAACATGAGCTGAAAAAATGGCTTTTCTGAATTAGTCCAGCGGAATTGTTTCACCGATTAAATCATCTGGCGGCATAGTGCTGCCGTTTCGTCCAATCAGATCAATTTTCATCCAGCGGTTGGAGCGGAACCTCCAGAATATTATTAATGACTCAGTCATTATATAGAAAGCTAAAAATGCCCATACCCATTCAATATTACTTTTCAGGACATATATAATAATCAAAGTTCCAGGCACCATCAGGAGCCAGGCACACAATGAAGAAATGAGCATGACAGCTTTTGTGTCACCAGCGCCTCGCAAAGCGCCCATGAAAACAAATTTTGTCGCGTCAAATAAGTTGAACAACGCTGCGAGTGCAAGGATTATCTGTCCACTCTTTAAAATAGTATTAAAATCAATATTACTTGTGGCGGTGGGACTGAAAATATTTATTAAGGTTATGGGAAGGAACAGATAAAGCGATGCCATGCCAATCATATAAATAGTTGCCATTCGCCATGCTCGGTATGCCACTTGCATGGCAGTATCGTGCCTGCCGCGCCCAATGAACTGTCCACAGATAATAGAAGTTGCATCGGCAAAACCCAGCAGTGGCAGGAAGCTAAGCTGGTTGATAGACAAAGCTATCGTTGTTGCAGCTAATGCTTCTTTGCTGAGGTTGCCTATAAGAAAAGTAACCAGAGTAAAGGCGCCAACATCAAAAAACACCTGCATTCCGGCAGGAGTTCCGAAGCTGAAAAGTTTTTGAATATACTCAAATTTGAATCGACGATGTTTTCGGGTAGGTAAAGTTTCCTGATCCGTGCAGAGAAACAACGTAATCGCACATCCAAATGAAAACATAGTTGACAGGGATGTAGCAGCACCGGCACCCCATATACCAAGAGGCGGTAAGCCAAGTTTTCCAAAAATAAATATGTAGTCTAGAAAAATATTCAGACAACAGGCCAGCGAGTTTACAGTAGCTATGAAAACAGTTTTTCCTCGGCCTGAGAAGAATGCAAAAAATGCTGACCCCATACACATAAATGCGCCACTTGGGATTAGAGACTTGTAGTACTCATGTTCTCTGGCTAGAATTTCAGGTGGATGATTGCCCAGGTTTATGGCTATCGAGCCTGTAATCGGCAATATGAAGACAATCATCAAGGCTGCGAATATGGCAAAATAAAAGCCGTTCCAGGCTGCTTTTACACACGACTTCATGTCGTTGGCACCAAAAAACTGCGCTACAATAGCGCTGGTAAAGTTTGTAGTAACCATGAAAAAACAGAATGAAGTGAAATATAAGGTTCCTGCAGGCATAGCGGCAGCAACATCTTCCGTAGAGTTTGAGGCGAGAAAAGCCCGGTCTACAAACTGCATGATAGTCAGGCTTGCACTCATGATTATCAGAGGGTAAGCGACTTTCCATATCTCATAATAGCCGCCTGATTCCATGAATCTGGGGCTTAAAAAAAAGCTTCTAATTTTCCTGTATAAAAACATCTGTTCACCATATAATAAAAGGTCAAACCTTTAATATACTTTTTTTGCTAAAATAGTAAACCCTGATTTGCTAATATATTAATACAATTTATGTAAGTATCGCAGGGTTAATATGTGAAAGGAGATTGCTTGATTGACGGCTTGTATCTACTTTTCTTCCTGCTCAAGACGTTTCATTAACATCTCAGCAGGAGTTAGATACTTCTTGTCGTTGTTGCACTCTTTACAGCAGGCAACAATGTTGCCTTTATTGCTGCGACCGCCACGGGCGACAGGTACAACATGATCCATCGTCAACTCGCCTGCAGGAAACTTTTTGCCGCAATAATGGCAAATACCGGCTTGCAGCTTTTGTCGCCACCATTCGATTTTGCGCATTTCACGGGCTTTTTTCCGTTCGCGATTGATGTGTTTTTCATCACGTTGTATATCTATCCAGTCGTCCATAGCAATGCAATATTTGTGTTAAATATTATTAATAAGTGGCTTCCAGCATTTTTTCAGCGATTTTTACTCCATCGGCAGCTGCAGATAGAATACCTCCAGCAAACCCCGCACCTTCGCCAGCAACATACAACTGATTTACTGAACTTTCAAGCGTTTCAGGGTTGCGCAGGAAGCGAACAGGGCTTGAAATAAAAGTCTCAATCCCGACAAGTTTTCCGAACTTCAGAAAGCCGTGGAACTTATGATCAAAGCGTCGCATAGCGGCGCTCATTGCTTCGGTTGTGCGTTGTGGCAGCAAGTGATCCAGACGGGCAGGGGTCAGGCCGAACTGATAACTGCTTTCAGTATTTTTCAGGCAAAGTTTACCTTTTACAAAAGCTCTGGCATCCTGGGCAGGGGCAGTAAAATCACCGCCGCCAAGTTTAAAGGCCTTTTGCTCGATTTCCTTCAAAAATTTATATGCTTTAAGATGAGAAGGGAATTGCTCAGGTGACTGGTTGACAATCAAACAGGAATTTGCAAATTTACCGGAACGGGCATAACGGCTCATTCCATTGGTCGAAAGTTGGCCTGGTGTGGCAGTTGACGCAACAATTTCACCGCCAGGACACATGCAGAAAGAGGTGACGCCAGCAACTCCGCAATTCATATGAGGCCTGTTAGATAAATGGTATTCAGCAGGGCCAAGCCAGCTTGGACGATGTTTTATGCGGTATTGATTTTCATCGATAAATTGTTGTGGGTGTTCAATACGGCAGCCAATTTGGAAGCCCTTTATTTTAAAGTCAACGCCTTGCTCAATCATTTTATCTGTCAGTTGACGACCGCTCAGGCCGTGGGCGACAAGAACTACGGGAGCTTCGATTGACTCGCCGCTGCAGGTAACAACACCTTGACATTTGTCGTCTTTCATTAACAGCTTTTCAACTTTAACTCCAAACACAAATTTACCTCCAGTGCTTTCAATTTCTTCTCGAATATTGCGCACCATTACAGGTAGAATATCAGATCCAATGTGAGGGCGTTTGAGGTAAGCAATTTCTTTCGGAGCGCCCGCAGCAATCATTATGTTTAAAATATAACGGCTTCTTGGGTCACGTGTGCGAGTGTAAAGTTTACCGTCAGAGAACGTTCCCGCGCCTCCTTCTCCTATAAGATAGTTGCTGTCCGGGTTGAGCTTACGGGTTTTATGAAAGTCTTCAATGTCAGCTGTTCGTCGATCAACATCGTATCCCTGGTCAAGAATAACTGGTTCACATCCAGCTCTTGCCAGTAGTAATGCTGCAAAAAGTCCGGAAGGCCCGGATCCTACGATAACAGGATTTTTAAGCCCGGCTGGGGCTTTAGGTATTTTTAATTCCGGTTTCAATATATTGCGCAGCTCGTCTTCAGCCAGGTCGTATTTGCTGAAATGTTTGGTTGCTTCGTTGTCTGCAAGCCTTATTGCCAGTGAGTAAATAAGTGCTGGAGCACCGCGTCTTGAATCTGTGCTTTTACTGAGAATTTCATAGCTTAGTATATTT
The DNA here is from genome assembly GCA_024225035.1 of Lentisphaerota bacterium. GTDB lineage: Bacteria > Verrucomicrobiota > Lentisphaeria > Victivallales > Victivallaceae > Zth2. The sequence continues at coordinate 11,824 of JAAEMX010000008.1, forward strand.
TCAGAAGGCAATTCGAGATGGCTGGCGATGTAGTTTTTCAAATTCAGGTCAATACTAGTGCTTTCTGAAGGAATCAGGTAAGCTCTTATCATTAAATTGTTAAGTTTTATAAGCATAATTCAGTGGCCCTAAGTCATGGTTTTAGTATTTTTAATATGCTGATTTAAAGAGAATAAACTTAAGAGAAATCTTTTTCTGAAAAGACAAAGGCTTCAAATACTTCAAATTCGGCTTCCGGTGATTTCCAAGCTTCAGGAGCAAGTCCTGCCTTTATGCTAAGATGAGTGAGGGTTGTTTCCGCATCCCAGCCTTGTTCAGGCGCTACTTGCGGCAGAAAGACCGCTGACCTTGTGTTGCAGCGAAGCACTATGCCGTGCTTGCCAACTTCGAAATCCTTATAGCTTGGAATAGGACACATAGGAGTAAGTATGGAAACTTCAATTTCAAGCTCACCGATCTCGTCTATTGCTACAGGCGGAAAACGCGGATCACTGAATGCGGCGTTAACCGCATTTCTAGCCAGATTTTCAGCCAGAGGTTCAAATGGAGCTATATTGCCTATGCAGCCTCTCAGCATGCCGTTTGCTGAATGCAGCGTTACAAAACAGGACATATTATCTTCAAGCTTGCCGTCCATTGCTGATATTTCAGGAGAAATGGAATTGTCAAACTTGGCGTTTATCATATCACGGATGAAGCGCAGTATTTCACGCTGTTCATCAGTATTGAAAAGTTTATTTGTGCTCATTGAGAAGAACCTCTCTATTTAATTTTAATGACCGCCAGCAGGGAGATGACTACACAATTTGCCAATAACAGCAAGGATAATTGTGACGGGCCGCTGTCTAAAGTTCCGTATAGCGGCAATTCCAGTTTTTTGGCTACTTGTGCAATCTTTATTCCTGCATATATATTTGCTAATAACACTGGTAAAATTACCAGCCATGCAATTCCTTCAAATACCGGATCTTTCTTTTTCTTTTTCTTGCGAGCCATTATTTGCTTTCAGTCTCCTCAAAAAAGGTCAATTCCGGTTCTTCGCTACACTATACCAGCCAAAGCCAATAAACGCAAGAGTCGGTAGCAAACCGGCAACTATTGGAGGTAGAAAGCCTTTTTTGCCCATGAAAAGGAATATTTGTGAAATCACAATATAGGTTATAATAAGCCCTACCGCGCTAATAACTGCCATGGCTATTCCCGAGCGTTCATTTTTGGTAGCTAATGGAATTCCAAGAAAAACCGCGAGAAAACAGGACCATGGAAAAGCAAGGCGATAATAGAAAAGCGACATGTATATAGCTTTAATTCTTGCTGCCATATTTTTAGTTTTGGATACAATATTCCAAAGAACCCAGGTAGGTAATTCTTCCTCACTTTTGACTGCATTCATGATGTCTTCTGGAGTCTCCCCTATATCTGACGTGCTTTTTACCATTTCCTTGTAGCTTTGAGAGCTTTTGGGCATCAAGCCGTCCTTACTGTAAGGAGTATATATAACATGTGAAAATGTCCATCCCTTTTTCGGGTCATATGTAGCTGATCTTGCATTGACATCCCACTGTAAAGTCTCGTCAGGACGATAGTTTTTCAGAGTTATGTATTCTTGTTTGCCATCGACATTAAATGTTCTAAACAGCCAGGTTCTTCGCTTATCGGGGCTGCGATAGGTGAGCATTTTCTGAAAGTCGAGAGTTTCGCCTTTATTTTTGGTTGTGGCCAGTTTCAGGATTTCAGCTTCTCGTTCGGTATAAGGTACCAGGCCTTCATTAAACCATATGTTGATCATTGTAACAATCAGGCCAACTATGAAAATTGATCCGCCACAGCGAAAGAGAGAAATCCCGGATGCACGCATAGCGGTAACTTCCATGTTCTTTCCGAACATAGCCATGGTCCACATGCAGCCCAGCAGTACCGAAATAGGCAGAACAAAGCGAATGTTGCCCGGCAGCTTAAGTAACAGGTAGCCCATGAGTGAACGGATTCCTGAGTTGTGCTTCAGAAAATCACCGAGGTCATTAAAAACGTCTCCCAGTATAAACAGAGTTACAAATACGAGCAGCAAGATGCTCAGGTATATCATAAACTCCCTGAATATATAGTAATCCAGCACCGGCATAATTCCGAATTTACGCGGGATGGTGACGAGTTCTTTATCAATTTTCTTGTTGGACATTAAAACCCCGTCTAATGTGTTTACAAATCAAAAATTTACCTGTTCAATATAGTCCTTGGAAATAAAAAAAAAAGCGTCTTAAAAATTAAGACGCTTAAATATCTACGAAATCGTCGCTGCTTAGCGGCGTTTATTGCGTTTTTTACGCTTAACTTCGCTCGGCTTTTCGTAGTGACGGCGATTGCGCAGGTCTTTCAGAGTTCCCTCTTTATCGAGTTTCTTCTTTAGACGACGCAGTGCGCGGTCGATAGCCTCGCCTTTTTTGACGCGTACTTCTGTTGCCATATCTAATTCACCCCCTTCATAAAAGTTGCAGGGTTATAATATTATTTAAGCGGAATATAAATCAGTCACTTGCAAAACCGGCTTCGTCAGCCAGCATTGACTTAAGTTTAGTTAGTGCCTGATTTTGAATCTGTCTAACACGTTCACGGGTTCTGCCTATTTCCTGGCTGACTTCTTCAAGAGTTCTGGCGCGATTGCCATCAAGCCCGAAACGCATTTTTAATATCATTTTTTCACGGTCATCCAGTTCTTCCAGCAGGTCCATCAGGCGGTCAACTGATTCGACATCACCGAGGATCTGGTCTGGAGTCATGGCGCGACGGTCAGGAATTATATCCTGGAACTCGCCATCTTCGCCTTGCTGAATAGGGTCGTGAAGTGAGAATGTCCGCAGGTCTGCTAAGCGCAGTCCGGCAACTGTACGTTCGCTGAAATCAAGATTTTCAGCGATTTCGGCATCTGTTGGTTCGCGGCCGAATTCTTCTGCCAGTTTCATGCGGACAGATTTTATCTTATTAATTTTGCCAGCGGACTGAACAGGAATACGGATAGTCCGGCTTTGGTTGGCCAAAGCACGGCGCATTGACTGTTTAATCCACCATGCGGCGTATGAACTGAATTTAGCACCTTTGGCCGGGTCAAACTTTTCAACAGCGCGCATTAGACCAATATTTCCTTCAGAAATCAGGTCCAGCAGTGGAAGTCCCAAGCCCTTAAAGTCATGGGCAATCTTCACAACAAGACGCAGGTTGGCCTGAATGAGTGTGGCTCTTGCTGTGTCATGTGCGTAGTTGTCATCACCATGAATAGCAGCAGCTAGCTCGACTTCTTCTTTCTTGCTGACAAGAGAGATTTGGCCAATGTCCTGCATGTACACTTTCATAGTGTCATTTTTGGAGCCACTGCTAACTTTGGAGTCCAGCGCTTGCTGACGAGCTCTATCTTTCTCTTTTTTGGTCTTTGGAATCTTGAGTTTCTTTTCAGAAATAGATTCTTTTTTTCTGACCTTAGGAGCAGGAGCTTTTCGAGCTTTGCCGGCTGTTGTAGTTTTGGCAGTTTCTGTCTTGGAAGCTTTAGCGCTCACGGAAGCCGCAGCTACAGTTGTTTTTTTAACTGCTGTAGTTTTGCTGGTTTTGGATGCTTTCGCACCTTTCGCAGCCGCCTTTACCTTCGGGCTTTCTTCAGTTGTAGTTTTTTTCTTAGTCTTACTCTCTGCCATGATAATAAATATTTATAATTATAAATTGTTTTTGTCAGTAACCTTTAGGTACAAACTGTAATTGAACTTGCTATTTTTTAATTTTCCTGTAAAGTCTTAACCTATGTCACTAAAACATTGCAGTTAAGACAACAAACCTATAAAGATTGTTCAAAATGCTCCTCTAGATAAACGGAATAGATAAACCGTCACAAAAGAATTACTATACATAGTGAGGGGCCTAATTTCAAGTGGTAAAGGCATGGATTGGCAAAAAAAAATAAAAAATTGGTTGACATCGGCTGAACATTTTCCGAATATCGTGGAAAATGTCTATGAAGAAGCCCTTGTCCCTCAAGTTTTACGCTATACCTGTTCCGGGCATGGACCGCTTCTTGCCATCCTCCCAATGCTGACCCAGGCAGATCGTTTGCAGGCGGATATGGCAGCCTGGCTGGAAGAGCTTGATTTGCCTTTGCGCTGGTTGTATCTCCCGGAGACTCATGACGGACAGACTTTTATGCCTGGAAACGAGGCTCAGAGAGCTCGCGCACTGCATCGTATTCTGTCCGAAGATTTTGATTTGATTATAGGTAGTGCTGCTTCGTTATTATCGATGGTGCCTGCTCCTGAAAAAGTAAAAGCCAGTCAGTTGATTTTACGGCGTGGTGAAAGTATCTCATTTAACGGCTTGCTGGAAAAGCTTGTCGAGCTGGATTATGATGATGAATTTGAAGTCAATGTAGAGTGTGAATTTTCCAGGCGCGGCGGTATTATTGATATTTACTCTCCGGCTCATAACTTCCCTGTCAGGATTGAATTCTGGGGCGACGAAGTCGACTCTATTCGCAGTTTTGACCCGGAAACACAACGTTCTACAGGCAATATTGATGAATACATGATTATAGGACGTGGCGGTTTGGGCGACGAAGAGGAGGGCGTTGATTTATTTGCTTTTGTCAAGGATAAATATTCCTCTGTTTTAGTAATTTATCAGGATGCCTGTATAGAGCATTTAAAGAAATTTTCAGGTGAGGATGAATATGAGCGCTTTCAGGAAATCTTGACCGGTAGAAAAGCTGAGGTCATGCGCTTTATGGAACCCGGGGAAACAGTTTCCGGAAAAACTTCACCTGCGGAATGTTTTCCTGCCGCTTCTCACTTGAAGAAAAGCTTGCCGGTAGAAGCAGCCGAAGGCGGAATGGAGTTATTGCGCCAGTTAATCGCCGAGCAGCTTAAACAATGGATTGACACTGGATATGATGTTTTCCTGCTGGGAAATGATTCCGGAGCTGAGGGGCACATTACTGCCTGGTGTGAGGAACATGGGGTTGCTTCTGACAGTGTGACTGTGTCAACTGGTAAGCTGCCTGTTGGTATTCTGTTTCCAAGTGATAAAATTGTTTACCTTTCCGAGCGTGAGCTTTTTACTGCTAATTACTTCAGGAAGAAATCAATACTTCCGCCGGCCGCCAGAGAGCAGCGCAGTATGGCGGAGCAGGAGGTGGCTGCATGTGCTGACCTTGATGAAGGAGATTATGCCGTCCACCTGATTCACGGGATTGGTATGTTTAAAGGTATAAAGGAAATGGAACTTCGTGGTGTTAAGCGTGAGGTCATGGTGCTTGAATACCGTGATAACGCACAGCTTTATGTTCCGCTTTATCAAGCTTCTATGGTTAACCGTTATATTGGTGCTCAGGCGACAGTTAAATTGCACAAACTTGGTGATAAGAGGTGGTTGGCGGCAAAAGCTGGAACAGCCCGTGCTGTACGTGACTTTGCTGCCGAGCTGTTACGATTTCAGGCGGTGCGTAATGCAAGTGAAGGAATAGCGTACCCTGCAGATGATCTAGAGCAGCGAATCTTTGAAGACGCATTTCCTTTTCAGGATACACCTGATCAGGCTAAAGCCGTTGTAGAGGTTAAGCAGGACATGTGTGCGCTTCGACCAATGGACAGGCTTTTGTGTGGAGATGTTGGTTATGGTAAAACCGAGGTCGCAATAAGAACAGCTTTCAAGGCGGTTAGTGCGGGGTATCAGGTTGCAATACTGGTTCCAACTACGGTTTTGGCTCAGCAGCATTACTATAGTTTCAAGGAGCGCTTTGCTGAGTATCCATATACTATAGAGATGATATCGAGGTTTCGTTCCCGTCAGCAGCAATCTGAGATCATCAGCAATGTTGAAAGCGGTGGTATTGACATAATAATCGGGACTCATCGACTTTTTCAGGATGATGTTCACTTTAAGCAGCTGGGATTGGTCGTTATTGACGAAGAACAACGCTTTGGGGTCAAGCATAAAGAAAAAATTAAACGTTTCAGGACTTCTGTGGATGTATTGACTATGTCCGCTACTCCAATCCCCAGAACATTATATATGGCAATGGCTGGAGCTCGTGATTTAAGTACGATAATGACAGCCCCCGGACTTCGCCTTCCGGTTAAGACGATTATAGCGCAATATGATGACAAGTTCATCTCCGAGGCAATCCGTAATGAGGTGAAGCGTGGCGGGCAGGTATTCTTTATTCATAATCGGGTCAAGAGTATCAATGATATGGCCGAAAAATTAATGAAGCTGATGCCTGAAGTAAAATTCGGGGTTGGTCACGGCCAAATGCCTGAGGGGGATTTGGAGCTGGTGATGGCTGAATTTCTAAGAGGTGATATTGATGTTTTGATGTGTACAACAATTATTGAGTCCGGTTTAGATATACCTAATGCGAATACTATAATAATAGAACGCGCAGACCGCTTTGGTTTGGCTGAACTTTATCAGCTTAGAGGTAGAGTCGGTCGCTGGAGCAGACAGGCCTATGCTTATCTTCTCATGCCGAAAAGCAATATTATCAGTTCTGACGCGCGCAAAAGGCTGAGTGCTATCAGGCGTTATACGCATTTGGGTGCTGGATTCAGGCTTGCCTTGCGTGACCTTGAAATTCGTGGAGCCGGCAATCTGCTTGGTGCTCAACAAAGTGGTCATGTTAACGCTGTCGGTTTTGATCTGTATTGTCAATTGCTGCGCTCTGAGGTCAGTCGTATGCAGGGATTGCCTCAGAAGTTTTTGCCTGAAGTTGACGTTAATATTGACTTTCTGCATTTTGCTCATGAAGCTCCTGAAGGAATGCTGGCTGCTGGATTTCCACCTGATTACGTGCCATCTCAAAGACTCAGGGTTGACGCTTACCGTAGAATTAGTGCTTTTACTTCCGAGGAAGAATTAGAGGCTTTTCAGGATGAAATTGAAGATCGTTACGGTACGCTACCTGGTGAAGTAGAAGTTATGTTTGAAGTAATGCTTATTCGGATTTTGGTGGCAAATCACGGATATACCTATATAGGGGTTCAAGAGGGGAAAGTATTTATTAAAGATTCGCGCCGTACTTACCGGAGGAATGGAATTATGCCTGTTGTTAATGCTAATAATCCTGCTCGTTATCGTTTGCGCAACCTTTTGGATATCGTAAGACTTATGCCTGATGAAAAGGCTTGAGCCCCAGTAAAATTAAGTTGAAAAATATTACAATGTCTATCTAAGCCTTCAATTAATCTTTAAATTATGAAAATTTCTTTCAAAAAAATTGCATTATCCTTTGACTAGAAGCACAAACAGGTTAATGTTATGGAGATATTGAGTTTAGATGATTAATATACATTTTTTACATTATTTACATCAAAAAGTTGAAAATTTAAAAAGGATTATAAAATGACAAAGCGTGATCTTGTTGTTAAGATTTCCAAAGAAGCTGGACTTATTCAAAATAACGTTGCTGTAGTTGTCCAGAAAACTCTTGATTACATAGCCGATGAGCTTGCCAAAGGCAACACTATTGAACTAAGAAACTTTGGTGTTTTTGAAGTAAAAGTTCGTAAGAGCCGTAAAGGACGTAATCCTAATCAACCGCAGAATGAAGTTGTTATTCCTGAGCGCGCCGTTGTTAAATTCCGCGCCGGAAAAGAACTTAAAGAAGAAGTTGAAAAGCTTAACCCAAAAGACCTATAAGTCTTTATGTTTAAGCATTTGATTTAAGCTTATATATTGCGCCTAGCGTTTACGCCTGGCGCTTTTTTGCTTTATATCGCAGCCAGAAATACGAGGTAATTGAATTATGGCTAAATTTTCTCCGCCGCCGGGAACCGCGGATATTTTCCCGGAAGAAACACCTTGGTGGCGTCGTTTGGAAGATACTGCCCGTAGAGTATTTCCGCTTTACGGATATGGTGAACTGCGTACTCCAGTTTTTGAGTACACCGAAGTTTTTACCAAAGGTATCGGTAATGAAACCGAAGTGGTCCAGAAGGAGATGTATACCTTTGAGGATCGCGGCGGTCGTAGCCTGACCCTGCGTCCGGAGGGAACCGCTGGAGTCATGCGTGCCTTGCTCAATACCGACGTAATGAACGGTAATGAAAAAAGGGTTTTTTATATTGGACCAATGTTCAGAGGTGAACGTCCTGCTGCAGGACGTCGGCGTCAGTTTCACCAGATTGGAGTGGAAAATGTCGGACGAGTAGCACCTGAACTTGATGCTGAAAATATGGCGATGTTGATTCAGTATCTTGAAGAGCTCGATATTTCTGGAGCTAAACTACTGGTTAACACTCGCGGCGTTGCTGCTGACCGCAAGCCGGCTGAAGAAACGCTGCGGAAATATTTTGAACAGCATATTGGTGAAATGTGTGACGACTGTCAGGAGCGTGTCAGCCGTAATGTCTGGCGTATATTGGACTGTAAACAGAAAGCCTGTTGTGAAATTGTGGCAGGAGCTCCTGATTATGTTAGTCTTTATACTTCTGAATCAAGGGAGTACTTTGACCGTGTATGCAAGATCCTTGATTCTTTTGGCGTTGACTTCGAAGTAGATCGACAATTAGTGCGTGGCCTTGATTACTACGCACATACAGTATATGAAGTGATTCATCCCGGTCTTGGCGCTCAAAATGCTATAGCCGGAGGTGGTCGTTACGAACTTTTCCTGCCGCAGAATAAAAAACCGGTGCAAGGTGTTGGCTTTGCTGCCGGAATGGAACGTCTGCTGATGGTGCAGGAAGCACTTCAGGCTAAAGCCCCGGAAATAGGACCGGGACCAGTCTTCCTTGTAAGTATGGGAGACGAGGCCAGAATGTTTAATATGAAGCTCGCTAACGACTTACGCTGTGCTGGGATTGCCGTGTTGGCTGAAGTTGAGAATAAAAGCATGAAAGCACAAATGCGCGCCGCCAATCGCTTGAATTCAAGTTTTACAGTGATTTGTGGAGATGATGAACTTGCTAGAGGAATTATCGTCGGGCGTGAAATGAAAACTGGAGAACAGTGCGAATATACCCCGGCTGAATTGATGGAGTATCTTAAGAAGAGTAGATAAATCAAATATGCGAGGGAAATCATGATTAACAAGAAAAACCTTATATTTCTTGGAGCACCTGGAGCAGGAAAAGGCACTTTTTCAGCATTGCTTTTAGAAAAATACCCACTGGTACATATCTCTACTGGTGATATTCTTCGAAGCGAAATCAAGAACGGTACAGAATTGGGCAAACAAGCCGCAGCTCTGATGGAGAAAGGCGAACTTGTGCCTGACAACATCGTTGCCGGAATGGTCAGAGACCGACTGGCTAAAGACGACTGCGATAAAGGCTTTATTCTAGACGGATTCCCGCGTACGGTAAATCAGGCAGACCTGCTTGAGCAGGCACTGCAGGATATCGGGCGCTCGCTTGATAGTGTTGTTTTCTTTGATGTTGAGGATGAACTGATTCTGAAACGTCTTACTGCTCGTATTTCCTGTAAAGACTGTGGAGAGATTTTTAATCGCATTTTCCACCCGCCAAAATCTGAAAATGAATGTGATAAGTGTGGTGGAGGGCTGTTCCAACGTCCTGATGACTCTCTGGAAACGGCTAAGGAAAGGTTACGTGTTTTTTACGATAACACTCGACCTCTAATAGATTATTACGCTGGGAAGGGACTGCTTCTGGCCATTACTGAAACTCAGAAGGAGCTGGTTTTCCAGGAATTGGAAAAGGAATTGGCCTAATGTTTGCCAAAAAAGATTACGTTATTCATACTGAAGAAGAAATTCCGCGTATTCGTTACGCGGCTCAAACAACCGCATACGTTCGCGACCAGCTTAAACAGCTGGCGCGAGCCGGAATGTCGACTTTTGAACTCGACCAACTGGCGGGAAAACTAATTGCTGATACCGGTGGTAACAGCGCTTTTCTGGGATACCGAGGGTTCCCCGGAAATGTTTGTATTTCTGTCAATGACGAAGTTGTTCATGGGATTGGACGTCCTGATCGTATTCTTGATGAAAATGATATTGTCAGTATTGATATTGGTGTCGAAATAGATGGCGGTATCGGAGATACAGCTGTCACTTTCCCACTTAAAGAAAATATTGACAAAGACACCGAGCGGCTTTTGAAGTTTACCGAAAAATCTCTTATGACTGGGATTACAAAAGCTGTTAAAGGTAATTTTATTCGGGATATCAGTGCGGCTGTTGAAAAAGTTGCGAAAAAAGCTGACCTTAGCGTTGTTCGCGAATATGTCGGACATGGCTGCGGTATTCAGCTGCACGAACCCCCTGAAGTTCCCAATTTTGTCTGCAGCTATCGCGGTCCCAGACTGCGTCCAGGCATGATTCTTGCGATTGAGCCAATGCTCAATTTGGGAACTTATAAAGTATTCACTGAGTCTGACCACTGGACAGTGCGGACTCTTGATGGTAGATTGTCTGCTCACTTCGAGCATATGGTACTTATAACTGATAACGAACCGGAGATTCTAACGTGGGCACAATAAGAAAAAAAGCCAAAAACGACAACAAAACAGCAGAAAATAAAGCCACAAACAATGGCGGTTCATCTAAAAACGAAGCTATAAAACTAGAAGGCGTTGTTAAAGAACTTCTTCCTAACACAATGTTTATAGTGGAATTGGAAAACGGACACAAGGTAACTGCTCACATTAGCGGTAAAATGCGCCTCAACTTTATCCGTATCCTGCCTGGCGACTCAGTTGTATTGGAAATGTCTCCTTACGACTTGGAAAAAGGCAGAATTGTTTTCCGTAAAAAATAATGCATGCTGATCTAGTCTGATTTTCCAATTTGAGAAATTCGGGCTGCATTTGTGTACATAAATTAGCATTGATTTTTTAACTGATGTATTCTGTTGTAAAGCGAGGTATAGGTTGAATATTACTGTTTTAGCTGATAATACAGCAGGAATGGGTAATCTACGGGGTGAATTGGGATTTTCGGCGATTATTGAGACCGAAAATCGAAACTTTTTGTTTGATACGGGACTAGGCAGTTTATTCGCCAGAAATGCAAGGCGGCTTGGAATTGAGTTGTTTGGTGTGGACTGCATTATCCTGAGTCATGGACACTATGACCATTCAAATGGGATAAGGAGGGCTTTACGCGAATGTGTTAACGCCAGTCTGGTGCTGCATCGCGAAGCTTTTGCGCAAAAATTTTCGAATTCAACTGGCGTATTGCGTTACATCGGACTTGACAGTAAAACTCGACGTGCTATTGCCGAGGCAAATGAAAACGGTAGAGTTGTCTGGTATGAAAAGACGGCTTTAGCTTATGGTGGTGCTTTTATTTTCAACACAGACGGCAGAAAGGAATTGCCGCCAAACTGGAATTTTTTCACTGAAGATTGTTGTGGAAATGATCAGCCTGATTGTTTTGTCGATGAAATATCATTGTTGCTTGAAGGCACAAAAGGTAATTTTCTGATTGTTGGGTGCTCACATTGCGGTTTGCCTAAAATTGTTGAGAAGGCAGAAACACTAAGTGATAAACCGGTAACTCATATTCTTGGAGGTAGTCACCTTTATAAAGCTACTGATGAAGAAATAGAGAATACGGCAAAGTTTTTCAGAAGCCGTCCCGACTGTGAACTCTATCTGGGACATTGTACTGGAATAAATGGCTTTGCCAAGTTATATCATGCGTTAGATGGCAAAAATATTTATCCTATACATACCGGATGGAGTAAAAAGTTCGTCTTATAGAGTTTCAAGTTTACGGCAGTTTTAAAGCTGCTTTTTTCATTGCTGACTTTTGTCTTAATAAATTCAGTTATAAAGCATATTGATTTAAATAAAAAATGCCGCTCTTCTTCAAGGGCGGCATTTTTTTATAAATAGAGTTTGTTTAACTTTATTACTTTTTAAGGAAAGTGGGGCTTTTGTAATAATTAATAATTTTCTGAGCAAGCCATCCGCCGTCATCTGTTGGGAAAGTGCCTACGCTTGTGGTTTGTCCACCTCCCCATAGGATAGAAAAGACTTTGCTTTCTCGTGCTTTTTCCAAGTTTCCTATAGTCCAGTCTTGATCATTTCGGGTAAGGTATTCCTGGGCTGTCCCGCTAAAGTTGTATGCACCTTGCTGCAGTACTAAATTCAAGAAATAACTTTTGACATTACTAAGATCAGACTTCAGGTTACTGCTTCCAAAGAAATAATCGGGCTCTGTTGATCCGTGATTGTCTCTTGTATCAATTTCACCTACAGTCTGAAGGTGACCGCCGGGTATTTGCCATAACATAACAGGAGAATTTCCCAGTTGAGTACTAATGCCATTTACGTAGATGAGATAATTATCTAAATCTCTCTGGTTCCACAGATAGCCAATTCCATATGCCGCAGTTGCATCCATTTCGTATTTGTCAAAAACAACAAAATCAGGTTTGTAAGTGCCGTTGTAAACGCCAAGCGCATTCCACAGGTCCGCGACAGGGGCAGAATAGTTATTTACTATTTCTGTGGTTGACATGTCATTGTGTACAAAGTTGGAAGAGTTTCCACTCCATACATTAGATTGCCAGCCGAAAGTAATATTAGGAGCATAGGTTTTTATAACCCAGTTTGTTGCTTCTATCCAGCCTTTGAAACTGTTGCCAAAGCTTGGTGTATCAATTGAGCTGGTGTCGGGAGCATTGGCGAGAATTTCACTTGCCTGTTCTTCCCAGCCTGATTTTATATCCCAGTCACTGTAAACACCTTGATCTTTCAGGTCTTCAATATTTTCAATTAATTCAAGAGGCGATTTACTGTTAACTACTACAGGATCTCCGTAACTTCTTGTAATTGTCCAGTTATGCTGGGTTGCCATAAACCAGATAGCTCTCTGCAGAGCATTTTTGACATCAATGTTATAACTGTTAAGAGGTCCTGTGCCGTCAGCTGTCCAGAGTTTCTGCTGCTGCACCATCCCAAGAAGGTCGGCGTTTAATACTATTGAGCCGGGGTATGGATTGTCCGTGGTGTTGTATGACTGAAGCAGACCTGAAACCAGCATCAGGTTAATGAAATGTTTTGTCAGATAATCTGAATATTCTCCAGTATTTTCCAAGTCTTTGAAATTAGTACCTCCACTCATTTCAGCTGTGTATACTACCATCACTGGTTTTACGTTTGCATTGAAATTTGTGCTGAGCAGGTTGGCCTGTTTAACTGTATTTTTAGTATAAACAGGATAGACAATTCTACCAGGATCGCCGTTGCCTCCATCACCGGCATACTTGAAAATGGCATCCACCGGTCTGCCTTCAAAAGTAGATGTCTGACTATAGTTGCTGTCAGTAACTGCTCCCATAGCTATATATGCGGGCCAGCCTGGCACTAAAGATGTTATTTTGTTTCCGGCAAAGCTTGCAGTAAAGTTGTTGTCTTCCTGTTCCTGTATGCTTACGGTCTGAGAGTTAACCGTATATTGCATATCTGAAACTATCACAGGTAATGCTGTTAATGTATAGTCTCCGGAGTACAGGTAATATGGGGTTTCATTCTTACCATTGACTACATTGCTGATTTTAACTGTTTGCATTGAGCTGTCTTTAGGAGTGAATGACAGTGTGGTTGACTCTCCTTCAGGAAGACCGCTTACTGTTACATAAACCGCATTCTGCTTTACAGGTTCTGTATTTGCTGAAATGCTTACACTATAGCTAGAAGTGGAGTCGCTTACACTTACTGTATCAGGAGTAAAAGTGAAATTATATTGCATTTGTCCAGAATATACTGGAATTGCAGAAAACGCGTAGCTGTGACCGCTTTTGACATTGCTAAGTTTTGCCTGACTGTCCCATGGAACTTCTACTGTGGTTTCACTGTTGTCAGCCAGGTCCTTTACTGTTACATTGAGGTTTTTAGTTATGCCATCAGGAGCAGAAATTGGTAATGTAAAGGTTATAGTTTTAAGGTTTTTGGTGTAATTAAGTTCAACATTTGCTGTTGCTTGTGATTTATTAAGAGTGATTTCAGCAGGGGATACAGATATAACTTCACTCTGGTCATTCACTTTAACTGATGCTGATACAGAGTAAGTGCCATATTGCAGGCTTACGTTGTTGCCTTCTGACCATTTTACCGTCTTTTCTGAACCTTCAGAGCCTTGAGGAGTAAATTTAATTTCAGCATTTTCAGGTATTGTTAGGCTGCTGCTTGACTGCGCTAAATTAACTGTTCCCTGTTCAATACTGTCACCTGTTCTGATATTACTTATGGTATAGTCTTCAGCAGATGATGAAAAAGAAAGTGTCACAGTTTTGCCAGCTGTAAGAATATAATCGGAATCTTCAGGCCACCACTGTTTTACATTTACTGAAACTGTTTGGCCTGTTTGTGAAAAGGACAGTTTGCCGTCAAGCCCCCATACACTGTTTACTGTTATTCCGCTGGTTAAATCAAATTTTAGTGCTTGTTTTCCAAGGTTCACGTCTTGATCAGAGCTAAAGGTAATTGATCCTGTCCAGCCAGTTACAATTTTTTCAACATTAATTTCTGCATTTGCAGAAAAAGATACTAACCCAAGTGTGATTATGACTAATAAAAACGTTTTATTGCCGAAGTAATTCTTAATTTTATCAGGAATCATATAATCCTCCTTTTTTGTTTATTAGATAACTAAATTTTATTAAAACAGTGAAGTCATATAAAGTAACTAAACCGCTATAGTAATATTAGACTAATATAAATTAATTATGTTCTAGTGAAATGTACTTTTTATTATTTTTGTCAATCAAGGGCTGGCAATATTTTGTTTTAAGCACTTTGGTTCCCCCCCATGGATTGAGAAAAAAGTGCTTGAGCTTGTTAAGGACGATAAGAGCGTTACTTTTCTGCCGGGCAGCAAATCTTAAATGAAGTTTTTCCTGTGATGCATGCAATTCAAAATATTTGTACATACACTAGATAGTAGAAAGGAGAGAGCTGGAGAGGGACAAATTAAGGCCTTTCATAAGGCTTCCTTCTCGCAAAAATACAGCTTTTATATATTTGAAATGATTGCTTCACTGGAATATACTGAGACGGCATAATGACCTGAAGGTTTATTTTTTATAAATTATATTGCCGTTTTCGTCTTTTTTCAGACGGTTGAGATATTGAATCTCAGAACGTTTATATTCCATTTTTATTCCGGGCTGTGGGCTGAACAGTACTTTATATTTACTTTCTTTATAAAGAATACCCAGTATTTTGGGGTGCTTGATTAACTTCATTTCTGCGTTAGGAACCCAGAGAGTGATTGGAGTGGTGCGGACAATTTTACCTTTTTGAATCGTTACATAAACACTCTTTTTATCGGGCTTACCAAGTTTATGTGCGGCCGTTATACGGTATCTCCCTGCAGTAATATTCCTGATTTTGATGACTTTTGAAACTCCATCGGTTTCTGATGGCTGGCTGACACAATAACGTTTCCCATTGAAATAAACTGTGGAGCCAGGAGGATTTATTACGACGTCTGCTCCTCCAGTGTTGCCGATTAAAGGCATTGACACTTGAATATTTTTTCCTGCTGTAGCGTAAAACTCTTTGGAAAATGGATCAAAACCTTTTTGCTCTGCCCTTATAGAGTATTTGCCGACATTAAGTTTGATATTTTTGAGTGGAGCTGTTCCATATGGTTTGTTGTTTATATATATCTTTGCTCCTGATGGCGTGGAGCTTACATTTACATTGCAGGGGAGTTGACGCAGGAAGTAACTTTTGCTGGTAACATTATCGCGCTTGACCAAAACAGTTTCTTCTACCTTTCCAAAGCCATTTTTGTTCAGGATTAATTTGTATTTTCCTGACTCAAGTTCTGTTTTATAAGGAGTGTATCCCCGTGGTGTGCCATTAATGAAAACTCGGGCATGTGAAGGAGTGCTTTTCAGAACTAACTGACCTATGTTGGAATCCAAGGAAATAAGTATTTCTTTTGGACGTGAGTCTTTAATTTCAAATTTTGACTCCCTGACTGCATACCCGGTTTTATCGATTGTGGCAGTGTAGGGGCCCAATGGCAAACGTGGGATAATCAGCGGTGTCAAACCGAGCGCACGTTTGTTAATGGTTACCTTGGCGCCACTAGGTCGGCTTTTTATCAGCAGAGATCCAGTAATTGGTTCAAGCTTTATATTTACAGTTTTCTTTTCCCTCGGTTTCATTGTGATGCTTTTCCAAACCGGTCGGTACTTATCTTTTACTATTTTCAGTAAATAGGTGCTAGGAAGGGGTTTCAGCTTTCTCGGAGTTACTCCATAGCTTTTGTTTTTCAGAGAAAATATTTCTGCACCTGACGGATCCGTATTAATCTGCAATTCTCCGCGTTTGTCTTTTGGAGCTTTTTTCCCACATCCTGGCAATAATAATAAACAGAATGAAAAACATATAATATAGATGATTTTATTCATCTTTTATTCCTCTGGCGTTGGTTATCATCGATTTGCATAATAGCTTTTCTGGCAATTTTATAAATATTTTCATCTTCAGAAGATAATCTCATAAGTTCTGATGCAATAGCACGTGATTTTTTGAGGTCCTTCAAGCGCATACAGCGGCGATACTCGAACTTTAAGTCGTTGATTCGTTTCTGGCGTATAGTTTCAACTTCCTGTTCGCGTTTTCTGGCAATATTCCAGATACGCGGTTTAGGAGAGAACTGATCCAGATATTCTACTACCAGGCGATAACGGCGAACTGCTTTCAGAAGGTTTTCCGGAGCAGCTTCGCGGTTCTGATAAAAATCTTCGGCTTTGTAGAAAACCTGTTCTGCCAGTTTTTTTAACTCTTCTGGAGTCATGGCTATTGACTGCATGCCGTAAAAATCAGATAGGTCATCGATGGCATGTTCAATACTCTCAAATGAGGTAGGTGCAAAAGTATTGCGGACAGCGATTGTATTAGTTTTTTCCCATTCTACAACTGTCAAATATCTGACTTCATCAAGAGAGTTTGCCGCTATTCCGGGAGCGGGTTGTTCTAATGCCATGAATGATGTTTTCGCAATTTCTTTTTTAAGGTCATCAAGCTGTGCTTCGTTGATTTTAGTAACTGTCTTGCTGAAATGACGTTGGGACTTTAAATCATCAATTGTGAATTTTGCTTTATCCATTTCAATAAGCAGACTGAATCTGAACACATTGTCCTTAGTCGCCTTCTCTTTAGTGTAATACAGGACAAACGGTTTTGCCTTTTTAGGATTTTTAATTGATGCAGGCAACTTTTTATTTTTTTCTTTATTGTA
The DNA here is from genome assembly GCA_024225035.1 of Lentisphaerota bacterium. Lineage (GTDB taxonomy): Bacteria > Verrucomicrobiota > Lentisphaeria > Victivallales > Victivallaceae > Zth2. Next base: position 29,027 of record JAAEMX010000008.1, read on the forward strand.
TCCATAAAATACAGCGATAAAAACAGCGGCAAAGCAAATTACCGAAGTATAAAATAGAAGGTTTGAGCTACGCTTGCGTTTCTTGCCTTTTTCAGAAGGCTCTGAGGAGCTTGCATCTTTTCCATCTTTATTAAAAATGTCCAAACCTTTGATTAGAGATTCAGAAATTCCTGTATCAATATTTTTTTCATCAGTTTTATCTTTTTTATCGATATCTGCCTTTGGCGGCATGGGAATGGTTTTATGAGTTTTGGGTTTGGGCTTATCGCTTTTGACAGGAGAATCTTTTTTGTCAGAGTCAGGTGACATTGGTTGAAAAACGATTTTTTGAACAGGAGGCTCAGTCTTACTCTCTTTTTCGTTCTTGACTGGCTGTATAACTGGAGGTACATCTTCAGAAAGAGGGTGGATTATAATTTTTTCCTTGTCTTTCTTATCTGCTTTCCCATCAGCTTTTTTCTTATTGGCATCACCCTTTGCTGATGAAAGCTTGTCATTCTTAGTTAACTGGATAGCATCAGCAGAAGTTTTCTTTTCCTTCTTATTTGAGTCGGAGTCTTTTTGCGTTGCCTGCTGCTTGGTATCCTTTGGTGTCTTAACAGAAGGACTCTTTGCGGCATTAGAATCAGCTGCTTTTTCTGGTTTTTCGGTGTTTTGTTCTGAACTTTCCAGTTTAAAACCCTGATCTCCCAAATCAACAATATCGCCTGGCTGAAGTACCTTGCTGCCGGAAATTTTTTCTTTGTTGACTTTTATGCCGTTGGTGCTTCCCAAATCAATTATTATCCAGGTTTTTTCATTAAGCCTGTCAATTCTGGCATGGTAACGGCTAACACCTTCAGCCAGAATGTTAATATCATTGTCAAGTTCCCGCCCCAAGGCCGTTTGATCTTTTTGCAGATCGACGCTTTCTCCGGCCCTGATGCCGTTAAGGAAAAAGATTTTCATTTCTTACTCTCTTTAAATGAAACCATTGACTCTACGGATTGAATTATTTTCTTTTCACGGAGCTGTTTTGCCAGCTCTGGTACGACTTCGCTACGTAAATTCAGGATATCTCCCATTTCTGTTCGAGTTGCCTCAATTGTGCCTGGAGGCAGCTCTATTGTGGTCTTCCCTTTGCCGCAGCGGACAAAAGGTATCCACGGAGGGAGTTTTTTGCGTAACCCGACGATTTTATTTTCGTCGTCGACAAATATTATATCCAGCTTTCTGGTCATGAACAGTGTATGAATTGTGTTGCAGCGAGGGAAAACTATCGCATCACATCCAATGCTGTTAAAATCACGTCCTATCATGCCGCGGGCGCGTTTGAAAAAGCTGTCTGCTAATTCCGGTCTGTACGACAAATAAATTTTTTTAGATAAATTATATATCATTAAAAAGCCTTCAGCGTCCAAGATATTTGGCTGCCTGCATAAGAATTGGGACCATCAGTATAATTAAGACTGACGGGAATATAAAAATAACCACAGGGCCGAGGATTTTAACTGGCGCTTCATTGGCCAGTTTCTCGGCTCTGGAAAAACGTTTGTTGCGCAGGGTATCGCCTTGAATGCGAAGTAGCTGTCCGATACTCACACCTAGCTCTTCCGCTTGAACAATCGCATTTAAAACGGAAGTGAGATCAGGCTGACGAACTCGCAGTGACATTTCACGTAAGGCCTGAGAGCGTTTCTTGCCGAGCTGTATTTCTCTGAAAGTTCTGTGCAGCTCTTCGCCAAGCGCATCTATTTTTCGCCTGCCCAAAATATCACGCAGAGACGTCAGGAAATCTTTACCGGCTTCGACAGACAGTGTTAACAGGTCTAGTACGTTAGGTAAAGCGCGCATTATATTGTTATGGCGGCGTTGCACGGTTTTCTTTAACCACGCACCAGGATACAGGTAAAAGGCCATTAGTACAACTAGTCCAATAATGGGACGTCCTTGTATTGTGACCAGTACCCAGAAGATTATTCCAAGTATTACGAGAAGGATGCGTCCGGAAATAAAATCCTCGGCACTTACCGTATAGCTGTAGCCGGCCATAAGCAGTTGTTCAGCGGTTTTCTTCGAAGTGTTTTTAATAAATTTCATGCGGGATATGAAGCGTACGTTAGGCGCCAGGGGCATAACTAGACGCAGCATTACCGGCAGACTTTTCTTCATCTCATTATCAAGGCCTTTGTCAACTTGGATTTTTTCCATAAACTGCAGCAATATAAGCAAGAAACAGGCGACTGAAACACCAGTACATGCTGCTGCTGCAAAAGTTATAGTTGAAAAACCGACCCCGGTCATTTTCACTCTCCTAAATGTCGATAGTTGTAATTTTTTTGATAACTAATGCGCCAACAATTACCATGACGCACACAAATATCAGTGAAAATATTCCAATGAGTGAACCAAAAAAATGATCCATGGTATCTGGTACTATTTTACACATCATAAAGAGTAATGCAAACGGCATAATCCCAATTAATGTAGCCTGCAACTTACCCTGAGCTGTCATGGCTCTCAATTTATTGTTGATTCTAACGCGTTCGCGGATTACGGATGACAGCCGCTCAAGAATCGAAGTTAATTCACCGCCTGTTTGACGTGCAGTAATTATTGCAGTCGTAACCAATTCCATATCAGCGCTTCCGAGTCGACCGCACATGTTGTCAAGAGCTTTTTCGAGAGACACTCCAAGTCTTATTTCCTGAACCAGCAGACGGAATTCAACGGAAATAGGTCGTTTATTTTCAGCTGCTACAGATTCGATGGCCTGGTTTATGCTAAAACCAGCTTTAAGCGAACTTGCTATCGAATTCAGGGCATCTTCGAGTTGCTCGTTAAATTTATCAAGGCGCTTTTTACGTAGAAATCTTAAAATCAGGCGTGGTGCAGGAAAGGATAAAAACGCTACCAGAACCGCTAGAAATACAGCCTTAGGCCAACTGAAGGCACTGCTGCTGGAGGCGTAAATTCCGAGAGTTATAAAACCTGCGAGTCCAGAAGCAGCCAGACTGAAGTCAAAAATTCTGGCAGCAGGCATTTGCAGCAGCACGTCATCAAGTTCAACGGCTGCCTCTTTGAGGTAACGTTCCTTATAACGGCTTGAGGCATAGCTGAAGAAATCGACAATCACCATGGTAGCCAGCGTGACCGCGAAGAACGCGCAAATGCCGGGTAAAAAAGGTGAATTGAGTATCTGCATCAATTATTGCTCCATTTCTCATTATCAAATATCGCGATATCCAACGGAATCTTTGCTCTTTCGATGTCTTCCATAAATGTTGGGATGTTCCCTGTAGACAGGTGGTTGCCAGTAATCTTGTTGTTTTCATCCCAGCCTTCATGTTTATATACAAAGATGTCCTGCAAAGTAATGATATCACCTTCCATTTTGGTTATTTCACTGATGTGGGTGATTTTGCGGGAACCGTCACGTTCACGGTTAACCTGAACTATGATGTCAATTGCAGAGGCAATTTGTTCGCGAATCGCACGCAGCGGTAGGTCAAATCCGGCCATCAACACCAGTGTTTCTAGACGAGCTAGAGCGTCGCGTGGAGTATTTGCATGAACTGTGGTAAGAGAGCCGTCATGTCCGGTATTCATTGCCTGCAGCATATCCAGGGCTTCTCCTCCGCGACACTCACCGACAACAATTCGGTCAGGGCGCATGCGCAAGGAGTTTCGGACCAGGTCTCGAATACTTATAGCACCTTTGCCTTCAATATTTGGAGGCTTTGATTCAAGCCGTACGATATGTTCCTGATGCAGCTGCAGCTCGGCAGCGTCTTCTATTGTAATAATGCGTTCACGATTGGGCAGATATGAACTCAATACATTGAGTAAAGTAGTTTTACCGGAACCGGTACCACCGGAAATTATTATATTTTTTCTTACTTTTACGCAAGCCTCTAGAAACTCAGCCATTTCCCGTGCAATGGTGCCGAAGTTTATCAAGTCAGAAATCTCAAAAGGAGTTTTTGAGAATTTACGTATTGTTATAGAAGGGCCTACTAATGATAGAGGTGGAATTATGGCATTAACACGTGAGCCGTCCGGCAAACGGGCATCAACCATTGGGGAACTTTCATCTATGCGACGTCCCAGTGGAGATACAATACGTTCAATCGCAGAAATTACCTGTGCATTATCAGCAAAAGCAGTATCTGTGCGATACAGTGTGCCTTTAGATTCTACGTAAACGTGATTAGGCCCGTTAACCATAATTTCTGTGATGTCGTCCAGTTCAGTCAGGTATTCAAGAGGCCCCAAGCCGATAGCTTCCTGTATGAGTTCCCGCTCAACTTGCTCCAGTTTTACACCTGTAGGCAGCGGAATAGTCAATTCAGAAAGTATTTCGGAGATTGTAGATTTAGCTTTTTCTTCCAAGTCCTGCTCAGAAATTCCGGAAAGAGCCATTTTTTTCAGATTCAGGCGTTTCAACAGTTCTATGTGAACTCGCTTTTTTATTTCCTGAACAAGAGGCCGAGACTTATCAGGAATACCTGATATTTTCAACAGTGGTATTTTCCCCTTGCCGGATTTAGCGGGTGTTTCAGCTTGTGTTTTGCTTGCCTTTTTCAGCTCACAGCTTATGGTTTTAAGGTGTTTTTCTTTTTCAGGAGATGGTTTTGGCGGTTCTTTTCCCGCAGAAATTTCAATGTTTTTTACTTCCGGCCCTTTTACAACAATATTGACCTGACCGATTGATATTGTTGAATTGATTCCTGCTTCTCGGCGTTCATTTGCCATGATACGCTTATCATCAATAAAAGTGCCGTTAGAGCTGTCGAGATCAACCACAGTTAAATGATTTTCATTAACTATAAATTGAGCATGACGCCCGGAAATTTCCGGCCGGTTGAATTGAATATGACAATCTGCTCCTGAGCCGACAAGGTATGACCCGGGAATCAGTTTTCCAAGAGCCGTCCCCTGATTCGGCTGCTTGATAATCAATTCAAACATTGTTTCCTCCGATGTTTATCAATTGCTGACAGAAAGTTGTTTTACCGATTACCTGCGGTAACGCATTTTCTTCTGACGCTCTTCATTATACTTTTGAATATTGCGTTCCAGGTATTTGAAATTTACTGATTGTAAATCGTTTTCAAACTTTGAGTCTTCGCTGTTACGCAAACTTAAAGAGATTCGTCCTTTTTGTGTAGCAAATATAATCATTTCAGCTTCTTTCGGCAGAAGCTCCAGGGTGACTGTGCTGTAGCCGCGGCGAGAGCCGGCTCCCTGTGAATTCTTGCCCCAGTTAGGGCCGGTAGCAACTACTCTGACGTTCTGCAGGATGGTCATTGTGACTGTGTCAAGAGCTTTATCGCCACGCATTTCCGGGAAGCGGAAGGTGCCGACTAAATCAACATGGTCCTCGGGTTGAATTAAATTTGTAACTGATGAAGTGGCATCAACTGCTATGGAAATGGCGCGGTAGCCGGGGCGCAAAACGGCATTAAGTCCAAAACGGGTACGTGATGCCGGGCGCAAATCATCCCACTGGAGGACGCGTCCACTTTCTAGAGAAACGTCAAGTTTGCGGCCAATTATTATGTTCCGTTTTGACCAGGGAATATCTCTGTAAACCATACCCGGCGTACGCATGCGTTTTAACTCAAACCTTGCAAGATCATCGCTGGTCAGTTCCTCATTAACAGCTTTTGACTTAGAAAGTTTGATTACAATAGCATGTTCGGCCTGTCCTTGTATGCGATGTTTTTCGGCTTGAATCTGATGATAAGTCAGCACAAATGCAACTACCCCGAAAAAAACTGCTGCCAGCAAAAGAAGCTTTTGTCTCATTTGCCTTGTCCTCTCTGTCATATGGCAATTATTAAATTATTAGTTTACAAAGAATATACTCCTGATCATTAATTTTTCCAGTGAAAGCACGGTTATATAGCGGTAAGTATATATAAATATAAATGTTACCATAGTTTAAAAAACGGTAAACTCATTCTTTTTAAACGTATAAACAGCAGTATTTACTGTCCATATATTTTTAAAAAATTAAGTTATTGTTTCATCTTAATAATTAATAAAGACAGTTCTCATTAGCAGCTTGACAAGTGGGTTTATAGAGTATTACATTGTTGAAGTGCAATGTAATTATGAGAAGCTGACTGTCTCCAAGCTGGATCCGGATAAAATAGAGGTGTCTCCATGAGTACAATTATCTACTGTTCTGAATGCTTAAAAGAATATTCATTTATAGAAATGCCGTTGACTTGCGAGTGCGGTGGAATCCTTTCGATAAAAAGAAATGCAAATCTTGATGCCGGGAAGTTTTTAAATAGAGAAATATGGTCAATGTTTCGTTACAAAAACTTTCTGCCCCTGGATTGCCTCGGAGATGCCTGGAAGGGTATAACTTTAGGGGAGGGGATGACGCCAGTTGTAGATTATGGCTCTGATTTTGGCAATCTGAAAATCAAGATGGATTATATGATGCCGACCTTATCCTTTAAGGATCGCGGTGCAAGTATTCTGGTTGCGGCTGCCAAAAAACTTGGAATAAAAGAGATAGTCCAGGACAGCAGCGGGAATGCCGGAATAGCAGTTGCGGCCTATGCGGCCAGAGCTGGAATTAAATGTTCAATTTTTGTACCTGCCGGTAACTCAAAAAAGAAAATTCAGCAAATATATGTTCACGGTGCAGATGTGTATGAAATTGAAGGAACTAGAGAGGATACCGCAAAAGCTGCATTGAATAAAGTTCTTGAAGAAAAGCTTTATTATGCGAGCCATGTATATAATCCATTTTTTTATGAAGGCACAAAGACTTATGTATTTGAGTTATTCGAGCAGCTTAAAGGTAATATGCCAGACTATTTGTGGGTTCCTGTCGGTAATGGGACTTTACTTCTTGGCTGTTATTATGGGTTATTGGATTTGAAAAGTGCAGGACTTATAAGTAAGTTTCCAAAAATGATTGCTGTACAGTCACACAATTGTGCTCCAGTTCATGATGCTTTTTATGCAGGAGAAGACGTGGTTAAACCATGTGTTAATAAAGGAACTCTTGCGGAAGGTATTGCTATTGCTGATCCCAAAAGAGGTAAATTAATACTGCAGGCGTTAAGAGAGCTTGATGGTGAAGTTTTAACCGCGGATGAAAAAGCAATATGCGCTGCGGCCAAGAAACTTGCCGGTGATGGTTTTTACTTTGAAACTACAACTGCCGCAACTTTTGCAGCGTATTTTTCTAACCCTGATTTTCAAGATAAAATATCTGTGTTACCAGCCTGTGGTGCCGGAATAAAATCCAGCATAATTTAATATGGGGTTATGTTGTCAAAGGTTTCAAAGTAAGGTGCAGTTTATCTACTTCGGCGTAGATAAATGCTTTGTTCATGTCAAGATAAATATCCTCTGGCTTGGCAAGCATTGAGCCATAGGCAAAATTAAAGAGTTTTTCATAGGCGCTGACCTGATTATTTCTAATAAAATCAAGAGAGAAACTCTTGTCTTCAAAGTCAAATTTTACTTTTTGAAGCTCAGTAATAAGTGCTTCTCCGGTATTGGTTCTGGCTAATTTGTTTTTTTCTTGAAAGTAGCTTTCGGCTTGCGGAATAAAGCATATTCTGATGAATGATATAAGTATGAATTGAAGATCTTTTTTTCTCAGGATGGTGTCTTCGCGTTTGCAGCCCGCCAGATATTCGATAACTTTATTTATACTTGCTACTTTTGTTGAATCATCGATAAATAACTTTATCCACATCGATGAATGTGACTTGACACTTTGAACAAAGAAATATAAGCTGAGTAAATCTTTATACCTCTGGGAAGCGTTGATGAATTCTTCTCGTATTTCACTATAACTCGCTCCTTTTGCATAGTTTGTGGAGCCTATATAGTAATCCAGAGAATTTGCCCTGAGAAATTTATAAAAATCTATAACGCAAGCCTCTTCATAATGCATGGATGGCTTTCTGACCGGGGTGCCTGTAAAAGGTATTTGTTTGCTGTCTAAAACAATTATATCAGAGTAAAAAGATAAAACTCCATATGATTCTGCTATTTTTAGATGTTGCTTGTGTTCAGACAATCTGGAGGCTGTATAAATCCAGGGGTCTACAATTACTGCACCTTTATATTTTCTATTTAAATCTTTAAAACTATCAGCTACTTTGTCATAATATCCCATCGCCGTGAGTTTGCCTTCGTGAATAAGCAAAAACAAATGATCGCCTTTGAAATATAAAGCAGAAATGTACCAGCCGGATAAATGTGAAAGTTTCAGGTATCTCGCTACTCTCAAGCCGGCATAGCTAAGTTCCCCGCAATAACCATGCCCAGCTTCAAGTGCAGAACAAAATGGAGAATTTCGAACAAGGGAAGTTCCTATTTTTTCGAATTTGTACAGATTGTCACTTCTGAACTCAGATGAAATTTTGAGTATATTAGCTGAAAACTTTATCTGAGCTCTCAAAGCATCTATTAGCGCTGCACCTATTGCTAATGCCAGTTCTGTTTTCATTGTCAATTATAGAAGTATTACATACAGTAGTTATGCTATAGCTTTAAAGAGAAAATATGGTATTTCTCGTTATAAGAATATACATCAATGTTTTCTACTTTCTTAAGGGTATTCACTATCTTGAAAGTGATAGGCAGGAATACTATTTCGTATGTAACCTTGAACAGAGTGAGCCAGAAAATAAGCATTATGAGCGAGCTATAAGGCAACTTTCCAAACCAGATACCTAGTCCAGCCATGATTGAGTCTGCAAAAACACCAAGGAAGGTACTTAAAATAAAACGCATCCCCATCATTCTGCCTTCAAAGATCACTTTTAGCCTTGATAAGGTAATTGCATTAATGAATTCACCAAAAAAGTAGCTTATAGCGCTGAAAAGGAAAATTCTCGGCATGAAACTGATTGTTGTATTGAATTCATAAGAATAAAACCACATTGGATATGACGGAAATACTGTCGCAAACAGGCAGGCCAGGCAAAAAATGAGATTAGCGCCAAACGCAACCCATATCATAAATCTAGCAGTCATGTAGCCATATACTTCTGTAATAATGTCACCAAGAATATATGTCATAGGGAAAAACAGAAGCCCTACAGGAAATGTTATTGCTCCAAAATGAAATATTTTAACTTCGACAAGTTTCATTGCCGTAAAATTTGATATGATCAAAACCAATACAAGTATTGTGCATAAGACGCAGCTAATCTGGGTTATCCTTGGTTTCGCAATATGCTGATCCAGAGAATAAGTGTCACTGTCTACGCCTTCCAGTTCTATTGTATCATTCTCTCTACTCGTGGCATCCATAATTAATGTCTCCTTAACGTACGCAATTAAATTAAGTTATAATAATATATATCAGTATCAATTTATTCAATGTTAATTGTAAGAATAATTTATTAAATGTTGCATTATTTTACCTATATTTGCAGAAAAGTTTAATAAAAAGCATTTATTGCGTGATTTTTTATGTTTAATATTTTTGTAAGATGTTGATTATTAATGTTGAAGTTTGTTTTTGCGAAGATGGATGATTATGTTTTTGCGGATTATATGATTATTTATTTTGCTTGAAATTATGATGATTTATATGCTTGTGAACCTTTGAAGGGAGTTGTGTTTAAAGCTCAGAAGGAGCAGTTTTCCTGCTATTGAGGCGAATAAGTACATGTTTAATTGTCGATTATTGTAATGCTGTTTGATTAATAGGTTGTATGTCAAAGTCAAAACACTCAGCAGTAAACTGTATTATTGAGGCAAATCAAAATTTTATGCAGAAAGAGCTGAAAAATTATGGTTGTAAAAAGCTTACATTGGTCTATATTAAAAACTTTTAAATTTAACTGATCCAGGAAATATTTAAATTCTTGTCCAGAAAGGAAATCTGTCATGGCCAGAAAAGTTATTATCGCCGGTAACTGGAAAATGAATAAGACTGCTTCTGAAGGCAAGGCTCTTGTCGAAGAACTTAAGCCTCTTGTTTCTGAAGTTACTGAAGCTGAAATCGTTGTATGTCCGACTTTTACCACAATCTCAACTGTTGTTGAAGCAGCAGCAGGTTCTAACATTAAAGTTGGTTCTCAAAACATTCACTGGGCCGAGTCCGGCGCTTTTACTGGAGAAATTTCTGCTGTAATGTTAAAAGAAGCTGGCGTTGAATACGCAATCATTGGTCACAGTGAGCGTCGTCAGTACTTTGGCGAAACTGACGTTACTGTCAATCAGCGCCTGAAAGCAGCTCTTGCCGCCAACCTGATCCCAATCGTATGTATTGGTGAAACACTGGAAGAACGTGAAGGCGGAAAAACTGAAAAAGTTCTGTTTACACAGTTAGAAGGCGGGTTGGCTGATATCACTGCCGAACAGATAGGTGGAATTGTCATTGCCTACGAGCCGGTATGGGCAATTGGTACTGGCAAAACAGCTACTCCTGAAATGGCTGAAGAAACTCATAACTATATCCGTTGTCAGCTCAAGGATATGTTTGGTGATGCTGCTGAAGCTGTTAGAATTCAGTACGGCGGCAGTATGAAACCTGAAAACTCTGCTGAATTGGTAGCTCAGAAAAATATTGATGGCGGCCTTATTGGCGGAGCCAGCTTGAAAGCAGAAAGTTTTGCTGATCTTATCAAGAACGCTATAGCTTAAATGCTTGATGATTAAGCTGTTTTTTGATTGAAATTTTGCGCTGAATATCGATTGATTTTTTATCGTAATTTTTTGATCTTATAAAATTGCTTTTAATCAAACAAAATATGTCAGCCGTTATCATATTTTTATTTGACTTTTATGGTAACGGCTGTATATATTATTCATCTTATAATATTTTTAAATTATCTAAGGATTTAAGAATGGGCATTATTACAGTAGTTTTATATACACTCGTAATCGTGGTTGCTCTTATGCTAATCGGTCTCATTCTGATTCAGCAGTCTAAGGGCGGCGGTTTTGGTGGTTCATTTGGCGGAGTTGGGGAATCTGTCTTTGGAGCGCATGCCGGAAGTCATCTTACAAAGTTGACTGTGATTTTGACTACGGTATTTTTTATTCTTGCATTATTACTTGCAGTGCTTGTCGGACACAGAAGCCGTGGCCGCAGTGTTGCAGAAATTAATGCTGATATCAAATCAGAAACAGCAAAAGTAGAGAAAATAGACAAAGTAGAGAAATCGAACAATACCAAGGCCGTTGAAGCAAAAGCAAATGCTTCTGTAGCTGCTAAGGTTAAAACAGACAAAGACAACAAATAATTATTAAATTAATATTAGCTTTTTCACTGTAGTTTAATATTTTTTTTATCGCAAAAGATTGATTTTTTGTGAAAGTGATATTAGTGTAGTTTGTTGTCGGCACGTCTTTAAAACAGGAAAGCATTCAGGGAGGGACCGATGAGATTCACTGTGGCTCTTTTTACGTTATTATTGTTTTCTTTTGGATTTGCAGAGAATTTAAGTGCACAAAGCAGTGGTAGAGTCGGTCCATTCAAAAATATAAATGTTAAACTTCGCTTCCATGCTACTCCACTTTATGAAGTGTTCAATCACTCCAATTCGACTGATACAAATTTTCAAGGCTGGCTTTTAGTTGAAGCCACCTACAATGCTCCCAAAATCAAAATGGGAAATGCTGCTACGTGGGTCGATGACATTTCAATGGAAGTAGAGGTCATTATACCTGCATATTATCAGGGACGTAAAGTTGTAGCCCTGCTTACTGGAAAAATACCATACTGGTCAATTCCAATGGATGGTAAAAAACACATAGCTATGGCATGTGTTCCCCCAAGAGTTATTGCACGTTATGCACGCGACGGCAATAAGATGAAGGTTAAATAGAGTGGCTTTTTACACGAAGAGTCGTCGTCTTCTCGGACGCGCTTACTCCTCATCAGGTTCAATGAGTCCATCTCAAGCTGCCAGATATTTTAATAAATATGGAGGCGCTGTGAGCAGTGGCGCTCTTAAACTTGAAGGTCTGATTGTCCCAAGAAGTCAAACCCCATGGGCCTTCGTTAATTATGACTATTATGATATGATTAAACCTGATAAAAAATAAAATTTCAAATGTTGATGTGGTATGGCAAAAGAAAACAAAATCCTTGCAATTGATATTGGTGGTGACTGTCTGAAGGTTGCTCAGCTTGATTATCCTGCTGAAGGCGGAATGAAGCTTGAAGAATTTGCTTTCACGCAATTCTTCATCAAATTCCATAAAAGCAAATTTACAAAGCTTACAGTTACTGGGCACAGGATTTGTCAAAGCAGGCTGAAGATAGTTCAAACGCCAAAGATTATGATAAAGCTATAAAACTGACTGAAAAAGCTATATCTGTTTATCCACCATCACGCTCCAGATTAGAAAAGAATATTAAGCGCTATAAGCGTTATAAAGCAGCTATTGAAAGAAAAGAAGAAGTTGCGTTAGATAAAATCGCTCCTGAGCTGGAAAAACAAAAATATGATATTGAGGTGCTCATGCGTCAAGCCAAAGCACTGATTGCTGAAAATCGTCTTGACAGAGCAAAAGGAAAATATGAAAAAGTCCTTTTACTGGACCCATATAACTCAGATGCGATTCAAGGTTTGCGCTCAGTCAGCTATAGAATAAACAAGGCTGGTGTACATCGATCCTATAACATGAATAAAGAAAGAGTGGCAGAGGCCGAGTGGAAATATGCAACTCCAATCGTTCCAGAGTCGGTTTCCGGTAGTAAAGAAGTCTTGAAGGGTATTGCTACAAAAAATGTATCTACAAATAAACTTAAAGAGAAGCTGAAAAGCATTATCATTCCAAAGGTTAACTTTGAGGACTTGCCGTTACCTACTGCTATCAATTTCCTGCGTGAGCAGAGTCAGAATCGTGACCCGGAAGGTAAAGGGGTAAACATCTTTTTACGAGTAACCCCTAAAGAAGGTGGTGAAGAGGCAAAGACAGCTCAGGCAGGTGAAGAAGTTTCTGCTACTGACGAAGATGAAGAAGAAGACTCTGAGGACGCAGACTTGGGGCGCTATCCAATTGTGAACTTACTTCTTAGTAAGAAAAGCCTTTATGATGCGATATCTCTTCTGTGTGAGAATGCTCAGCTTAAATTCCGTGTTGATAAATATGCGGTAGTTATTGCTTCAAAGGACATTCCGCTTGACGATCTTGAAACAAAGATTTTTCCTGTAAAACAAGGATCTCTTACCGCTATAGGTGGAGGGGAGGACAAGGAAGCGCTTATCAGGCATTTTGAATCTCGTGGTATTACGTTCCCTAAAGGTGCGGACATGGTTTATGACTCTGGTATAAGCAGACTTATTGCTACTAATACTCTTGAGAACCTTGGCAAAATTGAAAATATTATTCAGAATGAACTGAATGCTAAAGATCCTATGGTTCAGATTCAAGCTAAATTTGTTGAGATTGAGCAGAACGACCTTAAAGAGTTAGGATTTGACTGGATCATCAGTAGTAGTTCTACTAGTTCAGGTACTGCTAATGGGCAGCTGGAAATGAATCCTAATAATACTTTGGTCCGTACACTTGAACCTGCTAAAGACACCCTGTTTGTTTATAACAGGCCTGTGAATGGATTCAATTTTAACTTTAGAATCCGTGCTTTGAATCAAGCTGACTCCAAAAACCTTTTATCTGCTCCACGAATTACGACAATGAACGGGCAGGAAGCATCTATTCGAATGGTTCGTGAAGTTTATTTCCCTGACGATTACACCGAAGCAAAAGTTACTACTACTTCAGGTGGAAATCAGGCAAATACGCAGTATTTTTCATATGTAAGCGCGGTGCCTGAATTTTCGGATCCTAAAGAGCTTGGTATTATCCTGCGAGTTACTCCCAGGGTGGACGTTAACCGTCGTGTTATTACTATGCGCATGAATCCAACGGTTCAGAGCTTGGTAGACTGGACAAAGTATGAATATGACGTTAGTACCGGTGGTGACAGTGCCGGAGGACAGGGACTTAATAGAAAGGAAGTTATTCTAAAACCGATTATTGCAGCTCGTACTATTGATACCCAAATAAGTATTAATGATGGCGAAACCATTGTTATAGGTGGTATTATAAGAGATACTACTAGTATTATTGAAGATAAAGTTCCGATTCTTGGAGAGATTCCTCTTATTGGTCGGGCTTTCCAAAGTAGATCTACAAAGTCAGAAAAAATCAACTTGTTGATTTTCCTGTCATGCAAACTTGTGAAGCCAGATGGAACCGCGTTCTTCCCGGATGCAAGACCAACTGGTTTGTCTGAATTTAAGAGACTCCAATAGGTTTATTTGCTGGTTAAACAATGTCGGCTTTTTCTAATGAAAAATTATTTATTTAACATCATTGCATTAATATTATTTTTTATCGCAGGTTTTGGATGCACAAAAAAAGATGTAGTTATCCCAAAATTTGATGAAAATAACTCTTTTAAAATAGCCAGAGAAATAGTTGCTTTTGGTGACAGGCCATCTGGATCTGCGGGAAATTTTTCACAAATTGAATATATTTACGAGCTTGCTGGTAAATATAGTGCTTATTGCAGAAAGCAATCATTTTCTGAAAATACTTCTGCAGGGACTATTAAATTTGTCAATATTGAAGCAGTAATACCAGGAAGAAGTAAAGAATTTCTGGTTATTGGATGTCATTTTGACACGAAGCGTATGCCTGGAAATATAGAGTTTCAGGGAGCTAATGATGGAGCCTCCGGGGTGGCTGTGGCGCTCGAAATCATAAGGGCGATCAAACAGTCTGGAATACAGCCGTATTACTCATTGCATTTTGTCTTTTTCGATGGTGAAGAATGCATTGAGGAATATAGTGCTACAGATGGATTGTTCGGAAGTCGGTATTATGCCAAACAAATGGCTGCTGCCGGTATAAATAAAAACTGTCGGGGTGTCATAATTCTTGATATGGTCGGAGATAAAGATCTAAGTGTAACTTTGCCAAGCGGAACGTCCGACCTGATGATGAAAAATATTACATCAGCAGCGGCAAAGCATGGTCTAAGCGACTACTTTGGAAAATACCATCAGGATATTCTTGATGATCATTATCCTTTTCAAAAACTGGGAATTCCAGTGATTGATATAATAGATTTTAACTTCGGTCCACAGAATTCATTCTGGCACACCAGTGCGGATAATCTCAATGCTATTTCTAAAAAGAGTCTAAAAATTATTGGTATAGTTACATTGGAAATGATTTTGAACGGTAAGTATTGAAAATGTTTGATCATTTTAGACAATTTTTATTAGAAATTTGTTTGCATTTAGAAATATTTTGAGATATAATTAGGCTGGATATCAACCTTAACCATTAGGGGGAAAACATGGATCCAATCGTAATTCTGATCGGTATTGTGATGTTCGTAGCTTTAGTTGGAATGATAATTTGTTCCAAGAAGCAGAAGACCAACCCTAACGCTCAGCCTTTAGCTATTGCGTTACTCATTATTGTAATAATTTGTGGTATTGCAATGATGTTCAAAACCGGTCTTTTGGGTGGTGGTGGCGTTGAGCGATTCCGTGAAATCGAGAATCGTTATTATGCTTCTCAAGGCTTCGTTGTCGGTAGTTTTATCAAAAAGAATATGCCTAAAGCTAAAATTCTTGTAATTGCAGAGCAAAATTTCCAGAAGAACAAACGTGTTCAGGCTCTGGTTGAAGAACTGAAAAGTAGCTTAGGGCCAAAAGTTTCTGTAAAAGTCGATACAGTCAAACTGCCAAAGAAGCCTAAGGATAAGAAAAATCCTCCTGAAATGATGATGGATATGCCTCTATATGAGCTGATGACTCCAGCTGACTTTGATGTTACAATTGACAAGTATCCTACTTGTAATGTTATAATTTCTTTGATTGGTCTGCCTCGTAATGCCAGCAAACTGGGACTATGGCGCAAGAGCGAGTCTACTCGGCCAAAAATGATTCTTGTTGGCCCGGCAGATATGTCAGGTCTCGGTAAAGCTATTGAACGTGGACTGATTGCGGCTGTTGTTGTAATGAATCCTGATGCTAAGTTTACTGAAGAAGCCCCTCCGGCTGACCAGAAAAAGACTTTTGATCTTCGTTATCTGTTAATTGATAAGAAGAATCTAAAGAAAAACACTAATACATTGCGTTAATTGATCTGTGTTCAAAGCCCCGCATTTTTAGCGGGGCTTTTTTTATACTTCAATGTTTTATGTCTCAATACAATTATTTAAAAAATTATATGGAATCAACAAAAAAGGAAAAGGTGCAACCATTTTGTTTGCTATAGCTACGCGTAAAATTTTAATCATTATATATTTGCCTTGTTATGGTTTGCATCATGGAATATGAACGTCCGGTGGGGATTATTTGAATATTGTTTATGATCCGAATAAGGTGCCTTTTGTATACAAGATAGAAACACCAGCTTTATGTATGAAATTAATTAATCCTGATGATAGGCTTAATATCAAATATTCTTTTAGAAATCTTGATTATTTTACGCAATATCAATTTCGAAAATATCTTCAAGGTAAAATTTTTAAAAGGGATGAAGGTAGGAAAAATAAAAAATGATAGCTCCCGAAAGGGATAAATATTTTCGGGAGTTTCTAATAGAAATTTTAATCTACAGCACCTTCCTGAAGGGCAATTGGTAATGGTTTTGGCTTAGAGCTATGGCTTTATCTGAATCACTTGATTTTTCAAATGCTTCCATAACTTCTAGAAAGTGACAGGCCAGTTCTCCGGAAGCGTGGTGTGGACACTTTGCTTTGATAGCTTTTGCCGTATCTGCTACTCCAATACCTCGGTTTTGACCTGTATAGCCATGAGCTATTGGGCAATCAATGCACTCGGGAGTATTGGTGCATTTGTAATGATTCTCCAAAACCATTGGGGGCTGGAATGGCTAATGCTCCATCTGTTCCATAAATCTCGATGCAGTGATGTTTATGTTTCCACACATCAAAACCTGTTATAACTGTTATTACCGCACCATTATGAAATTCTAATGTGGGTTGGAACATTTATCGGAATTTTTTCTGAAGAAGGCGCATCCGCTGATGCGTTTGACTGGCCCCAGTAGATTAACCAGAGCAGTAATATAGTATGGACCCAAGGCAAACATTGGACCGCCACCCAAGTCGTAGAAAAACGCAGGAGCAGTGTGGTAATACCTTTCCGACCAATACCCCATAAATATTGCTAGGAGTCCCAATCCAGCCTTACGGGCTGCCTGATGTCCTCCTCCCAGAAATGCGTCTGGAGCGCAGCCTGCACGAACTCCTTTTCCCCTGGCCGCATTAAGGATGGTTTGTGCTTCATTGCAACTGATAGCTATAGGTTTTTCTGAGTAAGTGTGTTTTCCCGCGTTAACTGCTTGCAGAACTAGCCCTGCATGCACTTTGGGAATCGTGAGATTTACAACTATTTCTATTTCCGTATCGGTGATAATTTCCTTGACAGAGACAGCCTGTACGCCAAACTCTTCGGCTCTTTTTTCGGCAGCTTCGAAGTTGATATCAGCACACGATTTAATTTTTATGTCATCAAACTTTTCTGCTCCTTCAAAAAATACCTTACTGATTTGTCCACAACCGATTATGCCAATGCTGGTTAATTCTGGCATAATTATCTCCTTTTAATTATTGCCTTTGGAAAATCCTTTAGAAACCATGTAACTATAACTTTGCTCGATGGCTTCAAACATATCAGTTTAGCAATTGTCAAGTTCAACAACGAGCCATTGAGTAATATAATAATTCATTTCTTTAAGGGTTTCATTAAAGTTCATTTTTCCAGAGCCAACCGCCGTCATTGTGCGTTCTTTTTCAAAAAGTCCATCTTTGATGTGCAGAAGGATTGCGCGGTTTTTGAAAATACTCAGCATTTCAGCAGGGTTTTCTTGTTCATAGTTAGCGCTCCAGTAGGTATCCAGCTCTATTTTTAGGCTTGGGCAAAGTTTAAGATAATGTTCATAAGCAAGCTTTCCGTCAATGCGGTTGAATTCCCATTCATGATTATGCTGAAAAAGAGCTATTCCCGCTGATGCAAGTTTTTGCTGCATTGCATTGACTTCGTCTGCCGTCTGTTTTATGGCATCAATTGTTTCAAAGTTGTCAGGGCCGTAACCGCAGGCAACTTTATCTATACCCAGAATTCCGGCGGTATCTATAACTTCATTTAAATTATTAGGGGTGCACTCTGGAGAGCGTGAACTTGAGATTTCCATGCTCTGGTGTCAGCAATTGATGAAAAATATTATTTTTTGATAATAGGTATATTTAATGGAAAGCTATATGTCCCATCTGGAAGATTTAATTTCAATATGTCATTACAGTGCCCCCGGACGATGCCAAAGTTCGTCCTTATGAAATTGCTGAGGGGAATGAATATTTTGAAATACTTACTGGAGATAAGGTTTTTTTTTTGAATGTAACGGTGTAGTATCCGAGTTCAAAAAAGGGGCTGTATTGGCATATTGGAGGAGAAAAAACAATATACAAGACAACTGTTGACGCTCCTTACAGATGTATCACTCTGAGGTTTCAGGTAAATGATGGAAAGCGACAGTTGCCACGAGTCAGTATATGGCGTGATCATAAAGAAATGGATTTATTTCTGAATGAAGCTATGACCTGTTTTCATGATGAGAATTATGATCGAAATATACTATCTCAATACCTTTACAGTCGTCTTGCCTGGACGGTTCATCGAGCTGTTACATTGCCAGCTGATAACACGGATTTGCCCACGCGACTGCGTAAAGCAATTAAGCTTATTGAGAAGAAATTTGTCCAGAAAATATCTATTGATGCTATAGCCAGAGAGGTTGGGGTAAGTAAACCGCACTTGTTACCTTGTTCAAAAAGCATTTGAATTCAAGCCCGCACCGATATTTGGTTGACAGGCGGCTTTCGCATTCAAGATCACTGCTTGCCGGGAGCGGAAAAAGCATAAAGGAGATAGCTTTTGAATGCGGCTTTGACGCTCTTGAAAATTTTTACCGTTCTTTCAAAAGCTCTCAAAGCCTGACGCCAGCAGAGTATCGTCGCAAATACACCGCTTATAAGTAATAATTTACTATTTTTTACTGATCAATTTGTCATTGGCATGCTTACAGGCATCTGTCAGTAACTTCTTTAACTGCTTGTAGCGCTTCTTTGTGCCAATCGGAGCGAGTTCTCCGCTGATAACCATTTCTCTTGCTTTTTGAATAGGAAATGTCATTTCCCTATAAGAGTAACGACTACCTTGTCCATAGGGTTCAAGTTTTCCATATGTTAATGCCATTTGCAAAACTTTATTCCAACCTTTAGGTGTTTGCTTGATTAAATTTTCATGACTAAACATTTTGAGATATTTTGCTGATATGAACTTTTTTGCTTTTAAATGTGTTTCAACATATATTCTTTTTGCTTCTTTATTGTCATAATGGTAAATAAATTCCCATGCGGCATCTCTGACTCCAGGTTCTTTTATTTGAGAAAACAAGCCAAACATTCGGCTGTTTAGTTCGCCTCCACGCAACCCTGTCGGGCCTTTGGGAACAGGAGCTATTCCGAATTTAGTTGGATCAATGCTAGAATAATTTCTTTCTGATATATAGTCAAACATCATACCTATTTCACCTGATTCCCACTTTTTAAATGCACTTGGATAACTTGCATATGAAAACCCATAAATAGCTTTTGGATATCCTTCAGAATGCCATTTTTCAGCACAAAGACGAGTATAAAAATCAAGGGCTTTTACTGCGGCATCAGTATCAAAAGCATATTTCCATGAATCAGTATCTTTATTATATTCCATTACTTCGCCGCCTGCAGACCATAGAAATGTCGTCCAAAACCATGATTCATGTTTTCCCCTTCCAAGCCTTATTCCATAAGTTCCTTTTTCAATGTTTGTCAACTTTCTTGCTGCTTTTAAAAGGTCATCCCAAGTCCAGTTTTCATCAGGGAATGGAATGTTATTCTTTTTAAATAATTTTTTGTTATAGACAAGAATTTTGCCAAGTATATCATCAAAGGGCATGGCCCAGTAATGTTTTTGCCCATTAGGGCCTTTTCTATAAAAAACTGGCCTTAGTTGACTGGGGAATCTTTCCTCAATTTCCTCTGGGCTAAGCGTTTTTATATATTCATCAAGCGGGTAGAGAAAATCTTTTTTGATGAAGTAGTGAGAATACCTAAAGTAAACGTAAATGACATCTGGGATTTTTCCTTTAAAGGCTGTAGTCTCAATTGAACTGGAAGTGTAGAGAGGGTTGAGTGTGCTTTTTCAATTTTTAGTTCAACGTTATCCCAGTTATAGTTACCATATTTTTGTGGATTAGTTTTATATTTAGCAGCATATTTTCGTGCGAATATTTGAGGGAATTTCTTGATGAATTTCTGAACAGTTATAATCTCGGCTTGAGCCCATGGCCTTTTAGATACCGTATTGGCATGGTAATCTACTTCAATGGTAATGATGGTTTTGCCGTCTTTTTCTGTGATTGAACCGCCTTTGGAGGTTGTTGCAGAGTAAAATATTGCTAGAATTACTGTGGTTAAGGCATAGAAATAGTTTGTCTTCATAATATGCTTTCAAATACGATTTTAGAATGTTTCTCGATTCGCCAAATATAACTGTAGTTTGATGAAAATACAAGGAATTTATTAAGTAGAGATTAGCTGTGGAGCTCTCTTTCAAGTTCTTTGGCTCTAGGGTGCAGTACGTTGTTTTCAAGTGTAATGTGGATGTGAGTGTCCGCTTCCATTTCCTGCAGCTCTGTTATGAATAACCTGTAAGTTATGCAGGCGTCATCAGGCAGTTGGTAGTTATTGCAAATGCTTTTTACTTTTAAAATCAGTTCGCTTGCAGTGCGGTGGTCGTTTTCAAGTATATCAACGTATTCAGAAAGGCTGTATTTGAGTGGATTGGGCATAGTGGCAGTGCCTTCCCATGCTTTTGTCAGCGCGCCGACGTATGGGAAAAACTCTTTTTCTTCCATGCGCAGGTGGCGATAGAAAATATCTTTGAAATCAGTAAAGGTGTGTAAAGCTTCTTTTAATTCAGGATGGTTTTTTGCATGGGCTCCACAGGCAACTTGCAGGTGCTGTTTTATTTCAGGAATAAGTTCATACATATATTCATGATGCACTTTAACAATATACTTGGTCAGCTCGTATAATGGAATTCTGAAGAAATTGGGTTGGGTTGTGTTTTCAACCTGACTGGTATTGTTCAGATCACTAAGAATTCTATTGAGATCAATACCTTTGCTGCGGCAAGCTTGAGTAAGTTCAATGTTGCCGTGACAGCAAAAATCTATTTGATAAGCTTCAAAAACTTTAGACGTTTTTAAATTATTGGCTACAATCTGACCAACAGTCTGGTTGGCAAGAATATCCATATAACCCTCCAAGTTATGGAAACACAATAACCACCCTGCTTATAATCTAGTGCGTCAGATTGTTTAATGCAACCTGAAATAAAAAAAGACCGCCCTCAAAAGGACGGTCATGTGTTTCCCCTGAAGCTCTAGATCAAAGTGCTCCAGCTCTCTGTATTCTCAAGTTTTGCTTTGAATGCGTTGACAAATTCAGCTGCCATAGCACCGTCAACTACACGGTGATCAGCACTGAGGGTGACTTTCATCATATCGCGTACAACGATTTCACCATCTTTGACAACCGGTGTTGGTACGCATGAGGCAACTGCCATAATTGCAGCTTCACCCGGGTTGATGATCGCGCCAAAGCTTTCTACATTCATCATTCCCATGTTAGAAATGGTAAACGAGCTGCCTTTCATTTCGTCTGGAGTCAGTTTGCCGTCGCGGGCTTTGCCTGCCAGTTCTGCGATTTCGGCATGGATTTCGTCAAGCGCTTTTTTGTCAGTATTGCGCACGACTGGAACTACCAGACCGTTTTCGACGCTGACTGCGACACCGACATTAACTTTGCTCTTGCGCACAATACTGTTACCTTGAAGAGCTGCGTTGACATAAGGGAATTCCTTGAGGCTTAACGCTGCTGCTTTTACGACAAATACATTGACGCTGAGGTTAATGCCGTCATCTTTAAGCTGCTTACGCATTGCCAGCAGGTCAGTCATATCAATGCTTACTGTCACATAGAAGTGTGGTATCTGCTGTTTGGATTCAGCGAGGCGCTGCGCTATGATTCTGCGCATTGCGTTCATTTCCTGCGGTTTTTCATTTACGGCGTCTCTGACGTCATCGATAGTAATGCGTCCACATTCGCCAGTGCCTTCGATTGCCAGCAGTTCAAGTTCTTCCTGTTTGGCAATGTTAAAGGCTGCAGGGGTAATTTTTTGGTCAAGATAACCTGAATTTTCCAGATATTCTTTGACATCGCGTTCGGTAACGCGTCCAACCGCACCGCCTGTACCGGGAACGCTGTCCAGATTGATCAGGAAGTCCTGAGCATACTTACGGGCACGTGGGCTTGGGTTGGGGGTATGAACAGCCGGGACAGGCGCGGATGAGGACGTGGGTTCGAAGGGGACGTCCTCACACCGTGCCTGACCGGTCTGAGTCTGGGTAGGGGCCGCTGTTGGAGCTGCCGGTGCAGCAGCTGGTTTAAGGGCTGGAGCAGCGGGAGCGGTTTTTTTTCCCGGTGCCTTGGGAGCTTCGATTACCGGAATTTCTTCTCCGGGTTCTCCGAGCACACAGGCTGTAGTCATTACCGGAATTTCTTTGCCGGCCGTGGTAATAATCTTCAGAAGAGTTCCCTCAAATTGAGATTCTACTTCCAGGACGGCTTTGTCGGTTTCAACTTCGAAGAGGATATCACTCTTTTTGATGACGTCGCCTTCATTGACCCGCCATGAGTCTATTATAACAGTCTCTTCGGACTGTCCGAGTTTTGGTATTGGAACTAAAGTTGCCATTTATGTAAATCTCCGGTTATTGAAACGAAGTGCTGTGAAGCGGCTCCGTTTCATGTTTAGCCGCTGTTAGATCAAGGCCTTGGCGGCTGCAGCCATCTGGTCGGCAGTCGGGAGGAAGGCGGCTTCGAGGGTGTGAGCCTGCGGAGCAATACCGTTCTGAGCACCGATTTTCATGACTGGAGCGTCGAGATAATCGAAACAGTTGGCTGTTACCTGAGATACTATTTCACCAGTGAAGCTGCCAATATCAACGCATTGGCTGATAGCTATACAGCGTCCAGTTTTCTTGACTGACTCGAAAACAGTTTCCCAGTCGAATGGAACCAGAGTTCTCGGGTCGATTATTTCAACGCTGATGCCTTCTGCTTCAAGCATGTTGGCTGCCTTGATGGCGTCAGCTACAGCCGGACCCCAAGCAACAAAGGTAACATCAGAACCTTCACGAATTATGTTAGCCTGTCCAAACGGGATCAGGTATTCTTCTTCAGGAACCATGCCTTTTTCATTGTAAAGGAGCTGGCCTTCAACAAACACTACCGGATTGTCGTCGCGGATAGCAGTTTTGATCAAACCTTTGGCGTCATAAGCGTTTGAAGGATAAGCTACATAAGTGCCGGGGATATGGGCAAACATTGATTCAAGTGACTGTGAATGCTGACCGCCATAACCTTTACCTCCACCGACGCTGCAGCGAACTACCATTGGAACTTTTGTAGAAGCTCCTGTCATGTAGTGCCATTTTGCAGCCTGGTTAGAAATCTGGTCAGAGGCCATCAGGGCAAAATCCATATACATGAGCTCGGCGATTGGACGGTAGCCGGTCATTGCCATACCTACTGCGGTACCACAAATACAGGCTTCAGAAATTGGAGTATTGAAAACACGGTCACGACCGAATGATTCGAGCATACCCTTTGAAAGTTTGAAAGCACCACCGTAGTCAGCAACGTCTTCCCCGAAGAGAACAACACGTTTATCACGCTGCATTTCTTCAAGAATACCTTCCTTGATAGCATCACGATAGGTGACCATGCCTTCACGGCGTCTGACTTCAGGAAGGTCCTGATAAATCTGAACTTTACCGTATTCTTCAGGAACAGTGTCGCATGAAGTATCGGCATACATATATTTGATAACATCAGCAGCATCCGGATCAGCAGCGTCAGCGGCACGGCGGGCAGCACGGGCGTTACGGTCAGCTACTTTCTGCTCAATTTCTTTCAGAGCTTTTTCAGTAAGAGCTTTTGAATCAAGCAGGCGTTTACGGAATGATTCAACAGGGTCAACTTCTTTCCAGCGGCCTTCTTCGTCACGGGTACGATATTCATTACGCGGGTCAGAAAGACTGTGACCGTAATAGCGGTAAGTGTCAAGTTCGAGCAGAACCGGGCCTTTACCTTTGGCAATAGTTGCTTTAGCACGGGTGATAGCATCGCGAACAGCGAGGACATCCATACCGTTTACAACTTCTGCGTGCATGTTGTTGTCATCGAATCCTGCAGCACGTTGAGCAAGGTATTTTACACCGTTGACTTCGCCATCGGCACGCCCGGTCATACCAAAGTGGTTGTTGACGATACAGAAGATTACCGGCAAGCCGTATTTAGTGCGGGCGATATCACCGGTGAACTGATCCTGAGCTGCCCAGTTGAGAGCTTCAAGTACAACGCCGTTTGAATAGGCGCCATCACCAGCGAAACAGCAGACAACGTCGCCGTGCATTTTGTCATCGATACGGCAAGTCATTGCGGCACCGGTAGCGATTGGAATACCGCCACCCACGATGGCATTGGCGCCAAGGTGGCCAACACGGAAGTCAGCAATATGCATGCCGCCGCCGCGACCTTTGCCGTAACCTTCTTCCTTACCGAATAGTTCGGCAATTGTACGGTAAACGTGATCTTCCATTACGGCTTCGCGAAGTTGTTCACCATCCAGGTTGCTGAATTCGGGACAGCGTTCTTTCAGGGCTTCTTCGTTCATGCGCTTAATAGCATGAAAACCTTTGGCAATTGAATCGCCGTGTCCACGGTGAGTGGAAGTGATCAGGTCTGAGATATTTAATACGGAGCATGCTCCTGTTGCGGTTGCTTCCTGACCGATTGACAAGTGAGTCGGCCCGCGATATTCATAGTCACTGATGATTTCATAGGCACCGGTACGGCACTTTAGGATCATTTCCTCGAATTCACGGATGACGAGCATTGACTCGTACATTTCCTTGAGGTCATTTTTTGTGATGTTTATGGCTTTCAGCTCATCGACGATATCTTTGCTGTACTGGTATGCCGGAATGTTTTTTAGTTTGATGGTCCGTTTTTTAAAGTCGGGACCGAGGTCACTGTAATAGTTTCCCATTTTTGACTGCTCCTAAAATTAGATATTAAATATGAATTTAATTTAAAATACGATTTTGACTTCGCTGTCCTCTAATTCTTTAACAAGTTTTGGTGAAATATTTTCGTCTGTTATGACTGTGTCAATATCATTAATGCTGCCACTGACTGCAAACGACGGAACGCCTATTTTGCTGCTGTCGACGAGTACATAAACTTTACCGGCGCGTCTCATGACTATTTCTTTGGTGAAAGCCTCACCTGGATCGGTGGTTGAGATGCCTTCATCAACTGTGAAGCCGATAGTTCCCATGAACGCCTTGTTTATATGCAAAGTATTTACAATCTGCTGCGTCAAAGGGCCGACCAGCGTGCGGCTGAGGGCACGAAATTCACCACCCAGCAGAATTAGACGGTGTTGACTTTCCATAAGTTCGGCCGCGGCCATCATGGAATTTGTGACAATGGTTAAATTTTTTCGGCTGTCCAGCATGCGGGCGAGGGGGAGGATAGTGCTGCCGCCGTCAAGGTAAATCGAATCGTTATCTTCAATATATTCAAGAGCTTTTTCAGCAATAGATTTTTTTTCCTGAGCATGAAAACCGGCTTTTTCAGTAAAGATGGGTTCAGTTTGCGGGAATTTAACACGAACTGCGCCACCGTGAATGCGTTTTGCTTTGCCCTGTTCTTCCAGAGAGTGCAAGTCACGTCTTACTGTAGCTTCGGAGACATTCAATTGGGCACTTAATTCGGTTATTGTGGAAACACCTTCACCAAGTGCTTTAAGAATTAAACTCTCACGTTCGGTACTTAAAAGTTTTCTTTTGCAGTTGCTCACAGCAGCTCCTGAACTATGATTTTTCTTTTGCTTATGTCCTGATTATACAGCTTTTGAAAGAAAATGCAAACTTTTGAAAGAATTTTTAATTAAATTTTCATAAATTTACATTTTAAGCAGAAAAATTTGGTTAAAAACTCAATTCTATTGTTAGAGATTCTTTTTAAAAGATGTGATTATCTTTTATTTTTTGATATTATGCTAATATATAATACATTGATAGGGCATTTTTGGCTGAGTTTTTTTGGGAAGATTTGAAAAATTATTTTTGGAGTTGAATCATGTTAATAGATTTGAGTATAAAGATCAGCCGTTTTGCACACAAGGAAGCTTTGGGAAACGAGAAAATGGTATCTTTCGGGCATTTGGGCACGCATTTTGACGTTATGGACAAAGAATTCCCTTTAGAGTATTTGAAGAGGAATGGGGTTGTTTTGGATGTTTCAAATATAGAAGGCCGGGATATTGAAGTTGATGACATAGATTTAAGCAAAGTCAGCAAAGATATGTTTGTTGCATTTTATACAGGCTTTGCAGAGCAGGAGGAGTATGGGACAAAAAGTTATTTTAAAAACCACCCGCAACTATCAGATGAATTGATAGATGAGCTCCTTAGCAAAAAAATATCAATCATAGGGATTGACTGTGCCGGAATTCGAAGAGGTAAAGAACACCCTCCAAAAGATCAATATTGCTCCGACAAAGGTGTGTTTGTTGTTGAGAACCTGTGCAATCTGAATGAAATACTAAAAGGGAAAAGTGTAAATTTCTTTACTGCTAATACCTATCCAGTCAACTTCTCAGGTCTTACAGGCTTGCCTTGCAGAGTAGTCGGAGAAATATAATTGTTTTAGATATTCCAAAAAATATATACAAAAAAAAGAACCCTTAACTTGGGTTCTTTTTTATATCATAACTATCTATGCTGTTACTTCTTAGCAGCTTTGATAGCTTCGCGTACTTTTGCTTTACAGCGGTCAAGATAAGCATTGCGACGACGTCTTTTCTGAATTTTGTTGAGTTGCTGACCCATGGTAAAACTCCTGTTTTATTACGGCGATATGTGAAAACTCAAGTTTCTTCAGCCTGACAGAATTCAGTTTCGCCCATTATGTTATTACTTATAAGATTCTAAAAAACACTGACAGCATTTATAGACACAATCAAATTTATCATATTATATATGATTACCTTGAACATATAAATTTACTACTGTCAAAAGTGAAACTTTAGCCGTTTAAAAATTAAAATCAAATAAATATAAACAAAATCCGCATGAAAAGTATTTTGTATTTTCTGAAATGGCTATAATTTAAGGTGCGATGGATAAATAAAAAACCAGGAGAGTATTTCTATGAATAATGCCAATTTTATGTGGTGTAAACGTTACCTGTTTTTAATAATTGCCGCCTTGTTTATGTATGCTGGAAGTCTTACGGCTGAAGAAGCTAAACCAATCCTTGACCGTAAAACTGCTTTGGCTGATGCGGCAAAAGTTACCCTGCAAAAATACCCTGACGCTAATTCTGTACTGTTGTCAGATTATGAAAGAATCAAATACAACCCGGATGGAACTTACACTTCGGTTGATGAGTTTTATGAGAAAATATTAACAGAAAAAGGCAGACGTGAATCTCGTGTCGCAAATTTGTATTTTGCATTGCCATATACCAAAATTATTCCTTATAAAATAGGTATTATTAAGCCTGACGGCAAGTTCGTAAATATTGACATCAAAGCCAATTCAAAGGTTATGGTCAACCCTTCTCAAATGAGTGCCAATATATACGACCCAAACAGCAAGATACTTAAGATAACTGTCCCGGGGCTCGAGGTTGGCGATATCTTATATAAATATGTAAGGCGTGACGGTGTAGTCCCCCGCATAAAAGGGGTATGGTGTGACTTCTTTCTGCTGGAATTCACTTCTCCAATCCTGAAATACGTTGTTGAGATTAACGGTCCTAAGTCAGCCCCGTTGAAAAAGCATATTATCAAAGATCCGGTAAAAGGTACTGTGAAATTTAAGCAGTCTGAAGTTGGTGACAGAATTATTTATAAATGGACAGTGGACAATGTTCCTAGAATTTTCCCCGAACCGCAGATGCCGCCGTTTTATCGTTATTCTCAGCGTTTGCTGGTAAGCACAGCCGGCACATGGCAGGATATTTCTAAATGGTACTGGAAGCTCTGTCAGCCTCATCTGGAAAAGACTAATAAAGCCATGGAAGCTAAGGTTAAAGAACTTACCGCTAACCTGAAAACGGACATGGACAAGATTAAAGCTATTTACCGCTTTGTCGCTACAAAAATCCGTTATATGGGAATAATTGACGAAAAAACTGCTCCGGGCTATGAGCCTCACGACGTTGATATTACTTTCAATAACCGTTACGGAGTATGCCGTGACAAGGCTGCGCTTCTGGTAACAATGCTGCGCATGGCCGGTTTTAATGCATATCCGGTGTTATTTTACGTTGGGCCAAAGAAAGATGCTGAAGTTCCCAATAATATGTTCAACCACGCTATAAGCTGTGTCATTCTCAAAAATGGACAGCACATGCTTATGGATCCAACTGATGAAAGCACTTTTGATGTTTTACCATCGTATCTATCAAATAAAAGCTACCTTTTAGCCAAGCCCAAGGGCGATACGCTGCATACCTCTTCAATCATTCCTGTTCATGAGAACCTGGTGAAAATTAAGACTGACGGCGAAATCGATCGTGACGGCAAGCTTGTTGCTGAAAGCAAAATGCTTTTTGATGGAATTAACGATACTACTTTCCGCGGCGCGTTTTCGCGCTGGCGCCCTGAACAGATCAAACAGTATTTTACATATGTTTTAAAACAGTCCCTGCCGGACGCAAAAGTGACTTCTTTTGAGGTGTTTCCCAAGAACTTGCGAGATTTTAAAAAGCCCCTGAAAATAAACATTGGCTATGAATCATCAAGTATTCTTGTTCGAGGCCGTAAAATAATTTTAATGAAGCTGCCTTGGTTCTCAGGTAAAATAGGTGCGGTATCGTTTGCCTTGAGAGGCTTTGGGCTTGAGAAACGCAAATATCCCTTAAAAGTCTTTTCTACTTGCGGTACTGTTGGCGAATTCTCGTTTAAGCTGCCACATGGAATGCGTATTGTTAAATTGCCGAAATACCGTCAGGTTAAATGGGATAAGTTTTCATGGGATCGCAAGCTTTCATATAAAGATCGCGTTTTGACTGGCAAAAGCGCTTTCCTTATTAATGCTATGGAATTCCTGCCCGAAGAGTACTTAAAGCTGAAATCTGACATGAAAGTAATTGAAGCTGAATCTAAAAAAATGCCGCTGCTTCAGCGTAAATGTGCCAGCACTGACTTAAAATACTTGAAAAAGCTGTACCCGGGTTCAAAGTCTGTAATTTTATCAAAAGACGTTACTGTCAATTTCAAAAGCGCCAACGCATATTCGATGCGTAAAGTTATGAAACGCAAAATTCTCAATTATGCTGGAGTTAAGAGCTTTTCTGAACTGAAATTCTATTATAACCCAGTTTGGCAAGATGTAAAAATCAACTATGCCAAGGTGAAGGATCCTGATGGCTCTGTTAAAAACATCAGCAAAAAAGAAACCAACCTGATGGATCAGGGCTGGGTAGGGGGCGCACCACGCTATCCTGGCGGCAAAATACTGGTTTTAAATTTGCCTGGAGTTAAAGTTGGAAGCGAAATAGAGTACGATGTTACTGTTACCAATAAAAAAATGCTTCTTGTAGGCATTTTAAGCATTTTCAGAGAATATGAACCGATACTTGACAAAAAAGTCATCGTTGAAGCTCCTGAAAAACTGAAATTAAATATTTCTGCAATTCCAGATGTTGTAAACAGCAAGACAGAACATAAAGGCGGTAAAGTCATACATACTTGGCAGGTGGATAATGTTTCTCCGATTACAGCAGAAAATTCTACTCCTCCAATATGGACTTTTGCCCCGGTTACATACGTTAGTGCCGGTGATTGGAAAGACTATTCAAAGCATGTCCTTTCTGCTCTTTACAAGGCAGCTGATGGACAGGAAAATGCTAAAGCACTCGGCGTTAAACTTGCAATGATGAAAAAGCCTCTTTCGGGTATGCGTTATATAAGAGATTACGTCGCGATTCAGATACGTAATGCGGGGCCGGGCTTAGCTCAATTGCCGCTTAGCTGCGTTACGCCGGCAGATGTTACAATCAAGGATGGCTACGGTAATTCAACAGATCAGGCTGTTGTGCTTTACGCCATGTTGAAAGCGGTTGGATTCAAACCTGAATTTGTGCTTGTTGCGGATGTTTTTCCCATTCCAATGGCAATGCATATGTTGAAAGAATACCCGCGCGGTGTATTCAATGAAGTACTGGTTAAAGTAACTCACCAAGGCAAAGACTATTATTTCAATGATACTAGTCAGTATGCTATGACTGGCGCAACTGACAGTGAAAACCTGATAGCGTACACCCCAAGAAACGGAAAGCTTGATTTCCTGAAAGCTCAGGATCTTTTAAGCGATAAATACGAGGAAAAATACACCATAAAGGTCGATGACAAAGGTTCTGCTGAAGTCACGAAAGCCAAAACTTTTTATGGAGAGTCTTATGAGGCCTCAAACCGGCTTTATAGCGAGTTCACTCCGGAAAAAAGAAAACGGCATTTTCAGCAGCTGGTTTCAGGAGTCGCTCAGGCGGCAGTCGCAGATGGCGGACTGCACACCAACTTCCTTGAATATCCCGGAGTTGAAAGCTTTAAGGTTAAAATTCCTGACTTTGCGGTTATCGACGATAATTACATGTACTTTAAATTACCAGGACTTATAATTTCAAATGTGTTTAAAACTACATCAAATGAGCGCAAAAATCCGGTAATGCTTGGCAGTTATAATGACTATGAACAAGAATATCTCATTGAGTTGCCGAAGAACATGGCAGAGTATGATATACGCCCCGCCACAAAAACTGTAGAGGTAGGGCCATGCACAGTAGAGGTAAAAGTGAAAAAGCTTGAATTGAATAAGCTGGGTATCAATTGCTCTGTCAAACTCCGCCCAGGGCTGATCCCGGCATCTGAGTTTGGTGTTTTAGAAGATGCACAATCTGTGTTAAGCAATCCGGCAATGGGAACAGTTATGATAAAACTGAAAAAATAAAGAAATAAAAATTCAAAAAGCTCCGTCAAAGCTGGCCGGAGCTTTTTTTAATTAACAGCCTCCAAGGGCTTTTTTAACAGCAGCCTGAGCCAGTATGTCAGTAGGATCAAGAAGGGGAACATCTGCATCGTCAGGACGTAAAGCAAGCGGTATTTCAGTACAAGCCATTAGGAGAACTTCCGCGCCTTCTTTCTCAAGCATTTTAGCCGCTTTAATTAGCTTTTTACGTGGTCCTTTGATGTATCCGGCTTTTATACCTTCAAGCCCATAAATAGCCCCCATGACCAGTTCTTCCTGCATCTCAGGACAGAGAGTGATTACATCAAGGCCAATCTCATGAAAAACTTCAGAATAAACGCCAGCTCCAATTGTACCCGAAGTGGCCAGCAAACCTACTTTTTTGACCTCAGGATAGTTTTCGCAGACATAGTCCGCAGTCGATTTTATCATACTTAAAACAGGAACATGAAATTCTTTGACAAGAGGATGCACAAAATAATGTGCGGTATTGCATGGTACTATTATAAAGTCAGCGCCGGATCGGATCAGCCCTTCCGCCGTTTTGTGAAGTTCTTGAGTGGGGTTGGGGCCCTTGCCAGTCAAAGCGGCGGTACGGTCGGGAATTTGTGGGTTGTTATCAATCAGGATACGTAAATGTTCCTGGTCACATTTTGCGGGTGTATGGTTAATGATTTTCTGGAATAAGTCAGCTGTTGCCATAGGGCCCATACCGCCTAGTATTCCGATGGTTAATTGCTTCCTGGACATTTTCAGTTCCTGTTGAGTCTGTTAGCAGTGAATCAATGGTTTATATACTCAAATATTATTGATTCGAAATACAGTATTTACAAGTTTAAAATATAAAATGATAAAGAATTATGTGATTTATACTATAATTACTTGTTAAAGAATGTCTTAACCGAAATGCTCCGGTTTACATAGGAGAGTCAATTATGACGTATCATAAACTTTGAGGCTAGAAACATAAAATAATTGTAAAAAAATAGATTTACCCGGTTGAATTTTATTTTAAATGAAGCATATTTTCAATCCGTTAACATTAGTTAGCGATACAAATGTGCGCTCATAGCTCAGTTGGTAGAGCAGATGACTCTTAATCATCGGGTCGAAGGTTCGAGTCCTTCTGGGCGTACCATTTTATTTCTTTATAGTTAACGACTTACAAATAGTCAATTTACTCAAGAATCTTACTCAGAAATTTCCATCTTACCCATATCTTACATCGTAGGGCGACAGAGAGCTACTTACAGCAACATATTACGACAAAGGAGAGAAGATAGAGCCTTCAGAAAAGGAGGCGCTGAAAGTCCTAAAACAATGAAATATTCTAAAATATTGTAGCACTGTATCTGCATAATTCAATCCCTATTATACTCTACTTTCTTTTCAGTAACTTCGACTTTACCGTTAGTGGTATCGATCTCCATCTCTTCCTCAAAGAGTGCCTTGCCAGAAAAAAGCTCATAAGACTTGGCTCTGTATTTAGCTTTAGTGCCCGGTGGTATGGTGGTAATGCTAGAGTAATATGAACCGATAATAACTGACGGGGTTGGAGTGCCGCTGCCAGTCGGGTCGGTAGTGGTCATTTTGCCGCCAGTCCCGCTGGTAACAACTCGAAACGATTTATGCCGAATGGTATTGCAGCCGGAACTGATAACCAGTGCCAGCGCAAACGGAGCGATCATAATAGCTTTATTGATATTCATTTTTATCTCTCCTATAGTATTTAGTACTGTTCTGTTCGAGAATAACGGCGATTCTGGCGAGCTGTTCCCGCACTGCAGCCACGTCCCGCCTAACGGACTTGATTTCCTCGGTAGTTTTTTCCAAGTGTTGAATCCTCACGCCATGAGCGGACATGGTAACTTCAGTATCCGCCATGCGATAATTCTGGTGCAGCTCAAAGCCGATAATGGCAATGATTACTGTACTCAAGAATGAAAATACTCCGATAATAATTTTA
>JAAEMX010000009.1 GCA_024225035.1 Lentisphaerota bacterium
AATTTGCTTAGCAACATACATCAAACATAGTGCTAAAACACGATGAGATCAATACTTTTGTACCAGATAAGAGATTACTTAGAAATAGTAAACGCCTCTTCGGGTGTTTCTAATAATTTTTCCATAAATAGTTGAGCTGCAATAGCAAAATTGCTAACAATAAACAGCAGTACTATAAGTTGTTTCATTCGATATACAGGTTTGCTAATTGTATTGTATTTAGTGAATGCATTTTTATCTGTTCCCTCTGTTACAGTCAATGCCCTCTTAAGTTGTAGATCATAACCTCTGGTTATATACTTTACTGATACTGTATATGTAGTGGTCAACTAATTCCGGACTTGAAATTAAGTTTTTCTTCAGCAGCCCCAGGTGTTAATCCACCATTGTAACTGTGAGGCCGCACCCAATTATAATAATCCATTAAATATAATCCTATATCTTTCTCCGCTTGAGTTTTTGATGGGTAACCCAAGCTCGGTATCCATTCGCTTTTCAAACTTCTGAACACTCGTTCCATCGGAGAATTGTCCCAACAATTTCCACGACGACTCATGCTTTGCTTTATACGATATCGCCAAAGCCGCTGTCTAAAAATTCTGCTCGCATATTGGCTACCTTGATCAGAATGAAATAGCACATTCACGGGGCTTCCTCGTTGCTGATAAGCATTATCAAGAGCCTTTACAACAAGCTTGGTATCAGCTCGCTCTGATAAAGCCCAACCAACAACTTTGCGACTAAATAAATCTAGGACTACTGCCAAATAAGTCCATCTATTTCCTGCCCAAATGTAGGTGATATCGCCACACCAAATTTGGTTGGGTCTTGCTACATCAAATTCTCTATTCAAAATATTCGGTATATCAGGTCGTTCAATCGTCGCATTTTTGTATGCATGAGGACCAGGTTGCTTGCAAACTAGCTGCATCTCTTGCATCAAACGACGTACCTTAAATCGCCCTATTTCAATCCCTTCATCATTGAGCATAACCTTAATGCTTCTGCTGCCAGCAGAGCTACGACTTCGACTGAATAAGGCATTAACCTTTGCTTTTAACTGTAATCGCTCTACATCTATCGTTTTCTTTTTAAGTCGATGGTCATAGTAGCTTGACCGACCAATACCAAATACTTCACAGACCAAATCAATATTTTCTTGCTCGCCTAATTGGCCTATAAGTGCGTACGTTCTAGTTCGTCCGACATTAAGAGAGCTGTAGCCTTTTTTAATATGGCTTTTTCCCGTTCTAACCTGTTTACCCGCATTTCAAGCTCTTGGATACGCTTTTGCTCTGGCGTCATAGCTTTTGACTTGGGTGTCACTCCACCTCGTTCTTCACGTAGTTGCTTTACCCAGCAACGTAAAGCTGTTGGCGTCAAATCCAGAGAGCGACAAGCTTCTGGATAGGTATACCCTTGATCAACAACTAGGCAAGCTGCCTCATGTTTGAACTCTGTGGTAAAACTTCTTCTTTTTCTTTTTGACATCGAACACCTCACTTGTGGTAACTTTACCACTTATAATGATGTCCGGGATCATTAAACCACTACATTCATATATTTTAGTGACAAAATAATACATGTCGAGAAGCAGTAAAAAAACTTCTCCAGCCTGGTGATTTATATGACTTGGCAGG
>JAAEMX010000010.1 GCA_024225035.1 Lentisphaerota bacterium
CGCGCGCGAGACTGGGGTCGGTCGCATGGGATGTATTCGAAACTATTTGGCCAAGGACTTCTCAAGGGGGCAGAGGAGCTCCCAAAGGAGCTCGAAGCGACATGCCGCTTAGTCCGAGATCGTCTCGGAAGGTACTATATCTGCCTGGTGCGCCAAGTGGCGATACGGAGCGAGAACCAAGCTCCTAAGTCAACACATGGCGTCGTGTCCTTGGACCCTGGCGTGAGAACTTTTCAGACATGCTTTGATGCAGACGGTTTGATTGCAGAATGGGGCGAGGCCGACATGACGAAGCTCTTCTAACACTGCTATGCAGCGGACCGCCTGCAGAAGCGTATCTCAAACACAAAGGGTAATTCGACAAAGAAGCATCGCCGTCGCAGGGCGTGGCATCGCCTCCTTCAAAAATTTTGCAACAAGGTCAACGAGGTACACAAGAAGCTGGGCACTTGGCTCTGCGAGAATTACCGTGCCGTTCTCCTGCCCAAGTTTGAAACGCAACAGATGGTCCGGCGAAGGCATCGCAAGCTGGGCTCCAAGACGGCACGAGGTATGTGTACTTGGGCCCATTACAGGTTCCGCCAGACTCTTCTCAG
>JAAEMX010000011.1 GCA_024225035.1 Lentisphaerota bacterium
ACTATGCGTAATATGGACATCCGTGACTCACGCGATAAATTACGGCTCTATGCGGGTAATAAAATGCTTAAAGGTAGTTCAGTTACCAAACTATTGAAATAATATTTTTAATATAAGTAGTGCCTGAAAGAAAACCCGGAAAATTTAAGAAATCACCCGGTAAATTCTCAGAATAAAGATATTGCGAAATGATTGTTTGCGATTTTTTATCCCTTCATGATCTCTGGGGGACTCCAAGGCGTTTTTGGCTAACAATAGACGTATTTTGGACGGTTTTATCCCTCAACATTGTTCATGACGTCTTTGGCTAAAGACTAAGCCGCTTTTTTAAGCACCGCTCCTTCCTGCTTGTGCAACACTGCGCCCAGTTTTTGAATATTCCGGGCCAGCACTCCCAAAGATACATAACGTGTAAATCCAATAATTCCATGATCTGGACATTTGTCCAAGCCGTGAACCTGCAAGGCATTTATTCCAGACTCTACCGCTGAATGTTGCTTTCGGGTAGATCTAAATGCTTCACTGCTTTGGTGTTCTTTCTCTGCTTTATTACAACGACCTTTCTTGGGTAAAACTACAAAATCAAGATGCTGTTTTAGATCACCTTGATTGGCTTTGCTGTGAAATCCTTTGTCGAAACTGCAGACTGATAATGTTGGAAATTGTTTTTTAGTATCTCTGACCATGCATAGCGCTACCTGCTCATCTGTCTGCTTTTGCATCACTTGGTGGTGTAGAATAAAACCATACTGATCTTCCAAAACACAAGTGCGAACCCCAAGCTCAACGGGTACCCCAGCCTTGCCTTTACTGATCCATTCAGTATGGGGTTCAAATAATGAAAAGACTTTTTCATTGTGCGGGATCTTTTCATCTTTAATTATCCGTCGGCTAATTTGATCGATTTGACGTACTGCATGAGCTATAAATTCTTTGATTCTGATCTGATCAACCACAGCAGTGAAACGGGTGAATTGTCCTTGTAACAAAGTGTTTTGTGCTTTTGCAATTAAAGTACTGACAGCGTTTAAATATTCTTCGCAGGCCTTTATGATTTGCTCACGTTTGTTTTGCTTTTTTACGGGGTCTTTGGACGTGGAGTGTCTGAGCTTTTGCAGTTTACGGTACAGTTTCTTAATTTGACGAAGCTGGTAGGCAGATTGTCGCCAGCTCGTAATGGCGTGATCAGCGCATAGTTGTGCTACTAGTGTGACTACTTTGCGAATGCTATCCCATAGTAAATTAATATCTGTTGGAAAATGCACGTCGGTTTTCACCACGTAGGAGTCACAACGGCCCTTTAGAATTTCATCGTGTTTTTTTTTACCACTTGATGCCCTGCTTTGACTACCACGACATTAATCTTGTTCAGAACTTGTGGGGTTAGTAAGCAGACATTATCTTTGAGAGTCTGTAGTTCATAAGCTTTATCTTCATCATGCATTCCATGTCCGAGCATTTGTCGAATGGTTTTATGCTCATTGACCAGCTCCAGCAAGCGATCATAGTCACAGTTTAAATCAAGGCGTAAAACACCCATAACCAATATTTTCCATAAATCCATACCAGGACGGCCATTATCTGTATCAACATCAGCGGGAATTACTTGTTGTA
>JAAEMX010000012.1 GCA_024225035.1 Lentisphaerota bacterium
AGACCCTGACGACGACATCGACGGAACGACCCTGTCGATTGTCACTCCACCGACACTTGGTACCGCGGTCATCCAAGACTCAGGCGACGGCCCTGAGATCTTGTACAGCGCGCCCTCGAGTTCGGGCACCGACACGGTCGTATATGAGATCTGTGATGCCGTGGGGCTGTGCGACACGGCCACACTGGCCATCACGGTTATCGCGCCCTCGGATTGCACGATCAGTGGCACCGCAGGACCAGACGTCCTCGTTGGGACATCCGGTGACGACATCATCTGCGGGTTCGATGGCGACGACATCATCGACGCGGGCGACGGAAACGACATCATCCTTGGTGGTCCCGGAGCGGACGTGATCCGCGGTGACGCGGGTGACGACATGATCCTGGGCGGCCGAGGTGCCGACGAGCTACGAGGAGGTCAGGGTAAGGACCTGATCCGGGGGCGCAGAGGCGCCGACACAATCCTTGGTGGCCCAGGGGCTATGAACTCCACGGAGGCCGAGGCAACG
>JAAEMX010000013.1 GCA_024225035.1 Lentisphaerota bacterium
GTCATATTATTTCTTGCTAATACTGCAAGCAGCAGTTGGTGCGAGCTGTGCTTGCTAACGCAGGCAATAGTTTTGCCTTTTAAATCTTTGACTGACTTAATATTTGGATTAGTAGTCATTAAAGCCAAGGTATCGGTAGCGTTACAAACTGCTCTTATTATATTTAGTTTTATATTTTGGCCTGCCGCTATAATTATGCTGGTAGTATTTAGACTTCCGCATATATCAACTTTGCCTGTTGCTGCTGCCTTGGCTTGTTTTACACCATTGGTGATATTATGAAATTTTATTTTTATCCCATCTTTCGCAAATTCTTTTTCCAGTAATCCCTTATGTTTCATGACTATCAATTGCAGATTAAACGGACAGTTAGGATAAGTTACGTTGATTTCTTTGCCTAAAAGGTTTAAAGCTATGAATAAGGATAAAACACAAAATAAAACTCTCATTTCGACCTCTTAATTATAATTAATCTTCCTCTTAATACGATTAAATATTATAATCTTCAATAACGTATTTTTCAAATACAAATAATGACTTTTAGAGGCCAAATACTGTATACTCTAAAAGTCATTATTGAAGCTTGTAAATTAAGGCTAAAAGTGTTAAAAAAATCTAAACCTTTGTGCCCTTTTTCAGTTTTATCAATTATGTCGTAAACATTTATCGTTTGACTTATTAAAAGCGTCAAGAATACTACGAGAATTAACTGCACAAATGCTAATTTGGTCTCTTACAAAGTCTTCGAACAATATGTCTATTGCCGCACCTTGGGAAAGAATATCTACTCTTTTAGGGATCAGCTTTTGTTGAAGCAAAAAATCAATATCATCTTTTAAGCTCATTATATCATCTTTACTTAAGGTATTGATTAACTTAGTGTTGTTATATAACCATTCAGCGTCTTGATAGGAAATGCCAAGGTCTTCAGCTCCTAATTGCAACGCTTCATGTTTATGGTTTTTAATAAATTCCATAGCCTCATTTTGGACTTTTGCATACCTTCCAACCCAGTCTGGGTGGTTTTTGGCAAAAGATTCATTAACTGCAACAACTAGCTTAGTTCGTATTAGCCCTTTGGCTGTTGTCAAGACTCTTGCCCCTCTTTTTTTAGCGTTTACCACTTCAGTCGCGGCCAATATCCCAACATCAACCTTGCCAGCAAACATAGCATTATATGTTTCTGCGTTCGACATTGGTATATAATTGACGTCTTTTATGGTCATATTATTTCTTGCTAATACTGCAAGCAGCAGTTGGTGCGAGCTGTGCTTGCTAACGCAGGCAATAGTTTTGCCTTTTAAATCTTTGACTGACTTAATATTTGGATTAGTAGTCAGCAAAGCCAAGGTATCGGTAGGGTTACAAACTGCTCTTATTATATTTAGTTTTATATTTTGGCCTGCCGCTACAATTATGCTGGTAGTATTTAGACTTCCACATATATCAACTTTGCCTGTTGCTGCTGCCTTGGCTTGTTTTACACCATTGGTGATATTATGAAATTTTATTTTTATCCCGTCTTTCGCAAACTCTTTTTCAAGTAACCCCTTATGTCTCATGACTATCAACTGCAGGTTAAAAGGACAGTTAGGATAAGTTACATTGATTTCTTTGCCACAAAGGTTAAAAGCTACGAATAAAGACAGGATACAAAATAAAAATCTCATACAAACACTTTATTCTAAATGGTTCTCCTCTTGAAACGGGTAATTACTATAAACTTGCAAAAATTAATTTTCAATTATTATAAATAATATTTTTCTATTTTTTAAATAGCAAAAACATTACAGTTTAAGATTCATCAACTTAGCGCGGGAAGAAAGGTTAACGGTTTTAAAAAAGTCTAAAAATTTTCATGTTTTTTACGTAGTTATTTTGTAATTTTTATAGACAAATAGGAATTGTAAATTGACGCTAAGCCCTTATTTATGTTTTATCGACTTTTTTATAAGTTCTTCCATTCCTAATAATTGCCTCTATCATTACTCAACGGTTTTGTAAAGTTGCCAATTGCTTTTTCAATATATTTTGCAACAGCCAAGGCAATGTCTTCACGCCAAGGTGGAGCAATTATTTGAACTCCAATAGGAAGCCCGTTTTTAGAGGTACCTGCTCGAGTAACTACAGAAGGCCAACCTGTTAAGTTGTAAGTCACAGTATAACTAAACGCCCTTAAATCTTCTCCAGTTGTTGCTCCATGTGGGAGTGCAGTAAAGGCATTTACTGGACAGATTATTACATCATAACTCTTAAGAAAAGATAGCATAGTACTACGAAAATCAGACCACTTCATTAATAGAACGTCAAGTCTTGCAGCATCAATTGGTTGCGCAAATTCTAACCATGGTATGGTATGTTCTTTGGTGTTAGCTTCTCTTAGTAATCTTCTAATTAGCGCTCCTCCATCAGCAGCCCATAATTGCATTCCTAATTCATATGATTGCTCAATTTCAGTAGGAATTACTTCGGTCACTATCATTTTGGCCTGGTCAAGTATTTTTGCTACGTTTTGAACAACATTTAAAATGTCAGCAGTAGATGTTATAATTCCATTATCTGCGTGAAATGCAACACGAAGTTTTTTTAAATTTATAGAGTCCGGGTTACCTAATGGCATTGGGGTTATATTAGGGTCAACCCAATCAGGGCCGCAGATAAGTGGAAGAAGTAAATTTAAGTCATCAACGCAAGTTGCTAAAGGGCCGATTTGCTGAAAAGAATCCAAGAGACCGCCAAAAGGAAGAATATGCCCAGTACGCGGAACACGACCAGAAGTTGGCTTAATTGTACTAATTCCACAACAATGGGCTGGATACCTTAAGCTGCCTCCGTAATCACTGCCAATATCAAAAGGAGAACCTCCGCTTGCGACAATTGCTGCTCCACCTCCGCTGCTGCCTCCTGAAGAAAGTAAAGCATCATATGGATTGTTGGTTTGTCCATATACTAAGTTATTTGTTTCATATGAAAGTGTGAATTCTGAAGTATTAGTTTTCCCCATCAGTATTGCCCCATTGGCACGTAGTCGAGCAACTACTGTAGCATCTTTGGTTGGAATGAAGTTCGCTCTTCCAGTGGTCCCCCCTGTGGAGACCATGTCCTTAGTATCAAATGAATCTTTCAAAGTCATTGGAATTCCATGAAGAGGGCCGCTAATTTTTCCTTCTGCTAATTTCTTATCAGCATGATCTGCCTGTTTTCGAGCCTCATCAGCAGAAACATGTACTACAGCATTGAGTTTTGGATTGACTTCTGCAATCCTATCAAGATAGGCATCCACTACTTCTTTTGAAGATACTTCCTTATTCAGAATTGCCTTAGATAGTTTTGATATTGGTGTATATAAAATATTCATTACTTTTCTCTTTAATTTTGAATATGTGTTTGGTATATATTGCTTCCATCAGCGAAATGTTCAATAAAGTTAGTCTGAAAATTTGAGAATGCAACGAGTAGAAGAAAATGGAATGCCTGAA
>JAAEMX010000014.1 GCA_024225035.1 Lentisphaerota bacterium
ATTATTCAGCTTACATGAAAATTATCAGTTATTCATTAGTTCGAAACCGCCCTGTGCGACAGCGCATGCAGGGTGGTGTGAGAGGGTGGAGTCGTAAGACTCCTCTCTACTCGATTATTAAATGTAGTTCGCCTTAGTTTCTAAGTTTTTCAGTGTTATTGATAAAGCACGTCCACTTTTAGAGTTGAAAACGCTT
This sequence comes from Lentisphaerota bacterium, assembly GCA_024225035.1. Lineage (GTDB taxonomy): Bacteria > Verrucomicrobiota > Lentisphaeria > Victivallales > Victivallaceae > Zth2. Next base: position 197 of record JAAEMX010000014.1, read on the forward strand.
TCCTAGAACTTGAAGTTTTTTAACGATTCCGTTGCGTATTTACTGCTTGAATTTACAGCTCTCAATTTTTTTACTTTGAAGCTGCCCGCTTTATATCTTTTAAAAATACCTTCCAAATTACTTGTTTTGCCAGAAGCATCTACTCCACAAAATGCAACAACTAAAGCTTTTTTCATAAAAATTATACCCTTAATTATCTGTGTCTAATATTTCTAATACCTCTGTAAGAGAAGTTACGGTGTAGCTAGAATTTAACGAATAATTAGCCCTTTTTTTATCTCTAATTACTAAACAATTTTTTATTTTTAGTTTATTTGTTATATCTATTTCTCCATAACTATCACCAATATGGAGTATCTCATTTTCAGAAATAGTGAAATCTTTCATTATTGCTTGAAAAAATTTACCGCTTTTGTCTCCTTTATAGCACTTTAAATTATCTGATAAGTATACCTTTCTTATTCCGGGCATCTTTTCAGTTATTCTTTTTACCATTTTTTCGCAAGCGTCACTTGATATAATTACTGAGTATTTTTTAGTAATTCTTTCTAGGAAAAATAAAGTGTCATTATAAAGCGGTGCTTTTGAGTGTTCCTTTATTAAGTTAAAGACTATATCTTTTGCTTTTATTTTTAGCTTATATTTATATATTACGCTGTTAACTGATTTTAAAAAAATTTGTTCAATATCATTGAAATTATTTTTTTTAATAGATAAGTTTATATTTGCGGAGATTTCTTTAACTAAATCTAACGCAATTTTTTTTACGTCTTCCTTATTGTAGGTCATCATCAGAGGTTTCCATATATGAAAAACTCTTTTATTTACATCTACTAGTGTTTGAAACATATCAATACTGATAACTTTATAAATTTTGACAGCCTCCTTTAAATATTTTTATATTAAATTACTAATTAAAGTTACCTTAGCTTTTCACATAGATTTGCTATAACCCAGAAAAATGGGTGATAATTTATAAGAAAATTGGTAACACTTTACTATCTTGCTTTTGTAGGATTGCAAACTGCTCTTATTATGCGAACGCAACATCGATCTCTGTATATTAGAAAAACGCCAGTTCTTAGATAAAGCACGAAAAAATATCAGATACTACGCTTGCTCATTATTTTAAATCTTTTTCACTTTTAATTCAAGACATTAATAATTTTATTTCTGTACTATTTAGTTGAATCTTGTCCGTTCATCGAACTGAAACCCAAAAAACAAATGTTAGCGTTTTTGGTGGAATTTGGGTAAGATTTTCTTATTTTACATACTACCTTTATTTTACATTGATTATTTTATGAGTTATGTTACACATAACAGGCAAAAATAGCTTCTTTTTTAAACTGTAAAAAAAACGGGCGTTTGTAAGACATATGAAAATTGGATATATGAGGGTTTCTAAAAGTGACGGCTCTCAAGTAATGGACCTTCAATATGACGCTCTTTTAAAAGCTGGGGTTGATCATGATCACATTTATGAAGACATGGCCTCTGGCACTAAAGTTGATAGACCAGGACTTGAAACTTGTTTAAAGGCGTTAAGACCTGATGACGTTCTTGTAATCTGGAAGCTTGACCGTCTTGGTCGTAATCTTAAACACTTTTGCAATTGGCTCGACCTATTGGAGTTATTATGAAACTTATAGCATTGATCGAAAATACTAGGCTTAATGATAGACCAGATCTCGCGGTTGAGAGGGGGTTGTCGCTCTATGCAAGCACAATGGGTAAGAAAATATTATTCGATACTGGGGGCAGTAAGGCTTTTTGCGATAATGCAGAATTACTCAATATAAATATTCAAAATGTGGATGCCGCTGTTATTTCACATCGGCATCACGACCACTGCAATGGTATTGGTCACTTCCTTGAACGTAATTCTAAGGCAATAGTTTACTTTCGCTATTGTGAGAGAAAAGATTATTTCTTTAAAGGTTTTGGGTTCACAAATAATGTTGGTATTAATAAGGATTTATTCAATGAATTTCAAAATAGATTTGTATTTATAAATACGTGTACAAAGATCTACCCTAATGTTTATATTGTCACAGATTTAAGCCAAAGGTATGCTCAACCAAAGGGTAATAGATACCTCTTCAGTAAGAATGGAAATGATTGTAAATTAGACACTTTTGATCATGAATTATTCATGATTGTTAAAGAAGAAGATGGTCTTATTCTCTTTTCAGGGTGTGGTCATAATGGTATTCTTAATATGGTTGAAACTGCTGTTGAGCTCTTTCCAAATACTCAAATAAAAGCTGTTGTAGGTGGTTTCCATTTGGTTGGTTTACCACTGTTTCGCGGTATCAGTTGTACTAAAAAAGACATTGAATTTATAGGTGAAAAATTATTGTATTATCCTATAAATAAGGTGTATACAGGGCACTGTACAGGCATGAAAGCTTATGGAATACTCAAAAAGATACTTGGTGAACGCATTGAATATTTCCCCACAGGGAGCAGCGTGTATATCTAAGAGAAATTAAAATCTTATGAAATTGGCGGAGAGAGTAGGATTCGAACCTACGGTACATCAGAAACATACATTTACTATTATATTACTATTAGTAAATCGGCTTAAACCACTCACCAACCTCTCCGCATTATTTCATAAAACTTCTAACTTTATATTGCTGCATAATCAGCTAAAGTTTCATTTTGTATAATAACTTAGATTCTAAAAAATACTAGTCAATTTGACCACAATCTCTAATTTTTATATGCAATTCCTCCCTTTGGCTTGTAGCCAATTTTATGTTTTTCTTGTTCTATCAAGTGATTTAATCTCTTTTAGATTAACAAGTTAAATAACTGCTTTGCCGTGATTGCTATCAGTCCAAACATCAAATGTGAAAAAACTTTTTTGTGCCCCTTTGTTCGAACAGTTTCGCCGTCGTAATTATCTTTTAAGCAGGAATTGACTCTTTCGGCTGGGTAACGGATTTTCCGCGCTGGTTCAAATTCCCATTTCTCGCCTCTGCGTTTATTATGGTCAATAATTGGCACATGCTGCAAATTTCGGGAGCATCATAAGCTGAATCCATAAGGTTGTACAAGCTGGTCAGCTTCCGTTCCGGAGTGCCGGAACCAGCCGATAGGCTGGAGGGTTACAGTGGAAAACGCTGATCAAAGTAAATCGCGAATTGATTGTCGTGGGGTGAAGCTGAAGTCAAAATGGCGCTCACCGGAATATCACCGTCTATAGTATCAATGTGCAATTTATAACCTTTCCACTGCATCATTTTATTTTTGCTGTCCTTTTTTTGCCCAGGCACAACCGCAAGGTAAATCCGCAACGGTTTAGGTTCTCTAACTTCGCTCTTGCATGGTCTACCTCGTTTTGCTTTTTGCTTTTTCCCAGGCTTATTCTTGCGGCAGGATTTTTCTCTGGCTTTGATTGCCGTTGAATCGCTGCTGACATGACAATTTAGCCTCGGCGCAACGTGTTCAATAATCAAAGTGTCATGAACTTTATGAGTCAATTCTCCCTCAGCAAAGCCTGCGCAAACTTGGACTTGATATTAAATTTTCAATCAACACCTTGGTCGTTGGATAGTTGTAAACGATTTTGGCAATATATGCCTTGAAAATGTTTTGCCGTTTACTTCGAGGGCGACCAAAGCCGCTACAGTTATATGAACCCATGAACCTTTCCGGCTCAATCAGCTCGATAACTCTGACAAATTCGCGTTGGTTTTCAGTTAATTTACCGCTTCATGCAAGGCATCAAGCCAATCCGTGGTTTTGCTCCTGGAATTCAATTTACAGCTTAAAAGCTTTTTGCTGCCCCAATCAATGACTACATGTAAATACGCCCATCCAAAACTTGGAATTACGATTTCAGTCATATCCTATACTCCAGCTGATGCTTGGCTCAATATGTTTAGGATTAACTAGTTACGTTCGCTTCATCTTATTTGGTGCGAGAAATTTATTTTCTCTCATCAAACGATAGATTCTTTTCCCATTAATCTTAAACTTACGCCGGTAACGCAAGTAAGCCCAAATACGCCGATACCCCCAGAAGGGGTGTTCCGCCTTGAGTTCATGTGTGTGGCGGATCAGCCTCAAGTTGGCGTCCGATTCCAGATACTGCCGCTTTGCTAATCGTTTTTTTAGCTCCATAGTCAAGTCACCAATAGTTTCCTTGAGCTTGCGGTTCTGACGGCTCAGGCGTTCTTTTTCTTTGTCGACACCGCCACGCTCAAACAGCTTTTACCATCTTCCAGCAGCACATCGCGCCAGCGGCAATACTGACCTTGAGTGATACCGTATTCGTTACACAATTTGGCAACGCCCTGACCTTTCAGGACGGCCATGACGATTTGAAACTTTTCTTCACCAGTCCATTTTCTGCGACTCATCAAGATCTCCTGTTTTCAGACTACCTTAATTTAACACTGTCTTAGATGGGAGCAATATATTTTATTACGCTCTCTCGCGTTCCTGAATACTGGATTTTATAAAAAATATTAGTATTAAACCCAGAATAAGTGCAAGCGGAATAAGCGACAAAGCGCATTCATAGCTATTTACTTCTGCTATATTCATAGCTCTACAAATAGTGATCACTTTCCCCAAAAGAGGCTGAAAAATTATGGTTCCTAAAAAACCACATAAAACATTTGTTAACGCCATTGCTGTACTGCATATTTCAATAGGAAATTGTTCTTTCACTATAATAAATGGAATAACGTAAATAGAGCTAGATATTCCAATAAAAAGAGAGATAATAGTTACTGAAAAATTACTAAAGTTTGGCAAGTATAGTAAGAGTGAAATTAAAACTATGTTAATTACAATTCCTGCCAGCATCGTGGGTTTATATATATTGAATTTTGTAGCAAAATATCCTATGAGTGGATTGCCTATTGCAACTCCTATGAAAATAGTTGCAGTGAAAGAGGATGCTACGTTTAATGTAGAGTGATATTTTTCAACAAAAAATGGAATACCCCATAAAGTTGCAATAGATAAAATAGGAGAAAAACAGATTCCTGCAAATATACCACATAGCCACATATTTTTATTTTTTATAAGAAAAAATAGGTTCTTTAATATGCTTGGGGGGGTATCTTTTGTGCTTTTAAAAATTCTATCTTTTTTTATAAATATGGCTGAATATACAAAAATCAGAATACCAACAAAGGCACAACCAAGCATTGTATATCTCCACCCGAACATTTTAACTGGTTTAGCTAGTGTATAAGCAGACAAACTTGCTCCAAACATCGCGCTCATTTCCACGAGTCCTGCTATAAATGGGAATAAACTGCTTGAAAACCAGATTGCAGCAGCATAAAATGCTGCTGCAAATGCAGAGGAAAAAAAAAGCCCCATGCCAATTCTAAAGAATAAGGCCATATAGAAATCTTTAGCAGTAGCAAAACCAATTATAGAAATACTTACGCCTAAAATTGATATTAAAAGTATTCTCTTAATTCCATATTTATCTATTAATAAGCCTGCAATAATCTGAAAAGAAGAATAAGAGTAAAAGAAAGATGATGCTAAAACACCAATACCAACAGATCCAATTTTAAGATCTTCTTTTAGTGGAACTATCATAACGCTAATAGATGTTAGCATAAAAAAAAGAAATAGAGCGAAAATACATGGCCCCAATAAAGAAAGCCATGATTTTAAAGAGTTTTGCATCATCTTAAAGATTAATCCTTACCTTAAATATAATAACTTAAAAACAAGATTTACCAAAAAATATGAAGTGGGTAGGCAAATCAAACGTTTCATAAAATTTATCAGCAATCAAATACCCGTCTAAGACATTTTGCATTGAGCATAGAGGAAACAGTCCAACATAAGAAGTAAAATTATCTTTCATTTTATTACTTGTTACATTATATCTAATGGCTCTATATGTTGCTGCATTTCCAGCAGGGCAATTAGGTTTATTATCGACCATTATTGGAATATGCCTATCATTAATGATTATTTCCCAATTACTATTATCAATTGTGTGAAAAATAGAGCTATTTTTTTTTCTATTTTGAATATGTCTTTTGAATCGGTCAGCCATATTTTTTTCACTGCAATAATGTAAATCAAAAATACGATTTAGTTTTTTTGAATAATCTTGCAGATATTCGTTGATTTTAAGTGGAATTATATATGGCTTTAAAGCTTTTTTTCGATACTGATTTTCATTTCCTAAATCTGTTCCAGCATCTTTCTCCATATAAAAATCATTTAATAATACCAAAAACTCTGCTTTTTTGTTATGATTATTTTGAATACCTTCAATGAATTTAAATGAAGCATCTACAGAGCTAAGAACTTCATTACTTGTATGGAATCGGTCATTTAAATTTAAAACGGTATGCCCTCCTGAAACAATAGGCTTATTTGTAAGCTTATGACCAATTAGGGAAATAGCTTTTTCAATATTTTCATCAATATTTTCATTGTCTGAATGATATATTTTTTTCAGTTGTTTTTTATATGCACTATAAATAATAAATTGATCTTTTTGCTGCCATGCTTTATTACACTTACATTCATATTCAGAGTAGATTTCTCGATCTTTTTCTAATTTGCTATAGTCTGATATAATTTTTTCTTTTAAAAGAGACATAATATTTTTTCCTTAGAGTTCTCGAAACTGTTTGATTTGAATTTCTAATTATTTGACATGGTCCTTATTTACCCACTTGTTTAGAACATCAGCCACTTTTATACTACCATCTTCCTCTTGAAATTGTTCAAGAATTACAGGAACTAGCCTGCTTGTGGCAAGCCCAGAAGGCTCTCCTCTATTTACAGGAAAATGCAAGTTGTTTGTTCCCAAGGAATATATTGTAACCTTTGAAACAGGCTTTTTTATCAAAAATACCATAGCATTTGCGCTTGATAACTTTGATTTTATTGTTTAATCCTTCGACAAATCCACTGGTTTCCCGCCTTTTAAAATAGTTAATTATTTCCTTTTTATACTTTTTTAGCGTTCCGATAAAAGTGTTGTGGCGTTTTAATTCACCGGACTCGACTTCTTTAATCCATTTATTGATTTTCCACGTTGCTGCTTTAGTACCGACTTTACAGTTATATATAGCCGTGAGTTTCCGGCAGTAACGATATGTAAGTTTTAATAGTGGAAAATATCTGAAAAATTTATCATTGATTTCGAAGAGTCAACTCCAACGATATTCTCTGCAACTTCTTTCAATGCGAGTGTAGATAAGCCACACCCAGTGCATATTCCACCTTTTTAGACAGGTTCAATTGCCGTTTTATTTTTTCTATTATTATTTGTCTATACTAAATATCACCAGAAATGCTGCAAAATAGCTTCTCGGGGCAATGAAGGCAAAAAAAAAGAATATTATGGAGCGTGACACACTAAAATAGGTGTCAAAAGCAACTTTTTCTGTTTAAAAGTTACTTGAGGCTAACTGCACAGAGGCTAATATGGTCTCTTACAAAGTTTTTAAACACTAGCTCTATTGCATCATCTTTTGACAGGATTTTTACTTTTCTGGGGATCAGTTTTTGTTGATATAGGAAATCAATATCTTTTTTTAAACTGATTATGTCATCTTTACTTAAGGTATTTATTAATTTGGTGTTGTTATATAACCATTCAGCGTCTTGATAGGAAATGCCAAGGTCTTTTGCCGCTATATTTAAAGCTTCATGTTTATGGTTTTTAATAAATTTCATCGCCTCGTCCTGCACCTTAATGTACCTTTTAACCCAGTCTGGATGGTTTTTGGCAAAAGATTCACTAACCGCAACGACTAACTTAGGATGCATTAAACCTTTTGCTGTTGTCAGTACCCTTGCACCTCTTTTCTTAGCGTTTACCACTTCAATCGCGGCCAATAACCCAGCATCGACTTTTTTATCAAACATGGCATTATAGGTTTCTGCATCTGACATTGGTATATAATTGACATCTTTTATTGTCATATTATTTTTTGCTAATGCCTCAAGCAGTATTTGATGCAAGCTACATTTGCTAGCGCAGGCAATAGTTTTACCTTTCAAGTCTTTGACTGATTTAATATTTGGATTAGTAGTCAGCAAAGCGAAGGTGCCGGTAGGAATGCAAACTGCTCTTACTATTTTTAGTTTTATATTTTGACCTGCGGCTATAATAAGGCTGGTAGTATTTAAACTTCCACAGATATCAATTTTGCCTGTGACTGCTGCCTTGATTTGCTTAGGACCGTTCATGATATCATGAAATTTTATTTTTATCCCATCTTTGGCAAACTCGTTTTCAAGTAACCCCTTATGTCTCATGATGATCAATTGCAGATTAAAGGGACAATTAGGATAAGTTACATTGATTTCTTTGCCACAAAGGTTCAAGCCTATGAACAAAGACAGAATACAGAATAAAACTCTCATTTCGACCTCTTAATTGTAATTAAATTTCCTCTTAAAATAACTAATTATTATAATCTTAAATAATGTAGTTTTCAAATATAAATAATGACTTTTAGAGGATAAAATGTTTGCTCCATAAAAATCATTAATTAAGGTTGTAAATATTTAAAAAGTAAAAATTTTTATATTCTTTTACGGTTTTACTATTTATGCCGTAGCACTCCAGGCCTTAAGTTATGGAAAGCATCAAGAATACTAGGTGAACTAACCGCACAAATGCTAATTTGGTCTCTTACGAAGTCTTCAAACAATATGTCTACTGCAGCACCTTGTGAAAGGATATCTACTTTTTTAGGAATAAGTTTTTGGTAAAATAAGAAATCAATATCATCTTTTAAGCTGTTTATTTCATCTTTGTTTAAGGTATTTATTAATTTAGTGTTGTTATATAACCATTCAGCGTCTTGATAGGAAATGTCCAGGTCTTTAGCCGCCAACTGTAAGGCTTCACGTTTATGGTTTTTGATAAATTCCATCGCCTCATTTTGGACTTTTACATATCTTCCTACCCAGTCGGGGTGGTTTTTGGCAAAAGCTTCAATGACCGCAACAACTAGGTTGGCTCGCATTAAATCGCTGGCTTTTATTAAAACTCTTCCCCCTCGTTTTTTAGCGTCTAGCATTTTATTCGTACCCAATACCCCAGCATCGACCTTACCAGCAAGCATAGCATCATAGGTTTCTGCATTCGACATTGGTATGTAATTTACGTCCTTTATGGTCATATTATTTTTTGCTAATGCAGCAAGTAACAATTGGTGAAAGTAACCTCCTTTAACGCTGGCGATAGTTTTCCCCTTCAAGTCTTTTACTGACTTAATATTGGAATTAGTAGTCATCAACCCCCAAGTGTCTGTAGAGTTGCAAACCGCTCGTATTATATTTAGTTTGATATCTTGACCTGCCGCTATAATTAAGCTGCTAGTATTTATAGAGCCGCAGATATCCACTTTGCCAGCAGCTACCGCCTTGGCTTGTTTTAGACCACTAGTGATATCATGAAATTTTATTTTTATCCCATCTTTCGCAAACTCTTTTTGCAGTAACCCCTTTTTACGCATGACAATCAATTGCAGATGAAACGCTTCTCTAGGATAAGTTACATTGATTTCAGTAGCCAAAATGGTAAAAGTTGCGAATAAAGACAGGATAAAAAATAAGAATCTCATATAACCCTTTTATTCTAAATGTTTTTCCTCTTAAAAAGACTAAATACCATATATCTTTAATAATGTAGTTTTCAATTATAAGAAAAAATATTTTAATAATTTTTAACTAACACAATAACCACAGTTTAAGAATTATTAAGTAAGCTTGGAAAGGGCTCTGCAAACAATATTGAACCTCCCACACCTTAAAGACAAGCGCAACTCGGAAAGGTGGTATTTTATTTAAAAATCAAATCCTATTCCTTTTTCCATATCCCTTGATTTACTTCTACCTGAAACAACGATATCTCTAAATGGATCTGTAACTTTTAGCTGGTTGTTTTTAGCTAATTCTTGTCTAATTTTATTAATGTTTTTACTTTCTTTTATTAAATTTAATAGCTTCCCTTTAATATATTTAGCTGATATTTTAATGATGTTCCAGATCTTTTTCCTGGGTATAAGATCTTCCTTATTGGTTATTTTTAATTTTTTAGCTTCTAAAAGCTTGTCTATTTTAGCCAGATCAAGCGCTGCTTGACGTGTCGTTAAGATGTTTGCCTGTTTGTATAGTTGTTCTTTATCCGGAACATTTATCCTGCATTCATCTACCCCTCTTGTTGTTGCTACATAAATAGAATCTTTATTCAAATATTCTGCAGCTATAACAACATACTTCGCCTTTGCCCCTTGCTGTTTATGGCTTGTTGAAACATAACCATACTTAATACTTTTATATTCTTTGGGGATTACCACACCCTCTTTAGTCGTGATGTTTCCGTGTCTATCTCTTCCTGAAACGGTAAAAATATCTCCATTGGCTATGTCATTATATGGCATTCTGGCCATTATTTTTTCGCCTTTGCACAAATCAAGTTTTTCCCTCTGCCCAACCTCAAAGTTGTTATAATTCGTGTATGATAAGTATCTACCGTCTTTGAGGTTTAATCTGTTTCGCTTAAATTCATCTTTAACCACTCCCTCTACTTCGACTATTTCATTTTTTTTGAATTCACCATGACTTTGTCTAATTAGAATCGTCATTCCTTTTACATAATTTTTTGCTGATTTCTTTTGTTGAGCTGTCCAGTTATTTGAAATAAATGTTTCTTTTTCAAAACTGTTTTTAGCATCAATATATTTATTTTCTTTCAGATGACCTCGAAGTTTTAAGGTTATATCATTACACTCTTTATTTGATGTTGATACAAAAATACAATTATCTATATTTCTCCCATTATCAGTGAATTTAAGGTAATCTTTTATTGCATTATCCTTATATTTCCCTCTGCCTTCTTTTAGCCAACCCATTGCTTCGTGATTATCAATTAATGAAATGCCACCCTCAATATCTCCGGCGGCGAGCATAGTTGCTGCTTTATTATATAACTCATGCTGCTGTCTATATATTTTATTTAGTTCTAAGTGCTGTATTTCTGAATGGGTTTCAAGTATTCTTAAAAAGTCTCCTGCGGCAACTGATTTGTGCTGTTTGGTATCTCCAACAAATAATATTCTTGCATTATTACTTGCCGCAATTTTCATTATTTCTGTGCCATTTATGTTTGACAGCAATCCGGCTTCATCAATTATTATCCAACCATTTTTAATATTAAGTTTATCTTGTCTTAATCTAAAGTTTTCCACAGTAACTGCATTTGTAAAACCTTCTTTTTTCAAGACATCCACCCCGGCAGTTGTTGGAGAAAGATATGTTACGTTAGCTACTCTGCGGTTTAAACCATTTTGCAATTCTCTGAGCGATGTTGTCTTTCCTGCCCCGGCAACGCCGCGAAGAGAAATATATTGATCTTTGGATTGTAATATTTTGCTTATAACCTTGCGGTGCTCGGTATAATCTCTTGATCCAGTTTTTTCTGCTTCGATATCTGCTTTTTCTGAAAAAGGAGTATAGCCTTTGTTGGCAGGTTTACATTTATTTTTAGTCTCTTTGATTTTATTTACTGCCCATATTTCTCTTTCCATACCGGTCAAGGTTGTTATATCATCACTAAGATAATCTTTATTGTTTTCTCTTATTACAACCAATTCAGGATTTTTATTAGCCTGTTCTTTTAAGTCCTGTAGATCTATATAACCAATGCCTTGATTTAAGCTTTCCGCTAATAGTTGATTGCCTTTTAACACACTGCTTCTTGCATACAAATGCCCGATTGAATAATCAATTGCATGGTTAATTTTTTCTTGTTTATGTAATTCTAGATTGGGATTATTCTGTGATTTTGTGATAGCTTGATGTTTAATGTGGGTTAAATTACTGAATTCATTATTATTTAATTGTTGTCTCTGTTCTTTAATAACCTGTTCTGTTGTTATCTCAGCAAG
>JAAEMX010000015.1 GCA_024225035.1 Lentisphaerota bacterium
ACAACGACACTTACAGGGTAAAACTAATGATTTCAGGAGGTTGTAAATACAGGTTGTTTTGTTCAAATCCTATGATTTCAAATAGTTATCTGCTAAGTGTCGTTGTAGGGTTAAGTACCTCATCATATATTTTGTACCATTTTGAATGAACTCTTTCCTTTTAAATTTATGGCACTGAATATAAATTATGGTGCAAAACTTTTGCTGAGGTACTTAAGTACCCAAGCATAAATTTTCAGGTATAACAGGACAGCAGACCTGCGGGGTTTCGGAAACCCCGCAGGTCTTCGAATACCCTGGAAAGATTCTTATACTATGACAGGGCTTGTGTTAAGAATGAGACCATCGTGCCAATAACTTTAGTTATAGGTCATAACTTTAGTTATTATTGATATAATCTTCTGCTATTTATTATTATTGTATATACCCATCTGAAGCCGGTATGAATTAAGTTATACCCACAATTTTTTCACTCTCTTTCTGCTGACAAATCAAAAAAATCATATCTCAAAACATATCAGCATATTGAAAAGATGTAAAAGCCAAGCCCCCCTCTCTGGCATATTTTTTGCAACAAACAATAGAAACATTAATTTTTTGGTAAGTACCCGATCAAAAGTTTTTGTATATTTTGGCAACTGAAAAATCAGTATTTAATACTGTTGTCAATGTACAAAAACTTTTGATCAGGTACTTAATTTAACCAGTAGAAAGGAGTTGTTATGTATCGTAAATTGGCAATTGTAACGTACCTGGTAAATTTATCCCAGAATACATCGCCGGGAGTGCCGGCACCGTTCAAGATCAGGAATAATGCATAACCTATCTACGGGCGAATGCTCGCAGATACACAAACCATCCTGATTGTTCTCCACGCCCTATCTTGTACTTGTGAGGGAAAAAGTTAAAAATATTTTTTCCCCCTTTATTTTTACACATTTGTAATATAACATATATGAAGAGGATACTTATGATGAACCACAAAAAAATACTGGCATTGATAGTCTTGATATTTAATGGTGTATTCCTTGCGACAAGCACGGCATCGGCGCAGGACTACAGATCCCTTATCTCTGGCGTCACACTTGACTCGTCGTTTGCGGAGCGCTTCATTCTGACCCTAAACGTACCCGGTGTTATGGTGATAAGAACATCGACCTACGAAGACACAATTCTCAGCCTCTATGATGCTAACGGAAACTGTCTATCTATGAACGACGATTATTATGCTAACAATTACGATGAACCACGTGCATCACGAATCACCCACTCGGCACCAGCGGGCACCTACTACGTCGAGGTGTCGGGTTTTTATGGTAATCCCATCATCTATAGCATCACCGCCGATTTCGAGAACACAGGAGGTGATAGTAATGGTACCGATGGGGATGACGTACTTAATGGTACCGATGGGGATGACGTAATTAACGGCTACTATGGTGTCGACGAGATAAATGGTAGCAAGGGAAATGACGTACTTAATGGTGGTAATGGTGGCGACAAGATACATGGTGGCGAAGGAAATGACGTACTTATTAGCGGCGATGGTGGAAATTATAACGGAGTGCATATAAGT
>JAAEMX010000016.1 GCA_024225035.1 Lentisphaerota bacterium
AATATTAAATAAAAAGCAAATCCCGTGGGAGGCTTAAGCCTTTAAAGAATGCAGCCGGGATTTTGGTAAGCAACAAATGCGGAAAAAGCCTAGCAAAGGGATTAGCTCAAAGAGTCAAGAACTCGGTACTCTCAAGTTAATCAACAAAATTAATCGCCGATTGTATCTGCTCATAATTGCAAAATAGTAATACCCAAACTATTTTATACGGATTGTAATCACAAATAGATGGAACAACAGTGTATGTCCAAAAAAGATACTATTTTGAGCGGGATAGATTCCCCGGCTGATTTAAAAAAACTATCGATGGATCAGTTGGAAGAGCTTGCCGGAGAAATCAGAACGCTTATTATTGATACAGTTGCTTCAGAAGGCGGGCATCTAGCCCCAAACTTAGGGGTTGTCGAACTCACAATAGCACTTCATTATGTATTTAAAACTCCTCACGACAAGCTGGTTTGGGATGTAGGGCATCAAGGCTATGTTCACAAACTGCTTACAGGACGCAAGGAGTTTTTCAAATCTTTACGTAATTATAAAGGCTGCCTGGGCTTTTTGTCCCGTGAAGAATCTGACTTTGACTGTTTTGGGGCCGGTCATGCAGGCACAGCGATTTCTGCGGCTCTCGGAATGGCTGCTGCATCTGACCTTAACGACAGTAATGAAAAAATAGTCGCAATAGTTGGAGACGGCTCTTTAAACTGCGGAATATCTCTTGAGGGGCTCAATAATATAAGCGGCACCAGCCAGAATATGACCATTGTTCTTAATGATAACAAAATGTCAATTTCTGAAAATGTTGGTGCTATACCATCTTACCTTAACAAAATTATATCCGGCAAGCGCTACAACAAAGTAAAAGCATTTGCCAGAAAGCTTTTGCAGAGAATGCCCAGACATGAGAAAATTCGTTGTGTCATCCGACGACTCGAAGAGGCAACAAAAAGTATTTTCCTGCCGGGGGCATTCTTTGAAGAACTTGGCATTCGCTATATTGGTCCAATCGATGGTCACGACCTGCGGGAAATGATTCGCGCCTTCGGTGTTATAAAAGAATCAAAACGTCCTATACTTGTACACGTTTGTACAGAAAAAGGACGCGGCTACACACCTGCGGAAAAAGCACCCGAAAAGTTTCACGGTCTCTCCGCTTTTGATCCGGCAACAGGCAAAAGCAACGGAAAAAGCGGTCTGACATTCTCAAAAGCATTTGGAAGTTCCGTAATAGAACTCGCTGAGAAATATGACAATGTAACTGCTATTACCGCGGCTATGGCTAAAGGAACCGGACTGTCAAAATATGCGGAGACTTTTCCGAAGCGCTTTTATGATGTTGGTATAGCTGAGGAACATGCCGTAGTATTTGCTGCTGGACTTGCTACCTCTGGCCTGCGTCCGATTGTGGCGATGTACGCTACTTTCATGCAGCGCGCCTTGGATTGCGTCTTCCATGATGTATGTTTGCAGAATTTACCAGTTATTTTTTGTCTTGATCGTTCAGGTATTGTTGAAGACGGACCAACCCATCACGGCATTCATGATCTCGGCTTTTTCCGAAGCCTGCCCAACCTTGTTTTGATGGCTCCTCAACATGAATCCGAACTACGGAACATGTTATTCAGCGCCTATGATTTAAAGTGCCCTGTTGTTATTCGTTATCCGCGAGGAAAGTCAGGACTTTTTGATAAACTACCGGAAAGATCTCCGACTAAAGTCGAGTTTGGCAAAGCTGAAGTAGTATGTGAAGGCAAAGACGGAGTAATATGGGCAATGGGCAGAGAAGTTCGAACAGCAATAAAAATCAATGAACTTCTGCAAAAAGAAAACATATCAATTCAGGTAATTAACACCAAGTTTCTCAGGCCGTTTGATGAACAGTTACTACTGAACTGCGCTTCTAAAATGCCAGTTTTCACTCTTGAGGATTGTGTAATTACCGGAGGATTGGCTTCTGAAGTAGACGAACTATTAATTAATACACCACACAAGGGAATCAAACATTTTGGTTGGACAAAAGAAGTAGTTCCTCATGGTTGTACTAATAAAATCAGAGAAAGCTTCAATATGAGTGCGGAGAAAATTACTGAACAAATTAAGTCATTTATAAATAATCAATAAGCATAATAACAGTTGCATTATAGCTTGCATAAGTTAATGTAATTTGAGATATAAAAAGAAGGTGAATAGAAATGAAAACATATCTGATGCTGGCGATAATCTGCTGTGGTATGACTATCTTTGCGGCAAGTAATCAACCCACAAGACAGACTCTCAGAGAGCTCAAAATAGAACAGAAAAAAGTCGCAAAGAAAATGTACGATTTGCGAAAGAAGCTGATAAAAGAAGATCCTGCCTTGGCAAAACTGCATGCTAAAATTATGGAGCTTCATAAAGAAATGGCCCTGAAACTTGAAAGCAAAAAGTCAATGCGAATTATGATTGACAAAGCAGTTCAGATTGATCAGCAGGTCAAAGATTTAGAAAAGAAATTGCCACCAGAAACAGAAGAAGAGTAATTTACATGAATAAAAAAATCTTAGTCGCGGGCGGTGCCGGATTTATCGGAGTGAATTTTATTAAATATATGCTCAATGAGAATCCTGACAACAAAATCATTAACTTTGACGCCCTTACATACGCCGGAAATCTTGCAAGTTTAGCAAGTTGCGAAAATAACCCTAATTACGAATTTGTTCATGGTGATATTAGAAATGCTGAAGATGTGGCTGAAGCTATAAAAAAGTATAATGTTGACAGCATCATAAACTTTGCTGCAGAAAGCCATGTAGACCGTTCTATTGACGGCCCTCATGTTTTCCTTGACACCAACATTTTCGGCACATACACATTGCTGCAGGCTGCACGTGATTTCGATATCCAGCGTTACCTTCAGGTTTCCACTGATGAAGTCTATGGCTCATTGGGTAAAACCGGGTTGTTCACTGAAAGCACCACTATTAAACCAAATTCACCTTACAGTGCCAGCAAAGCTTCTGCTGATCACATGGTTCGCGCATGGCATAAGACTTATGGCTTAAATGCTGTAATCACTCGTTGCTCAAATAATTACGGAGCTTACCAATTCCCTGAAAAAATGATTCCGCTATGCATTTATAATGCTCGTAACGGTAATAAAATACCAGTATACGGCGATGGAATGCAGATTCGTGACTGGCTTTACGTTTACGATCACTGCACAGCAATCTGGGAAGTATTCAGCCGTGCCATCCCCGGCGAAGTCTTTAATATCGGCGGCAATAACGAGAAAACCAATCTTACTTTGGTTAATGCAATTCTTGCAATGCTTGGCAAACCAAAAAGTCTTATCCAGTTTGTCAAAGACCGCCCGGGACACGACCGCCGTTATGCAATTGACTCATCCAAAATGAAAGAGCGACTTGGATGGGAACCATCCTTAACATTTGAAGAGGGCATCGAAAAAACTATTCGATGGTATATTGACAACCAGAACTGGCTGAATCAAGTTACCAGCGGAGACTACCAGAATTATTACAAGCAGATGTATGCCGACAGGTAAATTACTTTATGACATTTTGTATATAGAATAGTCTAAAAGCCTCCATGTTAATCATGGAGACTTTTTAATTTAATATCTTAAACCCAAACAAATATCTTGACTATTATTAGATTATTTTGAGACACCGAGTAATTATGAGCTAGGAGAGAAAATGGATTTTTACTGTATCATTTTAAACGAGGAAGATTACAGAAAGAAATATGAAAAGGCTTTTAAAGCTCCCAAATTCTCAGAAGATTTTACAGAGAAACATCTCAGTAAAGAATTCGAACTATTTGACTCTCTACTAAAAGAAAAACTAAATCAACACTGGCCTCAGAATTCACTGGATGATGACTTATGGTCAGAAGACTTTGAACTAAACGGTGACGATACCGGCACCTTTTATCATTGTGGAGGCATATATAGCAAAAAGTTATTTGCTAAAAAATACGTTGATACCATAGTTGACGTTATGACAAAACTTCCTCATTCAGAAGACTGGTTTTTTCATACTACAGTGGAATACATTGATGACACAAAAGAGAAAGTTCCTTTTACTGAGTTCTTTATCAAAAGTGGCAAGGTTTATTCCTATAAAGACGTCCCCGATAATTTATTCTGCACAATCTTGCAAAAGACCTTTGGAAAGCTTAAATAGATTTCAATAAATTAAGATTATACCAATTAAAATGGCGTGATAGCACAAATTTTATTAAGCTACAGAAGTCTTATCGGCATGCAAATTTTATCAAACACTTATCTTCCTGTGGTTTACAGTGTTACCATCCCATCTCTCATTACCCAATAGATTATTGACTTGAATTTTCTGTTTAGAAAAGGTATGATGTCTTTAGGAACTAACCAGGAGGCATCATTATGGATATCCCGATCAAAAAGCTGCCTGATTTACGTGTAGCCTACATCAGTCGTTTCGGCGCTTACGGACCGGAAATAAGCCAGTGCTATGAAAAATTAATGATCTGGGCTCATGAAAACATCAAGGTCGATGGGTCTCATTTAAAATTGACGGCTTACTGGCATGATCCATATGCTACTCCGCCTGAGGAATGCCGCAGTGATGCCTGCATGTGCATTCCGGATAATGTTACCCCTGCTCCAGACAGCGGCATCAGTGTACAGGTATTACCAAGCCGCCTTTACGGCATGGGGTTATTTAATGTATTTGATAATGATTTCACACCGGCGTGGGATATTATGTTTTCCCAATGGATGCCAAACAGTGGCTGCGTAATGGATCTCCCACCTTGTCTTGAGATTTATTACAACTGCGCCTTAACTCACCCTTTGAAGAAATGGGTTGTAGATATCTGCATTCCGGTTAAAAAAATAACTGACGCTGATACCTATTAGTTTAGATCAGCTAATAAAAAACCCCGCCTTTTGAGCGGGGTATATCTTTATAAGTTTGAACCGAAAATTACTTCACAGGCTCAATCTTATCAAATCCAGTAAGCGGCCTCAGAACCTCAGGAACTATTACTGTTCCATCTTCCTGCTGGAAGTTTTCCAGAATTGCAATTGCGACACGATCAGTAACAGCTGTAGCACTGATAGTATGAACAAATCCACGGTTACCATCGTTATCCTTGTAGCGGATATTAAGACGACGGCTCTGGAATTCAGTCAGGTTGGTATTTGAAGTCACTTCACGATAGCTGCCGAATCCGGCAAACCACGCTTCGATATCAAATTTCTTATAACCCGGAGCACCCATATCTCCTACACATACATTGACCACACGGTAAGGCAGGCCAAGCTGTTTCAGAAGGTACTCTTCATTATCAAGACATACTTGATGATACTTTGGAGAATCTTCCGGTCGGCAGAAAATAATCTGCTCAACTTTATGGAACTGATGAACTCTGAAAATACCGCGGCTAGCTTTACCATAACTGCCTGCTTCCGTACGGAAACAAGGAGAGAAAGAACAGTAGCACAGCGGCAGTTTGACTCCATCAAGAGTTTCATCAGCATGATATCCGACCAGGGTTTGCTCTGAAGTACCGATTAGAGCAAGGTCGTTTCCTTCGAGCTGATAAGTCTCGTCAGCGAAAAACGGCAGGTAACCAGTACCAAATAAGGTACGTTCCTTAGCAGCACAAGGGGTAAAGAATGAAGTAAAGCCACGATTAACAAGTTCGCGCTGAACCCAGAAAAACAGTGCGTTACAGAGCTGAGCGCCTTTGCCCTTCCAGTAGTAAAATCCTGACTGAGCAACTTTGGCCCCGCGCTGAGTGTCTATAATATCCAGAATTTCACCGAGTTCCTGATGGTCACGGGGGTTGAAATCAAACTCCGGTATAGTTCCTTCAAGACGCAGTTCTTCATTATCTTCGTCAGTATTACCAAGCGGCACATCATCAGCGAGCATATTAGGCATCCAAGCCAACATGTCATCCAACTTGCCACTAAGTTCCTTCTGACGTTCTTCAAGAACCGAAAGCTCCTCTTTGAGCTCCTTTACTTTTACTCTAGCGTCCGGATTATCGCGACACTCTTTGCTAAGGCGGTTGCGGTCAGCACGCATAGCCTCAGTTTTCTGTACAGTTTCACGGTACTCGGTATCAACTTTCACGATAGCGTCGACATCGACATCGCACCCGCGACGTTCACAGTTTTTCTTGATCAGCTCCGGGTTATCCCGGAGCAGTTTAATGTCAATCATTGGCTTTCCTCTATGGAACGTTTAAAAACGTGGCATTGGGAAATCGCGAGTGAACACTTTTACGTCTTCAGCAATAGCTGCTAAAGCGGCTTCGTCTTCACCGGCTGCAACGCCGCGTTCAATAAAGTCAGCGATCTTGACCATTTCAGCTTCTTTCATGCCGCGAGTGGTTACCGCAGGGGTACCAATGCGGATACCGCTGGTAACAAATGGCTTCTCAGGATCGAACGGTATCATATTCTTATTAACCGTTATTAGCGCTTTGTCAAGTGCATTTGCAACAATTTTGCCAGTAACATTTTTCGGACGCAGGTCAACAAGCATCAAATGGTTGTCAGTTCCACCTGAAACAATGCGGAATCCGCGTTTTTCAAGCTCTTCAGCCAATTTTGAAGCATTTTTTACAGTTTGCTCTTGATATGCTTTAAATTCTTCGCCCATTGCTTCACCAAAACAGATAGCTTTAGCAGCGATGACGTGCTCAAGCGGTCCGCCTTGCAGGCCCGGGAATACTTTAGAATTAATCTTTTTGATAAATTCTTCTTTGCACAGGATCAAACCGGAGCGTGGTCCACGCAGAGTTTTATGAGTAGTAGTTGTTACAACATCACAGTAAGGAATCGGACTTGGATGTACACCGGCAGCAACCAGACCTGCAATATGCGCCATATCAGTAAAGAGATATGCGCCTACTGAATCAGCGATTTTACGCAGTCTTTTGAAGTCGATAGTGCGTGGATAAGCACTGGCGCCAGCCAACAGCATCTTAGGCTGATTTTCTGTGGCCAAACGCTCTATTTCATCATAATCAATAGTTTCGGTTTCTTTTGTAACACCGTAAGGAACAATGTTGTAAAGCATACCGCTGAAGTTCATCGGATGACCATGGGTCAAGTGACCACCGTGGTCGAGGCTCATAGCCAGAACAGTGTCGCCAGGCTGGATCAATGCAAAATAAACAGCCATGTTAGCCTGACTGCCGGAGTGTGGCTGTACATTGGCAGCTTCTGCGCCGAACAGTTCACAAGCACGATCGATAGCAATCTGCTCAACTTGGTCAACAAAAGCACAGCCATTGTAATAACGTTTGCCAGGGTAACCTTCAGCATATTTATTTGTAAGAAGTGAACCTTGAGCCGCACGAATAGCACAGCTGGTAAAGTTTTCAGAAGCAATCAGCTCAATACCTTCTTCCTGACGCTCAGCTTCTTTATCAATGAGCTCAGCAATGATCGGGTCAACTTTACGAAGCGCGGCGATATCGTCATATGATTCAATTTCAATTTTTTCAAGACGACGGGCATGGCGCTCTTCATTTGAAAAAGGAGTGCTGAACCATGCGTCAACAATTTCCATCATTTGAGCAAAGTCAAGTTTGTCACCAGGCAGAACCAGCATATTGCTGCAGTTGTGCTCGCGACTCAGTTTGGCAGTGGCTGCGTCTTCAACAAGAGCGGCACGGACATAATGAAAACGGTTAGCATTGACAGACATGCCAACTCCGCTTCTGCAGATCAGGATACCGCAGTCGGCCTGTCCGAATGAAACAGCTTTAGCGGTTTCGCTGGCAAAATCAGGATAATCATCTTCGGAATCCATTTCAAATGGGCCGAAATCCATAGATTTTACATTTTTCTCAGCAAGAGCGGCCAGAAGCTGCTTTTTTAATTCGAAACCACCGTGATCAGTACCTACAGCAACAGTAATGTCACCACCGAACCAGTCTTTGATTTGTTCCATAATGGACACCTCTTGTGATTCTTAAGAGTTAGTTATTATTTACTATTTTTTATAAGGTCTAGAAATAAGTTTTCCAGAGCCTCTTTCATTTCGTCAAAACATTGTTTGTATGTCTCATAGTCGCCACCAAATGGGTCCGCTACATCGCCCCCGTTTTTAAACTCCATCAAAAGACGTACTTTTGACTTAGCCTCCGGACATGCGGCAACAATCTGAGAGCGATGCCCGGACGTCATTACCACAATGATGTCAGCATCCTCCACCATCACTGGTGTCAATGAGCTGCTGGTAAAGCCTTGCATTTCAATGCCGTAATCTGACATTACTTTAGCGGCATTTGCCGAAGGCGCTCCTCCAGGACCGGCAAAAGTACCGGCAGAGAGGACTTCAATATCCACACGTCCCGCATCTGAACATAATTTGGAAAAATATTTTTCGGCCATTGGGCTGCGGCAAGTGTTTCCCGTGCATACAAAAAGAACCTTCATGATACTCTTCCACTGTTTATATTACCAGATAAAGTTTTAAACTTTATAAACAACAGCCAATCGTCATTCAAAGGACCCTCTTTTATAAAACCGTTTTTCATGTAAAACTCATGAGAGCCACGGCTACAGACTGGAGAGTCAATTTTCCAGACCTTAGATTCGGGATAGAACTCATTTTCAACCTTATTAATAGCAAAAGAGCCAATTCCTCTCTGCTGGTAATCAGGATCAATAAAAATACAGTCAACCCAATTTTCATCATCTTTTTCAGCGACGACAACGCCGCCTATGATTTCATCATCTTTGAGAACTACCATACATTTACCAGCATCAGCATTCAATCCGCAATACCATTCAGGATTCGAGTATTCTTCAGAGCACTCAATGCAGTTAATATTGCTGTCGCATCTATCAGAGCAGAAGGCCCTCTCTGCCACAAGCGCAAGAGATACAGCATCTTCAGGTAAAAATTCACGAATTACAAGATTTTTATATGCCATAGCATCAGTATTATCATTCATAGGTATAAAACAAACTCACCAATCACTTATATTTTTTAGTCATAATTAACAAAGGATAACTAAGATTATAACATAAGTCATAATTTGAAAATCTCAAACTTTTTACAAAAATTATTACAATATTTAGAAGATAATTCAATAAGTCTGCCATTACACAGTGCATTTATTCTAATTTTATTTGATTTTATCTTTAGCAATATTATTTTATTAATCACTTAATTTTTTTGTTGTTTCCAGCGACAACTGATGGTATATTACTAAAACCGAAAAATAATTAAAGAAATCTAAGAATTTGCAAAACGGAGGTCTAAATGGGGTTAGAGGATAACTCTATCGTTTTTTTCAAGAAACCGGGCTTTTACTGGCTGCTACTTATTTTATTTGCGACCACTATTTTTTCAATAAACATTTGGAGTGACGGAATTTACTCTGCACAAGAGGGGCGAGCAGCAATCGTCGCTCAAAACATGATTGACAGCGGAGACTGGACTCACATCCATATAAAACAAGCCCGTGAGACTGAAAAACCGATAATGTGCTACTGGTTCTATGCAATCAGCGGTTCAATATTTGGAGTTAATGAATTCAGCGTCAGGCTGCCTTCAACAATTGCAGCGCTCGCTACAGTATTAATGACTGCTTTTCTTGGTTGTCGGATATATAATCGACGAACGGGGCTTCTCGCAGGGTTTGTTCTAGCGTCTATGATAGGTTTTGTTAATTTATCACGGCTTGCTCGAATAGACATTGTTCTCTGTGCTTTTTACACAGCCTCTATGCTTTTACTGTATATTGGGTATTTTGAAAAGATGAAAGCCAACCGCTGGCTTTATCTGTTTTATGTTATTTTAGCCCTGAGTGTGATGACCAAAGGCCCCGTTAGCGTAGCATTAGTAGGACTTACGGTAATTATTCTGGTTATAAAGGAGCGTAATTACAAAATTCTCTGGGAGCTAAAGCCTATAAGCGGTTTTTTCATTGGCATGGCTATAAGTGGGCCGTGGTACGCTTACGAAATAATCCGTACTCATGGTGAATTCGCTAATGACTTCTTCATGAACCAGAATATAAGCCGCTTCACCGGAATAAATATGACTTATTGTGGAGGGAAGCGAAAAACCTTTTTCTTTTATTTTCCAAAGCTTTTTGCCATGTCTATTCCATGGTCTCTTTTGTTGCCATTTGGACTCTTTAACTTCCGAAAAAAATTATTTAAACTGCGTCCGGCAACTTACTATCTGATAATATGGTTTCTGGTTGTATTCATCTTTTTCTCACTTGCAGCAATAAAACGTGGCGATTACATACTGCCTCTTTTTGCCCCCATGGCCCTCCTGATCGGACGATACCTTGCCTGGGTTATTGAACAAAAACCGGCTCTTAATAAAAAGTGGATAATATTTTGGCTGGTAGTTGTTGTTACAGGTATTATCGCCGCAATTGTTGTAAAAACAGGCTTGCTATATAAACTTGGAAACTTGGCTGCAGAAGACAAAATTAATCATATCAGCCAACGTGACGGCATGGGCATGATGCAGGCCAGTGATTTCATTAACAGCATGTTTATTTTGTGTTGCGCAGCTTTGGCTGTTGCACTAGGCTACCTATTCTGGGTCGGACGTCTTTTAGAAAAAGGCAGGCCGCAAGCTGCAGTTAATGCATTTCTTTTTGTAATGCTGATTGTATTCTATGTCTTTTATCTCTGGATAGATCCTGCTCAAGATAAGCACAAAACGCTAAAACACTTCTGTCACCGTGTTCAAACACATGTCCCGATGCAAGGCAAGATATGCCATCACAAGCAGTGGAATACTGAAGCTGTATTCTTCCTGCAGCGCGATTATACTCGCTCAGGATCTCATGATCACTTGTTTGATATGAAAAACCTGTTAGTTATCCATGAATTTATCCTGATGCCGCCGAAAGATTATGATTCGATGCCGAAATCTTTCAAAAGCAAGGTAGATATCCTTGAAAAAACTGAGCCAAATCATCAATATGCGCTATATTTATTAAGAAGGAAATAACGCATAAGGTTAATTGGAACTAATGGACAAACAAAAAGCAATGGATAAGGCGCTGAAGTTGCTCAGCATGAGAGCTCACAGCGCCTCTGAACTCCGCAATAAACTCATCAAAAAAGATATCAGCAAAAAACTTGCTGATGAGGTTATTGCGGAGTGCTCTCGTCTAAACTTTCTTAATGATGAGTTATTCGCTCAAGACTACACAGCAGAACTTGGCTGGCGAGGTTGCGGAAGATATAAGATAAAAGCAAACCTGCGACGCAAAGGTATAAGTCAGGATAATATTGAAAAAGCATTGAGTGAAGCAGAAAACACTGAAGAGGAAAACGCAAAGCGTGCAATGGAATTCAAGCTGCGCACAATCTCCCGTGAAAAAGATATTCGCAAAAGACGTGAGAAGGTCTACCGTTTTCTAGCTTACCGTGGTTTTCCTGTTGATATTATAAAAAAACTGATGGACGCAGCACCTGAGCTGAAAAACGATTACGACTACTTTGACTAGGTGTAGCTATTGTATAAACAGGTAAAACATCACTGGAATGGTTACCAGTGAGGCCGTGGTGGTAAAAATAATAGCCTGCCCGGCAAACTCCGGTGATCCGCCAAAACGCCTTGTGATTACAGCCGAAGAAGCTGACACCGGCATCAAAGCCACCACAAAAACCACACGGTAAACCTCTAACGGTATTGGCAGCAGCTTCAATATATATACTGCTATCAATGGAATAATAATCAGCCTTACCGCAGTCAGGTAAAAAATATCCCACAAGTTTGAAAACAAAAACTTTGCGTGTGAATAAATAGCAGCTCCAATAACGACCAGCATAAACGGCACTGCGGCACTGCCGATTTTATTAAATACATTATCAAGGACTTCCGGAATAGGTACTTTTGCAAACGCAACTATCAGCGCTATAACGACTGCAAAAAGATTTACAGTAAATATATTCTTCAATACTCCCCTTATGCTTGCTCCACCTAACAGGCCTACGCCAATAGTCCAAATGCCGATGGTTGATCCAATATTCATTATGAATAGTAGAGACATATATTTATGCCCCCAAACATTTCCTAGGATAAGCAGTGGCAGAAACACATAATTATTTATGGCGCAGTAATGATGGAACGTTTCCAGCCTGCCATTACCTCTATTACGCATTCCATATCGCAAGGCAAAGCCTAAAATCCCACCAAAAAGCATCAAGCCGAACCCCAAAGTAGGTAACAGCCACAGCTCTTCTATCTTTGAAGTATCAAAATGCTTAGTTATAGAGTGAAAAGCCATCACTGGAAACATGATATCAATCACTAAACGACTGAGTTTCCCTAAGTCGGCTTCTTCAATGATCTTCAAACGTACTGTATAAGCCCCTATAGCAAACATACAGAACATTTCCAAGATCGCATAAATTATTTTTTCAAGCATCCTATTTCCTTATTCTCTCTCAGCCAATGTACTATTTCAAATAGTGTTTTAGGTATTCACCTGTATAAGATTTTGTGTCAGCAGCAACCTGCTCCGGGGTGCCATAAGCGATAATTTGACCACCGGCATCGCCCCCTTCCGGCCCCAAGTCAATAACATGGTCCGCTGTTTTAATTACATCCAGGTTATGCTCAATTACCAATACTGTGTTTCCAACATCACGTAATTTCAGCAAAACTTCAAGGAGTTTTTCTATGTCAGCAATGTGTAATCCTGTAGTTGGCTCATCCAAAATATAAATGGTATGCCCTCGTGGAATCCGTGACAGCTCCGAAGCTAATTTAACGCGCTGTGCTTCACCACCGGACAAAGTAGTTGCAGGCTGTCCAAGGTGGACGTAGCCGAGCCCCACATCCTGTAACGTCTTTAACTTACGGTAAAGCGGAGGAATCTTTTCAAAAAATTCAGCCGCCTGATTTACCGTCATGTCCAGAACGTCAGCTATATTCTGTTTCTTGTAACGAATATTCAAGGTTTCTGCATTAAAGCGTTTACCACCGCACGTCGAACACTCAACATAAACGTCAGAAAGGAACTGCATTTCAATTTTCTTTATGCCGTCTCCTCTGCAGTCTTCACAGCGGCCGCCTTTGACATTAAAGCTGAATCGCCCCGGTTTATATCCACGTATTTTGGATTCAGGAAGCTCAGCGAAAAGTTTGCGGATATGCGCAAAGGCATCAGTATAAGTTGCCGGATTGGAACGTGGAGTTCTGCCAATCGGACTCTGGTCAATTACAATAGCTTTATCAATATTTTCCAGTCCGACAATAGAATCATGTTCACCTGGCTGATCGTCGCCGATTCTAAAATGTTTATTTAAGGCACGAGTTAATATTTCATTAACCAATGAACTCTTACCGGAGCCTGAAACACCAGTAACGCAACTGAAAGTTCCTAATGGAATATCCACATCAACGTTTTTAAGATTATTATGCCGGGCTCCTTTAATGGTAAGAATCTCACCTGTCCCTTTAGAGCGGTCTTCAGGAACCGGTACTTCTTTCTTACCTGAAATATAATTACCAGTCAGAGATTTCCGGCTTCTCTTTACCTGGGCCGGAGTTCCATGAGCAACAACTTCGCCGCCATGGCGCCCTGCCCCAGGGCCTAGATCCAGAACATGATCAGCACGCATAATTGTATCAAGATCATGCTCAACAACGACTACCGTATTACCGATATCTCGAAGTCTTTCAAGAGTATTCAGCAGTCGGTCATTATCCCGTTGATGAAGCCCGATACTCGGTTCATCCAGTATATACAAAACACCAACCAGGCCACACCCAAGTTGAGTAGCCAGCCTGATACGCTGAGCTTCACCACCGGAAAGCGAACCGCTTTGGCGCTCAAGGGTCAAGTAAGACAAACCAACATCATTTAAAAATCCCAATCGGGAACAAATCTCGCGCAAAACTTCACCCGCAATCACCTGACCTTCTTCACTCAGTTCCAGTTCCTGAAAAAACTTCAAGCTGTTTTCAACTGATAAAGCGTTAACCTCATTGATAGCTGCACCACCTACGGTAACAGCAAGGCTGACCGGGTTAAGGCGAGCACCTTTACAGGTCGGGCAAATACATGGACTCAAATACTTTCTCAACCGATCACGTACTGATTCACTCTCGGTTTCCTCCATGCGGCGCTGCATATTGGCCAGAATACCTTCAAAAGGCTTACTCCAATGATGACGGCGCCCTCTTATGACGTAATCAAACTCTAAGTTTTCCTTTGTACCAAACAGTAAAGCGTCCCGGATATTTTCCGGTAAATCCTTAAATCGCTTCGTCAGCATTTCTGGATAGTCAAAATGCTCCGACAATTTACGAAGCAGCATGTTGTAGTATATAATTAAACGCCGGGGGCCACGCCTCCAGCCGGGGATCGCACCTTTTTTAATGGAAAGAGAATCGTCAGGCACTACCAGTTCCGGATTCATGATCATCAACACACCCAAGCCAGAGCATTGTTTGCAAGCGCCGTACGGGCTGTTAAAGGAAAAGTTTCTAGGCTGCAACTGTCCAAATGACACTCCGCATTCGAGACATGCCAAGTGCTCGCTGATTTGTTCTTCAATCCAGCGCGGGCCGTCTGGAGAATCATTTTCAAGAAGCACTGTCAGTATTCCGTCACCATGCTTCAAGGCCACTTCAACAGAGTCATTAAGTCGTGACGAATCAATTTTACCGGTTACTAGACGATCGACTACCGCTTCAATTGTATGTCGAATATTTTTCTCAAGTTTTGGCGCTTCCTCATCCAGAAGCACAAAATCGCCATCAATCCTAGCTCTGACAAAACCTTCGCTGCTGATTTTCTCTAGTACCTCCCGGTGCTCACCTTTTCGCCCGCTTATAAAAGGAGCTAACAGCATAAGCTTACGGTCAGCAGGATAAGCCATAATCCGTTCAGAAATGCTTTGAGCTGATTGTGATTTCAATTCTTTCCCGCACTTAGGACAGTGCGGTATTCCGGTATGAGCATAAAGCAAGCGCAAATAGTCATATATTTCTGTGACAGTTGCCACTGTAGAGCGGGGGTTAGACCCGGCCGTGCGTTGTTCAATCGCAATTGCCGGAGACAGTCCTTCTATATGCTCAACCTTTGGTTTTTGAAGCCGATCGAGAAACTGTCTTGCATATGCAGAGAGGCTTTCGACATAACGCCGCTGTCCTTCTGCATACAAAGTATCAAAGGCCAGCGATGACTTACCAGAACCTGATAGTCCAGTGATAACCGTCAGCTTATTACGAGGTATTTCAACATCTATTGATTTCAGATTGTGCTGAGCGGCACCCTTTATGTAAATATTCTGCAGCATTGGAATTTATGTAATATCCCTTATTATTTTGTATGACCGCATACTATACCATCAGATTTATAATATCAAAGCTAATATATTTCATTGACTACTTTTTCTTGCAGTTATCAAAAACAGAGGATAAGACCTGAATGAACCGTCAGGCTGTTCACGCTTACGGGACGCCGCGTCATAATCTTTAAAGTCTTCAAAGCCATTTGCCTCAAGCAGCGCTCTGATGTACTCACGCCTGAACCCAAAATGATGAACTTCAGTTTTGTCATAATGAAATGAACCATCCTCCTCATCAAGATCAATAAGAGCCACATAGCCCCCTGTCTTAACCTTATGAGCAAAAGTTTCTATTAATGCTGGTGTATCTTTGACATGATGCATGGTTAATACGGTAAAAAGCAATTCAAACTGCTCTTTTCCAAGGGTGTCCCTTGTCAAAACTAAACGATGTCCGGTTATATTCTCTGGAGCTCCCGGCTGTTTTAGTTTCAGATCAAGTTCATCAATCATTCCTGCTGACACGTCAACGGCATCTATACTGCCAACGCTTTCTGCAAGCATAAAACTCATTATTCCAGTACCGCATCCAAAATCGAGCGCACGCATACATTTGCTGAGTGGAACATTGTTTTTAATTGCCTGTGCCAATACCGTCTGCAGCCGCATTCTTTCTGTATTTTTGTCCCAGTTTGATGCAGCTTTATCGAAAATTTTCATGTCTATACCACCTGATTTTTAACAGTCAAACTGCAACTAAAATACAGCATATCTTGCCTTATACCTATCTTAAAGCATAATTTTTTCAAAAAAGATTTGATATGTGTCAGGCTTACTTTAAATTATTTTAATTAATGAAAAGAAAGGAGTTGTACTGCGTTCGAATGAACCATTTATTTAAAGATATTTTCGCTTCGCCGACATATATTGTACTTAACGTGCCTTCGCCCGTTGCAGATGAAATCAGACAAATGCGACGATTTCTTGATATTGACCGATCACATCTGTCTATTGAGATTTCTCTGGCAGGAAGTAACGGACTTGGAACAATTTCAGCTGGGCAGGACCAAGATTTTGTCTTTGCGGAAGTTGATCGAATCGCGTCACTCACTAAGTCATTTAAAGCTGAATTTGGCATTGTCGAAAAGTTTCCAGACACCGGTATTTTTTACTATACTGTAATCAATCCGGAGCCATTTAAGAAGCTGCATAACAAGTTAATTGAGTCGGCTATCGCTTTTAACCCAAATCCGCACCAGTACGAACCCCACTGTACTTTACGGCTGGCTGCAACTACTCAATTTCCGGAAGAAGATATTCTAAGAAGAATTCAACCGCCATCAGGCGAATTTTTGTTAAACACAATGTCTGTTTGTTCCCTTGAAGGCCCTATGCAGGAGCCACACTTAATGCATCGCGTTAATTTGAAAAAATAATTTGTATTTTATGAGGAGTATTGCTAAACTAAATTGCATTACTTTCCTCGATTTTTTTTAACAAAAAAACTGGAGAATTATTATGATTCGTTCAAGCGTTCTCATCGCAGCAAGCTTGTTCGCAGCTTTTAACGCTTTCGCCGACCACAGTGATTTACCCATGAACAAGAGTGAATGGGAAGGCGGCCAGATGCAAGCCGTAACTAACGTAAATCAAGGTGACGATTGGGAAATGTGTCTTAAAGTTACCGGCCCTGCGACCTTGCTGAGCAAGAGAACATTTCCTGTAGATACATATCAGGAATACGAGCTTTCAGGAAAGTTCAAATCTACCGGCAATCATAAAGGCAAACTGTACTTTGGTCTTGCCTGCTATGATAAAGACCAAAAAAGAATCAGACCGGAAAATGTTTATAACATTCCAGGAACCGAAACTGTTCTGGCAGCAGACTGCAAAAAAGGTGACACTGTCATCAAGGTTAAAGATGCCTCAAAATGGCAGCAGAATAAGCTGGCATGCATCGCATTCAATATAGATGATTCAGGACAATTTAAAGACCTGCCTAACCGCAACCTTTCTACACACAACATAACTAAAATAGAAAAGAAAGGAGATCTCTGGGAAATTACTCTTAAAAATCCTTGTAACGTTGCTTTCACGGCTGGCACAAAAGTCCGCGAGCACCGCATCGCCGGTTCATACATGTACTGTGCTGCGAGGGGAATCCTCATGAGCGGTGCCTGGCAGGAATTCAAAGCCAAAGTGAGAGGAATTTTGCCAAGTGGTTATTCTGCTGGTCAGTTCTGGCCAGGAACAAAATATGTTAAAGTACTGATCCTTGCAAACCATAAAGGTGACAAAGATTCAGTTATGCTAATTGATGATGTTGAATTTGAGATTGAGGACTAATTAATGAAAAAGTTTTTTCAAGCCTTTGCCGGCCTTACCGTAATTCTAACTATTATGTTTGGTTTTGGGATGTGGAGAATCTGAACCTGCTGTACAAGGCAACACTGCTCCGTTCAAAAGAGCTATTGAGCAGTACTGCGGGAATAAAAGTATGGGCATGAAAGTAAAAGAGTTCGTTGCCCTTAAGCCTGAAGGCGATAAAGCCACAGCTACTGCAAAAATGGCGGAAGCCGGAGGTAATTACGGCATTTCAGTGAAATGAAAATTCCAATTCAAAAAAGAAAACGGCAAATGGAAGGTGCTTTCGCACCAGAATTAACTGATATCGCCCCGCCTGAGTGTGGGGCTTTTTTCTTTTTAACCATCGTAATGAAGTTGAAAATTCTCCTGCCTTGTCATATTGTTCTAACAGGAGTTTCAAAATAAATTTTATGTAAAAGGAGTTCACGATGGCCGGAATTAAACTTTACAATAAAGATGGTGATCATAAATCAGCTGAAATTCAGGAGCAACTTGAAAAAAACTTTGGTTTTCTACCCGAAGTATTTCAAGTTATGGGAAGAAGCGGCGCATTCCTTGACTCAGTTCTCAAAATGTCTGATGCCGCAGGAAGAAATCTTGATCCCAAAACCAAAGAACTTATCGCTATTGCAGTAAGTGCCGTAAACGGTTGTGAATACTGTGTTGATGCTCACCGTGCAATTGCATTGAACGCTGGGGTGACTGAAGAAGAAATTTCAGGCGCAATCGAAGTTGCCGCCATGATGAGCATGTTTAATAACTTCAACAAAAGTATTTCGCTGAATTCCGATATCAAGGCTGATTAATTTATGCCAGAAGATATTCCAATTGATTGGAGCAGCATTGTTTACCGCGGAGTTGAATCTGAAGAACTAGATTACAAAGCCGCGGTGAACTGGCTTCGGCTGAACCGGACCGGACGCGCTAAATTCGCCCGTCACTGCATGGCCCTGGCAAACACAAAGGGCGGTTATATTGTTGTCGGCGTAGGTGAAGACTCTGCTGGTCAGCCCTCATTATTTACTGGCTTAAACAGAGAGCAAGCCAAATCATTTGATCCTACCATGATCGGCAATTTTATCAATAAATATGCCGACCCTGAAATTGACTTTACCCTTGAACGCCCGGTCGTTGACGGTAAGCGTTATGCTATTTTTGTAATCAGGCGTTTTTCTGACATTCCTCATGTTTGTGCATATGGATTCAACAACGAGTTGCAGCAGGGGGTATTTTACATTCGCACCGCTGACGCAGCAAGCCGTCCTGCTTATAGAGCAAGTGAAATTCATGCACTTGTCCAACGTGCTTTGCGCAATCAGCGTGAACTGCTAGGCAAAATGATTCGTGGCGTTCTTTATGAAAACCGCGATATTCCATTGAAGAGTGAAGAAGGACATTTCCTGGAAGACAGCTCTAACGGCAAAAACTATTTTTTAAGAAGACGAAATCCTCACAAAAAAGACACGCCGGCAGTGCTTGTCCAAATAGCAATTTACCCTCAAGAGTATGTCAAAGGCAAATATTCTCTTTCTGAAATAAAACGCTTTGCTCAAGGTGCGCTGTCATTGCTTTCAGAACCGGATTTTGTTAGCGAAAAAGATATGCAGGAAGCATATTTTTCAAACGTTGCACTGCGTTCACTGCCTGATAATGAACTGAAAATGTGGCAGTTTTTCCAGACCGGAATGTTTAATTACCTTGAGTACTGGCCAGCGCCACATAGAAAAATTGACTATCAATGGCTGGTTCGCTTCTTTTCCGAAGCCGTTATTTTCTTTAGTCGTCTTTATTCTGAAATGGACTACGAAGAAGAGATGCTGACCTTGCGCGTTCGTCTTGAAAACGTTGAAGGGATCTCTTTAAACGGCACTCCCTTGCCTACACGCAAGAAAACATCAAAATCGACTGCTACTTGCAGAATTCCTGATATTCGCTTAAACTTGCAGCGAACAGCGGCTGATTTAGCCAGTGGCTATATTTTTCATACTGCCAAAATCATCAAAGAAGTTTGCGAACGCTTTAACCTTCCCGACGGCAGACATCGTAATCTGCATAAAGTGATTAGCGGCTATCTTGAAAAAAGAAGTTAACATATCTATTTATTTTTGATAAGTTAATCATTACACTCCAAGTCCTAAACCACTTGCAAAGCACGCTCCCTGCACTATTATATATATAGCAAATCAAACAGGGAACATCATGAAAAAAATACTAGTATTATTCGCAGCAACCATTATTCTAATTTCAGGGTTAACCACCAGGGCTTCTGATTATTCAACTGAACTTCCTGTCAAAATAGTTTTATTTCCAATACATGAATCTGTTCTTTCAGGTCAAGTAAACAGTGTACTCATAAAGTTTCTCTTTAAAGCCGGTGAAAGCTTCAAAAAAGGAGATATCATTGCCAAATTGGATTCCAGCCGCTACCTGCAGTTTAAAGAGCAGTCTGAGAGCGAATATAGCGAATCTCTGAAAACTCTGGAATACTTCAACCATGTTTTAAAAGGAAATATGGAACTCTTCAAAAAGGGCATGCAGGGAGAGCAGGAAGTTGCTAAGAATCGCCTTGATGTCGAACGCGCTGCTGCTGGCGTTCGCAAGGCAAAGGCAAAACTCAAACTCTCTGAAATTGACTTTGATGCCTGCTCCATAAAAGCCCCCTACTCCGGGCGTTTTGTTCAAAAGCTGATTAATGAATATGAGTTTGTCCGCACTGGTCAGGCTCTCTGCTCAATAATCGAAGATGAACAGCTTCTAGCTGTTATGAATTTGCCGGAAAAGATGCTTAATAAGGTAAAAATCGGGCAGCAATTGAAAGTCAAACTTGATCAGAATGGCAAAACTATAGTCGGTAAAATTTTTACTATTGCTGCCGATCTTGACTACAGCAGTCATACTTTTGAAGTGAAAGCTATTGTTCAAAACAAAGCTCACAGTCTGAAGGCCGGCATGACTGGCATTCTCCTAAAATAATCACCTAACCCACAGGGTATCATGACTTCAAGCAACGAACAACAGAATATCAAAAAGCTTCAGGGCAAGTTGAATGCAGTTTCTGCTTTGCTGAGACTTGGGCATGAAGCTTTTGAACAAAGCGATCTTTTTTTAACGGCTGCCCATATTGTCAATAATTCCAGACTTATAATACCATTTCAACGCAGTGCAATAGTTGACCTTAGGAGCTCAGTACAAATCATAGCTGTTTCAGGTCAGGATACTGTAAATCAACATTCGGAGTATAGCTTAAACCTACTTCCTTTGGCCAAAACATTTAAAGAAATCAAAGAGCCAGTTAAGCTTGATGAGGAATACTTGCAAGATAATTCACTGGGGTCTAAAGCCTCGGAATCAATTAAATATTTATCCGACAACCAAACCAAAACCGTTCTGGCTGTTCCGCTGTTATCGCCCGGAAAAGGCACCGATTCTATCACAGGTTTCATTTGGATATTAGAATTTGACAACGCTTCAGCAGATACACTACCGCTAGCCTCCTTGCTTGCGAGACATTATTCTGAAGCTATCTGGTTCTGCGTCAGGTCTGAGCAACGCAGCTTACGTAACTTTATAAATAAGGTGACATGGAAAAAACGTATTATTGCAGCAATATTAATTGCTATTCCTTTACTGCTTTTAATACGTATTGATCAGAATATTAAAGCTGATTTTGAAATTGTACCAGAAACCAGAAACTCGTATTTTGCGCCGTACTCAGGAATCATTAGAAAATGTTTTTATCACGACGGCAATAAAATTCCCAGCGGTGCAACAGTGATGGAATACTATACAGAGCAAATGCAGATTCGCCTTGCCAAAGCCGAAAACAACTTCATCAGAACCAAGGCTGAGTATGACAAAATGCAGAATCAGGCTTTTGCTGATAAAAAATACCTCAGCCAGTTGAAAATGCTAAAACTTGCTCAGCAACAGGCTGCTCTCGATATCAGCGAAAATAAATGGCTGCTGAAACAAAGTAATATAAATGCCAGAGAAAGTGGTATTTTATCAATTTCAGATTCAGCACGACTTGATGGGAACGCGGTTCAATCAGGAGAAAAACTTTTCGAAATACTCTCTGACAAACGCCTTTCAGCAGAAGTACTGGTCAATGAACGTGACGCATCAGTTCTTCGAGGAAAACTCCCGCAAATAACATTGTTCCTGCATACCAACCCGGAAAGCCCCATGCATGGGACCACTACCTCGATAAGCCCCAAGCCTGTACTGACAGAACTCAAAAACTATTGCTACCGTATAAAGATAACTTTACCTGAAAAATACAACAGCTTTTTGCGTTGCGGCATGCGCGGTGTAGCAAGAGTCAGCGGCGAAAAAGTTTCACTGGGTTACTATCTGTTCAGAAATCTTGTATTGTGGTGGCGGCGAATCTAAACCATGGAACAGCCAGATATACAACAACAGGCAGAAAAAATTTTTACTGGCGTTCTTAGAAGCGACCTGAAATTTTATCCATCTGGTCAAAATAAACAAGGTAAAAAAATTTACCGGATATTTGACCCGGTAAGTGACCGGTATTTTCAAATCAGCTCTCAGGACTTCAAAGTGCTGAGAGCTCTTGATCGCTCATATAAATTAAATGAATTCCATGATAAACTGAGCCGCAACGGCATTAGCATCAGCTTGAAAGATTTATTAAAGTTGGTGATAACCTTGAAACAAAGCGGCTTAATGCTGCCTGAGCCTGGCTTTACTAAACAGTTGGCAATGCGTCGCCAGCAACAAAAGGCAGTTAAAACAACCTTGCTGAAAGTACTTTCTACTTGGCTGTTTTTTAAGCTGCCGCCTATTCGCCCAGACGCATTTTTTACGAAGGCAGCTCCGTTCGTTAAAACTATCTTTAACCGCTGGACATTACGACTGCTTATCGCACTATCAATTCTTGGTTACATTTATTTGATTAAGGACTGCAATCAGGTTATTGGAGATTTTATAAAATCAATTTCTTTGCAGGGATTACTGCGTTATTCGATAGCAGTTGTTTTCATCAAATTGATTCATGAAATGGGACACGGCTTTACGGCAAAACTCAACGGAATTAGAGTCAGGGCTGCCGGCATAGCATTCATAGTGTTCTTTCCACGACTTTTTGTTGACGTAACAGATTCATGGCAACTGTCGCGACGAAAACGCCTGCTGGTTGACAGCGCCGGAATTTTATGTGAAATAGTTATTGGCGGCATAGCGGCCTTGATATGGGCTAATTCTCCCCCCGGACTTACTCATAGCGTAACATTTTATATTTTCACAGTAACTGTAATCAATACAATCATGGTTAACGGAAATCCCTTTATCCGTTATGATGGTTATTATATCCTATCCGACCTTACCGGCATCGAAGATTTGATGTCCCGAGCTCAAGAATATACACGTCGCTTATGGCGAAAAATACTTTTTGGCATCCACACACACGGACAATTTCCTGAAACACACGGCGCATTTATGTTTTGCTTTGCCGTGAGCTCTTTTATTTACAGAATTTTCCTGTTTACTTCAATCATTATGATTGTGTACTTTAAATTTACAAAAGCACTCGGCATTCTTTTGCTTTTAGCTGAAGTCTATGTCATGCTTTTGCGTCCATTAAGCATTGAAATTAAAACGGTGGTGAAAATGAAATCAAAATTTAAAAAGAAAAATACTATAATGTCAGCTGCCGGAGCATCTATCCTACTGCTGCTGTTTTTTATTCCGCTTCCCTGGCATGTTAATATGCCTTGTGAAATTATGCCCGAAAAGGAACGTAAAATATATGTTGTCACATCGGGATTTATAGCCTCTACCCTTCCTCCTGACGGGAGCAAAGTTAAAGCGAGACAAACCATTTTAAAGTTGAGAAGTCCTCAACATGAAATTTTGGAAAACAAGTTAAAATTGGAAGCATCACGCTGTAAGGCAGGGTTGGAGCTAAGCCTACTCGACACCGCAGGACTGAGCGCCAAAAATGTCAAATTAGCTCAGTACAAGAGAGCAGTAAACGGTTTAAAAGAAACTCGTGAACAAATCAGTCAACTAATGAGCAAGGCACCCTTTGACGGTATATTTGTCAGTCACAAAGAAGAACTTATAATAGGTAGAAAACTCAACAGCGGCACTGTCATAGGGGAAGTATATTCACCCGGTAAAATCTATGCTTCTGCGTTCGTAAAGGCCGATTTTGCCAGAGATTTAGCGCCTGGAGAAAATATTACCATCACTCTGTCTAAAAACATGACTGGCAGCAAAGGTACAATTGTATCAGTGGAGCCCATAGCCGCAGTATTCAGACATTCACCTCTACTAAAGGCATTTGGAGGCAGTATAGCAGCTTTGCCAATTCCAGGCAGGCGTGAACTAAAAACGAATGAGCCATACTATGAGGTAATCATCAGCGTACCGAATACAATTTCAAATGAAGTTGGCAGAACCGGTACTGCGACTGTGGTCAAATACAGTTCTGTAGGCTGGACGGTTACCAGAAAAGTAATCAAGACACTGCTTCATGAACTGTCATTCTAGCTTTTTATAAACCGTTCTTGATATTTTTCACCAGCTTATTGTCTTTAGTTGTGCTGTAATCAAAGAGCTTACCACGCTGAATATTGTTCCAGTACTTTTCAGAGGGAGTTCCCGTTCCAAGTTCATAATCCATTTTATCCCATGAATCTTCTCGGAATGAATAAAACGCCCAATGCCAGCCATAATGATTAAACAAACTGATCAAATCAGAAAGGTATTTATCAGCTCCAACCGCAGTTCTGAAGACACCGAATTCGCCCGCGATAATCTTTTTAGATGGAATTCCATAGCGACGCTGCCAGTCTATAACAGGTTTTAAAAGCACATTTTCAAGAGATTTA
The DNA here is from genome assembly GCA_024225035.1 of Lentisphaerota bacterium. Taxonomy (GTDB): domain Bacteria; phylum Verrucomicrobiota; class Lentisphaeria; order Victivallales; family Victivallaceae; genus Zth2. The sequence goes on from JAAEMX010000016.1 coordinate 24,505, forward strand.
CGGTCCCAGTTAACTCCATTATCGCCTTTTTCAAGCTGGCCAAATGGAGCAATTCCCGGATAACTGTATTTAGCCTTGGGACGCTGAAACGTAAAACTGCATGGCTCGTAGACATGGAATGAATAGTAGGTATTTTCATCGCTAACAGGACGTAATATTTTGAAGGCCCATGGAGTGGCAAAAAATCCTGAATCTAGAATTACAGGCATGTCAGGAGCAACTTTGCGAATGCTTCTGACCAGCTTGTCATAAAAAAGATTCAAATCCTGAGGCGTTCCTTTTATTTTTTCAGTCCATTGCTGATAATCATCGGTATACCAGTCGTTGAACTTAATGCCACAAAGTTCAGGGCAAGGCTCATTAATCGGATTAATTCCCACCAATGCGGGATGATAGCGTAACGCCGAAGCTATATCTGTAAAAAATTGTATTGCCTGCTTCTGCTCTTCAAAACTTTGCCATATGCGCCGATCAGGCTTACCACCATTATGCTGTGACCACCGATGCCCAGGAATGTCAAGAAAAGTCAAAACAACCTTAACCTTTGCAGTCATTGCGTCGTCCAGTACTTTTTCCAGAACTGCTAAATCAGCCTTATTTAAACCTTTATAGGCACCGTGACCAATCAGAAAATCTCCAGGAACCGAGTTAGAAATACTTGAATGCCATTTCGAAGGGGTCAATCTGATCCAGGATAAACCAAATTTATGAGCTGCAGCTATGCGGCCGGCCTGTTCTTTAATATTGAAAAAATTGGCACCCTTTCTGCTGTTTTTACTCCGCCAGAAAACATCCGGAGATTGAATCCTGCGTTTAAGGCTATGACCATTATGCCTTGACGAATCATACCGAAATGTGAAAAGCCAATATACCAAGCAAATTATAATAACCCAAGCAAAAAACCTGATAAGTCTGTGAAGCATAGCAAAATTCCTAATATTTAATAGCAATTCCGCTAAATATAACGTAGTTAACTGTTATGTCCAGAAAGTATAAAAAGAAATACAAAAAAAAGGCAACTCGACTAGCGAGCTGCCTTGAAATGTCTTTATAAAATTATCAGGAATACTTGCCAACAAGCCTTTTCAAAGCACCGGCTTGGCGCGGGGACAATTTTCTACCCGCAGCAGCCTGTTTTGCAAGAGATTCATAAAAGGCTTTGTCATCGTATACTCTTTTGCCTTTTTTAACGGGTTCAGTCCATTGACTGACCTTTGCCATTGCATCCAGCATTTTCTGAACTTCAGGTTCCTGCTCCGCAGGTTTTCCGTTACTATCTACTTCTTCCTCAGTCTGATCGGGATTAATGCCGAGAAGCTTACATAAATCCTCATACTGTGCAATGCTTTCACGGTATTTTATAGCAAAACGCTGTAAAACACCAAGCTGTTTTTCTGAAAGTATTCTGCCCTGATCAACCTGTTTCGTAAATGATGAGAAGAATTTTTTATCATCATAAGTTCTACGACCACGCTTAGTTGGTTCTGCCCATTCTACTTTATCAAAAAAGCTCAAAACGTGTTTAATACGCTTGATATCTTCTTCAGAAGGACCGTTGGCAATCTTCTCTTCGATTTCTTTCTGCTTGGCAATAGCTTCTTCAAGTTCCTCACTGAAGCTAAACTCCTGAGCAATGCTTTTCAGGTTTGGAAGATCCGCAAGATATTTAGCTCCAAGCCGTAAAAGCACACCCCATTGCTTAGCAGTAAGTTTAGGTTCTTCTTGATACTTATCTCTAATAGACTTATAGAATTTACTATCATCATAAGTTCTACGACCACGCTTCTCTGCAGGAGCCCAGTTTTGAATTTTTTCTAACTCAGCCAGCAAAGTACGAGCTTTTTCTTCCTCAGGTGCGCCAATAGATTTGGCTTCATCAACCCATTTACTGAAACTCTCGTAAAATTTTTCCAGCATCTGAGTCCAGCCAAGTTCACCTTCTTCAATATTATCCAACATGGTTTCCATGCGGGAGGTAAAGTCTACCTCGAAAAGGTTTGGCAGAATTCCAATAAGGAAATCGCAGACTTTAAAGCCGAGCTCCGTAGGAAACAATTTACCTTTTTCACGGTCAACGTAATTTCTTGTCTGAATCGTGCGCAAAATTGTAGCATAAGTGGAAGGACGTCCAATGCCATTCTCTTCCAAGGCTTTGATCAGTGAAGCTTCTGAATAACGCGCCGGAGGTTCTGTAAACTTCTGTTCTTTCTTAGACTCAACGAGTCCGCATGTTTGACCTTCTCTAAGGCTGCCAAGCACTTGTGCATGCTGTACAGCTTCATCAGAAGTAGGCTCTCCGAACATTTTCAGGAAGCCGGGGAATACCGTAACCATAGCATTCGCACGGAAAATATAAGATTTTCCATCAGCACCACGATTGAGAATATTTACCGCAGTCTGACGCTGTAAGGCCTTTGACATCTGACTGGCAATAAAACGACGCCAAATCAAGTTGTAAAGTTTATATTGATGGTCATCAAGCTTACCGCGAACGCTTGCCGGGGTAATTGTCACATCAGTAGGACGTATAGCTTCATGAGCTTCCTGGGCCCCGGATTTGCTTTTGTAAAAATTAGGTTTAGCAGGAACATAGTCCTGACCAAAATTAGCACCAATATAATCGCGGCATGCAAACTGAGCTTCTTTTGCAATATTTACAGAGTCAGTACGCATATATGTAATTAAACCAAACTGACCTGCTCCAGTATCAATTCCTTCGTACAACTGCTGAGCCACACGCATAGTGTTGCTGGCAGACATACGAAGCATATTGTTGGCGGCCTGCTGTAATGTACTTGTTGTAAATGGTGGTGGTGCATTACGGCGACGATCACTTGTTTCAATTGAGTCAACGTTGAAGCCATCGCCATTCAATACAGCTTCAAGCAGCGCAACGGCGTCCTGCTCATTATCAATTTTAAATTTATCGCCGTCTATTTTAAACAGCTTAACCTCAAATCTTTTGCCACCGGCTTCCAGAATAAGGGTAAATGTCCAATACTCTTCAGGTTTAAAGTCCAGAACCAGGCGTTCACGCTCTACTACCAGTCTTAAAGCAACGGTCTGTACACGCCCTGCACTGGTTCCACGAACGATATGTGACCACAACAAAGGACTTACCTTATAACCGACCAGACGGTCAAGCACACGACGTGCCTGCTGAGCGTCAACCAGATTCATATCAACCTTGGTAGCATGCTCAAACGCTTTCGAAATTGCACTTTTAGTAATTTCGTGAAAAGTAACCCTCTGGAACTCGCCTTTATACTGAGGCGTGAGAAGTTCCTGCAAATGCCATGCGATAGCCTCTCCTTCGCGGTCAGGGTCGGGAGCGAGAAAGATAGATTTTGCTTTCTTAGCTGCAGTACGTAACTCTTTTACAACTTTTTTACTGCGCGAGTTTTCAACATATTTTGGCTCAAAATGATTATTCAGATCCACACCAAAAGAATGCTCCGGAAGATCACGAACGTGTCCCATGGAAGCAAGAATTTTATAGTTATCACCCAACATTTTCCCAATTGTACGGGCTTTGGTCGGGGATTCCACTATAACCAGATTTTCAGCCATAACTCACCAATATATTAAATTCAAAAACTCTAATGCCAGACTTGTTTTAGGTACCCATATTGTAATAAAAACAAACGAATTAACAACTAAGCATAAAATCCGAACTTTCAAGTCTAAAACAGATATTTTTCATCAAATTTATTACAATTACTGCTCAATCAAAGTATTTATCATCTGTATCCGACCAAATTATACTCTTTGGTTTGCCATATTTATCTATAGCGACAAACGTACATGCTGTTCTAAAAACTTCTTCGCCATTGACGTCAGCCAATATATCAAATGTAAAGCTGGAGTTTCCTTTTTTTGGGTTTTCACAGAAAAAACATATAATGTCATCTTCCTGCACCGCCCTCTTGAATACAATCTCAGCAAACTTGACACTGACAACTCTCGGCATATTTGTAACTTGCATTGCATATATCGCCGCCGCCTCATCCATCCAGGCCAACATATTGCCGCCAAAAAGATTACCATGAGTACCAAGATCCTTGGTCATGCATATCTTTGATGTAATTTTTACACGCATTTAAATCCTCCTCATCACAGATATTCAAATAGTTACATAGTTTTTATTATTGTATAAGCCCTATCAAAATAAACAAGTTTTTATTTACAGAATATCAAATTACCCTGAAAGTTGAATTAAACTTCTGCTCTCTTACTGCTTATTTTGAAGCAAAATTGAAATACCAAAGCAAAAAATACTGTTATAACAAAATTTACGACGGCATAGTAATGCACGGCCAAATTATCTATAAATAAACAAAATAAAACACTGAATAAGATACCGCATAAACCAGCCCAGAATAAAGCTGAGGGCCTTAACCGTAATTTATAAGGCAGCATTCCGGCAAGCACCAAAACCAAAAGCGGACTGCCAAGAGCATTGATGGTTCGCGCCGTCATTACAAATATAGAGTGTCTCTTAAAGAATAAGAAAATAACGTAAGCCAGCAATATCGATATCACCACAAAAATTGAGCTTTCAAACATTTTATGAAAGATTGTATTTCCTCCCGGCGACAACAATCGATGCTGAAAATCACGCTGCCATGTCACACCTATTGAGTTTACTCCGGAATCAAGACTGGACATAGCTGCCGCAAGCACTCCGGCAACAACTAACCCATTTACACCGTTTGGAAGTTGATGCAACAATTTTACCATCACAATCAGGCCGGGTTTCCCATCTAAACCGTTATTGTGTGCAAAGTGAGCCATTGCTATTCCAAATAAGGCCAGCATTATCAGGCAAAACAAGGCTGCGCTGATATTCCATATAAACATGCGCCGAGCTCTGGAAACTGAGCCCGCTGCCGCATAGCGCTGAATAACCGACTGATCTGCACCATACCGTGACAGGAACATCATCAACGTCCCAAGCAGTACGCTCCATAAAGTCATTCTAACAGTAGGGTCAGGAGAAAGAACTTCCGGGTCAAACGGAATAAACGGCTTGAGCTTGCCTACCGACATAGCTCCGGAAATAAAATCTCCGTTGCCGCCATTAACACTCATATAAAGGATAAGGGCTATGCTGCCGGCTATCACAAAAAATTGCAGTACGTCTGTCCAGATAACCGCTTTCAAACCGCCAATAACCGCACAACCTCCAGCTGTTACCGCTAATATGAGGATAAGCCACGGGATGGGAATTCCTGAAAGCAAAAAAAGGATTTTAGATGAAGCAACCAGAATCAATGCCATTAAGCTAAGCTGCCAAAAAATATACAGCCCACCAGCAAGTAAGCGTACTTTCAAATCAAACCTTTGCTCAAGGAATTCGTATGCACTGGTTTGTTTAAGCCTGCAAAAAAAAGGGATTACGTATAATACTACAGGTATAGTGACCAACAGGAATACTGGAAACGCCATGATAACATAAAGTCCATGACTGGCTATTTCGGTTGGAATGGCCAGATAATTAATAGCACTGAAAGCTGTTGCCATTACTGAAATACCAATAGCAAAGGTGCCTACTGTCCGCCCGGCAAGGTAATATTCCTCGTCATTACTTTGCTTGTGTTTTAAACTAGAATATACACCTATAGCAAGAGTCAGCAGCAGGTAAATGGCACAAATTATAAAATCAAAAGTACTCACTGATATTTTTATCCCTGATTATCAAAAATCACAATCAAGAAAATCTACTCTAGAAATCCCTGATTGCAACATACTAATTAATATTTTTATATCTATTCTGGTTTTCTGCACACCACGCAGTTACCTGTCAGATATTTTTCATACTTACAAAAGAATGTCTTTATTTCCATGATACGCTCAGCGGCAACCGAGTTGTTCATGGTATTCCACATGAACCGCATCGCACCGTCAACGCCTTCATCCTCAATCAAACGCTCCATTTCCAGCAAATGCACTGGGCGGCTGAATTGCTGCTCTATCTTGAAGCCAGCTTCAATAAGGCATTTCAACCAGTCTTCAACACTCATTATCCAAATTGGATGCTTTGTAGCTCTGATAGCTTCACGAGTCATTTGCTTTCCAAAGCCATCTGGCAACTCATTCGTTGTCAGAGATATTTCATGGATTCCAAGTCTTCCACCCGGCTTCAAGACACGATAAATATCTTTGAGTATTTCAAGCTTCTTCTCATCACGATGCATTGTTAATGAAGCTTCACCGTAAATTACAGAACATGATTCTTCATTCATCTGAATGGGGTCAGCGATATCACCAGTAATGACATGTCTGTGAGCATTTTTGTTGCTTTCAATCATTTCTTTTAATTTATTAGCTGCAATTTTATCATGCTCAATGGCGGTATAGCTCCGAGGGGGGTACGCTCCAGTGCAAGTTGTGCTGTCAATCCAACTCCCGGAGAATACTCCATAATATCGTCCTCACTGGTAATATTCAATTTATCAAGCATTTTACTGGTAAGGCTCAATCCTCCAGGTCGTAACGCCTTTTTGCCCAAACTCGCAAAAAGCCAATATCCCGGCATTCCCTGAACTTCAATTCCATCCCATGGCTGTACTGTGTTACTCATCTAATATTTCCTCCTGCTACAGGTCTAATTTCTTTTGATCTTTGATTGCTCGGGTAAACTTCACATTCTGACTTGGGCTACCAGCAATGTTATAAAAGTAAAGGTCTTTTAATTCCTGCCACACACTTTCCGCATGCCCATCAGCCATGAATGGTTGATTTTGTAAATAGCTATATTATATTTGAACTTAATACAGTATTTTGCTTGTTGCTATAGGTAGCTAAAAGTAGCTGTATATCGTCCTATGTTGTAAGATATATATAAGATAGGTTTATAATGAATAAGATCAAATTCACTAAAAGCAGTCTTGAAAAATTACCTACCCCCGATAAGAAAACTACATATCAGGATGTCAATGCAAGGTATTTGCATTTTGTAATTACACCAAAAAATACCCGTACCTACTATTATATAAGAAATATAAAAGGCCGCCCTAAATATATAAAGATTGCCAGTTACAGTGACGTATCTATAAAAGCAGCACAAGAACGAGTATCTCAAATTAATACAGATGTAATGTGTGGTGTTGACACAAAGCAAAAAGGAAAAGATAATATTACATTAGAAGAAGCTTTTAAATATTGGCTTAAACATCGTGAACAAATTAGAGGTTGGCACAAAGATATAAAAGAGTGTTGGCGTAGGTTTGAGTCATATGTTCCCTCTAGATTATTACAAAGCATTAGAACCAGTATAAACCTTCTAATAAAACATGAACACAATATTCCACAAAACCCCGCGGCAATGATTGATATGTTTAAGGAACGCAGTCGAGCACGTTATATAAAAGAAGACGAGGTCGAAAGTTTTTTTACTGATAAGCGCAAAAGCAATGTTCTTGCTGCTGAATGGAGTGAAATTGATTTCAATAAGCGTCTATGGACAATTCCCGGTGAAAAGACAAAAAATGATGATGATGATGTCACGGTGCTAGATGATACAGTTCTTGAAATTTTAACTCGCCGTCAAAAAGAGCAAAAAGAAAGAGGAATTAAAACAAATTGGGTTTTTTATTCATCTAAGAGCAAAAAAGGATATTATTCTGACCCTACCCCTTCTTGGAGAGTATTTCTCAAACGTGCTAACATAAAAGACCTACGCATTCATGATTTACGCCGCACTCTTGCTAGCTGGATGGCTAACCAGAACGTTAGCTTACATATGATAGCCAGTGTGCTTGGACAAAAGTCAACAGGCGTAACACCTACCTATGCCCGTTTGAGCGTTGACCCTAAACGCGAGACTGTAAGTAATGCCGTTGCTGAGATGCTTAAAGCCGGGAAACTTAAGCTGGGCGACAACGACTTAGAGTTAGATAAGATGAGACAACGTATTCAAAAAGTTGCTGAACAATTGGCTGAAAGACCAGGGTTAATTGATGGTGTTGAAGGATATATAAAAGTCTACCCTTAACAATTAAATTGATCTTTTTACTGCCAAGCATTATAATTAATATTAAGAAAGGCAGAGAATTTGGTTGGTTTTATTTATTTCACTCTTAGTTCTCCTTGTCTGCCTTTTAAAAGGGCCCTAGGTGTGGGCCTTTCATATGAAACATTCTTTTTTATAAATGTATATTGGATAAATGGGAGGAGTCCGATGCAACTGGGAATTTTATTGATCATTATAGTTTTTATTGTCGTTGTTTCACCACTGGCTATTATGGGTTTTATAAAGTCAAGTAGATTATCTAAAAGTTTTGAGCATCTCAAAAGCTACGAGAAAAGAGAGAAAGACTCTAAAAGTTATGCATTTTACTGCCCTTATAGACACATATGCTGGCCTAGGTGGATTTTCTATTTCATCCCATTTTTATTCTTGAGTATTATTGTATTGGGTTCTGCCTTTTTCATATACCATCATAATGCTAAGTGGATGCAGTATCATAAGCAGTCCATTCGTAGCCTTGTTCCCAAAACCCAAAAAGCAGGTATGTTTATAGCCTATCATAACCAAATCCAGAAGGCTTATCAAAAGCAATTTTCAGAATTGATGGTTGTTATGCTTGGAGTTATGGCTATTTTTGCTATGGTAATTCCGATTTTATCTCATTTGATTAATAAAATCGATGAAAATCGCTTAGAAGGAAAGCTTAGTGTGCATGAAGAGCTGTTAGAGCTTAACCTTGAAAGCAAAGTTCGTGAAATTGTTGAAGATATACTCAAAGACAAATAATTGTCCAATTAGATATTCTGATATTTTTAATGTAGAGCATTAAGGAGGATCAAATGAGTGCATCACCTAGTAGCAAACTTAAGACGTTCTTAGTTTCATATGATTTGAGACAGCCTAGTCAAAAATACGAACTACTTTATGAGTCACTAAAAAGCTATCCAGCTTATCAGATCACCTTAGAATCAACGTGGATTATAAAGAGTCATCAAAGCGCTTACGAGATCAAAAATCATTTAGCCCAAGACATCGATGTAAATGATGAACTAATTGTCATATCGCTCAGTAAAGATGCAGAATGGGCTGGTTTGTCAGAAGCCCAGTCTGAGTGGCTTAACGATAATCTTGGAAATGAGTAAGCTTACAACTTAATAATATAAATTGAAGGTGAAATTATGATCTCGGTACAATGGATAATTATCGGGTTGGGCTTTTTAATGCTAAGCTTGATTGTTTATTGTTTACTTTAATAAAATCAAAAGACTGTACAAAGTGCCCTACATTAAAATGCCCATGGTACATATGGGGAATAATGTTATTTATGTTGATATTTGTTGCCATATGGTTGATTTGCAGTTTTTATTTATACCATAAAATGCACGTTCATAATATCAAGATATGTAAAGATATGGACAAGCATTATAACACCATATATGCGGCTTATGGTAAAATATTAAAAAATGAAGAACGCTATAATGCCATTTGGGAAAAGATATTGAAAGAAGATCCCCAAATTAGCTCTAAATTAAAAAATTCTCTGAACAAACTATCAAATTATGATAAACCCAAAAAAGAAATTGATTCGAGATGGACTCATTTAGATCGAGTAAGGCAATCCTATCAAATGCAATATAATGATTTTATCGTAGTTATCGGAGCTACTTTTATTTTTATAGCATAAATTACTCCACTGGTAAGTCATTTTATTACATCAAGTTACATAAAAATAGAATTAGATAAATTTCAAAAAGAATACAAAGATAATGAAAAAAATTAGAGTCTAAGGTTGATGTCAACCCATTTTGCTTGAGCTTAAATCTTCAAAAATAGGCCAATTTGGGTTTACGGCACTAAAAAAAGTGAAAAAAAATCCAAATTTTATGCAAGTTTTATTATGAGCTACTCACAGCTAACTGCACATAGGCTGATTTGCTCTCTTACAAAATTCTCAAAAGCTATCTCTATACCAGCATCTTTTGACAGAATATTTACTCTTTTAGGGAATTGACATAATAAATAAAGGAACTGAATTGCCATTTTCACAATGAAAAAAAATTTAAGTGAAACCATGAATCATAAATATTTAATAAAAAATGAAGACGAATACGATGTTATTATAAAAAAAGTATACCCTTTGGGCGTTCCAGTAAATTGCATTCAATTAAATGAAAAGCAGGAAGACGCCAAGATTACGCATAAAACCGTGTTTGAATATGCGATGCTTAAAGAGAACTCTCCAGGCTTTAAAAGTTGAACAATTTTTCAGTTTAACAAAATCTGCAAGAAATGTGATTTGATCGGCAGTCAATTCTTTTTCATATCGCTCAAGGAAAGCGGCGGCTTGATTGACATCCTGCAAAAATCTATTTTTAAGAGCTTTCCTGCCTGTCAAGGCTTTTCTTATCAGGTATTTGATTCCATATTCAGATGCACCAAAAATATTACCGGCGTACTGTCGGTACAAAAGTGTAGACTCGTCAAGATAAACAATGTGACCAAAGGCGGCTGCCACCAGAGATATCCAGTGATCATGCATTACTTCGGTGTCGGGGACAGGCGCGGCAAGTTCAAGCAACACTCTGTTGATCAGCATGGTGCAGCCGCTTGGGATATTCTGCACAAGCAATTTATTCAGTTTAATTTTTGCAGGCTGAAGACTCTGATAGCAAAAACAAGATTCAGCGATTATAGCTTTATTTTTGTTTATGACGTATTTATCAGTAAAAACAAGTATTGGGGTATCTTTTTTGACAGCTTCTTCAGTTTCTCTCATTTTGGCAAACGACTTGCTTACTTTGTCATTCAGCCATATATCGTCATGATCTGAAAACATTATGTAAGGAGCACTAGAAGCTTGTATTAATTTAGAAAAATTACTTTTTGTACAGCTTTTACCTTTAGACTGTATTAATTGGATTTTATCAGGATATTTTGAGCAGTATGACGCAACTATTTCTAGCGTTTGATCACATGAACCTCCATCTCTGATTAAAAGTCTCCAATTATCCATATCCTGGTTAATTATAGAGTCAATTTGTTTGCTTATATAATTTTTAGAATTGTATGATGCGAGCAAAATATCAATCATTTTATACCTTTTTATTGTCCAGCTGTCGGCTCCAGATTTAGCAAAGCCACAATTTAAAATTTCTCCTCCTAAATTACTTAGAGCTGTGCAACCTTTTTTTAGTGTTGATATCAGTAACAACAATCGTAAAACCGCCACCCGCAAATCCCGGCCATAACGAGGCTCTTGATTTGTATAACATTTTAAGCATTGATTGTAGATTTTTTTATTGTAGCTTTGAAAACACACATAATCATTCTACTGGTTAAATTTTATTTTTGTTTTAAAACGCATTTTACGAAAGGTTGCACTTTTTACTTTCTTCAACTCATTGATGTTTCCTGGTTACAGCCTATTTAAAATTAACACTTTCTTAGACGGAATCAATTTAAAAGTAATCTTATTGATTTTTTTTAAAAAAAAATAAAAAATCATAACTTATGTTAGCAAATTATTTACTTGCATTTAAATTATCATAAGGAGGAATGAAATCTAAATATTTAAGAGGGTAATAAAGCGGATTGCAAGCTGCCATATTGATAGAGGGTAAATATCTTTAAATTTCATAATAATAAGGGGGAAGCATCGTGAATAAAAAAAGAATATTGGTCGTTGGCGCAAATGGTTATATAGGAAGATATCTTGTAAAACTTTTATTAGACATGAAACATGACATTGTAGTGCACCCCATTTGTCAATGGCGGCACTACATATAAGTGAGAAAAATTTTGATTTTTCATTTAAGCACCTCATGCCGCAACATTGAACCATCTTTCATACTCATATGGAGTCATATAAGCTAAGGTCGAATGAGG
>JAAEMX010000017.1 GCA_024225035.1 Lentisphaerota bacterium
AATATTAAATAAAAAGCAAATCCCGTGGGAGGCTTAAGCCTTTAAAGAATGCAGCCGGGATTTTGGTAAGCAACAAATGCGGAAAAAGCCTAGCAAAGGGATTAGCTCAAAGAGTCAAGAACTCGGTACTCTCAAGTTAATAATTCACTGATATAGTTAAATGAATTTGAAGTGGCACTCCACGACATTCTCTGCATCACTAAATTTGAAATATCACCTACATAATTTTTCTTTCCCCAGAAATTGCTTCCAGCATAGGCTTTCAGCAAGGCTTTTGCTTGTCTAAGCCTGAATTTCTCGCCGCTAAAATAGTGCTTTTCAGCTGTATCAACATCCTCAAAAAGAGACTTAGCTGGAGAGTGACTGCAACTATCCTGTATAGTAATACCCGCAGGCCATTTGAATATGCTTAAGCCCTGACCTCCGTATCTATATCTACAACATGTGCAATTGTTTAAATTAATAAAACATTGCTTTGTTTTCTGTTGGTAGATGTACTGATCATTAGACTTATCTCTGAGCTTCAAAAAAAACTTTTGCTCAGCTCCTTTGTCAAGGCTGGACAGTTTAACCCTTTCAAGTGAATAGCTGTTTCCTTTTACCGCAATAATTCCGCCAAGAAACTGATCGTCAACAATACCGCCGGCAACCATCACAAACGATGCAAAATTGTGACAGTTTAAGTTCATCATTCTAAACCACTTCATTACTTGCTGTGACCGTTCTATCTCAAGCATTTTTGTATACAACTCACACGCCCTTGTCTTCGTGCTGGCATAGTGAACTGCCTGAACATCCGGGCTTGCTTGACTTCTGGATATTTCATCAAAGAAAACTTTTGCATTGCGCTTTCCCAACGGCCCAGACACACTCGCGGAGGATGTGTCACTGCCTGTGACAAAAAGCCCTAAACTGTAAAGAATGTAGTAACTGTCACCGACCTTACAGCTAATAGCGACCAGGCCATGTATTCCCTTTTTTACGTAAGAAATTAGAAATGGTGGCAACAGCTCATCATCGCTTTGCCTGTAATCGTAATAGAGCACTTTCTTGAATTTCATAATATCTCTCTGTAAAACTCCTCAAACGAAGGCAAATAAATATTTGCCAATCATATTAGTAACAACTTCCTATACAATGTTACATCTTTAGCAGTGTTTTAATAAACTGCAATAAAATAGTAATAAATTTTAGCATTTTATTTAATTTATTATTAACTGCTTGTATGCTCTTAAATATTTTTTACAGAGTCAGGCGGTACCACGAACTGAATTCGTGATACCGCCCTATAGTATAGAATGGGTACAAAGAAACAAAATATAATTTAATTACATGGTAAGGCTTCTGGTAGCTTTTTTAAACTTATTCAGAAGTGTTCTCCATGCAACCTGTTTAGGTTCTGCCGGTTGTGCCAGCGAAGATACAATTGACTTTTTCATCACGTATCCGATGATGTTTTCAACTTGCATACCCGGATGAATAGCATTCCAGAACATATATTTAGAGTTATTTTCTCTTGAAGCTTCCGGTCTAAAATATGCTCCACCATCTGACAATTGTCCAGCCTGTCCATAAGTTGAGGTAAACTTAAGAAAGCTGTAATCTCCGTTATATGCTGGCATATTTGTAATTTTCTTTCCCTCAGCCATGGCCGCAAAAAGTTTATTGACATCTACGACCTTTACAACCTGCCTGCCGTCACAAACAAAAGTGTTTATCAGTCCCGCAGCTATTTGCATTTCTTGATTATAAAGAGCTGTCAGGGTGTTAATTACGAGTTTAACGTAAAACTTATTATAGGCCGGGTCGCTATTTATTCTCGGCGTCATATTTACATTAAACAGGTTAAATACGTAAACTCTCTGGGCTTTAGCTTCATTCACAAGGCGGTAAATTGCCTTGAAATTATACATTACAGTTTTATAAGTCAAAGCCTTTACCGGGCTGTTCTGGTAGTTTCCTTTCTGCAGGGAGTTAAATGCTGTAAAAAGATCGTTTCCTCCACTCCAGAGTGTATATACAGTTCTGTCACCAACCTCCAGGCGTTTTGCTTTAATATCCTGCATAAATATATCAACCTGCTTTAACAGGCCAGGAATGACTAATTCTTTTTCCAGCTCGTATTTCTTTCTGTTATTACGGTAAGCCAACCAGCGTTTTTTCATTTCCTGCAGGCTTCCGCTTGAATAAATTTTGCCTCCGGGAAAATGAAAATGATTGCCTGACAATGCTCCCGACCAAGCGTAGTCAACGGAGGCAGTCTTGAGAGAAACGAAATCACGTGTACCGGAATCCAGGCCCCACCCCATCCAGTCTGTCCAAGGCCACAGGCAGGCTCCACGAGTGTCAATCATTTCATTGTCAACCAGATAGGCCATCAGAAAATGCGGCCATAAATAACTTCTGCGCTCGCGATTAAATTGGTCAATGGGCGGTTGTTTTGGTAAATACTGGTCAAACTCTTTAAGATCAGACAGCTTGAATATTTCCTTATAGTCATTGAAAATTTTATCCATTGGCACTTCATACCCCTGCGTTCCAGTAAAAACCGGATTGCTCACAGGAACGTAAAAGTTTGACGTAAGGTTATCTAGCGTTGAAGTAACAGTAGCGCATTCTCCGCTTTTACCTGAATAATAATTCTCCGGAAAATTACCAATGTCTGAAAGGCTGTCCCCAAAAATGATTAGTTGACTGACCGGTCTTTCAACACTAACTGCACTACAAATACAGAATGTACAAATAAAGGCTGTAAACAAAGCCAGTAATTTAAACTTTTTTCTCATATCAATTTCTCCCTTAAGGTTTACAAATACAATCTCTCTAAAAAACCCATCGTAAGATGTTAATATCAAATACCTTAAGCTCTATTCACATACTGATTTCAGAATTTTTATAAAGTTATAGCGTACCTATATTAGAAACATCAACTCAAATTTTGAAGGAAAGAGGTAGCTCCGACTAAATTAAGATCCAGCCGTTAATATTTTCTTCGCAAGGTAGACGATCACAAAAATATAGAAATATCTTAGTTCGCAGCTCACGCAAAAGCTACAAAGACACCTTCCTGATAAATATCTGGAAAAATACCAATTTAATTTTCAATCCCTTCATCACAACTTATTATGATTAGATTGTCAAAACCGTTTTTTGTTCCAGCGAAAAAAGTTTTTTCTATATAAAAAACATCTAAATCAGTTTAGATTTATAATTTAATAATCACTTCTTTTATAAAACTAAAAAAAGTGATTATTCCGGTTATTTCGAAAATGAAATTCTCTAATAAAAGCTTATTAGAACAATATCATTTCCTGCGGGATTCCTCACGAATTATTATTTTGTGCAGCTTATCGAGGTAAAACTTGTAATTATCTAAAGGAACGCCATTTGGAATGCGATGATCCAAGGCAAAGACACACCCACCGGTTGCGGCTACAGCAGGAATTTTATATTCCAGCTCCGCTTCGATCTCCGCTTTTGTGGTTCGCAGTTTATATTTATCAATACCGCCGTAAAATGCCAGCTTGTCACCGTACTTTTTACGTACTTCTACAATGTCCATGCCGCTGCCGGGCTCCATTGGAAACATGCAGTTAATTCCTGATTCAATGAAAACATCAAGAATTGAATTCATGTCACCATCACTATCCTGCTCAAATAACCTTGCTCCGCGTTCTTTCAGGAAATTCCAGCACTTCAGATAATATGGTTTTATGAATTCCCTTATCATGTCCGGTCCCATTAAAGGGCCGGACTTACCTGCCATGTCCTCGTGAACAAAAAGAATATCTACATTTAATTCTGCAGTTACTATATCGAAAACCTTTAAGGCGGTTTCCGCAAAAGTATTTAAGATGTCGTGGATCAGCTCCGGCTGCTCATAAAGAGCATAGCATAACTCTTCTTCTCCAAATAACTGTCGGGGCGCGTCAAATCCTCCGGGAATTGACACAGACATAGCAAAGCCGGCCTCATAAGCTGAAATCGCGTTTTTCAGCCAACCTTTAGCAAAACGCCTTTCGTTAAAAACACAAAATTGTTTAATTTTCAGCCAGTCATCCATATTTTTAACAGGATAGTTTTCCGGCAAGGCTATAGTGCTGTACCCTTTATCGAGCCGCATTGTGCGCCCGAGCCCGTCAATGTATACTAATCTTTCATCACTGTCTTCAATTATTTTCCTTTCAGGCAGCATAAAACCTGTATTAACTTGAATCGGATGAACCTTCGGAGCTCTGTATTCAAAGGCTGAGAAATCGAGCTCTGCCTGAGTGGCGCCTTGCTCTTCCCATTCTTCCTTTAGTCCAATCAACGGGCCGAATATTTCATTATATAAAGTACGTTTGTTGCCCTTAAATGTCATGTAATCTAAGAATTCCTCACGTGATATAATGGGATTTCTCTCCATAGCCAAATCTTTGTGCTCTATCCATTTGAGTTTCATATTCGAAGTCCGTTTTGCTTATGCTCTATTTGATTTTTTATATTATAACAATTATTCTAATGCATATCAATGCACAAAAAAGATATATTATAGCACAAAAAAGATAAATGAAGCAAACAGCAGTAAGATTCAACAACGGAGCAGCCCACAACTGCCCGCCAGAGTGGTCATGGACTTTCGGGCCTATGTCTGATTACGATTTATGGGTTGTTCTTGATGGCCATGGCTGGTTTTATATAAATGGAAAATCATATGAGCTGCGGACGGGCGACATTATGCTGCTTACGCCGGGCAGCTATGGGCATGCGGAGCATGAGCTGGATTCTCCACTTAGAGTAATGGCCGTCCACTTTGACTTCATAGAAGGTGCCCCTGAACCTGAAGTATTATACCTGTACTTGCGTTGTCAGGAGACCAGTTTTCTTGAACAAATGCTGTGGCGTTCAGTAAACGCCGGTATAAATAATAAGCAGAACGATGCTGATTTCTGGCTTACAGCTGTTCTAAAAGAAATTCTTCCTGAAATATGTCATGGAGAATTCTCAGTATATCAGAATAAGGTTGAAAAACTCTGCAATGAAATAGCTGTACATCCCGAAAAAAATATTTCAATAAAAGAAATGGCTGCAAGGTTTAATATATGTAAAGACCATTTTTCACGTGTTTTCAAAAAACTAAAAGGGTGCTCTCCGCAGCAATACTTAATTAAAGTTAAAATCGAGCAAGCCTATTCATTGCTGCTGAACTCAAACTTAACGGTATCAGAGATAGCCGAAGAATTATCCTACACTTCTGTAAATTACTTCTGCCGCCAGTTTAAAGCTGAGCGCGGAATAACTCCCAGACAAGTCCGCAGTCAAACCAAATAAAAATCATATCAACTCTTTTTTACACTCCTGCTTCCCAAAGCATAATAAATGCCATAAATAATAAATTATTTTACAAACTTTTATCTCTGTAGCATTTATCAATTATCTTTTTTGAGAAAATTATTATTAGACACAGAACATATTGTAATACATTCTGTCATATAATATATGTACTCATCCCTTAACGTGGAGCCTAAGTTATGCCTGTATCTATAAAAAAATTCCGCACTGACTGCGATTATCTAGACTTAAAAGACTTGCCTGATACTTTTGAACAGGTTTTTAATGACAATTTCCGGGAAGGAGCAGCTTCTTTGGCTGTTGGCGACTTACACGGTAACGCTTACAAGCTTTATTATTTGCTGCTGAGTAACGGTTACTGTTTCAGCAAACAATCTACACAATTAAAAATATATCGTGCATATCACTCACGTAATTATAAAGCGTTTGAGGAAGGATTAAAAACAACTCTTTTTAACAAGCACGTTTGCAGACATAAAAAACTAATACTGCTTGGCGATACACTTTGTGATCGCGGACGATCTGATTATATGACATTACTACTTTTTGAAAAGATTGCTCAACATGGAGTAAACCTTTCAATAGTAATATCAAACCACGATATGGAATTCATTTACACATGGAGCAACAATTATGACTCAATTGGCGGTTCTGTAGACTTAAGCTGCGTAAAGTCATTTGATTATAAAAAGCTGCCTGATGCAGCCAGCAAAGCAAATTTTGACAGAATAACAACTTCTGTTTATATGCCCCGCCTGAAAGTAATTGAGCTAGACTACACAGATGGTGAAACTATTGTCTACTCCCATACCAGCTTTAACATGCAAGCTCTTAGAAAGATATACTCGCACACTGTTGCAGGGCGCGGTTATATGACTTTAACAAAATTTCCGGCGATGGTAAGGGCTGTTAACAATGAATTGCAGAAATCTTTTCAATATAGAGCTGAAGCTTTCCAGCATTTACGAAAAATTGGCGTTGAAGCATTAACCTGGAATCGTGACTTATCACAAAAGCTTCCGAACGGCTACATTCATGTCTTCGGTCATAACCTGGATAAAGCCCCTCCGGGCGATAACCAGTACAACCTTGACAGTCCACTGGGGCAACCTCATTCTGATACAGGTACAATCAACTATTTTCTGATATCTCCTCAGCCTGAAATCTCAAAGTTTTTCAAAAAATTTACTCCCGGACAGGCTGCCGTGCTCCGTGATGAATTTGAAGAATCTCAACTATACGCACTCCAGGAAAAAATTATGAATGCCGGCCTGATGTTTCGCTCTATATCCTCTGTTCAGGCTTTAAGTGAAGCGGAATATGATTTGGAAGAAAAAACCCTTTCAGCCAACAATTACAGAGAGATAGGCAAGACTATTAACCGTTATTTCTCTAAAGCAATCAGTTTAAAAAATGATTCTTATGCCAGCTTCCTGCTTGATCAGATATTTCAAAGCCGCAATATAAAATATTCCTGTCCATTCCGGCTACCTCCGGAAATAGCTTTCTGTGAAAACAATTCACTCGCAAACGTGGCAAGACGTGATTGCGCCAGCTGGCTATCTTATGCTAACGTTGTTGTTTAGTAACGGCATTTTTATTGTAGAAATGCCTCGCAAACGTGGCAATTCTTAACACAAAATATCAATAAAACAACAGCACAAGCTCCCAAAGAAGAATGGCTTAAGCTCCAAGAATACGACCCAGTGCCGGAAAATTATGTTTCCCGTGCTTACTCATTGCAACCCGAGTCACTGAGGATAAAAGCTTTTTAGCACGAGGGTTGATTACTCTTATGGCACCGCTTAAACTATCGATATCAGAGATAGCCTAAAAAGCATCCTGTACTTCTGTAAATCACTTCTGTTGATAGTTATAAACCGAATGCTAAATAACTTCAAGACAAGCCAGAAACAAGCATATCTATTTCTAATTAATCATAATTAATCATAAAACTTCTACACAGTTAATGAAACATCTGATACATAATAATAGTCTTAATTATTAACATGTGACTTAATTTTTTTGCTACATGGATTGCGTACTGTATTATTGGAGAATTTCTTTTTCTTTTTTTATGAAAATGAGCGGAGACTTTTAGAAAAACGATCTGCCGATAAAATTATACTCTTTGTAGATTTACCTGGCCCTCACACATAAAAGGTAAAATTAAATTTTATCACTTCATTTTTCATAAAAGCCAAAGAAAATATTGATTTTTACTATTGTCAACATGCTCTAATCTTACACCGCAAACCTGTAACTGGAATATTATTCTAAAAACGAGGAGAATAACAAATGCCAACTGACTATGCACAATCAATAGAGAATCAACAGTGCCAAAACTTTGATGAGCTAACAAACTATATTATGTCTGTAATTGCTTTATACAAGCACCATAGAAAGCTGATGGCGAATTCAACCAGCTTCTCTAGAGGAATTGCCTGGCAAGGAGATATGTTTAAATCAAAAACCTTCAGAGTAGGCGCTACAGGTTCTAATATTACAGTAAGTGAAACCATTATAGTGGGACTTCAAAACTGTTTGGAAGACAGTAACTCTAACGAGGGAATTAAGAAACAAAGAGTACTAACACTTCTGAACAATAATAAATCAAAGTACACAAGATGGGGTAAAGGACGAAAAATGATTGACGCGGCGATAAAAAGAGTCACTGCTTACATGCCACGTATTGTCGCTCCTGTACAAACAAGACAAACCCATATCAATAGTCTTTCAACCAGCATTCATAGCAACAGTATGTTAAATGATTCTTCAAGCATAAAGCTGCAAAAAACGAACAGTAAAGTACATCAAAATCTTTCCCATAAAAAAATAGTTTATACAATGGAAGACCAACTTATCAGCAAATTTTGAAAATGAAACCAATCGATGGCGGAAACTCCAGATCCACATATACAGATGGAAAATTTGTATATAAAGTTGAGGACTTCGGCGCGGTCATTCAGGGGACAGATAAGTGTTTGATAGATATTTATAAAAGGATACACGGCGGTATCTTTAGCCACTATGCGGAAGGATTTATTATTTATGAAGATTACGGCCATCAAATTACCAAGATGATGTTAGTCAAAGGAACTCGTCCCTATAAAGTATTCACTTCAACAATATTGGCGATGAAAGAAATCGGCTACAGAATGTATGACGGTGGTGGTTTTGGAGCTCCTGTTAACTTCATTCAGACACCGTGTAATAAATACCAGTTGCCAATTGACGGTAAATATATTGATATTTGGGAAGATCCGCAGAATGTATACGGCGATGATGATGACGAAAGCAACCTTGATGTCGATGAGATGCTTGCCATCTTGAATGGCGATAATTCCGTATGACGCTAAAAGCTGCCGTAATCGAACTTAAATTCAACTGCGGCAGCTTTTATATAACGCTGAAAAGTAGAGTCAAAAACTCACCATATAAAGCGCAATAGTATTGCGGGATAAAGGAAACTATATAAACGGATTTCCTTTTTTCTCACGACCAATAGTCGAAGCCGGGCCGTGCCCCGGATAGACTTTCAGGTCTTCAGGAAGGGTCATAAGTTTTTCCCGTATCGACCTGACTAATGTCGCTGAATTGCCGCCCGGCAAGTCTGTGCGTCCTACTGAACCGGCAAAAAGGGTATCACCTACAAACAGCGCTGAAATATCTTTAAAGTAGAAACAGACTCCGCCCGGTGTGTGTCCGGGAGTTTCAATAATTTCAAAATCCGGCTCGCTGACTTTCTGAGTAACCTCTGGCAGGTTCTCAGCACGCTGCACATAAGGCATCAGGTGATTATCCGGACTCTTGTAGAGTTCACGGCCGTTCTTATGCAGGTAAACCTGCTTAACTTTAAGTTTTTCAGCGATATTAGCAACTGCTCCAATATGGTCGACATGAGCGTGTGTAAGCAGGATCACAGCTTCATCAAAATCATATTTCATCGCATCATTTACTACCACATCCGGGTCAGCTCCCGGATCAATAATATAAAGGCGTTTACTGGATTCAACGAAAACCAGATAACAGTTAGTTTCCAGTAAACCAACAGGTTCAACAGTAATTTGCGGCATGGTGCCGTCTCCTTATATATAATTAAAATATCCAGCTCAACAAGAGCGTTTATTCTAGAAAATCCAAGTCAAAAATCAGTCACGACCGCGACCGAAAATACGCAGCAGCAAAATAAACAGGTTAATGAAATCAAGGTAAAGCGTCAGAGCTCCCATAATGGCGTATTTTTTGCCGGTATCGGTTTCAGACAGATCACTTCCAAGCGCCAGCGCCATTTGTTTGATCTTTTGAGTATCATAGGCAATCAAGCCAACAAAAATCAGAATACCGGCATAGGTGACTATCCAGTAAAGCATTGAGCTCGCAACAAAAATATTGACAACTGAAGCGATGATCAGGCCAATAAGTGCCATTCCGCAGACATTTCCAATAGTAGTCAAGTCACGCTTAGTCACATAGCCGTAAAGGCTCATAGCTCCAAACGTACCGGAAGTAACAAAAAATGTTGACGCAATTGAGGCTCCGGTGTACATCAGGAATATCATTGAAAACAACACTCCGTTTAATGCGGCATAACCCAGAAAACATAACAGCGAAGTACCGTAGTTAAGTTTTCTCTGTCCGAAAGAAAGTACTCCAACCAAAACAAATTCCGCAATAACAATACCCAATAAAATCATCGGATTAGCACGAAGCAGTTTAACCAATGCCGGGCTTTGTGAACCAAAATAAGCAACAAGCGCTGTCAATGCCAGGCCACCGCACATCCAGCCGTAAACACGGTTAATGTAACCAATAACAACCTGGCTTTGCGCCATGCTTCCCATTGCTGACCGACTTCTTTCATCCATGTAATTTGTATTCATGACCTTTCTCCCAAAAACTTCTTTTTATTTAAAATTGTTAATTTCACTATATTCTGCCTTAAGCCGCTCCGTTCATAATAACCACATTTTCATAGAACAGCTTAGACTTTGTCTATTTCAGGTAATATATTCTATAACTGTTTGAAAAAAAATCCAGCAGAACAAACATATCTGGTTAACATGCAAGTAATGATAGCTCATTCATAGTAAAAACAAAAATCACACTTCCCTTATCACGAGCAAGTTGCAACTTTTAAAATCCTCTTAAAAATCTTATTCAAAAACTTCATCTTACCCATATCTTACATCGTAGGGCAACCTAGAGCTACTTTCAGCAACATATTACGACAAGAGGGTAAAGATAGAGCCTCCCGATTGGGGTATTCGGAAGGCTTTAGCAAAAGGAGGAGAGAGAGGAAACATTCTTTGATTTTAGACATGGCTAAATACATAATGTTCAATCCCTATTATACTCAACTTTCTTTTCAGTAACTTCCACTTTACCATTAGTGGTATCGATCTCCATCTCTTCCTCA
>JAAEMX010000018.1 GCA_024225035.1 Lentisphaerota bacterium
AATATTAAATAAAAAGCAAATCCCGTGGGAGGCTTAAGCCTTTAAAGAATGCAGCCGGGATTTTGGTAAGCAACAAATGCGGAAAAAGCCTAGCAAAGGGATTAGCTCAAAGAGTCAAGAACTCGGTACTCTCAAGTAACCAATATTTAAAAGCTTCTTCTAATGTAATATTCTCTTTTTCTTTTTGTTTGGTGTCAATACCACACATTACATCAGCATTGACCTGTGCCACACGATCTTGTGCTGCTTTTATTGACACGTCGCCATAATTGGCAATTTTAATATACTTAGGACGACCTTTTACTTTTCGTATATAATAATAAGTACGAGTGTTTTTAGGAGTAATTACAAAGTGCAAGTACCTTGTGTCGGTATCCTGATATGTAGTTTTTTTGTTTGGAGCAGGTAAATTTTCAAGACTGCTTTTTGTAAATTTGATCTTTTTCATAATATTTAATCTTACCTTTATCTTACCACATAGGGCGATTTAGAGCAACATTCAGCTACATGCAGCGACAACAAGAAATACTGTATCAAGTTCAAATATAATATAATAGAGGAAGTTATAAAATCAATTCGTCATGATATATGTTCATGCTAAATATCTATTTGAAATGTGTTTCCAGTCCAAACTGGCAAACGGCGGACGTAATCCAACATTTGGACTTTATCCCAAGGATAGAGATTTGGTAAGGAGGCTTGGAGGTCGCAGGACTGCTTCTTCAGACATCGGAATATTTGGTTCCTCCAAGGCCAGTGATGAATATTACTGTTCTAACTACGTCGCATCCTGCATTAACGCAACAAAGCACTGGGCTGAACTAGCTCTTCCTGAAAACAAAGTTGCAATTCATCCTCTAAGGAATGAGATTCTGCCTCTTGAGCTTAAATACTTTTTGAAAAGTGACTTGAACTGGGGAAAAAAGGCTTCGATTACTCAACGTACCTCCTGGGATATTATTGAGTAAGGTAATATTTGAAGGCCGGCTTTGATTTATATTCGAGCCGGCTCTTTATACATATATCTATATGATTTGAGCTCTGTTCAAACAAAAAACAGGATCAATGTGGAAAGGTGATTGTTTACATGGTATTTTGTTGTGCTATATTAGTGGATATCTTGTAAATAATTCCAATTTATATATGGGTGTATGTAATGAAAAGAATGATTATACTGGCTATTGTTGCGGCGATGGCTTCTTTTTCCATGACTGGCTGTGCTTATTTTGATGTAAATGAAGCTTCTCGAAACATTGAGAACTCCAAGAAGTTACGTATCGGCATGACTAAAGCACAGGTCTTGAAGGTTATGGGCGAACCGCTGCGTGATGAGATTTATAACAAGCCTAACGTCTGGTACTATTACACGCAGTGTCTCTGGCATGACTGCATGAAAACTCAGGATGAATGTATGCCGCTTATTTTCAAAGATGGCAAATTGATAGGCTGGGGCAATAAATACTTGGAACGTATGCAGCTTGAGCATGAGTTTTCAAAGTAGTTTGAGCTGGTAAAAATTATTGCGGTGAGCCAATTACTGGTTCACCTCTTTTTTATATGATCGAGAGTTAAACGTTATCTATAAGTGTCAGATTGTAACGCTTGTAAATATATACAGGGTCTAGCGACTTTTTAGCTTTGCGCAGCCCGGGGACTCCCATATCTTGTTCTCTGTTGAGGTATTTTGACCTGTTATGAAGAGCGCAAGCTACTTGTCTGACCAGCATTTGAGATGCGCCTTTATAGTTGTGATTAGTTTTCTCAAAGTGAATATCATAGGTTTCAGGATTTAACCTTGAAAACACAGACATTCCTGCAATTTCATCTCCTTCGGCATAGAGTACGACACCTTGAAGCCTGATTTCGGTCAAGTGAGCAAATGCTGTTTTCAAGGCGTGATTTTCTTCGTCAATAAAGCGTCCTTGAGGAAGCTTAGAATTAATGGCGAGTGCCATTGCCAAAACCTTATCTTTGTTGTGGTCATCCAATGGCACACATCTGAAGTCAGGATATTCATGCTGAAACTGTTTGATTAAATTACGTTTTTTACGCAACCGCTTTCCATCCAGCCTGCAAAGTTTGCTGGTTGAATAAATGTAGTCATTCTGGTCGTCCGAACAGCTGACCTCGAAGAAATCTTTTATATTTGGATTCTTTGCTAAATAGAGGTCAGGAACATCATAAATTGTTCCGGGGCCCATATTGTTTGCACGGAATTTTTCAGCAAGAGCTTTCATCTCTTCGGCAGACATGAAATCACCCGGGGGCATCAGGAGTTCTTTTTCCAGTCCGCAGTATACAATCAGGTAGTTTTTATATTTTGTCCAGCGAAAATCGTATTTGCTGCCCCAGCTGAGTAAGCTGGCAAAATTGCATTCGCAGCTCATTCGCCCTTGAATTGATAAATATTTAAGAAAAATATCTCTGTCTTCAACGCTTATAGGTTTCAGGTCGTCAATATTTAATGAATTCATAAAATATGTGTATTTTTTAATGATGTATTTTAATGAAGAAAAAGCCCGGCTTGCCTTTTAATTTAATGGCGTCGCGGGCTTTTACCTTCATAAATATACTTCAGCTGAGTATAATAGCAAATTAAGCCAGAAAGTTAATAAATATTGCTAAACTAGGATTTTTTGAGTTTAAAAATCATCAAATTCGTCGTCAAGAATTCCCATTTCTTCTTCAACAAATCCAATGGCTTTAGCAACAGCTTTGGCACGATGACTGATTTTATTTTTTTCTTCCGCAGAAAGCTCGGCAAAAGTTTTGTCATAGCCATCCGGTAGGAATATAGGGTCATATCCAAAGCCATTGTCACCGCGTGGGGCATCGATAATAACACCGTTGACTTCACCACGGAAAGTTTCAATCACCTCACCATTAGCTGCAATTGCAATCACGCACACAAAGCGGGCCCGGCGGTTGGGGTTGTCACCCAATTCCTTAAGTATACGGGCGATGCGTGCTTCATCGTTTTCAGCGTATCTTGCGGAGTAGATGCCTGGGGCATTGTCCAGAGCTTCAACTTCAAGCCCTGAGTCATCGGCGAAAGATGGGGTATCACAGTAATTTGCAGCTTCTAAAGCTTTAATGGAAGCATTTTCTGCAAAATTCTTGCCATTTTCCTCAGGTTCTTCGTAACCAGAGTAATCATTGAGTGAAACGATTTCAATGTTCTGATCGGCAAGGAGTTCTTTATACTCCTCCAGCTTATGCATATTATAGGTAGCGGCTACTAACTGGGCCATACTATTCCCTTTCAATATTTTGGTTTATTTATATAAGCACTTAATATTACGGCTTGAACAGGAGAAGTCAAAACCCATTAGACTGTTTTGAAGAAAAATGTACACGGTATAGCAACCTGTATATGTTCATTTGCTTGAATTTTATTTTTAATTTTGTATATGCCTGATAATGAACAATGAACATGTTGATGATGCCATCAAGTTATGTATTTTAGTATAAGTATTTGTTATATGAATATTGCCATTATGAGAAGGAATAATAGTTTTTTTAAAATCAAAGAACTTGTTATCAATTGAATCGTCTAATTCAACTTAGGGGAGTTTATTCATTCAATAAGTAATAAAAAACCTGAACTTCACTAAAAGAGATTTGTGAGGTTTTAGAGGAGGTAACATGCAGTGTCGTACTTGTGGTGCTGATCGAGTTGTCAGAGTTTATACTTGTGAAGAGTGTAAAGAAAAATTTTGTTATAATTGCCGTTATTACATTGATATTCGAGATAGGGACTTTAGAAAAAGGTATCAATATTTAAAGAAATCTCTCATTAAAAATAATTTTACTATGTCTTATCAGGCAAGTTTAGCTAAAACTCATAATAAAAATTTCAATCATAAAACTGGAAATTATCCTTATGGTTCTAACTTAAGCGAAACAATATCCGCCAATCTTTTTAATGTCAATGACTGGTTGCGAATTAAGACTGCAGCATATAGACGATACCAAAATGGTGATACCTACGCCATATGCGCTAAGTGCTTTCTGAGGCACGACAAAGAAGTGATGTACACGTCTCATGAAACAAGAGCTTGTTATACTCCTGATACACCTCTGAATATTAACCTTTTAAAAACTTTCAATAGAGAAATTGTAAAAAATAATGATGTGATTGTGCTTTTTCACGACCATGAAACAAGAGCAGGTGTTGAACAGTTAATGATTGATTATATAAAGTGCTTTGGGTCAAGTAATCTGATGTTTTTTATGGAACTGTTCTCAGAGATAACGGAAGATTACTCAAAGAAGTATTTGATTTACGAAAAACTTTTTGCTAAAAGGTTTAAAAAGGGATTTACGACTATTCCAGATATTATAAATTCTTATACAGTTCCCAATCTAACATCAGAAAATCTTAAGAAAAGAGGCTTTTTAGGGTCGCATATGCCTCTTATTGAGTATTTAGAGAAGAATCACCCAAACCTGCTGAGTTTTCCAATGGAGAACTACGAAACTTATGATTCAGAGATTGAAATTTCAAAAGACCTGCAGGGTTTCTTCAATAATTATGCTGAGTTTTCCAAAAAAAATAAGGACGAATATATTGCTCAAACTAGTAAATGCAGAATGCAGATTTCATCTGAAGCTAAATTTCGTTCTTCTAGGAGATGCAACCTGAACATGGCCAGAAATGTAAAAAGGTTCTATGATTTAATTAACATGGAAAGAAAGCGTAATCAACGTATAAAAGCTGTTGTAATAATTGGTGCCGGTCACCACGGGCCTTACCCCTGCAATGAATACAAAATGACATTTACTAAAGCTATGAGACTGTTATTCCCAGGAAGCCAATACAATTTAGCACTTGGTAAGGCTTTTGGACATCATTATATGCAGCAGCTGTTGCTTCCGGGTGATAATAGTGAAACATTAAAGTATAACAACTTGGATTTTCACATTAACTTTCAGAGGCATGATGGCATAGCATATTATGATGAACTAATTAAGCAGATCAACGCTAAAAAATTGAAAGGTGGTTTGCCGTTTGATATAAGGTTAAAGTACAGTATTCAGAGGATGGATTTTGAGTTTTTTGAAGAAGATATTTAGAAATGTGGCAGATTGATTGTTGTTCAAGTGTATGTTAGGCGAAATAGCTGTTTAAAAAGCAAATTTATTTAAAAACTATAGAGTGTAGCATTTTAATAACATACATATCATAAATTATGTCTGCGAAAGTCTTGCCATTTTCCTCAGGTTCTTCGTAACCAGAGTAATCATTGAGTGAAACAATTTCAATGTTCTGATCGGCAGGGAGTTCTTTATACTCCTCCAGTTTATGCATATTATAGGTAGCGGCTACTAATTGGGCCATACTGTTCCCTTTCAATATTTTTGTTTGTGTAGATCCTTCGTATTATGGGCTGAACAGTAGAAGTCAAAAGGCAATAAGCTGTTTTGAAGAAAAATGTATATTACGTAATACTAACTTTTCTGTATCATTAGTTTGTGATGTTAGCCCGGTATGCGTTCCAAATGGTGTTGAAGTTTATTTCTTATATGAATGACGTCATTATGAGAACGAATAATAGTTGCTCTAAAGTTAAAGAACTTGTCAGCTTTTCAGTCGTCTAATCCACTAAGAGGTTTTGTAATTATGAAAGAGTAAGTCCAGAATAATTAAAGGAGGAGAAAATGGGTTGTCTAACATGTGGTAATAGTAATGTTACAACATTTTCTAATTGTGATGAATGTAAAGGCGCTTGCTGTAATAAGTGCAGTTTTCTGATTGACAAGCGTGATAAAAAGATCAGGAATAGATATAAGCAGCTTAAGAAATATTATTCAGACAAGAGCAGTAACCCAAAAAATACCGTAGCAAACTACCTTTTTAAGAATAACGACGTTCCAGTCGAGCCGGCAGGTCCCAAAAAATACGATAATAAAGCCATTTATAAGCTATGCGCAAAGTGTTTTTACGGGGATAGGTTTGAGTATTATAAAAGTGATATTACTTACGGAACGTTCTCTGAGGAAATCCCTGAAGTACCTCTGAATATTAATCTTTTGCGAGCCTTTTATAAAGAGGTTTTTCAAAAAAATGATGTGATTGTTTTTCTTCATAATCATGATAGGATGACTGGTGTTGAGCAACTGATGATTGATTTTATTAAGTGCTTCGGGCCAAGTGATATGGTATTGTTTATGGAAGGTATGACTGAAATACCGGGAGACTATTCCAAGGATTATTTGGTTTACAAGAAAATGTTTGAGAAGAAATTTGGAGTAAATAACAATTGTATCGATATTATAAACTCTTATACACATCAAACACTTGACAGGCTCGATTTTACAATGAAAAACGACCATGGAAAACATGTGTCACTATTAGACTATATTAAGGAAAATAATTTAGATATACCTAGCTTTTCCATGGAGGATTATATAACTTCAAATGATGAAATAGCCGTTAAAAAGCAGATGTATTTTAAAAACTATAAAGAGTTTGAAAAAAACAGAAGACAAGTATATGCCTTGCAAACAGGGCAGGAAACACCGAATATTTATGAATATAGAACTACTTATTACTGTAATCAAAATATTGCCAAAAATGTGAAAAGGACTTATGACCTTATAAATATGGAAAAGAAGAACCGTTTTGCATGTACAAAAGTTGTTATTATGATTGGGTTAGGGCATCACGGCCCGTATTCCCACCACGGTATAAATCGTTCATTTACTCAAGCAATACGAGAAGTTTTTCCCAGCAGTTATAAAATTGCAATGGGAAAGGCTTTGGGGCATAGTTACATGCAGCAGTTGATGCTTCCGCGTGACAAAAGTCAGATTTTGGCGAAAAACAAACTTGATTTCCATATTAACTTCCAGAACCATGACGGGATATGTCATTATGATAACCTTTTCAGTTCATATAGTAGTAGAAGTACGAGTGTAAATGTACCGTTTGATATGGGAGTTAAGTTTATTAAACGTGAGGCCCAGCCGGAATTTATTTTTGAAAACCTATAGGATACAGCATTAAGAAAATAACATATATATATAAATATTATGTTCTCAAATAAGGCTGACAGTTAATAGTTTGAGCAATATATAGGAAAATATAGAATATTGACTTATGTAGAAACAGCACTACATTATATCGGAGTATTTAAAATTCTTTTGTTTACTTTATGTCGTTGATAAAATTTGATTATTTATCGATGGATTTTGCTTGCAATGATGAAGTAGCTTTAGATACGAAGATTATTTTCTAATACTGGGTCATGTATGTGCTGAGTATAAGAGACCTATTTTTTATTATGATTTGGTTTGTTGGTTGTGATTGACTGTCAGCTAATTACGGATGGAGCACAATATGGTTGAGGATATTGTCAAAGCAGTCGCTGATTGCCTGAAAAAATTCAGCGGAAAAACTGTATATATCGGATTTAGTGGGGGGGCAGACAGCACTGCATTGTTATTTGCTGCCAGAGAGGCGACTAGAGGTCATGATGTAAACTTAACTGCAATTCATTTTGAGCACGGAATCCGTGGCTCAGACAGCTTGTCTGATGCGGACTGGGCCGGGAAGTTATGTGAAAAGCTGGACGTCAGCTATCTTCAATTCTCACTGGATACCCTTGATAACAGCTTACCTGGAGAAAATATTGAGGCGGCAGCCAGACGTTTACGTTTGACCAAACTAAAAGAAATTGCTGCAGACAAGAAAATGATAATTCTATTTGGGCATCATGGAGATGACCGCATAGAAAATATGTTTATTAGACTTTGCCGTGGAGCCAATGTTTCAGGAATTACTTCCCTTAGAGAAAGTAATGTTCTTGATGGAATGACTGTTTTACGCCCGTTTTTACAGTTCACTAAGCAAGAATTAATTGAATTTCTCAAGGATCGCGGTGTGCTTTTCTGGTGTACTGATAAAACCAATTTTGATGAGGATTATACTCGTAACTTCTTTCGTAAGAGAATTATTCCTGATATTAAGCAGCAGCTGCCGACTTCCGTTTCCGGTTTGGTGAAGGCTGCTAAAGCCCTTGAAATTGATGCCCGTTTTATTGAACGCCAAGCTGAAAAAGAAGCTTGTGAAGTTGTCGGCATGGAAGTTACGTCCCGACAAATATGGGCTGCTCTTGATGATGCGCTTTTACCTCGTGTATTGCGTAAATGGCTTAGCAGTTTGCGTAAAAATGAATTTATTCCTGATTATGATTTGATTATACGCCTAAAAGACGCTCTCAAAAACGAAACTGGCATGCAGCAGCTCGTCCCCTTGCGTGGTGGCGGGTTTATAAGACTGCACAGAGATATTGTCAATTATTTTACTGGAAGTGCACCGAGTAAAACGGAAAAACTCTGGGACTGGCAGCGTCAGGAATTTTTCAAATATGGTGGCGAAAAATTCCAGATTCTGCTTAGCGATGGTGCTGTTTATACGGGAGTAAATGATTTTTCAGCTATATTTGACGCAGATGATCTTCCTGAAAAGATTCTTGTTACACGACGTAATGATGGTGATAGAATAATTCCTTTCGGCAGTCAAAGTCCGCAGAAATTAAAGAAAATTATCATTGACAGAAAGCTCTCGGCATACCAGAAAGAGAGAGTCATTGTTATGCGTAATATGGACGGTGAGATTCTTTGGATTCCAGGAGTAAGACATTCTTCGCTGGCTTCAGTTACGCCGCGAACTGGTCGTACTGCTTATATCAGGATGTTGGATTAAAATCATTTAACATATTCATTTCCTTCAAAAATATAAAGTAATTATATCCCTTGCCGGGTTGAATCTTGTCAGGTTTGCTTTATGTTTTGTGATGATAAATATTATTTAAAAATAAACGGTGACAGTCATATGTGCGGAATTGTCGGTTATACAGGAAAACGCTGCTGCGTAAGTACACTTCTTGAAGGCCTGCGGCGCTTGGAGTATCGAGGATACGACTCTGCCGGTCTCGCAGTTGTGGAAAATGGTGGGTTGTCTACTGTAAAGAATACAGGCAAAGTGGAAGCT
This sequence comes from Lentisphaerota bacterium, assembly GCA_024225035.1. Classification (GTDB taxonomy): domain Bacteria; phylum Verrucomicrobiota; class Lentisphaeria; order Victivallales; family Victivallaceae; genus Zth2. The sequence goes on from JAAEMX010000018.1 coordinate 8,999, forward strand.
TTAAAAAATCGATCTGCTGAACACTGGCCTGATTTTGAAAAATGCGAAGGGTATACTGGAATTGCCCACACACGCTGGGCTACCCACGGCGCTCCCAACGAAATCAATGCCCATCCGCATTTGGACGACTCCGGTAAATTTGCCGTTGTACATAACGGTATTATTGATAACTACCTCGAATTACGCGAGCATTTACGTGCTCAAGGCTGCAAATTCAAGTCAGATACTGATACAGAAGTTTTAGCCCACTTGGTATCCCAGTGCTATCAGGGAGATTTACTGCATGCTGTAGCCGCATCCCTGAACAAAGTAAAGGGTACATTCGGTCTCGCTGTTGTTTGTTCAGATCTCCCTGACAAGATAGTGATTGCACGCCGTGGTTCACCAATTGTGATAGGCGTTGGCAATGATGAAACCCTGGTTGCCAGCGATATTTCTGCCATCGCTTCATATACCAAGCGAGTGATTTTCCTTGATGATGATGATATGGCGTTAATTACTCCGAATTCCATTGATATCCGTAATATCGAGAATGTCCCTGTATCACGTGAGATAGCTCAGATTGACTGGGATGTGTCAGCCGCTGAAAAAAACGGTTATGACCATTTCATGCTTAAAGAAATATTTGAACAGCCGGATGCTGTTGAAAATACAATCCGTGGTCGCCTTGACAAAAGTGCGGCAACAGCCATTTTGAACGGACTTAACCTTGAGCCTCGTGAAATGGCACTGGTAAACCGTATTGTTATCGCTGCATGCGGTACCAGCATGAATGCTGGACTTGTTGGTGAATACTTTTTTGAAGATATTGCAGGAATTCCAGCAGATGTTGAACAGGCTGCTGAATTCCGTTACCGCAATCCGATTATCGAGCCGAATACTCTAGTGTTGGCAATTAGTCAGTCCGGTGAGACTGCCGATACTTTGGCGGCGGTTAGAGAAGCAATGAATAAAGGTGCGATTGTTGCCGGTATCAACAATGTTGTAGGATCGACAATTGCCCGGGAAACCGGACGTGGTATTTACCTGCATGCCGGACCTGAGATCGGAGTTGCTTCAACCAAAGCGTTTACATGTCAGGTAAGTGCACTGCTGATGATGGCCGTGCTGTTTGGGCGTTGTCGTCGTATGAGCCGAACCGATGGTGAAACTCTGATAAACGAAATACATCGCATACCGGAGCTTATCAAGCAGGTACTTGAACGGGCACCTGAAATAGAAAAAATTGCTGTTAAATACGCTCACGCTGAAGACTTTTTCTTTATCGGCCGTGGCTGCATGTACCCGGCTGCTTTAGAAGGAGCTCTGAAGCTGAAGGAAATCAGCTATATTCATGCTGAAGGTTATCATGCTGCGGAACTGAAACATGGTCCGATAGCTTTGCTTGAAGAAAAAGTTCCGGTTGTTGCTCTGGCCAATGATATCCCTGGAAAAGATAAAGTAATGGCCAATATTCAAGAATGTGCTGCTAGAAAATCTCCGGTTATTGCAACAGCTACTGATGGAGACAAAGATATCGCTGGCCTGGTTCAGGATGTTCTGTGGATCCCTGAATGTTCACGGTTCGTAGCACCGATACCGACGGTCGTGGCACTCCAGCTTTTATCCTATTATATCGCACGTGAGCGAGGATGTGAGATCGATCAGCCCCGTAATCTGGCCAAAAGTGTCACTGTCGAATAATCAGGTAAGAAATGAGATTAATTTATAATATACTTTTCCCGCTGGCTTTTATTTTTTTTATTCCAGGAATGTTGTACAAACTGATACGACGTTCGGGGTACAAGAAAACTTTCATGGAGCGTTTCGCAATATTCTCAACGGCAAAGAAAAAGATTATGGCAGAATATCACGGTTGTGTCTGGATTCATGCTGTAAGTGTGGGCGAAGGCATGATTGCGGCTGCCATGCTGCAGGAGTGGTGTGAGAAAAACCCGAATCATAAATTCGTACTTTCTACTACCACAACTACTGGACAGGAATTAGCACGTAAGAAAGTTCCTGATTGTGTAGAAGTTATTTATTGCCCAATAGACTTTCTGCCTTTTGTTAATAAGGTTTTCAAGCTTATTGCACCTTCAATGCTGGTCATTTTTGAAACAGAAATCTGGCCCAATATGATAGCTGTGGCAAGGCAAAAAGCAGTGCGGACTGTTTTAGTTAACGCTCGCATGTCCGATCATTCATCCAAGGGATATTATCGCTGGCGCATTTTTTTCCGTCCCTTGCTGGAAATGTTTGACTTAATTGGTGTTCAGACAGATCAGGATCGCGAGCGTTTTGCCGCGGTTGCTCCGAAGGCCAATATTAAAGTTATGAGTAACATGAAGTTTGATCAACAGGTTCCTGAAAATATTGAATCGGTTGATTTAAGCGGTTATTTTGGACGGGAAGACTGCCAGGTACTGCTGGCGGCAAGTACACACCCCGGAGAAGAGCAGTTGATCGCTGAAGTCTTCAAAAGGATGAGTGCTGATTTTCCTGCCCTTAAACTGGTAATTGTACCACGCCACGCCGAGCGTGGTTCGGAGATTGCCGGTATTCTCAAACAACTGAATATAGATTTTCGTCGCCGTAGTCAAGATGATGGTACCAATGGTGAGGCGGTTACCTGTCTTTTGGCTGACACTACCGGCGAAATGCTCAAACTGATGATGGTTTCTGACGTAGTGATCATGGGCAAAAGCCTTGCAGGTCAGAACGAAGGGCACAACATTATTGAACCGGCTCTGCTGGGAAAACCTGTGGTCACAGGCGCTGTGCTCAAAAACTTCCGCTTTGTATTGAATGTATTCAAAAACGATGGCGCTCTTATAACTATCGATGATGATGAGCGGCTTGAACCTGTGCTGAGGGAGCTTTTCGAAGATGCGGAATATCGGAAAGCCTTGGGTGAGAAAGCACGGCAGGCTGTAGATGCACATCGCGGCGCCACAAGCAGAACAATTAAAACTTTGGAGGAAATGCTTTGAATAAAGTAACTCAGATAGCTCGTGCCAGAAACGGCGAAATAACTCCGCAAATTGCGGCCGTTGCTAAGAAGGAAATGGTTGATCCGGAAAAACTCCGGATAGCAGTTGCTGAGGGCAGGGTAGTAATCCCGGCAAATGTTAATCATGAAGCACTCGATCCAATTGGTATCGGTCGTATGCTGAAAACTAAAATTAATGCGAACATTGGTAATTCTAGTTTGTCCAGCTGCCCACAACAGGAACTGGATAAGTTGAAAACAGCTTTGCGTTATGGTGCCGACACTGTCATGGACCTTAGCACAGGTGCAAATATTACAAATATCCGCCAGACAATTATCGGGAACAGCCCGGCTCCAATTGGTACTGTGCCTGTATACGAATGTCTGGCTAGAGTCGACAGTGCTAATGATTTGACTCCTGAACTGATCCTGCAGGTAATTCGTGAGCAGGCAGAAGAAGGTGTGGATTACATCACTATTCACTCTGGACTGCTGCGTGAGCATGTTCCAATGGCTAAGAAGCGTAAACTTAGAATTGTAAGTCGCGGTGGTTCTATTATTGCCAAATGGACTCAGGTTCATCAGAAAGAAAATCCTTTCTTCTCTCACTTCGACCAAATTCTTGAAATCTGTGCTGAACACGATGTAACTCTTTCTCTTGGAGATGGAATGCGTCCTGGTTGTCTGGCAGATGCCAGTGATGAAGCTCAGTTTGCAGAACTTAAAGTGCTTGGTGATCTTGTAAGACGTGCCCGTGCGGCTGGCGTTCAGGCCATGGTTGAAGGCCCGGGTCATATTCCGTTGCACGAGATTGAAATGAACATGAAGCGTGAGCAGGAACTTTGTGACGATGCTCCGTTTTATATCCTTGGCCCAGTTGTCATTGACTGTGCTCCGGGGTATGATCACATTACCAGTGCAATTGGTGCAGCTTTAGGTGCTTACCATGGTGCGGCAATGCTATGCTATGTAACCCCGAAAGAGCATCTCGGTCTGCCTAATGCTGAAGACGTGCGTAACGGCGTTATTGCCTATAAAATCGCGGCGCATGCGGCAGATGTTGGAATGCAGCGTCCGGAAGCGCGCAAGCGTGACGACCTAATCAGTGAAGCTCGTGCAGATTTTGACTGGGAAAAACAGTTTGAACTAGCACTTGATCCTGATCGTGCCCGTCAACTGCGTCAGGAAGCCATTGATGAAAAGAACATGGATGATCCAGGTTGGGAGCCACCAGAAGGTGAAGGTAAAGATCACTACTGTACAATGTGTGGTCCGGACTTCTGCTCTATGCGCATAAGCAAAGAACTGTAAGATTTTCTTCAGTTATAAAGATATAAAAAAAGACGCCGATTTAAGGCGTCTTTTTTTTACAGCGCTGATTGAATTAGTGATATGGCGTAAAGCTGTCGTCAATATCATCAAGCATGAGAAACCAGCCGCCATTGTGGAATATGCCGCCGCCTCTGGCAAATTCCGCGAATGCTTTCTGCATTCCACTTTTGTGCTGAACACTGTCAATTCCTTCATCAACCGCTTTTTCGCCAAAGACTCTGAATATACATTCGGATTCATGGAAAAATGGGAACAGATGACCTGATTTCTGAAATTTCATTATATTAGAGGTCGGCTTCAAGAGCTTTTCAAACTGCGGGTCAAGAAACCATGATTCACAAATAAAAGCCTTATATTTTGTGTCTGGGAAATGTTCAGAGAAAAACTTCCTTGCTCTCTTGTAGGACTCAATGCAGTCTTCTATCAGCATGGGGCCTGACGCCGGAATATGTACATTAAGGATAGAGTCATCAGGGGATAACACCTTTTCCCATTCCTGCAGATTTAATCTTTCGACTGCTTTGGAGGCAAATCCATTGACACTTACTGGATATCCAACAGCTTGTTCAGCCTCTTCGCAATAGGAGGTTGACCACGCTTCAGGATCATCGAAGTTCCCTATTCCATTATACAATCCAGTTGAGTTTAAAACAATATCATCAGCCATTAAAGCTTTCAGCTCTCTGGTTTGTTTATTGCGGAATACGTGGACGATATTAGGAAATTTACAGTCTGCATTAAACTGTAAGCGCCCAATCTGGAAACGGTCGCCGCAGAGAAAACCTGATGTCCAGCCAAAAATCCTTTTTGTAACGCCACAAATATCACGTTCACGGCGATACTGAGCTATCCACAAGCCAAGATCGGTTAGCGAATCCATGACAATTGGCAGCGAATAACCTTTTTCACTGAGAAAATCGATTGCCGGTTGGTAACAAGCCAGCAGTAAAAGCAGATAGATAGTCCCATAGCAGTCAGGATAGCGCTTTTCAAAGTCAGGTATATCTGAAAATGCACTTCTGTTTCCAAGGTTATCTCGCAGAATTCCTGCGAAATTCACCAGCAAAGCAGTAATATCTTCACGTTCAAGAAGAGCATTTTTATCCTTAATTAAACATTCAATTTCACTCTCAGGAAGCTTTGCCATAATGGCATACTTAGCGATAAAAGCGTCTTCCAGAAAGTCACGACGGTTTTGTGAAGCCTTGGCAGCTCCAGGTGGAATAAGGTTGCTTAAGCCCATATTTTATTCGATCCCCAGACTCTTAAAAACAGTGCCGCATAAAAACATTATGCCGGCGCGGATTGATTCATCATTAAAGTTAAATTTTGGGTGGTGCAGGCCGGGAACATCTTCCCCTTGCCCGAGAAAACACATTGCTCCAGGACATTCTTTCAAATAAAAGCTGAAATCTTCGCCGCCCATACTGGAATAGGGCATATCAACCCATTTTTCTTTTCCGAGGTATTCAGCTGTAACCACTTTGCATAATTCAACGCTTTCAGCGTTATTATCAGTAACAATATAAGGTTCCTTGTAGTCAAGATCATGTTCAACGTCATTAGCTTCACATATAGCTTTGACCATTCTTGTCATGGCCGACTTTATCTGTTCTCCAACTTGTTGACGCAGGAAACGGACTGTTCCTTCGATAACTACAGATTCAGGAACCACATTGCTGTTTTTACCGGCTTCAAAGTGACAAACACTAACTACAGCACAGTCCTGCGGGCTGACAATACGGGAGACAATTGACTGCAGGCCTTCGACGACTCGACATCCGGCAAGGATTGGATCTTTAAAGTCTTCGGGACGGCTTCCGTGTCCACCGACTCCTGTGATAATTATCTTGAAGAAAGCACAAGCTGCCATTATTGGACCGGGTTTTGAAAGGATAGTGTTAAGCGGTACCAGATTAGTACCATGAATGGCATAAACAGTATCTGGCTGCGGGTCTTTCAAAGCTCCAGATTCAACCAGTTCTCTTCCCATTGCAACAACTTCTTCACCCGGCTGGAAAATAAATTTAACAGAACCCTTAAGTTCGTCAGTAAATTCATTTAGAGCAAGTGCAGCTCCAAGCAGCATGGTGGTGTGACCATCGTGGCCACAAGCATGCATTTGTCCGTCCAGTTCGGACTTGTATGGGAGTTCATTGAGTTCCTGCAAGGGCAGTGCATCCATATCAGCGCGCAGCCCGACACATTTGCCGGGGCTGGCACCCTTGAGAACACCGACGACATCAGTCTTAAGGTAAGGTTTGTGGAGCTCAATATCAGTAAACTGCAGCGTATTTCTTACGAGTGCAGCTGTCCTGAACTCCTCGCCTGAAAGCTCAGGAGTGCGATGTATAGTATGTCGCAATTCAATTACTTCTGGCAGTATCTTATCTACAATTTTAGCCAGCCTTTGCTTGATGTCCATCGGAAATGTTCCCTCAATAATACGTTATTTTACAGTTCGTTAAATACGATTTTACCATCGACGATAGTAGCTGCGGCTTTACCTTTGAAAGTCATGCCTTTGAAAGGAGTATTGCGTGACTTACTGCGCAGTTTATCAGCATCGACAGTGAATTCAGTTTCGGTGTCAATAACTGTGATATCGGCGTCTGCTCCTGCTGCAAGACCGCTCTGGTCAAATCCTAGAATATCAGCAGGCCCTTTTGTGAATTTTGACACGAGGTCAGGCAGAGAAAGCAGTTTGGTGTGATAAAGTTCGGTCAGACAAACAGGAATTGCTGTTTCAAGCCCGATAATGCCAAACGGCGCATAATCAAATTCTACCAGTTTTGCGGTCTCTGTATGCGGAGCATGATCAGTAGCGATAACTGTGATTGTGCCGTCCACAAGCCCTTGAATCAAAGCTTGACGGTCATCTTCAGAACGCAAAGGAGGATTCATTTTGTAATTAGTGTCAAATTTCTTGATTCTTTCATCGGTAAGAGAAAGATGGTGTGGAGTAACTTCAGCAGTTATCTGAATGCCGCGTTTTTGGGCTATTCGCACTCTTTCAACACTTTCACGGCATGAGATGTGCTGCAGATGGATCTTCCAGTCGATAGTACGAGCCATGATGATATTACGGGCAACAATAAGTTCTTCCGCTGCAGAAGGAATTCCCTGCATTCCCAGCAATGTGCTCCAGACGCCTTCATGCATGACACCTTTGTCTTTTATTCCATCTTCTTCACAGTGGTCAAGAATCGGTAATTCAAATGCTTTCGCGTACTGCACAATGTGCTTCATCAACTGGTGCTTTTGAATACAGCGTCCGTCATCACTGACAGCAACAACTCCAGCACTTTTCAGACTGCCGATTCCAGCCATTTCTTCCCCGGCTATACCTTTGGTCATACAGCCGCATGGATGAACCTTTACAACGCCATCCTGAGCAGTGTGGCGTTTAATATATTCAATGGTACCGGCAGTGTCAGCAGCCGGGCTGGTGTTTGGCATGGCGACAACTGCAGTAAAACCGCCAGCGGCAGCAGCCATGGTTCCGGTTGCAATGGTTTCCGCAGCTGTATTTCCAGGTTGACGTAAATGCACATGCATGTCTATAAATCCCGGACAAACTACTTTGCCGGAGACATCAATTTTTTCAGCGTCAGGGATGGCTGAGGCCTCGACAATTTTGCCGTCCTTTACGCCAATATCCATTTCTTTATCGATATTGCGGTAAGGGTCTATCACCCTGCCGCCAGTTAAAATATATTCACTTTTCATAAGTTCCTCTGCATAAATTAAAGCGTGTAATTATCTACAGAAACAAAGCCCAAAGCTTTATTTCTCAACGCATCCTGATACCAGGAATAATACCGCCATTCTTACCGCAAGCCCGTTGGTTACCTGCTCCAGGATCACAGACTGCGGTCCATCAGCAATTGCCGAGTCAAGTTCAACATCACGGTTAATCGGCCCCGGGTGCATTACCAGTGCGTCCGGCTTGAGATATTTACGGGAAGCTTCGTTCAATCCAAAAAATTTTGCATACTCATTGGTGCTCGGGAAGAAACCGCGTTTCTGGCGTTCATGCTGAATGCGCAGCAGGTTAACTACGTCGGCATCTACCAGTGCGTCTTTTAGGTTGTGACAAACTCTAACCCCGATGTTCTCGAACTCTTTAGGTACCAGGGTTGCAGGTCCGGCAAAAGTTACTTCAGCACCAAGTTTGATAAGCCCCCAGACATCACTGCGTGCTACACGGCTGTGCAGGATATCGCCAATAATAGAAACTTTAAGCCCTTTAAGTGAGCCTTTCTTTTCACGAATAGTGAACAAATCTAAAAGCGCTTGAGTTGGATGGCTGTGAGCACCGTCTCCTGCATTAAGGACGCCGCAGCGGATGTTTTTGGCGATTAAAGACTGTGCTCCCGGAGCTGAGTGGCGCATGACAATCAGGTCAGCTTGCAATGCTTCAATATTTCGGGCAGTGTCCAATAAGGTTTCGCCTTTTTTCAAGCTGCTTGAGTTGGCATTAATATTGATAATGTCAGCACTTAAGCGCTGTTCAGCCAACTCGAAAGACATTCTTGTGCGAGTGCTTGGTTCCACGAAAAAGTTAACTACTGTTTTCCCACGCAATGCCGGAACTTTTTTTACGTTCCTCTGCGATACTTTTTTGAATTCTTCTGCTGTATCCAGAATGTGTTCGATTTCTTCTGCTTCCAGGTCGTATAGACTTAAAAGGTCTTTACGTGTCCATTTGAAATTATCCATCAGTGGTCGCCCCTCCGGTATTTTTTCCAATCAATTTCATAAACTCCATCCTGACCGTTGTTCTCATTAAACTCAACAGCCAATTTGCGATCATCACTGACATCTACTTTCATCCCCACGTAATCCGCGCGTATCGGGAATTCCCGGTTACCGCGGTCGATGAGAACTGCCAGTCGGATCAATTCCGGTCTGCCGTAGTCGGTTACGGCGTCCAGAGCTGCCCGGATTGTGCGTCCTGATGACAAGACATCGTCTACCAGGATTACAGCGGTGTCATTCATATCGAAAGGTATAGTTGTTGCATGAATGATCGGCAATGATTTACGCATGCCAATGTCATCACGATACATTGAAATATCCAGCAAAGCCAGTTGTGGGCGGTACCCAGTTCTGCTCTCGAGTTTGGCGATAATGCGCTCGGCCATAGGCACACCCTGTCTGTGGATGCCGATCATGGCGAATTCACGGGGATTATCACTTAGAAACTCGGAAATAATAGCATCTGCGACGCGTGTGATCGCCGCCTGGACTTCGCTGCCGTTGCAAACTTCTCTTTTCGCAGGCATAATACTCTCTGAAAGTTAGTTTCCGGTTTCGAAATAATAGTCCAATAATCACATCTTTCCAATCCTGAACCGTTAAAAATTGATAAAACTTTTTGTGAAAGCGTAAAACGACTGTAATTACCATGCATTTTATGTCCTGAAAAAGTGTTGCAATGCAAAACTTTTTGAATCCTTGTATTTTACCTCTTAATATAATATAATTATTTTCCAAATCGGCAAAGAAAGGTATCTTGAGTGAATCATTTTGCCCTGCGTTCTTTTATAGTTTATAGCTGCCTTTTTTCTAGTTTCGCGTGTTTCTGTAGATAAAGAGAAAACTAAGCCCAAAACACTCAAAGAATATATCGCATTGGCTGCACTATGAATCCGGTTGAGGCTAAGAAATGGCAGGATTGATTAAATGAGGCGCTGGCAAAAGAAAATAATCGCAGCTCGAAATAAATAAAACTCTGGTTGGAAAATTCACTTTGAACTTTTGTTTTGTTGTAATATATTAGATTCCACACAAGATAGCGTTTGGACCTTAATCGTTAAAAAAAGGAATTCATGATGAAGAAAGAAACTACTAAAAGATTTGGCTTGAAAACAGCAATTATGATTGCAGCTGGAGTTCTTCTGGGTAGCCAGGTTATGCTGAGCAGTGGATGTGCTCTGCTTCTGATTGGTGGAGCTGCGGGAGCAGGTATTGCTGGTACGGCTTACTATATGGGTGAACTCCAGGGTGAAGTTGATGCAAAACCGGCTGAAATAAAAGAAGCTTCTACCAAAGCTCTAGAAAAACTGAAACTGAAACTGATTTCTGCCACAGGTGATGAGCTCTCAACTAAGATTACCGCTCGTACCGCTCAGGATGATGAAGTTAAAATCCTTGCTAAGCTGCAGAAAGATGGCAAGAGCAAAGTTTACATTCGTGTAGGTAGCTTTGGCGACCGCACAATGAGTGAAAACATCTTTAGTGAAATCAAAAAAGTTTTGCCTGAAGTTCAGAAAGAAGCCAAAAAGAAATAAGATATCGTGTATTTTCCAGAGGTCCCATTAGGGATCTCTTTTTTTTGCCTGTAATCTTGGCATGAAAAAGGCGGGAAGAATTACTGCCCGCCGTATGCTATGATTTATTGTAAATGTTTATTCGCTCTGAACTTCATCAGAAGTTATTTCAATGATGTTGTCAGGGTGTTCAGGAAGCAGCTGCTTGAGGTCTCCGCGTGGTTCAACTGCAATGCAAAGGCTGTCTGGCTGTTTAGCAACGTAGCTGATCATGTGTACATCACCACCTGAATTTCCGGCTGCAAATCTGACTTTGGCTCCGGTTTTTTTCATCAGGTTTTTGACAACAACAAGCTTACCGACTTCATCAACAATGCGAAGCTTACCATCCGAATTTTCCACGTAACGGTTATCGTAAACATTTGAAAATGTGCCGTTCTTGAGCAATTTTAATCCATTTCCGGCAATGTGCCCTGTTTTGGGATTATAGGGAGAGCTGCACAGTTTAAAGTTATAGCGAAGTCCGCTTGAGTATTCAAGATTATTCTCGATATATTTGATTTCCTCAGCAACAAAATTTGGGTTGCTACCTGTAATAATCCAAACTTCAATTCCTGAGTCAACGATTTTTTGTAAAACATCAAGCATTGGCAAAAAAGCATATCTTTCAACTTCTATTTCACCAAGAAAACGCTGTACGCCTTGGGTGATATTCTCCGGAGTCATACCTGCCAGCAGTAATGATGTGGCAATGAATTTTCTGAATCCATGAGACGGAATATTGGTACGTCCCTCAAGGTATTTTGTGAAACTAACGACGTTATCTTTAAACTTTTCATCTAGAGTGTCATACATGGGAAAAACAGGGAAGCTGAATTTTGATGCATGGAATGCCATCCAGAGATACCAGGCAGGCTGTCCAGCATAAAGCTCATTATTCAATTCAGGAACAGGGATATTTTCACAGAACAGAGTGCCATCCCAGTCAAACACGGCAATGATTTTTTTGAAGCGGTTTTCTTCAATAAAGTTATTTATGCGTTTCAGCTTTTGATAAGCGGCTTTATCCTGAAAGTTCCAGTGAGGGTAATCCGTTTTTAGAGGCTCAATTGCCGTACTGGAGATTGAACTTAATCCGAAGGTTACTACTAACAGGGCTACTGCAAGCACTCGTACTGTTCCGGGAAAAATTTTTCTCATTGATGCTCCTTAAGGTTTTTTGTGGGTTATGCTAATAAAGGTTTGCCTAATCTAAAATAGTCTTCAACGGTTTAATTTCAATCGTATTCTTTCACAATAAGTTGCTTATAATCAAAAAAGAATTATTATTTTTTGAAAGTCAAAAGGTGAAATGGTAGTAAAGGTAGAAAAAGCGCTATGGAACAAAATATATTTTGATTTGTGCTTTTTCTACCAGACAACTGTTTTACCTTGTTTGATCGCTGTGTGCAGATGTGTATAAAGTGGATTTTTGATACATCACTTCTTCCGTAGTGAGTTCAATTATCGTATGGGGATACTTTGGGAGCAATTCCCTTAGTTTTCCTCTTGTCTCCACTGCAATGCATAGTCCGGCTGGCTGTTTAGCAACATAATTAATCATAGAGTAGTCGCCGCCCGAATTACCTGCCGCAAATTCGATCGTCTTACCAGTACAGTTTTCCAGGTTTCTCATAACGATAAGCTTACCTGTTTCATTCACTATATAGAGTTTTCCATCTGGACTTCTCACATACATATCATCGTAAAAATTAGAAAACTTGCCATTCTTGAGGCGCTTTAGACTGTTTCCGGCAATGTGTCCGGTTGCGGAGTCATAGGGAGAGCTGCTTATCGCAAAGTTGTAATTGCGGTCGCTTGAGTACTTGAAGTTGTCTTCAATGTATTTGATTATGGCTGCTACAAAATATTGGTTACTCCCGGTAATAATCCACACTTCGATACCGGAATCAACAAACTTCTGCAGTACATCAAGCATGGGGAAGTAAAAAAGATGTTTTGTCTCCTGAGAATCTAGAAATTGTTGTACACCTTCTATTATATTTTCAGGTGTCATTCCTGCAAGCACAAGAGAATTCGCTATAAAAGTTGGATACCCTTGCCAAGGGACATTGGTACGCCCTTCTATATACCTCGTAAAACTGATTATATTCTCTTTGAATTTGTTGTCAACAGTGTCCTGCATTGGAAAAGGCTTAAAGCTTAGGGTTGAAGCATTTTTCAGCATCCAAAGATAAAAAGCAGGTTGTCCCGGGTATTCTCCTCCCATTTCCGGCTCTGATAATCTTTCGTAGAATAGTGTGCCGTCCCAGTCAAATACAGCTATGACTTGTTTGTCCTTGTTTTTTTCAATAAAAGAGTTGATACGTTTGAGTTTTTTGTAGGCAGACTTGTCATGGAAGTTCCAATGCGGATAGTCAGTTTTTTGAGGTGCAGACGCGTGGGATGGGGTTGAGTATGTTCCGATGGTGATCACTAGCATTAAGATTGCCAGCAATTTTGCTGTTCCGGGAAAGAATCTTCTCATAGAATGTCCCTGATTTGATTTGATGCGCTAATAAAAACACGACTAACATAAAATAGTTTAATGAGAGATTAATTCAATAGAATATTGTGAGATGCTACATTAAATTTGCAGTAATTTTCAAGTAATTATAATGATAGCGTCGGTACAAGTTTTTATGTATCAGGTTACTATTGCTGTTAACTTAGATGGAACGTGGCATACTTTTCCATTTGAAGAGCAGGCTATAAAAAAATCCCCGCATCTCTAGAGACACGGGGATGTGGATATCAAAAAAGCAATTAAATGCTTATTCGTCGCCAATCTCTTCAAGAGCAGCTTTGCGACTCAAGCGAATTTTACCGGATTGGTCAATATCAATGACTTTAACAGTAACAAATTCACCTTCATTACAGATATCTGTAACCTGACGTACGCGATAGTTAGCCATTTCAGAAATGTGAAGCAGGCCATCGCAGCCAGGGATTATTTCAACAAATGCGCCGAAGTCACGAACGTTAACGACTTTACCGCGGTAGATTTTGCCGATTTCCGGCTCTGCGGTGCAACCGACAACACGATTCTTGGCAGCTTCGAGTTTTTCCTGATTTTCAGCCATGATTTTGACAGTGCCGTCTTCTTCAACATCAATATCAGCACCAGTGTCTTCAGTGATAGAACGGATATTTTTTCCGCCAGGACCAATGAGAGCGCCGATTTTGTCAGGATTGATTTTGACAACAGCCATACCAGGAGCGTTAGGGCTGATTTTTTCACGAGGCTGAGTCATGCATGCTTCGATGCAGTCCAGAACTTTCATTCTGGAATCGTAGTTGCGCTTCATGCCTTCGCAAAGCAGGTCAATGCTGATTCCGGGCAGCTTAAGGTCAAGCTGGAAACCAGTGATTCCTTCGCGGGTACCGCAAACTTTGAAGTCCATGTCGCCAAAGTGGTCTTCTGCACCGATGATGTCAGTAAGAAGCAGTTCTTTGCCGTTTCCGGTTATCAAACCGCAGGAGATGCCGCCTACAGGTGCTTTGATCGGTACGCCGGCATCCATTAGAGCCAGAGTAGCACCACAAACGGACGCCATTGAAGTAGAGCCATTGGAAGACATAACTTCAGAAACACAACGTACTACGTACGGGAAGTCTTCCGGGATGACTTTGGCTACAGAGCGTTCTGCCAGATTACCGTGTCCGATTTCACGACGACCCGGGCCCATGATGCGGCCGACTTCGCCAACAGAGAAGTTGGGGAAGTTGTAATGCAGATAGAAACGTTTGTTGCCAGATTCAGGGCCGGTAATAATGTCGTATTCCTGGCTTGCTTTTTCGTTGCCAAGGGTAGCGATAACCAGAGCCTGAGTTTCACCACGGGTGAAAAGACCTGAGCCGTGAACTATTGGTAGCAGGTTTACTTCTGAAGTAAGCTCACGAAGATCTTCAATGCCGCGACCGTCAGGGCGGTACTGTTTTTCGAGAATAGCGTTACGGGTTGTTTTTTTGACGAGAGCGTCAATACCCTTTTTCATTTCAAGCTTAAAATCATCGGCATCCATGTCTTCGAACTGTGCACGAAGTTCTTTCATGGCGCCGTCAAAAATTTCATCAAGAACAGCCAGGCGATCATTTTTACCGGGTACGAGGCAAGCTTCTTCAATTTTACCTTCGCAGTATTTATCTAACGCCTGTTCAATGGCTTCAGGAACCAAGTGCAGAACAGGTTCTTTCTTTTTCTTACCGGCTTTAGCGGCAAGGTCAAGCTGAGCCTGAACCTGAACTTTTACAATTTCATTGGCGAAGCGCATTGCTTCTTCCAGGTCGGCTTCAGTCAGTTCATCACACTCACCTTCAATCATGATTACTTTGTCCGGAGAACCGGCATAGATAAGCTCCAGAGAGCTTTTCTTCATTTCATCATGAGTAGGATTGGCAACAAGCTTGCCGTCAATTTTGCCAACGCGCAGTGCACCGATCGGGCCCATGAAAGGCAGGTCTGACAGAGTCAAAGCTGCAGAGGCGCCCAGAATACACATTACGTCTGATTCGTTTTTTCCATCAGCACTCAGGAGTAAAGCCTGAATCTGTACTTCATCATAGAAACCTTTAGGGAACAGCGGACGCAGTGGGCGGTCAGTTACGCGACAAGTAAGAATTTCTTTTTCGCTTGGACGACCTTCACGCTTGATATATCCGCCTGGAAACTTACCGGCAGCGCTGTATTTTTCTCTGTAATCCACTTGAAGTGGGAAGAAGTCAGTACCTGGACGGGCTGGTCCGGAGCAGGCAGCGACGAGTAAGACAGTGTCGCCCATGCGAACAAGACATGACCCATTGGCAAGTTTTGCCACTTTGCCGGTGGAAATTTCCATCGATTTGTCTTCGGAGATATTAAATATTACTTTTTCTTCAGCCATTGTTAAAATTCCTTATTTTAGGCTAAATTTTTATGAGTCTCATGTGTATATAGTTATTCTGCTAATTTGTAAAATACACAAGAGTCGCGCTGATACAATCCTGGCGCGTAAATGAAAAGTATTTTGAGGAAGTCTATTAACTGCTGCGGAATCGCGGTATCAATACCCGGGCAATCGTCCGGATGTTGATAGCGGCCGAATTCCACAAATTAATGTTGACTTCATACTATCCATCCTCACAGCTCATAATATATCAACGATTTATAAAAAAGCAAACGGAACCGGGGAATAATATCACCAGTTCCGTTTCAAAAGTATAAAATTCTGCAGGAAATTACTTTCTGCGAATACCAAGTTCGTCAGTAAGCTGCAGGTATTTTTCGTGATTTTCGCTGTTCAGGTATTTCAACAGCTTTCTGCGCTGGCTTACCATTGAAAGGAGGCCGCGACGAGTGCTGTGGTCTTTTTTGTTTTCACGTAAGTGTTCAGTTAAATCTTTGATACGTTTGCTGAGAACAGCAACCTGAACTTCAGGTGAACCAGTATCGCCTTCTGTACGTCCGTATTTAGCGATGATTTCCAGTTTTTCTGCCTTGGTCATTATATACCTCTTTAGTTTTCGTGTTCAGTAGCGCCTCTGTCAGGCAAAACAGAATTACCACATGAACCGTGTTAAAAAATCAATGAATCTTTAAAATATTCTTAAAATCAGGTTTTACAAATACTTGCATTTAAAAAGTGCAAAAAAATATTTTAGATGAGCATCTGAAGAATAAAGTTGCTGATTGATTCAGTGTTGGTCTTGCTTGCAGTTATTAATTTAATAGTTACAACGATATTTAAGGCGATATAATTTAATAGATGCGTGAATATGTTACTAGGGAACTAAATTATTGATTTCTTTTTCGGACAAAATGTATTTGGGGATATAATTCATGAATTTGCATAAAAAATAAGATTCAAGATTCATCATAGCTCCAGGTAAACTTCCTTGATTTATACGTTCAATATATGATTTTGTTTTAGATAATTGTGGAATGTTATCTAATGTTCTGAAAAGAGAAATCTCGATAATACGTTCGCCTCCAACAGCGATCCAGCAATGCCCATCAAATTGCTGAGATTTAGAGAAAGTTTCTACATAATTAGTGTTATCATTGCCGAATATTCTTTGATTATTTATCTCAAGACAACCAGCTATCAAGTAAACAGGGAAAGATGAGCTATTTTTAAGTTCCTGCCAAAGTATGGCATTTAAATGTACACAGTAATATGGTTCATAAGGTAAGCGTGAAAGAGCTTTAGTCATGCAAGTTATAATAATTTTTTCATCGCTTGGAGATAGACAGTACTTTTGGAAGCAATTGGCATCGGATTGAGAAAATGTCTGCTTGATCCTCATTGTGTGCAAGTTTTTCTTTATGAGTAAAAATTGCTTGGTTACAAAAGCTATATTTAGTGCAGAAATCATAATCTTTTTCTCCCCCCTTCTCTTAATTAGCGGGAAGGGGGGAAGCAATAAAAAAGAGCACATTCAATTATTATTTGATTTGTGCTCTTTTTTTAATCTTTTGACGTCTTCGTCGGCAAATTCAATCACTTTTTCAAATTTAGGTGCGTTTGCCTGGTCAATATCAACCAGCGTCTTATGGGCTTCTGAGACCGTTTCCGCGGCAGCCAGCTGATCTTTGGGGATTTCCTGTTTGGGGACATCAGCATTTTCTGCAGGTTTGATCTTCTTTTCAACAAAGTTAAAAAGTTTTTCAAGACCTAGCCCTTTTAGCAGGTGGCGGTTGTTGGAATCGGCATTGATTATCTCTACAACCGCGTTTATTTTCTTGGCCTTAAGTCCAATCATGGCAAGGATTCCCATAAAAGTACTGTCCATGCCGGTGCAGGACTTAAGGTTAATAGTAATGCGCTGGAAATTACCTTCCAGATTTTTTGCGAAGTTACGCAGAGGAAGACCATACTCGAAGTTTGCTCTTCCTTCGACCTTTATGTTGTAAACGCCTCGATTGTGCGCTATTAATAAATCCGCTTTCTTCATTTTCGCTTTTCTATCCCTGATTTTCGGCGTGATTAGTTTTTCAGGCCAAAATAAGACTAACAGCCATTATAGATAATAATACACTATTTTATTCTTTTATCAACACTGCTTTAATGCGTCTTACTCCTCGACTGGAACTTTCTTCTTTTTTAATCTTGAATCTGCCAAGGTCTGAAGTGTTAGCCGCGTGCGGTCCTCCACAGATTTCTTTACTGAATTCTCCGATCGCGTAAACCTTTACTTTTTCTCCGTATTTGTCTCCGAACAGACCAATAGCGCCTTGCGCTTTGGCATCTTCAACAGTCATTTCATCGCAGATAACTGGTGTGCTGTCTGTAATTACACTATTTATCAGTTTTTCTACTTCTTTGAGCTGTTCTTTTGACACTTTTTCAATATGTGAAAAGTCAAAACGAAGCCTGTCTGCTGTAATATTTGAGCCGCGCTGTTCAACATGTTCACCAAGTACTTGGCGTAATGCCTGGTGAAGCAAGTGAGTTGCGGTGTGCAGGTTTGTTGTTTGTTCAGAAGCATCTGCCAAGCCGCCTTTGAATTTTTTCTCAGCGCCTTTACGAGATAGTTCCTGGTGTTTTTTGAACGCTTTATCAAAGCCTTTACGGTCTACTTCAAAGCCGCGTTCTGCAGCCATTTCCTCTGTCAGTTCAAGTGGGAACCCGTAGGTTTCATAGAGGAAAAAGGCATTTTTGCCAGAGATAACTTTTTTCTTGATGTGTTCTGGGACTCTTGCTATAAGTTTTTCAAATTCACGAGTACCTTTTTCTCTGGTCTGAGCAAATTGCTTTTCTTCAGCGTCGAGCTCTTCTTTGATGTTTTCAGCATTCGGAGCCAGTTCACTGTAAGCATATTTATAATTGTCTATAATTACCTGAGCAATTTCAGCAGCAAAAGGACGTTTAATTCCAAGTTTGTGTCCCTGCATTACTGAGCGGCGGATCAGGCGACGCAGTACATATGGTTGGTCGACATTACCGGGGGTTATGCCGTCGGCAAGGATAAAAGTAGCTGCGCGAAGGTGGTCGGCAATAATACGCTCAGAACTGCTTCTGGATTCAGGAGCTTCTACGCCGCGAATTGCATCAAGTTTTTCAAATAATGGAATAAAAAGTTCAGTTTCGTAGCAGCTTGCTTTGCCCTGGAGGGCGGCTGCGACACGTTCAAGGCCCATGCCGGTATCGACATTTTGTTGAGAAAGAGGTTCAAACTTGCCTTCAGCAACCTTGTTGTACTGCATGAAAACATCGTTCCAGATTTCCACCCAGAGTTTGTCTTCAGTATCAAATTGTTCTGGAGCAGGGCCTTCACCAGTCCAGAAAAACATTTCTGTATCAGGTCCACACGGGCCAGTTTGGCCGGCAGGTCCCCACCAGTTGTCTTTTTTGCCACATTTAGCAATGCGGTTTTCAGGGATGCCGAGACGACGCCAGATATTGTATGCTTCTTCATCAAATGGAGCATCTTGATCTCCAGCAAAAACAGTCACAGCAAGATTTGAAATAGGGATATTCAGCCATTCCGGGCTGGTTAGAAATTCAAAGCTGTACTCGATTGCTTCTTCTTTGAAGTAATCACCAAGCGACCAGTTTCCAAGCATTTCGAAAAAAGTCAAATGACAGGCGTCGCCGACTTCATCAATATCACCTGTGCGAACGCATTTCTGGCAATCAACGAGTCTTTTTCCAAGCGGGTGCTTCTCTCCAGTCAGGAAAGGCACCAGCGGATGCATGCCAGCAGTGGTGAATAAACACGTCGGGTCATTTTCTGGAATAAGTGGAGCGCTTTTAATTTCCTTGTGATTCTTGCTAACGAAAAATTCAACGTATTTTTTTCTTAGTTCAGAGGCTTTCATTGTCTTCCGTAATTCTATTACCGTATTTATATAATATTTTCTTTATTCAAATTTAATAAATAAAAAGGCCAAAGGGTTTGTCCAGACCTTTCTCAACAGCCTTAAAGTGAACTTAATGTGCCTTAAGAATTTGTTTTTTCAAACAGAAATAGTTATTTTATTAAATGTTGGTCTTTTTTTTGCGTAATTAGAGACTATTATTTTGTAGTTTATTAAAGGTTTTTAGAGCTGTCTTGTATTAATTTTTATGGAGATATCTGCAATGCGTAAAAACACATGGCTGAAACGACTTTTTATATTTAGTTGTGGAATTTCATTGTTATCGTGCTATGGTGCTGCAGGAACTGAACGATCGGAAGAGGATCAAAGTGTGAAGTATAAAAATGATAAAATATTCGCTTTTCAGGTCGATTTGGCCAGGCAACTGGAGCGCCCTGAGGTATTAAGAAGAGAATTGTCTGGAATTAGCCGTGCTGGCTATAATTTGTGCGTAGTATATTTAGAGGATGCATTCAGTTATCCTTCTATTCCTGACCTTGGACGAAAAAATGCCTGGCAGTTTACTGATTTTCAGGCTCTTCAGAAGCAATTAGCCGGAGAAAAAATCGAATTAGTGCCAGTAATTCCAGCTTTGGGGCATGCTAATTATATAACTTCTAAATCTGGATTTGAAAAATATGATGAAGGATATGGAACTGGTAAGCTTAAGGGATCGCTGAATCCTTGCCTTGATGAAACTTATACCCTTTTGAATCAGATGTTTAAGGATTGGTGTGATAATGTGCCGGGCAAGTATATACATGTGAGCCTTGATGAGAGCGTGTCAATGGGCGAGTGGTTTATCAGGAAGTATGGCAAAGAAAAATTTGATGGGGCTAAGATGTTTGCAGATCATTGCAACAGGCTTAACGCCATGATAAAAAAGCTCGGTCGCAGGATGGTGATGTGGGGAGATATGTTCTATTACTATCCGGAAGCGATAAAAATGATTGATAAAGATATTATTGTTTGCGACTGGTATTATTATGCTTTTTATGATTTACCCAGAGTTGAGGCATTTAATTTTGCCAGAATTGATGTGTCAATACAGCTTAAACAACGTGGCAACGAAGTTTGGGGGACACCAGCAGTCTGGCCGAATCTGCCGTTTCCTGATATCAGAGACCGTTACGAAAACTTCCGGTCATGGCTGCGTTATGGAAATGAGGTTGAACTAAACGGCATCCTGTTGACTGACTGGGAGGATAGTTTTGGCTTTTTGGGAACTGCAAACTGGATAATGCGTACTTTTGGGAAGCTGCGAAATGCTAAGTTTTACAGCGAAAGTAATTTACCCAAAGCTCTACAGAAAGAGTTTGAGCAATTGAGTGGTATGAAAGTAAAAAAGGATTTGATTGACGCCGCATTGTCAATAGGAACTTGTCATATTACAGCTCATCGCAACCGAAAGTTGCTTCAGAAGTCCGTTACGTCTTTTATTTCTACCTCGCCTGAGCGTATACAGGAGTTTAAAACTAAGTCAGATTTGCTCAAAGATAAGTTGCAGCAGGTTGAACGTTATGTAAATAGCTGTTCTGGCAAAACTCCGGGGCTGCTTACTGAGCTTTACCTGGCTGGACGCTTTCTTTACCTTTTCTGGGATACAGGACGTTTAATGTCGGAAAGTTATCAGAAGGTTCTCAATAATGACTTGATGGGAGTTTCGGCTAATCTTAAAAAACGCAGCAATGAGCTTTATGAATATGTGCTTGCTTACAATAAATACTGGAAAACCGTGCGCTATGCAGATGATAATAAGCCTCTGGTTAACTGGGCTATGTCGGCGGCCGGCGACCTGAAAAAATTCTCGATTGACAGCGTTACTATCAAAGATTCATTTATGAATATTCCTCGCTTGGAATTGACTTTGCGCTGTGAGCATCCTGCTTTGCCGGTTGTTTATGGTAAGGTTGTCTATTCTGATGGAAGTTCTCAGGAGTTCCGTGAAGTAATGATTAATTTTACTTCAAAGTATGCCAAGCCAAACATTGACTGGATGCAGTATCCTGTAATTACTCTGGAAAAAGGCGAACTGCCAACTCAAATCATTTTATCAAGTACTTATTATTACGGACAACTTGGTGTTGGCAATGTTGATGTTGTTTGGAAAGGTAAAGTTCATCGATACAAACTTCAGAGCCTGGACGGTGAGACTGCTTTTAAAAAAGACGGCTATGCCTGGATGGGCCCGGTTCGTCAATACGTTGGAGATCCAACGGTACGCATTTTAAAAGATACAGCAGTTTACGCGCTTGATAATTCCGCGCAAGAACAGGAATAGACTGAACAGTTTTATATGAAAAAAGCACCGCAATTATTATTTGCGGTGCTTTAAATATATAGACTATATTCTATCAGATGTTGCCCAGATGGACAGAGGTAAAACCACGTTTTGTGGCTACATCGCGAATATGATATAAAGTGTCAGGGGGAGTTTTAGCGACATCAAGCAGCTTGAAAGCAGGGTGAAACGCGCTGAAGTGCAACGGAATTGATTTGTCCATATTTTCTTCTACCCAGTCAAGCCAGTTCTCAATCATTTCATCGGAGTCATTTCTTTCCGGTATGACCAGATTCGTGACTTCAACGTGTCGTTTGAGTTCATAGAAATATTTTATAGCGTGCAGTACCGGTTGTAATTCTGATCCGGTCATTGTTGCATAAAATTCCGGCGTAAAGCCTTTCATGTCTATGTTGGCTGCATCAATCAAAGGGTAAAGGTCGCATGCGGCCTCAGGGGTGATATAGCCATTAGTAACAAGAACCGTTTTTAGATTGTTCTCATGTGCAAGTTTTGCTATATCAATAGCGTATTCAGCAAAAACAGTTGGTTCGTTATAGGTGAACGCTACAGATTTGCATTTGTGGCGTAAAGCCAGCTCTATGATATTTTCCGGGCTTACGTAATGCTCGAATTCAGCTTCAGAATAAGAGCCGCGTGCCAATGAGTCATTTTGACAGAAACTGCAGCTCAGGTTGCAGCCAAAAGTTCCCAGAGAAAAAGTAGTAGTGCCGGGCATGAATTCAGCAAGAGGTTTTTTTTCGATAGGGTCGACATTTAAGGCCACAGGGCGACCATAGGACAGTGAGTATAAATCACCATCAATGTTTTTGCGTACTCCACAGAAACCAATTCTTTCCGGAGCTATAACGCAGCCGCGCGGGCACAACAGGCATTTTACCTTGTCGTTGTTTCCAGTGCGTTCCCACCATTGTGCCGGATGGGAAGTTTCCTGATTAAGCATTTATTATTCCTCCAGGATTTTGTACTCCGTTGGTGTGAACAATATCTTGACTTATTTCTAGTATGCCAAATAGAATAAACGTTTGGCATGACCGTAAAAAACTACTTCACTGAAAAAGATACAGGATATTTGTTAAATTGCAATAAAAAAGCGACCCGTTTTAAGGGGTCGCTTGGAATATCGATGAAAATTGGCTTAGCCGTTTTTCTTTTCAAACTCGATCATAAAGTCAATCAGAGCTTCAACGCCTGCCAGTGGCATTGCGTTGTAAATGCTGGCGCGGACGCCGCCCACTGAGCGGTGACCTTTCAGACCGGACATGCCGTTCTGAGCAGCTTCTTTGATGAATTTAGCTTCCAGTTCTTCGCTAGGAAGACGGAATACAACATTCATTTTTGAACGGCTGCCTGGCTCTACCGGGCTTCTGTAGAAACCGCTTCTGTCTAGCAGTTCGTAGATCGCTTCAGACTTAGTATTGTTGATTTCTTCAATAACCGCGAGTCCGCCTTTGTTCTTCATCCACTCTGTAACCTGTTTGTACATGTAGATTGCGAAAGTCGGAGGAGTATTGAACATTGAGTCTTTTGAGATATAAGTTTTGTAGCGGAGCATAGCCGGAACTGTATCCGGAGTGCGCTCTGCCAGATCTTTGCGGATGATAACCAGGGCCATGCCGCTTGGACCAAGGTTCTTCTGAGCACCACCGTAGAGCATACCGAAGTCGTTAACGTCAATGACGCGTGACATGAAATCACTTGACATGTCGGCGATCATTGGAACGCCTGCCGGTACTGGGGGGAAGGTGTGGTACTGGGTTCCAGCGATGGTGTTATTACTGGTAATATGAAGGTAAGCAGCATTTTCAGACGGTTTCCAGTGGCGAACCAATGGGATACGGTCGTAATTAGTAGATTTGCTGCTGCCAATAATGTTGACTTTTCCAAAACGTTCAGCTTCCTGAATCGCCTTGGCACTCCAAGTACCTGAATCAGCATAATCGGCAATGCCGCCAGCTGGGAGCAGGTTCATTGGGATCATGGCGAACTGCATGCTTGCGCCGCCTTGAATAAAGCATATTTCATAGTCGTCGCTGATATTCATCAGGTCGCGGGTGTTCTGTTTGGCAGTTGCTAAAACTTCCATGAACTGAGGACCGCGGTGAGAGAGTTCCATTACACCGCATCCGGTGCCCATGAAATCACAGAACTCTTCTTTTGCATTTTCCATTACTTCTTTCGGCAGCATTGCCGGACCGGCACTAAAGTTGTACACTTCCATTATCAGATACCTCGCTAATCTCATATTGTTTGAAAATATGCTAAAAAATACTACATCATTCGCTTTTTGCAATCATCAAGGCAAAATATTTTCCAAAACAACGGCAAAAAGAGCTTTTTCAGCACAATGTTAAAAAAACAAACAGGGAGCCCTTCCTTGCTTTGCACAAGCATACATGTCTATTGACCACGACTATTTTGTTTTGTTCCGGGATATTTATATATAATTGCGGCTTTTGGAGACTATGACGTACGTTTTGAAAATTCGCATCCGCAGTAGGCTTGGCGATAAAGATCAAGTTGCTTACTCAGCTCCAGACTGCGCTTGAAACCGTCAAGTTTTTTAAAGTTCCAATTTTCAAATCCATGATAGCGCTGTCCTACATTAAATATAACCTGTGACTTCTTGTGAGGACTGACTGATAAAGTAGTAGTAAAGGCTTCTATTCCGGTTTCTAGGGCCTTTGCTGCTGTTTGTTTCAGGCTGTAGTCAAAGCATTTTACGCATCTTGGGCCTTTTTCCGGTTCATCTTCCAGCCCGGCAATGCGTTGCAGCCATTCATCGTGATCATATGGATCGATGAGCAGTGGAACTTTAAAAGTCAGAGCCAATTGCCTAATATATTGTAGGCGTTTGTCATATTCTTCATGAGTATCAATATTGGAATTAGAGTAGAACAAAACAACATGCCGGCGATTTTCCAGCAGGCGCTCAACGCAGGAAGTTGCGCAAGGGGCACAACAAACATGTAATAAAATTTTTCCAGATTCCAACATTGATCATGCTCTGACTGTTAAAGACTTATAAAATCCAAATTACATTACACCAGTTATCGCCTTTTGTCACGTTAAAAACCAAAAAATAAAAAAAAGAAAACAATATACTAAACTAAAAAGTTGCTGCTTTTAATTCAGGCAATATTATAACAATTAAAATATTTTATAGCCATATTTTGAGGTGATAGTTTGGTGGCAATTTATTGTTTGTGAAAAATGTTACTTTAGCTGGAAGACTTGCGTTGCAGGTTGTATTGTATGCCGCAGGAAATATTGTGTTCTCCGTTTGGTTTGCTTCCGGCTGGAAGTGCAGAATGCAGGGGATTGCGTAAAACATCAATAAAAGTATTGGTTTTAAATGATCGGAATTTCTAAACTTTACTGTGGTACCACTGAGACTGCTGACAATATCCGTTATCATCATGGAGCAAAATCACATCTTGAGCGAAAGCCGGTCGTCGTCTGGAACTGCACTCGATCGTGCAATCTTACTTGCGCTCATTGTTATTCAGCTTCCGATTCTGCGTGCGGTGAATATGAAATGACTACTGAAGAAGGCCGTATGCTGATTGATCAGCTGGCTGATTTTGGCAGTCCGGTGATATTATTTTCTGGAGGTGAGCCGTTGCTGCGCAAAGATGTTCCTGAATTGGCTCAATATGCAGTCCGTAAGGGAATGCATGCGGTAATTTCTACAAATGGAACCCTTATTGATACACAGACAGCAGAATTACTGAAAGCCTCCCAGCTTACTTATGTTGGTGTAAGTATTGACGGACTCGAAGATACTCATGACCGTTTTCGGCGTAGAAACGGCGCATTCTTAGAGGCACTATGGGGAATCAGGGCTTGCCGTGAAGCCGGCTTGAAAGTTGGATTGCGCTGCACTTTGAATCATGAGAACGTTCATGAAATCCCTGAAATATTTGAGTTGATGGTCAGAGAAAAAATTCCACGTATTTGTTTTTATCATTTGGTAAATACCGGACGTGGTAAGAATATAGAAAATTCAATGCTCTCACATGAAGCAACAAGGCAGGTAATAGATACAATAATTGATTACACTGCACGGCTTTACGCTCAAGGGCATAAGATGGAAGTTTTGACTGTGGATAACCTGGCCGACGGCCCATACCTGTATTTGCGAATGCTACAGGAAAAACATCCGGGGGCTGCAACTGTATTGAATTTATTAAAGCGCACTGCTGGCGGCAGCACTGGTGTTGGCATTGGTTGCGTTAACTGGAATGGCGATGTTTACCCCGATCAGTTTTGGCGTGATAAAAAATTGGGCAATGTGCTGGAGCGTCCGTTTGGTGATATATGGACTGATTTATCTAATCCATTGATGAAAAAACTTAAAGATAAGAAGACGTATGTCAAAGGGCGTTGCTCTGATTGCAGACTGCTGGATATTTGCAGCGGAAATTTCCGTGCCCGCGCAGAAGCATTGACCGGAGACGCCTGGGCCGCTGATTCTGGCTGTTACCTGAGCGATGAGGAGATTGGCTTGATATGAGACCTCACGGTTCACCTTTAGCTCTCAGGGCCGTTGCCTGGGAAACAACCAAACGGTGTGGCATGAATTGCAGACATTGCCGGGCTGAGGCCGTTGATAAAAGCTATTCGGGAGAGCTCTCTACGGCAGAAGGCTTCAGATTAATTGATGGTCTGGCAGAGATGGGGCGTTGCATCCTTATTCTTACAGGCGGTGAGCCCATGGTGCGTGAAGATATTTATGAACTATCGGCGTATGCAGTCAGCAAAGGCCTTGATGTTGTGATGGCTCCGTGCGGTTCTCTGGTTAATCCGGAAACCGTAAAGCTAATGAAGAGTTCAGGCGTTCGCTTAATAAGCCTCAGCATTGATGGTCCAGACGCTGAAATTCACGATGAATTTAGAGGAGTTAAAGGCGCTTTTCAAAATGTAATTGACGCAGCGGAATATGCAAGAGCAGGGGAGATGCCTGTTCAAATTAATACTACTGTTTCAAAGCTTAACGTTAACTGCCTGTCTGAAATACATGAATTAGTTATTGGACTGAAAGCGCAAATATGGGATTTGTTTTTTTTAGTGCCGACGGGGCGTGGCGCGGAAGTTAGAGACTTGGAGATTAACAGTGCGGTTTATGAGAAAACTTTGAACTGGATTTACAACATAAGCCAAAGTTCACCTCTAAGCATAAAAGTCACTTGCGCTCCTCATTACGGTCGTGTACAGCGTCGCCGTGCCGGTGATAAATTTATGAGCATTCCACCTCGTTTTCGTGCCAGAGGCTGTCTTGGCGGCAAAGGATTTATTTTTATATCGCATTGCGGTATAGTACAGCCATGTGGTTTTCTGAACTTAAATTGTGGTGATTTGCGGAAAGTCGATTTTGATCTTAAGAACATTTACGAAAAATCTCTGATTTTTCAGAATTTACGTGATGAGGATAAATATCAGGGTAGTTGCGGCGATTGTGATTTTGTTCGGTGCTGTGGTGGTTGCCGCGCTAGAGCGTTTGAAGAAACCGGAAACTATTTAGCAGAAGAGCCTAGCTGTTTATATGGGAAAAATGACTGATTTAAATACAAATGATAAACTATTAGCCATGCTGCAGCGTGGAATAGATATTTCGCCGCGCCCTTTTGCAAAAATAGCTGAAAGTCTGCAGATTTCAGAAGATGAAGTCGTCAAAAGAACTCAATTGCTGATGGAAGAAGGGATAATTCGGCGTTTGGGCGGAGTGTGGAACTCGGCAGCTTTGGGCTTTAAGTCTAGTCTTTTTGCATTGAATGCAACTCCACAGGATATTACTGCAATTGCCGATAAATTAAACAGCGATCCTGGAATAACTCATTCTTACGTTCGTGAAGGCAAGCCAAATTTGTGGTTTACCTTAACGGCTCATAAATCGGAGTTTGAAAGAAAAGTAGCAGCATTGGAAATATCGGTTAAGCCGCTGCAACTGTTTGCTATGCCTGCGGTAAAACATTTCAAAGTACAGGTGATATTCGATAAGTCAGAAAAGCAGCCAGCATCAATCGCTCCGCGTAAACATGTAAGCCCAATAGAGCTTTCAGAAAAAGAAAAAGAAATTGTAAAGTATTTTCAAAGTAGTATTCCATTTACTGTTCATGGATATAAGAAACCGGCCGGAGCTCTTGGTTATTCTGAGGATGAACTTATTTCCAAACTTGAAAATTGGATATCTTGGGGCGTTTTAAAGCGTGTCGCCGCAATTATTCGCCATACTCGTTTCGGGTTTAAGGGTAATTCGATGTGCGTTTGGAGTATCTCTCCTGACAAAGCGAATCAGTTAGGACTGATTCTTGCTAACAGACCTGAGGTAAGTCACTGCTGTATGCGGGAATCATGCTCGGAATTTCCCTTTAACTTATATGCCATGATTCACGCCTCAGATGAGGAGCTTGTTAAAAGCAAGTTTGAGGAAATATCAGAAATCATCGGCAACAATGGTAAAATGCTTATGAGTGTCAAGGAATTAAAAAAGACCAGTCCTGTATATTTTTAATAAGTTTTTTTATGTAACGGTATATCTTATTTAAAGGTAGTTTATTTTTTTATTATATATCATATAAATAGGAAATGTTGCCTGACCTCGGAACCTCGCCATATGCCCCTTGTCTATTTCTTTAACACTCCCACTGATGAAGAGAAGTAAATCCTTACAGGTAGTAGATTATTAATTTCAGCCAATTGGCTGGACCAATTTATTGGAGTAATAGCATGAGTATTAAGTCTTTTATTGTATTTCTTTTTGCTGTTTTTATCTTTCCATTATTGAGTTATGGTGACAATAAAACAAAATTTGGAGCAATTTTTTGTGATTACGGTTCTGCGGCTGGAATGTATTCGCCAAAGTTGTATGGGCAAGCAGTTGTATATGCAAATAAGAACTTTCCTATAATACGAACCACTACAGATTTCGGAACAGGCTACGCATATAACCCCAAAGATTCTGATGCAGTTTTTCAGGTTGGTGGAAATGCTGATCTTTGGGGGAATGGTCAGCAGTGGTTGAAGCAGTATTCTGAATTCCAGAAAGCAGTCTGTGATACAAATAAGTCTGAGTACCCAATAAAAGTCATACTGGAAATTGAAAATCCTCAGAAATGGTTTTATGATCATCAGTCGACTATGAACTATATTTACCAGTTTGTCTTACCCATGATGAACGGTATGGATGATGAATACTGGGAGAATATGTTTAAAAGCGAGACATTGAGGCCGCGATATATTGAAAATATCTGGAAAACACACAAGGTTTGCAATACTAAAGAAGATGCCGGCTACACGACTTATAAGCCGGGCGATGATAAATATAATCATGTTATTGGGATTATTATTGGACATGAAGTCGGTAATGTCATGACACCATGGTCTACGGATAATAAGATTGATGATGTAAACCAGCTTGATCATTATGTGCAAATGCTTAATGATGCACTTGCTGAAGTTGGAATCAAAGACAGAATATATGTTACAACTACGATTAGCGTTGGCTTTGCGAATAATGACAACCAGAGAAACTTCCTTTATACCAACGATGGCAGCAAATACGTTTTCCAGAGTGGTACAACTACCGTCAAAGGCAAGAATGTTGATTTCAGTAGAGTATTAAACGCTTTGTCGGAAATCAAAAATCAGAACTATAACGGTAATTATAATATGGGCGTGCTGGTTTCTATGTATCCGTATTGGAATCCGTATTGTGGAGATTTGCCAAATGCTGAAGCTGTATGTCAAACCTATGAGACAATGTATAACGGCATTAAAAATGCCTTGCCGGATGATTTGAAAGAACTGAAAGTAAGCTTTGGTGAAGCTGGAGCGCCTTCATACGGAAACCGTTTCAAAGATGGGGCACCACATATTCCTTCTGTTGATCTTGCAAAAAGTGCTGTTGATGGAGCTGTAATGTTTGCAGAGAAGAATTCTTCTGTACCATTAATTCTTTTTTGGAATTTATTCGATTCGGATTTTAGAAACCCGTCCTGTCCTGATGAGAATAATCCTGAATTCTGGTATGGGTTATATAATAATACATTGAGTTCAATCGGCAAGGGGCAAGTACCTGAATTAAGATTTGATATTCCGGACTTTCGAAAATAGTCTGGACAAAAGCGATTACAGAGAAGAGGTATTACCTAAGAGGGCTGTCATTTTAGGCAGCCCTCTTTTTTGTTTTCGACTATACAAAGGAAGATAGTGTATGCGACGTGTAGTTGAAAAGGAGTACGTATAAATTTGCGATGCTTGAAAATTCGTCTAATATGGTGTAAATTCGATAAATCGGAACTGTCTTAGTCATCATTTATATATTGTTGATTTGAAAGAAACTAATTAATATTTAGCAAGGTGGGGTTTGCAAGATGAAAAAGTCTGCGTTTTTATTTCTGTACATAGCTTTTCTTATCCTTTTGTCAGCAGGAAGTGTTTTTCTGATTCTTTATTTCTATGACTGCTCAGCATTTTTCCGTTCTTTATTCGAAGGCGGACAGGGGGCTGTAATCGGGCCGGTTTCTTCCGGTGGCGGATTTGCTGCCCAGACGAAGTTTGTCGGACGCATTTCGCTGTACATTTTTATGGGTATAATAGTGATTCAATTTGTAGCGTTTTTCCTGGCTATGACTATTTTGCGTCTGGTAAAGAAAAGTACTGAGCATATTGACCTGAAACTTCAAAAACTGGAAAATGCTGATATTTTCCTCGACTTGCCTTTGTATGTTGGTTTATTTGGAACAGTCGCTTCATTTATTGTGATGACTTTTAATCCGCAGGTTAGTCGTTTAATAGCTTATTCTTCAACTTTGATTGGTATTATTTTCAGTGTTTCCCTAAGGACGATAGTTCTATTTCCAACTCGTCAATACCTTTTGGTTGAGAAATCAGAACACCTTGCCGGAGAATAAGCCGTGAATCGATCAATCCTAATTGTAATCTGTGATTTCATCGTACTTTCGGTGCTTTCGCTGAGCTTTGGCGTTGCTCCGAACAGCTATAATTTTACAGGAAGCGGTACCCGGGTGGATGATTATACCGCCAACCTTCTTGTCTCCGAATTGAAAAAACAAGCACAACGCCTGGAAGAAAATCGAAAGAGTCTGGTTGAAGCTCAACACAAGCTTGGATATCTTGAGGGACGTGAAAAGCAACTGCGTACGGTTAATGATGAACTCGTAAAGACTAGAGCAATACTTGAGTTTCTAAATAGAAAACTGAAAAACCGTAAGGGCGATATAGGCAAATTATCAAGTGAACAATTGCAGCGTCAGATTGAGAAGGAACTGCATAAACGCTCTGAGCTTAAGGTTAAAATGGACCGGCTTGCATCCGAACTTGACTTCCAGAAAAGCAAATATTCTGATGCGGTTAATGAACTGCAGACAGCCCAAAATATTTTGACTAAAGCTAAAGATGAAATTTCTCAGAAAAAGCTGAAGCTGAAAGTAAATTCTGAAAAACTAAAGCAAATCGATAATCAGCTTGCCGGTACTCGCTCTGAATTGAAAAATACCAGAAAGAATCTGAATTCTACCAGCAATCAATTAGCAGTCAAAAGACGTGACATGGTGCAGGCTTCAAAACAGTTACAGGAATTGAGCGTGTTGCTTCGCAGTGCAAAGGTGGAAGTGAAAGACAGTCTTGTTGATTTATCTTATGCAAAAGGCAGGCTCAGTGCTACTGAAAAGGAGCTGGCGGAAACTAGAAGCTCACTCAATAAAGTCCGCAAAAATACTTATGTAAAAGATTTGGAACTGGCCGAGGCAAAGAAAAAAATCAATAATTTGCAGAAAGTTTTGCACTCAGCTGTCAAGGATTTATCTCAAACCAAAGGCACACTGAAGACAGTCAAAAACGAAGCAACCAAGGCAACCCAAGAACTGTCTGATACTCGTACAAAAATGGTAAAGCTTGAAGGTGTTACTAGTAATGCCAAAAATGAGCTTGAATACGCAAAGAAAATGTTGGAAGATGCCAAAGAAAAATTGCGAAGCGATGCTTTGGATAAATATTTTAAATCTGCCTTAAAAGTCGTTTTTAAAATCAGAGAAAAACGTTTTCTGCTTGATTATCAGAATAAAGAAACTTTCTTCCTGCCCGAACTTAATTGGAAAGGCAAGCGGTACATCGTTGGCGGTCTGCAGGAAATGACCGGAGTTTTCCGTGAAATAACAGGTCATTCCAGAGTTTCAATGCTGCGGTATATGGTTTCTAAGCCGAAAACAGAAAGTAAAGAAAAACCTTTAGGGGGGCCATTACGCTCGTTGTACGCTGATAATCGAGTGTGTATGTTGGAAGTCCCTTCAATGGGCGGCAAGGCAATGGATATCCTTACCTTCAGTAAGCTTAAAAAACGCGGTATTCAGAATCTGACACTTTTTAAAGATCAGGCATTTGGTAAAAATGCAGCAAGTCTTAACGGTAGGTGTTCCTTGAATTTCGATAAAGGTGATATACGTAACACAGGCAGGCGTGCCACTAGCCAGGTGAAAGCTCAGGTTGGGGACTTTATTGTAACCAAGCAAGGAGAATTTGCCGGAGTTGTTGTTGAAGTTAGAAAATTTGATTTTGGACGTAAAGAGATAGCTAAATGCTTTGTCTTTCCTGATAGTTTCACTCCTGATGACTCATTCAAAATTCCTATTCTGAGAAAGAAAGGGGAAGTTTATTATAACAGCTTTGCGGAGTCTGTCGAAAAAATGGTGTCCAGAGTTAAAAAAATTGAGCAGACAAGAACTTGGCAATACCAGTAGAAATTATTATTGAATAGAACTTTTAGGCCCTGTCAGCAGGGCCTTTTTTTTAATACAAAAACTAAACCGCATAAGTTTTAATTTAATCTTCAATTTCTTGCCTGATCCTGTGTGAATTGATTTGACATATTACTTATTTTGGCCTATTTTCATATGAAGCAAAGGGAAATCTCGGAGATTTTTATGAGTGGTGAGCCCTCGAAGAAAACTGATAAAGAAAATCATGATGATATAACTGTAGCTTACTCCAACAATGCCACAGGGGATACTCAGCTAAGCACTGAAGAGCTTCGTGACTTACTAGGTATCAAAGATCAGGATACAATTCGAGCTTTCAGCAATGTACGGACTATTGGTTTAGGAGGCATCGGTTCGGTGTTGGCAGCACATGAACCCGTACTTAATCGTGAAGTGGCGATAAAAATCCTGCGCCCAGCTTACCGCAGCAAATTCCGTTATCTCAACCGGTTTATTCGCGAAGCACGAGCCACCGCCCATATTGAGCATCCAAATATTGTTCCGGTTCACAGCCTTGGCGTTCTTAAAGATGTTGGAGCTTATTTCACCATGAAAAAAGTAGTCGGTGAAAACCTGCGTTCTGTTTTGCGTAAAATCGATGAGAAGCGTGAAGAATATTTACAGAAATACACCTTAAGACGGTTGCTTGAAATATTTATTTCCGCCTGCAATGGGGTTGCTTTTGCTCATGATAAAGGGATTTTGCATCGCGACCTGAAGCCTTCCAATATCATGCTTGGGGACTATGGTGAAGTCATGGTGATGGATTGGGGGCTGGTGAAATATCGTAAAGAGCTTGACGGCGACGGAATTGATAAAACAGATGACTTGGAGATGGATCTTAAATCTGTTGGCATTCCTCAGGATACAACTGTTACAATTGATGGTTCGATAAGCGGTACCCCTGCTTATATGTCTCCTGAACAGGCCGGTGGTAAATCAAGTGACATTGATGAACAGAGCGATTTGTATAGCCTGGGAGCAATACTATACTCAATCTTGACATGTAAACCGTCACCATTTGCTGAAAACATGTCTACAAATCAGGTTTTGAGCCATGTCGTGAATAATTATTTTCTGCCGCCTAGGAAACGCACTCCGCAAAGGTCCATCCCCAAAGAGCTGGAAGCCATTTGCATGAAGGCAATGTCAGGAAAAAAAGAGAACAGGTACAAAAATGTTCATTCATTAATTTCCGATGTACAGAACTATCTTGATAATTATCCGGTTGAAGCTTACCCGTTACCATTGTTCAAACGGTTCTGGAAAATGTGTTGTCGCAGACCGCTTATTCCTTCAGTTTTATTGGTTGCTGTGTGTACCTTTGGTGCTGTAATTGGGGCTATTCACTTGGAGGTTGAAGCCAGAATTGAAGAGATGATGCGAATTGCGGATTTTAACATTAAACAAGGTAATATGTTTTTTGTGCGTGCGATGAACACTCATAAAAAGCTTGAAATATTGCAGAGCGGGCAAATGTCTGAAAAAAGCATTGCCGAAGCAATAGAATTAAATGATGAATTTGATAAATTGACTGCTGAGTTCAATAACCAGTATGAGACTGCGGCAGAGTTTTTGTCCAAGATAGAAAGTTTTGAGGATAAAGGTACGGATACCAGTGAAAAAATGGCCGTAATTTTAAGAAATAAACTTGAGCTTAGCATATTGAGTGGAGATTATCATGAAACTAGAAGACTGGTTGGTAAGCTTCGCGGACAGCGGAAAAAAGAATTTTATCGGATTATTCAAAGTGACAAAAAGCTTTATAATAAAATCAGAATGATTATAAAAGGGAAAGGCATATTCTCGCTGGAGACAAAACCGCCGCGTGCAGAGGTGTATGCTTATTTTTATGACCTGAAAGAAAAACCTGCCGATGGAAACTGTCGGCAAACAACTTTTATTGGAACGACACCTCTTGAAGCTCAGGTTATGGCAGGAAGTTATATTCTGGTTTTGAAGAGCAAAGGGGCGCCTGATGTTCACTTCCCTGTAAATGTAAAATGTGCTTCTATAAATAGTTACAGTCTTTACGTTCCTCCTTTTCAACCTCAAGGTACTGCTTATATTCCTGAAGGTTCTTTCCTGAGTGGCTTGGGGCACGATACTGAGTCTCTGCATCAGATTTTTCTGCCTGGCTTCTTTTTGAAAAAAACAGAAGTTACTATTGGTGAATACTTAGCGTTCTGGAAATCTATTGAGTCTGGTTTGTTGCGTAAGTCATATATGGTCAGATATGTTTTTAATAATGGTGATAGAAAGTATGTTAATGTCTGGAGTGAAAAGGGAGTGTTGCAGCCTCCATTTTCTGCCCAAATGCCGGTTGTCGGGATAACCGGCGAAGCTGCTGAAGCATACTGTGAGTGGCTAGGCAAAAAACTCGGCAAAGAAGTGAGATTACCAACCTCTCTGGAGTGGGAAAAAGCTGCTCGCGGTGTTGATGGCAGAGCTTTCCCTTGGGGAAATTATGCAGATAAAGAGGCAGCTCTTACTTTGAATAACAAGGATGGGGTTGAGAAATTCCGTATTTCAGCTCCTCCAGCTACCTTCAAGAAAGATATGTCTGTATATGGATGTTTTGATATGGCTGGTAATGTTAGAGAATTTACAACAAGTGCCAAGGAGCCGGGGCGGTTATACGTCATAAAGGGAGGCAGCTTGAGTACAGGTATGTTGTTCTCGCATTGTGGTTTTTCGAGTTATACAACCGGAAGTGACAATGATATTGGCTTTCGTTACGTAATTCCCCTTAAGAAATAAGCTAAAGCTGTTTTAATCTTAAAACTGGCTTAGACTTCAATAGACTCACCTTATTATCATGTCAAAAAAAGCAAGAGTACTTGCCTTTCAGCTTGAACTTCCCGGGTTTAAGGGCGATAGTATATATTTGATTCTCATCTAATTGAGCTTAAACAGGTTTTATGATAGACTTTAAGAATATACAGAAAAGTTACGGCGGACAGATAATTTTTGGCGGCTGTGACTTGCGAATAAACCCAGGTGAACGGGTAGGGGTTGTTGGCCCTAACGGCTCTGGGAAAAGTACTTTGTTTGGTATTTTGAATGGAAATATTGAGCTGGATGGAGGCAAAGTATTTCTGCCAAAAGGAGTAAGAATAGGCTACCTGAGGCAGCACTTGCCTGAGGGGGCACTTGGTTCTGCCCTGATAGATTTTACTGCTGACGCCCTTCCTGAGCTTAAAGAGCTCTCTGCCAGACTGCATGAACTTGAGCATTTACTGGAAGAAGACTGTGATGAACAGCAGGCTGAGCGCCTGCTTAAAGAACACGGTAATTTGCAGTCTAGATTTGAGCACCTTGGTGGATATACTATTCGAAGTGCCGCGGCGGCGGCGCTTTCAGGGCTTGGTTTTAAAGATAGTGACTTTACAAAGAATATGTCTGAATTCAGCGGCGGCTGGCAAATGCGTGCTGCTCTGGCAAGAGTGCTGATTTCACGTCCTGACATACTGCTTCTTGATGAGCCTTCAAACTACCTTGATATTCCGGCAATTGAATGGCTGGCAAGAGATTTGCAGGGCTTTCAAGGTACTTTGTTAATGGTATCACATGACAGGTATCTTTTAAAGCGTCTGTGTAATGTGACTATAGAAGTTAATAATGGACGAACCACCCGCTATGCTGGTGATTATGATTACTACAGGCGTGAACGCGAACATCGCATGACCAGTGTTGAAGCTGCGCGTAAAAATCAGCAGCGTAAACGAGAACAGTTGCAGCGTAATATTGACCGCTTCCGTTCTAAGAGCTCAAAGGCTTCTCAGGCTCAAAGCTGGCAAAAGCAGTTGGACAAGATGGACGATGTTGAGTCACTTGATAACTTAAGTTATTCAGGGAAAATTCGTTTGCCTGACGCTCCTGCTTGTGGAGCCGAAGCGTTCAGGTTTGAAAATATTTCTTTTAATTACCCAGGGAAGTCAATTTTTGAAGATCTAGATTTATCAGTAGATTCCGGAAGTAAAATTGCCTTTGTTGGATATAATGGTACTGGCAAAACAACACTGCTAAAACTGTTAGCCGGGCAATTGAAACCTCAGGATGGCAGGATTGTTACTGGTCATAATGTGATAGAAGGTTATCAGGCTCAGGAATTTGCTGATTTGCTGCCTGATGAATGCAGCGCAGAGGATGTTGTCAGATCTGCAGTCTGTGACAAGGAAAAACTTAGCATTGTACCAAATGTACTGGCAAGTTTCGGCTTTGGGCGCAATGAAGCTTCAAAGCCATGTAAGGTTCTCAGTGGTGGCGAAAAAATTCGTTTGTGTTTTGCCAGAATTTTCATAAATCCTCCGAACCTTCTGATCCTTGATGAGCCGACAACTCACCTTGATATTGCTGCAAGAGAGGCTTTGCAGCAGGCTTTGGATAATTTTAAAGGGACTTTGTGTCTGGTGAGCCATGACATTGAATTTGTCAGGGACGTGGCCAAAACTATTATAGTAATGCGCCCACCAGGCGTTAAAAAATATTATGGTAACTACGATTATTATCTCGAAAAATCCGCTCTTGAAGATTCAACATCCGTTGACGATGTCAAGCCTGCAGCCGCAGGTAACGGAGATGGCTCTCAGAGTAAAGAGCGCCGTCGGGAGCGTGCTAAAAGGCGTCAGGAAATAGCTGCAGCCAAAAAGAAGGCTCAAAGTGATGTCGAAAGACTTGAGGATGTCCTTGATCAACTTGAAACCAGGCGACAGAAGCTTTTAGAGCAAATGTCTGGCGGCGATGGCGTGGATTATTCGGTAATCAATCGGGAAATTTCGGAGATTCAAAATAATATCGATAGAACAACTGCTGAATGGGAGCAGGCTGCTGAGCATCTTGAGGATATTTTAAAGCTAAATGATGAAATACATTCTTGAGCTTTTTAGTAGACTTTGTATCAATTAATTTATTGATAAGCTGCCTTGAAATTTGGCCGTTTAATACGATATTAGTCATTTAATATTAATCGAGGGAGATGCAGAACTAAAATGAGTTGCAAGTGTAAAGTGCCGGAAAGAATGTTGGCCTGGCCCTTGTACGGTGCCGGAATGGAACAACTTGGAAAAAACGACCAGCCGGTCGAAGTTGAAGTTCCACAGCCAGGTGTAGGTGAGTTGCTGGTTAGAATTGATGCCATAGGCTTGTGCTTTTCTGACGTTAAGCTCATTCGCACAGGTGAGGATCACCCGCGTGTTATTTCTGAAGATCTCTCAACTGATCCGGTTATCCCCGGCCATGAGGCAGTAATGACTGTCGTCAAGGTTGGTGATGAACTTGGAAGTAAATTTAAATGCGGACAACGTTTTATTATCCAGGCAGATATTTACGTTAAAGGCAAAGGTTTCGCCTATGGTTATGCCATTAATGGTGGTATGGCTCAATACAGTATTCTTGATGAACGTGTATTGAATGGCGATGAAGGCTGTTATCTTTTGCCGATAAAAGACGAAACATCGTCCGCAATTGCAGCTTTGATGGAACCATGGACCTGTGTACAGGCCAGTTACATGATTGATAATCGTACTGCACCTGAAGAAAGTGGCAGTGT
The DNA here is from genome assembly GCA_024225035.1 of Lentisphaerota bacterium. Classification (GTDB taxonomy): domain Bacteria; phylum Verrucomicrobiota; class Lentisphaeria; order Victivallales; family Victivallaceae; genus Zth2. Next base: position 47,086 of record JAAEMX010000018.1, read on the forward strand.
GTTGATTGTTGCTGACAATAAGTCTGATAAGATTTATGCGGCAGGTGAATTGCTGAAAGCCGCGGCTCCGGCCAGAGTATGTACCGTTAATCTTTCTGAAGCCGCAATACATGCGCTGACAGAAGAGCTTGGCGTTGAAATTGAATCTCTGGAAGCCTTACCTGAAGCCGGTTTTGATGATATTTTTATATGCGATTGTTCTCGTGAATTAGCAGAAAAAGTCGGAAAATTAGGTTCTCGGGGAGCTGTTATCAGTTTCATTGGTAACTACCCGAATGAAGAGTGGGCTTTTGATGTCGGCAGCATCCACTACGAAGGATGGTTCTATCAAGGAGCGGAAGGCAATTGCCTGTCCGCGGCATATAACAGAAATGTCCGCAACAGCTGGAAAAAGGGCGGCGTTTGCTGGTTGCCCGGCGGCGCCGGTGCCATGGGGCAGATGCATACCCAGATGGCGGTTGAATCACCGGACGGTCCTTCCAGAATTTTGGTTTCGGACATGGATGACGCCAGAATTGAGAACGTCTCAAACCTGTTGGCTGACACCATCGAAAAGCGCGGTATCGAGTTTAAAACTGTTAATCCATCGAAACTTACCGTAGAAGAGTTTGAAAAATTGTTAAAAGACTTTGCGCCTGACGGATTTGACGATATAGTAATGTTAGTTCCTGTTGTTCCTGTACTTGACGGCTCTGCCAGGGAGATGGCTGAAGATGCTCTAATGAACATCTTTGCAGGTATCCCGGCCGGTAAAGAAGGTGCGTTAAATGTCTGGGGAATTGCCTCCGGCGGAATGCGCTTTATCGGCTCAAGCGGCAGTAAAACCGCTCATTTAAGGCACACTCTGGGACTGGCTGAAACTGGTGCTTTAGCACCGGTCATAGCGCTGGCAGCTGTTGGGGGCATGAAAGCGCTGAAAGAAGGTCTTAATGCGGTTATCAATGCGGAATTCCCAGGCAAAACGGTTATTTTTCCGAATTGTCCGGATATGCCGCTTACTGCAATTAACGATATTTCGAAGTTGGCCGACGGTATTGAGGAAACCCTTGACAATAAAGGTTTTTATACATTGAAAACCGAATGTAAACTGCTGGATCAATATTCCAGCCGCTAACAATTGGAGAGAACCGGTTGAGCTGTGTACGTAAGTTATTGACAATTATTTTTATGTTGGCCTCAGTTTTTACTGCGGAGGCGCTGGATGTCAAAGATTTTTTTGACTTTGATTTTAAGTCAAAACCCGGGTTGAGAGACCTTAGTAAAATCAGGGCTGACAGCACCAGCATAGTTGGCAAAAACATTATTGTAAGAGGTAATGTTTTCATTCCTTATGGAAATATGACCGTATATGCCGATAAAGCTATAGTTAACTTTGAGACCAAAGACCTTGAAGCTATCGGCAATATCAGGGTTTACAGGGTGCGCACTAAAAACGCAACCGTTGACCTTGACCAGCTCAGCAAAATAGCTGCTTATCCAGATACTCTGGTTGATATTTTAGGGTATTCTCTCGACCCGGTCGGCAATCAGTTACTCAAAATAAAAGTTTATTTTCAGGGTGATATGCTAAAAGCCAGCCGGGTGACGGGTAACCTCACCACCGGTATGTTTTCATTCAAAGACTTTGAAGGCCGCTACAAAACTTTTGTTGCCCGCGCAAAGTCAGGTATACGTAAGCCGGGTGGCGAGATTGTTATTAAAGACGCTGAAATCAGTTCCTGTGAATACATGCTCCAGAACCATGGGCATTATTCCATAAAATGTGGAACTGCAAAAATATACCCGCATCAGTCTGACAGCTTTGGTATTGCCGGATATAAACCTAACCTTGGTGAGCACAGTATTTGGGCTTATGACTGTTGGTTCAAAGTGTTCGGAATGCCTGTTCTTTACATGCCGGTTTTCTATAAGCCAAAAGAAGAAAGTCCAGGTTTATTTGGAGTGAAGGGTGGTTATAACAGTAACTGGGGTGCATTCTTCCAGTTTTCCAAGCGCTTTACTTTGACTGACTCCCCTTATTCATCAATCAAGCTGCTTGCTGACTACTACAGTCTGCGTGGTTTTGGTTACGGTGCTGACGCCGAAGTGCTGACTGAGTATTCCAAAACTAAGATTTTTGGTTATAGTATTTACGACATGCGTCCTTATGAAACAACTGAAGCTGATGATATCGGACGCCTGACTATCCCGCATTATCGTTACGGGCTTCGTTTAAGTAACGTTTCACACATAACGCCTCGTTTGGATTTCCGCGGACAGTTTGCTTTGTTTAGTGATTACTATTTCCTGAACGACTATTTCAAAAACACATATAATAATAACCCTGAACCAATAACTTTCTCATCTCTCGAGTATCAGTTTGACCGTTTCTCAGCATCTGTATTTACTCGAGTTCAGACCAATGACTTCTATACAACAGTAGAAAACTTGCCAACGTTCAGGTTAAACTTCCCTCGTCAGGAAATATTTTCCAATGTATTTTGGGAAGGTCAGTCTGATGTTGGGTACTTTAGAATGAAGTGGCGTCAGTTTGATGAACCCCGTACCGCAGGTAATGGTGTTGAGCCTAAAGACTATGATTCTGCTCGTTTTGACACTGTGAATTTCCTGTACTACCCAATCAGACTCGAATGGCTGACTTTGGTGCCGCGTGCCGGCATACGCATGACTGCATATCAGAATACTTCTAATCAGAAGGTTTCTGAAGATGACTTGCAGACAATATTTGCAGTACAGGATGTGGAAGGTACTGCTGACGGTGACGTTGTTAACTATGATATGAATGGTGGAAGTAAAGTCAGGTTCATTGGTGAGGTTGGTTTGGAAGGTACCACTAAGATTTCCCGCTCATGGCAGAACGTGAAAAATGCTTACTGGCAGCTTGACGGCTTGCGCCACATCATCGAACCTTACTTTAACTATACTTACATTCCAAAACCTACTGTTAACCGTGAGCATCTTCTATATTTTGATGAGGTTGACCGTATTCAGGAACAAAACTTTATTCGTCTTGGTGTGCGTCAGCGTATTCAGACAAGACGCGGCACCTTTGGAAATGAACAGATTTATAACTGGTTTACTATCGAAAATTATTGGGATTACTACTTTCAACCTCAGGATGGTTTTAATAACATTGGTGACTTTGTTACTAAATTGTATTTTAACCCTACTTCAAAACTGAGCTTGATTACACTGTTTTCAATCGATGCTGGCGGACAGGACAGTATTACTGGTATTGAGGATGACTTTGCTTCTAATGGAGGCCTGCATTTTAGTTGGCTAAATAAGTGGGAAGTCCAGGTGAATTACAAGATTATGGAAGACTTGAATCTGTATTTCTCATATATCCTTCAGAATCCTTACAAAACACAATCTGTTTACTCAATGGGTAGTAACTTTACTGAACTTGAAGCAGGTAGTGCCTTTGACCAGTTTTATCCTGATAATATACAAAATTTACGTTTCGGGATAAATTTTCCGATAACGCCTGACCGAAAATTGCGTGGTGCATATGAGATGTACTATGACTTTTATGCGGGTTATATACGAGAACAACAGGTGAAGATATATAAAACTATTCACTGTTGGGAAGTTGCTGCTGAGTTTGCGCAGGTTCAATCGCGTAACTCCGACGGCAGTAAACGCCTTCGTTACACGGCTCTTGTCACGCTTTACCTGACCGGGTTGAATACCCCTCTGCAAAGCGTTCAACGTCAGACCGTGAACACCTTCACTCAGATCAGACAGGAGGGTATCTGATAAATGTATATAGTAACTGGAGCTGCCGGACTGATCGGCAGTGGTGTTGTCTGGGGGTTGAACCAGCGTGGTATTGAAGATATCCTGCTGGTAGGTCATCTTGGACAATCTGAAAAATGGAAGAATTTACGTGCTTTGCGTTATTCTGATTATGAGGAAAAACAGGATTTTCGTGAACTTATCTTGCATGGTGCGTTTGACGAATCCAGAATAGAAGCAATTATTCACATGGGGGCGTGTTCAGCTACAACTGAGCGTAACGCCAGTTACCTTGTGGATAATAATTATAACTACACTCAGGAGCTTGCGGGCTTTGCCTCAGAGCATGGTATCAGATTCATCTATGCGTCAAGCTGCGCCACATACGGCGACGGCAGTCTTGGATACAGCGATAACGAAGACGAGCTTGAAAAGCTGCGTCCAATGAATATGTATGGCTACTCCAAGCATATGTTTGACCTGTGGGCAAAACGCAAGGGGCTGCTTAAAGAAATTACTGGTTTGAAGTTCTCTAACGTTTATGGGTCTAATGAACTTCATAAAAGCGATATGCGCAGCGTTGTCTGTCGTGCTTTTGAACAGATTTCTACCGAAGGTAAAATGCGTCTTTTCAAGTCTTATCATCACGAATATGCTGATGGTGAACAGAAGCGTGATTTTATCTACATCAAAGATGCTGTCGACATGATTTTATTCCTGCTGGATAAACCTGAAAGTCACGGTATTTTTAACATTGGCAGTGGTCGTGCTGAGACATGGAATGAGCTTGCAAAGGCTGCGTTTGCTGCTCTAGATAAAAAGGTCGATATCGAGTATATCGATATGCCGGATCACTTACGTGACAGATATCAATACTATACCAAGGCTGATATGAGTAAGCTGCAGAGTTTGGGTTATGATCGCAAGGTAACTTCCCTCAATGAAGCTATTGGCGACTATATCAAAAATTACGTTGCGCAGGAAAAATTCCTTGGTGATGAGTAGTTTAATTCTGCCGCTGAATTTGCGGCATTTACTTTGGGCTGTTAAATAATGAGAAAAGATACAGTACAAACTGCCGGTATGGTTTTTCAGACAGCCCTCTACTGCCTTGAATATTGGGAAAGGCAGCGTATGGGGCTCGATGACATTATCGATGAACTTGCCGATCCCAAATTAAGGCCAGTGGTTTCAAGCCTTCTTTTTGAGTATTTCCGTAATCGTGCATTTATTGAACGGTTGTTGAGATCAAAATTTAAGCGTATGCCTAAACCAAGGTTAAGGCGGGCACTGGCTGTTATCACGACTCAATGTCTTTTCCAGAGCGGCATAGGCAGGGAGTCTGCTGTTAATGTGGGAGTCAGCGCTGTCAAGACTAAGTATGGCGTAGCATCTGCAGGTTTTGTAAATGCTGTTATGCGCAGCATATTATCTGAAAATAATGTGCAGGAGCTGGAAAAATACAAAGAAAATCCTTTTTTGACAATGTCTGAAGAACTGCTTGCCAGATGGAAAAAACAATTTTCAAGTGAAGAACTTAACCAGATAATTTCGGCTATGCGAATTCAGCCGGAACTGACTTTTCGTTTAACAGGAAAAGTTTCTGAGGCAGAACTTGAAGAAATAGGTGCGGTTAAGCTGGAAAATTTATCTTGGAATACTGACTTTACATTTTACCGAACTTCCAAGCCGCGTGATCTTTTTGCGAAATCCTGGCTTGCCGAGGGGCGGATATATATTCAGGATCCTGCAACTTCTATGGCTCTTTCATTGCCTGAGGTAAAAGCCGGCAGTAAAGTGCTTGATATGTGCGCAGCTCCAGGCGGCAAGGCTTTGATGTTGTCAGAGCATTTAAAAGGTGGGGGGCACCTGGTTGCGGCGGACCGTTCATCCAGACGTCAGGAGTTGACGGCTCAAAATTTTAAAGTGCGCAACCTTGATTGTGAAATAGTTTGCGCCGCAGCGGATAAACTTGACTTTAAGCCAGAGTCATTTGATCTGATTTTGGCTGATGTGCCGTGTTCTAATACTGGGGTCTACAGACATCGCCCTGATGCCATGTGGCGTTTCAGTAAAGCTGGACTCAATGATATTGTTGACTTGCAGCGCAGGATAATAGAAAAAGCGTTTGATATGCTGGCTCCCGGAGGGCAGCTGATTTACAGTACTTGCAGTATTGATGAAGAAGAAGACGAAAAGCAAGTGGAATGGATATTATCTTCCTTTGATGAACTGAAGTTTGTTGAAAAGAAAAAGATATTACCATCTGAGCATTGGGATGGGGCTTTTGCCGCTCTATTCATAAAGGCTAAGTGAAAATAAAATTGTTTGATCTAATTCATTGACTTGCATGAAGAATTGGATAAACTTCATACATATATAATTTGTTACTTGAAAAATTATCTATATTGAACTAACTTTCTTTGTGGGTTTTGTTGAGAAATATTTCCTTATAAAGAAGGTATTGTTCAGGTGGTCATGCGTTTTCAGTGTTCATTTTGTTTGTCTATTGTAACAACAGATAAGCCGCTAGGGAGTAAGATTCCCTGTCCCAGTTGTGGCCTGTCCTGCTTTGTGCCCAAATCTCATAGCGAAGAGCACTGCGTAATTGGCGACTTTGTTGTTGGCAAGAAAGTTGGAAGCGGCTCAATAGGGTCTGTTTTCAAAGCTAAACAGCTTTCTCTGGAGCGTGACGTTGCGCTTAAACTTCTTTTACCTGAATTAAGTTCTCCCAAATTTGTTGCTTCTTTCCTGAAAGAGGCCAGGGCTGCGGCGCAGCTCAGTCATACTAACCTCGTCCAGGCTTACGCGGTCGGCGAGGAAAATGGTATATGCTATTTGGCGATGAATTATATTGACGGTGAATCTTTGAGTCACCGCATTGAGCGTGAAGGCAGTATTGCTATTGATGAAGCTCTGCACACTATTCAACAGGTTGCTGAAGCCCTTTATTATGCGTGGGACGAGGCTAGATTGATTCACCGTGATGTCAAACCGGACAATATAATGATTACTAAGGAAGGAATGGTAAAGCTGACCGACCTTGGATTGGCCATGAATCAGGCTGAATGGACGGAGGATATGGAAATATCCGGGAGTCCTTCTTATATGAGCCCAGAGCAGTTTGCAGGTGAAAAACTTGATACCAGAAGTGATATTTACAGTCTTGGAATTACGCTTTACCAGATGATTTCCGGTGAGCTGCCATTCAAAGGACAGACTTTTCAGGATGTTGCCCGACAGCATTTCAGTGAAGAAGCAATCCCTCTGCACCGGCTGGGGCTTGGTATAAGTCTGAAGGTCTCCAATCTAGTTAAGAAGATGATGGAGAAGCTGCCGGAAGACCGCCATGAAAATATGGAGGCCCTCCTGAAGGAGTTATGGACTGTACGTCAAACTACTGCTCCTGACAAAGACTTGGTGCCGGATGTTCATACTATTTCTATTAATAAACTTGATTATGATTTGCAGAATAAAAGCATTCGTAACAAAGTTTCTCCTCAGGAGAGAATAAAGAAATTAAAAAGCCGTCGTGACTTCCTGTTCTGGCTGCTTGTTACTATATTCCCGATACCTATTATGGCATTGGTGGTTTTGGTTTTCTTCCATGAAACTCAAAAAGAACCGCCAAAAACTTTGATGATTGAAGAAAAGATGCAGACGTTTATTGAAAAGTACAAAAAACAGGAGCTGCATCCTGCTTTAATGGCAGTAGAGGTGGATCAAATTCTGAACGCCTTGCCTCCAATGCATGCGCAGACTATGCGACAACGTACGGTTTTCTGGCAGTTACGTTACTTCAGACAGCATATCGAAAATGAAAAGCTCAGGATTGATATGGATGATAACCGTATGCTTATAAAGTCACTGGAGAAAAAATACCGCAGGGAATTATCAGGCAAAAATACAGTCAGCAAAAAGATGCAGGCCAGCAGCGGATTATTAAAAAAACAGGTTTCTGCTTATAAGGCAAAAGCTAATAATTACGCTTCATTAAATAGAAAAATCACTTCTCAGTTGAAAAGAGAGAAGGTCACAAATACAGCTCTCAAAAAAAAGATATATAACTTCAAGCGGAATTATATGCTGGTTCAGTTGTATATATTGATTCAGAAACGTGATTTTGATATGGTATACGCCTTGCTCAAATATAATAGAGGGGTTCTAGGTAAACCATTTTATGGAGAATATTCCAGAATGATGATTCTGGCATCCAGACTTGAAAACATTGTTGGTTACTTTTCTAAAGGTAATGCGAGAATGTTGGGCCGAAAACTGTCATCCGGCTGTAAAATTACAATGATACGCAATGGCAATATCTATTATGAGGATTTGGATGGTTCTGTAAGAGCGAGGTCTATTTTTGAAGTACCTTATAGTGATTTGCACAATTTGGTCAGGGCGGTTAATCATAAGGTAGCCGGCGATGCTAAATCGTTTGCTGCCGATATGGCTATCCTGGCAGGAAATCCTGAATCCCCGTTAGCTGTAAAAGGTAGAAAATGTGCACATGAACTTGTTAAGGCGTACGTCAATTTTCAGATAGAAAGAATTATTGCGATATCAAAGCAGAACAAGGCATCTGCGAAAAGACTGACGGAGCAAATGCTGGATAAATTCAGTGAATCTCCTTTGCGTTCCGAAATCAAAAAGAAGCTTGTGTTTTTATTGAAATAATGCTTAATTTTTGCTTTTCTTAGTGCTTAAATATACTCAATTCCTATTTTTATTGATAGTTCAGTCTCGTACTCTTGCATTCAACTTCAAAATGTTATATAATATGATTCCCTTATAAAAATATGACGCCATAGAGGTGAATAAATGGCTGGAAACTTGAAAAAATTATCTGGTGGTAACGAAACAATATTGATTGTTGATGACCACGAAACAATATGGGACTTCCTTATTGAAGCCCTGCAGGAACTTGGTTACTCCGTACTTCTTGCTGAAAATGGCTTGGATGCTGTTCAGATATATCGTGATAATCCTGATGAAGTAGACCTTGTTCTTTTGGATATGATTATGCCTAAGCAGGGCGGACATCAGACGTTTTTTCAGATAAGAGCTATTGATCCTGAAGCCAAAATTCTTCTTTCCAGTGGTTATGTTTCTCAGGAAGAAGTTAATGACCTTTTGCAGCAAGGCGCTAAGGGATTTCTGCCGAAACCTCATCGCCTGGCGTCAATGGCAAATGAAATCAGACGTATTCTTGATGAAAAATAGTAAGAGATTTACTGGATTCTGCTAAAGTATATTATTAAGCTTCATTTTCTGCTAGAATATCTTTAAATTCCATGAAAGCTTTTTTGTAGCGGGCTCCGTTGTGTCGATTGAAACTGCGACGTGCGACTTCTCTGAATTTATTAATTTGAGGGTGTGCCGCTTCCAGAAGTTCGCTTATATTCTGGACGATCATCATTTCGCTTTCACCGATAATTTCTTCCATACGTCGCAACTGATTTGCAATATTTCCACCGATGAACTGATTGATATTGCTTTCATCCTTGAATATAGAAACTTCGTAATCTGCCATGTCCCCCGCAGCATGTGTAATATTGCGTAGAAGCTGCAGGTAACTCAGATAGCGGGTTTCGCGGTCACTTTTTTCCTCAGTGCCAAGGGCTGTCAGGATGGCTTGCGTATCTTTAATGGAGATATCAAGTAGTCTTACGGCTGTAGCGTAAATATCTTTACGTTCGTCGTCCTGATGAGAAAAAAGGCTTCCGGACAGGATTGTTTCAACGCAATCGTAGGCGGCGTCACGACGGCCCATGAGCGGGGGAATATTCATGCGCACCAGATAATCAGGCACAGAATTTTTAACTGGCCTTGATTGACTCATTTTCTGGATAGTCTTTTTGACCTTGGATAACACGTTGCTATGAAATCTAGGGTTCATTCTTCCCTTCCATGCGTCCTTTATTTTAATAGTTGAGGTAAAAAAATTAATGCTGTGCCATACAATAAGCTGATTTTCGCTTTTCGTCAACTCTGTTTGATTTGTAATTCTCATTTCCAACAGTAATTTATAGCTATAAATTTACTTAAACTGAACTCAAGTCAAAGAATTAGGCCTTCTATGAATATATTGAAAAAATCCGTTACTTTTTTGTTTCTGGCTTTTATGTTTGCTACAGCGCTGCAGGCAGGAAGTATTCCGTTTCGTCTTGGAAGGATTTACGCAGCAGAAATTACTCGCAGCCGAGTTTACGTTTCAGGGCTGAAGGATACTACTTTTAAAACTAATTTTTCATCCAAGGCATATGCAATGGTCGCAGTAAGACTGCAGCCGGGAAGAAGCTTGAGTATTTATGATTTTGCATTGCGGATTGATGGAACCGAATACCCATGTGTCGGCCTCAGGTCAGGCAGTTCTTCATTTAGTTATACAAAGTGGAAGCAATCTTCGACAAGTACTGGAGAGTTTTATTCAATGCTTTTTATCGTTAACGCTTCAGATATAAATTCCAGTGCCAAGAACGTTAAAGGCACTCTGGTTTACAAACTTAAGAGTGGCGGCAAGACTGAAACTGCAATTCCATTTAAGAATATCAGATATTCCTCACTTACTTCCAGCTCAGATATTCCTGCTAAGGGAATGTTCAACAAGTCCGATAAGGGAAAATCTCCGAATTAAGGGAACTAAACTATTCTGTTGTTTGTCGTTGGTTTAAACGTCTATATGACTTTTTGTAGTACGCTTAATCATGATATGGCAAATGACTGTCATAACAAATTAGCAGGATTGCTTAATGAAAGCTCAAGATATTCCATTTCTGCCCATGTCCCGCGCAGAAATGCAGAAATACGGTTGGGATGAACTTGATATATTACTGGTGACAGGTGATTGCTATGTCGATCACCCGTCTTTTGGCATCTCGGTTATTGGCAGGGTATTGCTGGATAAAGGCTACCGTGTCGGTATAATAGCTCAGCCCGACTGGAAAGACCCGGCTGCTCTGCAAATTATGGGGAAACCAAGAATTTGCTGTGGAATAACGGCAGGTAACATGGATTCCATGGTCAATATTTACACTGCGGCCCGCAGGTTGCGACGCAGTGACGCTTACTCTGAAGAAGGTGAAACCGGCAAACGCCCGCCTCATGCTGTTGTGGTTTATACTCAACTTGCAAAAAGGGCTTTTCCTGGAATTCCTGTATTCATTGGCGGTATTGAAGCCAGTCTGCGAAGAGTGGCGCACTACGATTATTGGCAGGATAAAATGAAGCAAAGTGTCATTGTTGATGCCAAGGCTGATATTCTATCCTTTGGTATGGGCGAACGCTCGGTAATTGAAATTGTTCGTCAGATGGAAATTAATAAACCGCTTCGTGGTATCAGAGGAACCGCTTATGTGCTTGGCAAGAAAGAAGCTGAGCGCTTTAATCCCGAAAAATACATTGAGCTGCCGTCCTGGGATGAAATGAAGTCAGATCGTGACGCTTTGATGCGCAGCACTGTTACAATTGAGCGTGAAATGAATCCGGCTAACGGCAAAGGCCTGTATCAAAAATATGGTGACCGTCTGCTGGTTTTGGAGTCCCCAGCATTACCGTTGGATACAAATGAGTTGGACCGAGTTCATGATTTAGGATTCAGCTACGAACCTCACCCTGTATACAAGAAAAGTATTCCGGCTTATGAGACAATTAAGCATTCGGTTCCAGCTGTACGTGGTTGTCCCGGAGGTTGTGCTTTTTGCGGTTTAGTTTCGCATCAGGGCAGGGGTATAAGATCCAGAAGTCATGAGTCAATTCTAAGAGAAGTTAACCGCATGCTTGAACGTAAACACTTTCGCGGAACTATCAGCGATATTGGTGGTGCTGCGGGAAATATCCTGTATAATGGGTCGAAAGATGTGGAAAAGTGTAACAAATGCAAACGGGTGTCTTGTCTTTATCCAAAACCATGTCCTAATTATCAAGCTGATGGTAAGCATCTGGTTGGTTTATTGCGAAAAATCAGGTCTATCCCCGGTGTTAAACATCTTTACCTGAATTCTGGAATAAGACTTGATCTGGCAGTTCGCCAGAAAGAGTTAATGAGCGAAATCATTCGCCATCATGTTTCCGGTCATATGAAAGTTGCGCCGGAGCATCTGCACCCTAATGTACTTAAGCTGATGCGCAAAAATCCTGCAGAAGACTTTTATAAATTCAAAGATTTCTTTGAACAGGAAAGTCAAGATGCGGGCAAGGAACAATACCTTATTCCACTTTTCATCTCTAACTTTCCAGGCTGCACCACAAATGATATGAAAACTGTTGACAACTACCTTAACGAAAATAACTGGAGTCCGCAGCAGGTGCAGGATTATATTCCGTTGCCAATGACTATGGGAGCGGCAATGTATTATACGGGGAAAACCGCAGATGGAAGCTCAATTAAGGTTAATCGCGGTTTAGCTGAGCGGCGTCCGCAGATGAACGTTCTGAAAAAGAAGCGTTCCCGCTCCAGAACTAATGATAAGTATCACGCTGAAAGCGAAAAACGTTCAAAGAGCGGAAAAAAGTTCAGGCATAAAAAGCATCGTTAGAACGGTGCTATAACCTGAACATAAATCTACAGAGAGACTTTACCCAATTAGGCTGCATGCGCTGCATCATCCAGTTTTCTGATACCCGTTTTGTCAGAAAACCCATTGTCGGGAATGAATGCGGTAAGAACATGCCGCCTTGACTTTATAACTTCCTCTATTATACTATATTTGAACTTGATACATCATTTAGTTTGTCGCTGTACGTTGCTGTAAATAGCTGTTTGTCGCTGTATGTTGTAAGATATATATAAGATAGGTTTATAATGGAAAAGATTAAATTCACCAAAAGCAGTCTTGAAAAATTGCCTGTTCCAGATAAGAAAACTACATATCAGGACACTGACACTAGATATTTACATTTTGTAATTACTCCTAAGAACACTCGCACCTATTATTATATAAGAAATGTAAAAGGTCGTCCTAAATATATAAAGGTTGCAAATTACAGTGAGATTTCAATAAAGGCAGTGCAGGAAAGATGCACGGAAATTAGCACTGACCTAGTGCGTGGCGTAGACACCAAGCAAAAAGAAAAAGAAAATATAGTTTTGGAGGAGGCCTTTCAGTATTGGCTTAGACACAGAGAGAAGACTAAAGGTTGGCATAAAGACATAAAAGAGTGTTGGCGTCGGTTTGAGGTGTATACTCCTGTTAAATTAAAAAAGAGGCAGATTATTAATATTTCTAGAGCGGAATTAAGGACTTTGCACAGAAAGGTTTGTGAGGATGTCGGTGTTGCCACCTCTAATCGCCTTTTGTTGAATATCCGTGCTGCAATAAATCGGTTGATCAAACATGACTATAATATTCCTCATAATCCAGCTGCAATGATTGATTTGTTTAAAGAACGAAGCCGAGCACGCTATATTAAGGAAGATGAAGTTGAAATTTTTTTTACTGAACTTATGAAGTCAAGTAATCAAAACTTCAAAGATTTTGTTTTAATAGCACTTTTTACCTCGAAGCGTAGAAGCAACGTTCTAGCTGCAGAATGGAGTGAAATAGATCTTAATAAAAAATTATGGACAATTCCAGGCGAAAAAACAAAAAATGATGATGATGATGTAGCTGTGCTTGATGATACTGTTATTGAAATTTTAAGCCGTCGCCAAAAAGAGCAAAAAGACAAAGAAATTGATACAAATTGGGTATTTTATTCGTCTTTAACGAGGAGTGGGCATTATTCAGTACCTGACAAAGCTTGGCGAAATCTCCTCAAACGTGCAAATATAGAAGATTTGCACATTCATGATTTACGCCGTACCCTTGCTAGTTGGATGGCTAACCAGAATGTCAGTCTCCACATGATTGCCGGCGTGTTAGGACATAAATCTACAAGTGTCACACCTACCTATGCACGTTTAAGCGTGGACCCTAAACGTGAGGCTGTAAGTAACGCCGTTGCCGAGATACTTAAAGTTGGGAAGCTCAAGCTGGGCGACAACGGCTTGGAGTTCGATAATGTGCGCAAGAGAGTGCAAATAATAGCCGAGAAGCTTTTAGAAAATCCAGAGCTGATTGAAGGGAATGAAAATTATTTAAATATAAAGTGATATTTATATTTTTTTATTGATTTTACCCGTCAAATCATCTAACAATGACAAAGCTTTAATTTTGTCGCTTTTTGAAAGTCTAGATATAATTTTTACCGCAGCTATCAACAAGTGATCATCTTCTGAAAATGGGGACTGAATGTAATCTAAGCAATCCTCTGGTCTATTGATCCAGTCTATTGGGTGCTCTGGGGTTGCAATAAGGTCTGCAACCTTACAATTCAATACCTTCGCTATTTTGTCTAAGACCTTCTTGCGAGGCATGGTCTGTCCGTTTTCATAATATGAAAGATTTACTCGAGAAACATTGATTTCTTTGGCAAGTTCCTCTTGCGTTAATCCTTTTTCCTTGCGAAGATGTATCAATCTGCTAGAAAATGAATTCATTATCTTATTCTTTTTTATTATGCTTCTCTAATTACAATTTAGCTTCAAATTAACAAAATAACAAAAAAAGTAAGTAAAAGTAAGTTATCATGTTGACATTATCCTTACAATATACTTAGAGAGACATGAGTAAAGCTTAACAGGAGGCTGGGCTAAGGCTCAGAAAAGAGAATGGATATTTCAAGATTCTACAGAAGCTTTCATCGCAAACATGAGTACTTTGAAACACTCTTCCTACTACACCACAAACGCCGGGTTTATAAAAAACTGGTCAGGAAATATTCAGCAGCCAATGACATTTCTCAGAACGCCGTAGCGCTGGTCGCTTTGGAACTGAGAAGTATCTGAGAATAAAAGCTTAAACTACAAGGGAGGCCGCCATGGCAGAATTTCTTACCACGATTGAAGTAGCTGCGAAGTTAGGTGTCTCAGAAGCTACGTTGCGAGGCTGGCGAGTCGTTAGCAAAGGGCCCAAGTATGTTAAGTTAGGTCGCTGGGTCAGATACTATTTTTTAAGATTTAAAGGTTAAGGGCGGAAAGGGAGGTTAACGCCCTAAAAAAAGTTAATCATATGTAACCCCAAAGAAGTTTTTAGCGCCTTACTAATAAACTAATGATAATAGGGCGGCATTATAGGATCATATTGCCAATTCTGGTATTTTAATGCAAAGAATATGTTGCCCGAGATGATGCAATAGAAGAAGTGGAACAACCTTATTTTATTCACATTTCTTATAATTAAATAGTTTAAAATTTCTCTTTTCCAAAACTATTCTTTTAGATTATCGGAGAAAAAATGTACTACGTTCTATACTCGCATGCTGAAAAAGTTGAAAATTTTTTGAAGGATTCACCATACAAGTTTGAAAAAAGGGTTCCTAAGTATAGTGAATTTAAAGATACTTGGATTAAAACACTGTTAGCTACAGTCAAAAGTAAATATGACTTAGAATTGAGAAAAAAGCTGAAAATCTATCCTCCTGGTAGCAAAAACCGGAATTTTGATAGACAGGAATTTAAACATTCAAATCCCCTCGTAAGGGATCTTGCAGGGAAACCGATAATTCCTAGTTCCAGAGAGATGTCTGACTATTTTTGTAATGAAGAATATCCTTGGAATGCGTATACTTTTATTATGGATTCAGTACTGGATAGAGGTTGGGCAACACATAATAGATATAGGACACAGGAGCAGCGCAAGTTGGTAGCAGCTTTCAGGTCTGAGAAGGATGGAGAGGATTATAAATGTGACTGTATTAAATTTGACCCCGAGTCTGATACTTTAGTTTTATATGGACACGGTTCATCAATAGATTCCACTATCAGTGGTGGACGTCATGTCACTTCTCTAGCTTATTTAAAAAAAATGGTGAGTAACTTGCTTAAGCCATATGCCAGCAGCAGTGGGTGTCTTTGCAGTAAAGCCAGGGAAGGAAAAAGCATCAAAATAATACTTCAATGCTGCTATGGTGCCAGGTCGTTGGAAGTTGAACTTTCTAGATATCTGGCTTCGAAGAAAATTGACAACAGAATAACAGCTTATTCAACAGCAATTAATTTACCTGCTTTCACTGTTTATCATTTGCCGGGTGTAAACTCTTATCAAAAAAGAATCCATAGATATGACCCTAATCTTTTTGGTATTGACAATTGGCTGATAAATATTTGTATGGGATTGGAAAGCCCTAAAAGTGGTTTTTCAAAAGGGCCAATGACGTGCTGGTGTGAAGGAAAGGATGTGCGTTTTGACATTGTTAATGGTGTAAAAAAGCGGCATTATGAAAAATTTGATAAATATCTTGAACGTTACCGTATTGTAACGAATATTGCTAGAAAAAACCATTTAGGGCCAGAATGTAAAGAGCTGGTTTATGACTATCTTAATTACTGGAATATATAGTTTTTAGGACTCCATGCTTTCTTAAGTCTCTTTACAAAATAAAGTTTAAGTCTCTCATTTTTCAATGACAACAACAAATTCCAATAGCAATAAAATACCAAAACGAACGCGGTGGCTAGAGTAAATTGAAAGCTTAAAAAAAGAGTGCCCGGTAATAAAACGCCGGACGTAAATCTGTTGGGCATACATGTTTAGTAGGATTGCTAATTTCTCCTGCACAATAAACAGAAGTTAACGCCTGCGAATAATAGTGACCTCCCCCGCCTCTGACTCAAGCGCAACTCGGGGAGGGGTTTAATGACAGCCCGGAAAGACTTTAAAAATGGAATGCCTGAAGGAGTTCAGGTGACGTTGAAAGGGCAACTGGATTTTGAATGCTTGTTAATGATGTGGCTTTTAGGAAGTGTGAGGTGGGGGAGTAGTACATTTTTAAGTTGCCTTATTCTTCATATAGCATTATAAGTCCAAAAAGAATTTTTCTATAGAACAACTGCCTTTGCATTTCTTCGAGTTATAATTTGAACATCCTAAAAAATATTTTTTTGTTTTATTATTCTGTTTCCAACTCATACGAGCATTACACAAAGAGCAAAATGGCAAAGGGTGACTAGGATAGCAAGGTGATTCTGAAAAAATGTGTAGTTCTTTAGCTCCCCTTGTAATAGCTACATAAAAATTTTTTAGATCTAATCCTTCATCAATAACTACCGCACAATCACATTCTAACCCTTTCAATAATACGGTTCTTGAAATACATTTAGAGGGAACTCTATTTTCACAATATTTCTCTTGATTCTTTACCTTCCAACATGCTTCTTCAAGTCTATAACTTTCCAAAAAAGAAAGCCTTAAGGCTTTTTTGAAATCGTTCCATAGTTGCCAACGTTTTTTTGTTGGTTTTTTGTCAAGCAGCTCACATTCCAAAAATTCACATAAGTCTAGAATTTTCTTGTAATCTTTTTCATTGGATAAATCTTTGAATAATCCTTGAAGTGTTTGCTTTTTTTGTTTCTTATTTCTGAAGTTACCAGATAAATTCAAGCTTACATCTCTGCAAACGCTTTTAACTCCTGTAAGGCATTTGCTAGTAAACTCTATAATATTTTTTAAGAGAGTATCGTTAGTAGAGGAGTCTATTTTTCTGGCAATCTTATATAAGTCTTTTGAACAAATAGGTTCAATAGTATAGCTTGCCATATTTAAGTACGCCTAAGGCGGAGTAAACGCTGCCAGAGGCTCTATTTCTAAATATATAGATGAACTTTTAGACCAATTCTCTCAAGAAAATCAATCTTCTGAAGAAACTTCCAGTTACATTTACACTAAAAGGTAGTTCTCTTATAAACTTATCTAATGTAAAGGTGAAATCTTCAGTTAAACTTTTAACCGGAGGCTCCTTTAAATTGAAAATAAGTTTATCCGCAAGTTTTGTATTATGCCTCTTGAAGTGAATAATTCTGTTAAAGTTAGTTTTGCGATAATCCTTCATTAATTCTATGCCAATAGTATATAAGCGTCTTTGTAGCTTTCTTTTTCTTATGTGCTGCTTTAATTCATATGTTGACTTAAATTTACGTCCAACAAAGCGATTGGCAATTTTATAGTAACTTGAAGGAAACTTTATATTTTCAGGGGTATGATCTTTAGGAGCGTTTGAATTCTTGTCTAATGTCGTGAGAAGGTGAAAGCCTCCAAATCTCATCATAACATGCTGAAAGTTTTCTGTATTTATATCAGCTTGTGATGGATAATCATATTTTAAAAGATGGCCATCTATAATACCAAGACGTACTAAAAACCTAGTAGCATATTTGTGGCAATTAAAATATTTTACACTAAAATTAGGGCCTCTGTACGTTTTTACTCCCAGTTTTCTTACATTAATTTTTCTATCTTCATCAAAGATTTTTTTCGCATTTGATAGTGTATGTTTATTTACGCGATAATTTCTGAAGTAAAATAATGCTTCCTCTTTGTAATCCGTATATTGGTTGAGTTCGTTTCTGAGATGACCTTCCACAAAGTTGCCTGTAAAAAAACCAGAGATCAGACTTTTGTGAGTTTCACCACGTCCATAGAGACCATATGCATGATTGACAAACCAGTCGTACTGCTTTGCCTTCATGAAACACCAGTCATCCTCTTCTGCTTTACATTCAGTAAGAAAAATTTGTGCGTGTCCAGGGCTTCTTACACTAAGTCTGCCCGGTCTACGATTACCAGTTGCTATTAAAGCATAGCTGACATAATATTTAACTCCCATTAGATATTCCCTTCCGATATAACTACTCTTAACGCAAAAACACCTAAAATTGCAGTCACAATAAGATTGGTTTTAGTTACATTTCGGACTCTTATTTGTTTTATTTTTTTGTATACATATTTCTTTGGTTAACGCTCTTTCTATATATAAAAGGAGATGTTATGACTGGAATTGACCATACTACAGGCCGCTACTTAAGTGGCTTAGATCATCTCAAGCAATCCATCAACGATATTCTGACTACACCAATTGGCACCCGAGTAATGCGTCGAGAATACGGCAGCCGTTTACCGCGCTTGGTGGATGCACCTTTAAATTCCTCAACACTGGTTGATCTCTACTCAGTGACCGCGGAAGCACTGCAGCGCTGGGAACCCCGCTTTAAACTGGCCTCAGTAACCACAAATACAGCCAATGCTTCCGGCAACGTGGAGCTTATTCTCACTGGCGAATACTTACCTGACGGCAAAACTATCACCTTGGAGGGGATTATCTTATGAGTACTTTTAACGCCATCGATTTAAGTTTATTACCCGCCCCGGATGTAATCGAATCATTGGATTATGAGGTTATTTTCTCAGCGATGCTGGCGACCTTACGGAGCAAAGCTCCGGATTTTTCCGCATTAGTCGAATCGGACCCGGCATATAAGGTGCTGGAAGTGGCGGCGTATCGCGAACTTATGCTTAGGCAACGTGTTAATGACGCCAGCCGAGCAGTAATGCTGGCTTACGCTAATGGCAATGACCTTGAAAACTTAGCAGCTAATTTTAACGTTCAGCGGCAAATAGTTATTCCAGCTAATCCGGATGCAGAGCCGCCAACGCCAGCCGTATATGAAACTGACACTGCCTTAAGAAAGCGTACTTTGTTAGCGCTGGAAGCGATTACTACCGCTGGCAGCGAAGGCAGTTACATCTTTCACGCTTTGTCGGCTTCGGGCGATGTAAAAGCGGCGAC
>JAAEMX010000019.1 GCA_024225035.1 Lentisphaerota bacterium
GTCACGCACGGCAAATCGAGCCCCGCTTCGACGACGACAGCCTCGCCGAAACCGTTGGTCCAACCCTTCCCGAACGCCATCAGACAGCCATCCTGAATCCCCGTGCGTCGCCCTCGAGCAGGATCTTCTGGAGGTCGCGGCCGTTCAGACGCAGGTTCAGCTCGAGGGTCTGTTTCCTGCCCGGCGCGGCGACCTCGGACCGCGACAGGACCCTTTCGCCGTCCTGGAGCATCGCGAGCCCCTCACCAGACGGGTTCGACGTGCGGAACATTCCGCCGTCGTGAAGCCGCGGCACCGAACCCGCACCCCCGGCCGAACCACCATCGGCCCCGAACCTCGCGATATCGGGGGTTCCGATCGTGAACCCCCCGATTGTCCGGCCGAACGCCTCGACCGAAGGAGTCGTGAATTCGAGCCCGTTCCACGCGTCGATGAGGGCGTTCAGTCCGCCCTTGAACGCTGCGGAGATGCCGTCACCGAGAGCCGAACCGATGTCGGAGGCCACCTCTCCGATCTTCGTGAGAGCAGGACCGGTAGCCCAATCGACGATCGCGCCGAGGACATCGGCCAACAGTCCAGGCAACGCCGGCAGGACATCGTTCTTGATGAACCCGAGCATCGCCCCAGCCAGATCCACACCCAACGCTGCGATCTTCGGGACAGCCGACGTCAGCACCCACTCGCCGAGACTCACCAGGATCTTCCCCAGCTCCAGCAACAGCGGCGGGATCATCGGAACAACCCACTCGACGAACGCCTTGCCCCACTCGACAAGCTTCTCGACCAGCAACGGCAACCCCGTTTCGAGCATCCAATCGGCAGCGGCGGTGGCGAACTCCACGAGCTTCTCCAGCGCCGGCGGGATCATCGGAACAACCCACTCGACGAACGCCTTGCCCCACTCGACAAGCTGTGCCGCCCACTCCGGGGCCTGGTCCTTGATCCACCGGCCGAACTTCGTGGCCATCCTGCCGGCCTCACGGAGCAGCGGCGGGGTGATGTCCTTGACCCATTGGACGAAACGGTCCTTGAACTCGGCGAGGTGCGGCTGGGCTTCCGTCCACAGACCCGACAGTTTCTCGCCGATCGATCCGGACCCGCCGAGGATCTCCAGGAACGGGGCCAGCGCGGCGGTCGCCTGTTCTGCGA
>JAAEMX010000020.1 GCA_024225035.1 Lentisphaerota bacterium
ACCCAGATCTACCTCGGTATCACCGCAGACGGCCTCACCGAAGCCGCCTACGCCAACCCCCTCCGCCACCTCACCACCCCCCAACAGCCCCAACCCCCAGAAACCACCGGCGGGGAAACATGAACCCGAACCGGCCAATCCCGAACGACAGTCCCATCGCCTCGACCAGAGCGCCATCCCATCGCGATATTTCGCGTCCCAGTACGGCTCTTCGGGGATGGTCTGGAGCGCGTCGGGGTGAACGTTATGGGGCAGGTGCCACGAACCGTTGACTCCCGGCGGAACGGCCGAGGAGCGGACCGCCGAGTAGCCGATCCTTCGCGAGTCAGATTCGTGCAGGGGTCTGTATCAGGGCGGCCCACTCCGTCTCTCTTCTAGGTGACCGTCGATCTAGCCGTTGGCCTGTAGATCCCTGAGCTGCCGTTCCTGGCCTGCTATGTTCCTCCTGTTTCTGGTTCGCCCATGTTGTTGAGGGAGTGGAAATGGTGCGGCGGGTTCTCTCCGTGTTTGGGATAGTCAGCGTGATAGCAGCGCTGTTGGTGGGGCTGCCGGAGGGGCCGGCTGAGGCGTTGAGTTACGAAGCAACCGTGCTGGCTGATAGCCCGGTGTCGTACTGGCGGCTGGGTGATGCCGGGAACCCGCTTCTTGATGAGCAGGGGCTGCATCCGGGTACGGCCGCAGCGACGCTCGGGTTCGGGGCCCCGAGTTTGGTACCTCAGACGACCGATGATTCGGTGTTGACCTCACCGGTTGATCCGTTTCCGGGCGAGTTAGTGTTTGCGGGCTCGGGCCGGGGTCCGGGCACGTTGTTCCCTGATGAGTTCACGGTTGAGCTGTGGTGGAAACAAGACGTCAACGGACTCGATTCGGGTGTTTTGGTTCAGGTCGCCCGTACCGACGGGTTGTTCACCGACGTGGGTGGCTACGAGTTGTCGACCAACAACGACAACGACGGCCTGTCTGGCTTCGTGTATCTGGGCGACACCACGGGTGGGAGCCGGCTGCAGGTGTACACGACCGCGCCGACGGGAACTGATCCCGTGCATGTGGTGATGACAAAGGACAGCTCCTTTGTGCGCGTCTATCAGAATGGGGTGTTGGCCGGTGAGCAGCCGACCGGCGGCCTGACTACGGCCTACGGGGTATCGCCGCTGCAGCTGGAGATGGGCCAGGCCCTCCAGTCCACCGGGTTCGACGAGTTCGCCGTGTATGACCGGGCGCTCTCGGCCGTCGAGGTCGCCGAGCATTTCCAGGCCGGCACTGAGGCCCCCACCAACTACTACGACGTTGATTCCGGTTCGATCTTCGGTTCGCTGGTGCCGTCGACCACCACAGCAGGTGACCCGGTGGAGACGTCGTCGGGGAACTTCACCGACACCTGGGCCGATCTGGGGTTCCCCGGTCAGGTGTTCGCCATGGACTGGTCGCGCACCTACAACAGCCTCGATGCCCGCACCGGCGTCCTTGGCACCGGCTGGTCCACAGTGCTCGACGTCACCGCCGAGCCGGCCGGCGCCGATGTGGTGGTTCGGGCTCCGGACGGGCGGACCGTGACCTTCGCCGATGATGGTGGGGTTGGCTGGTCGCGGCCGGCTGAGTTCTACGGGGATCTGAACACCGATCCGGACGGCTCCTACCGGATCGGCTTCTTGGATGGCACAGCGTGGTTGTTTGACACTGCCGGACGCCTCGAGGGGTTTGAGTCCTGGGACGGCCAGACCGTCACAATCGGCCGCGACGGCACCGGGGTCGCTTCTGCGATGACCTCATCGACCGGGCACAGCCTCGCCTTCGCCTACGACGCAGTCTCTGGTCGGCTCGTCTTGGTCGCGGCCTCCGATGGCCGGGCTGTCGCCTATGGGTATGACACCAACGATGCTCTGGTGTCGGTCACTGATCCCGCGGGTGCGGTGACGACCTTTGGGGTTGACGGCGCGGGACTGCTGGCGTCCATCACTGATCCTGAGAGCCGCCCCGTGGTCACCAACGTCTATGACGCGACCGGGAGAGTCACCTCGCAGACAACCCCGTCGGGGAACACGGTCACCTTCGTCTACGACGACGTGGTGGGCACCACCACGGTGACCGATGGCGCATCGGGCGATGTGACGGTGTACGCGCACTCGCCGCAGCGTCGGCTGATCTCGGTGACCGACGCCGAAGGCGAAACGGTGACCCGGTCCTATGACGGTGAGGGGAACCTGGTGGCGGCAGTGGACCGCCTTGCTTCGGACATCGTCCAGACCTTTGATGGCAACGGGAACCTGACCTCGCGTACCGATCGGGAAGGCAAC
>JAAEMX010000021.1 GCA_024225035.1 Lentisphaerota bacterium
CTAGTCAATCTTATTCTTTTAAAATATCAGAAATAATTTTGCATTTCATCAAAATAGTATTACCCTATTTTCTGTTTGGAACTTAATAATAATATAGGGCTTTATGTTAGATTACTCTTGCAAAGACTAAAACAGCTACTATATTTGCGAAATTGGAAACAATAAATATTAGGGTAACAGTTGTAATTATGATCATTACCAGAACGCCACATCGCATTTCCTTTTTTGGAGGTGGCACAGATTATCCAGATTATTATTTGAAACATGGAGGAAAAGTACTAGGAACAGCAATTGATAGGTATTGCTACCTTAACGTACGAAAGCTTCCTCCATTTTTTTCTCATAAACATCGTGTTGTATATTCTCAACAGGAAAATGTTCGAGAAATTGACGAAATAATGCATCCCGCAGTGCGTGAAGTTTTGCGTTATATGAACCCCGGATACGGTGTATCTGTACACCACGACGGGGATATACCGGCACGCAGTGGAATGGGGTCAAGCTCGGCTTTCACTGCCGGCCTGTTAAAAGGCATGCTTGCCCTCGAAGGGAAACGTATATCCGCTAAGGACCTCGCTCATAAAGCAATATATATCGAGCAAGAGGTAATCAAAGAAAATGTGGGTTCGCAAGATCAGACATTTGCTGCTTATGGTGGATTCAATATGATTGAATTCAAAGAAAACGGGCAAATTTCAGTTCATCCCATGCTGCTTGAAGAAAAGCGCAAGGAAACACTTGAAAATAACCTGATGCTTTTCTTTACGGGTATATCCAGGTTCTCATCAAATATTGCTGAAGAACAGGTTAAGAATACTCATAAGAATATTGATGTTTTGGATAAAATGAAAGACATGGTCGATACTGCTGCTGACTTATTATGCAGTGAAGAACCACTAGAGCAGTTTGGAGAACTTCTCCATGAAACCTGGCTCTACAAAAAATCATTGTCCGACAAAATATCAAATCCTGAAATCAATAAGATATATGAAACCGCTATAAAAGCAGGCGCAGTCGGCGGCAAAGTGCTAGGTGCCGGCGGCGGAGGCTTTGTCCTTTTTTATGTTCCTCTGGCAAAACAGAATGATGTAAAAAAAGCGCTTCACAACTACTTACACGTTCCATTTAATTTTGAGTACGAAGGCTCAAAAGTCATCGTTTATCACCCCATTCATGAGGGAAGAATAGATTAATATCATATAAAATATTTTGGAGAGTTTAATTATGTCATTCAGTTTGCCGCTCATGGCAGATAATGTAACTAGAGAAGACTTGGACACTCTTATAGAATTTCTAAAAGGAATGCCAAGGCTTACCCAGTCAGAAAATGTAAAAGCATTTGAAGAGGAATGGTCTGAATGGCTCGGAGTAAAATACAGTTTATACGTTAACTCCGGAGCTTCAGCCAATCTAATGACTATGGCTGCGCTCAAATATCTATACGGTGAAGGAGAAGTAATTGTTCCTCCACTGACTTGGGTATCTGACATATCGTCAGTCCTGTGGTGCGGATTTAAGCCGATATTCGCTGACATCAACCCGCATCACCTTGGCATGGATGATGAAAAAATTATTGACAAGTTTACAGATAAAACCAAAGCGGTTTTTCTGACATACGTACAGGGGTTCAATTGTCTGACTGACCGTCTTCTTGGAGAATGCGAAAAACGCGGAATTCTGCTGATTGAAGATGTCTGTGAATCACACGGAGCATCATTCAAGGGCCAACGTCTCGGAAGCTTTGGCCTGGCATCTAACTTTTCATTCTACTTTGCTCATCATATGAGTACTATTGAAGGTGGAATGATTTGTACCAGTGATGAAAATTTTTATCAGGTACTCAGGATGCTGCGCTCTCACGGCATGACTCGTGAAATGACTAATGACGCTATGAAAGAGCAGTACTATAAAGATAATCCAATGCTCAGCCCCGATTTTATCTTTGCCTACCCGGCCTTCAATTGCCGCGGCACCGAAATTGGAGGAGTACTGGGACGAAGTCAAATTAAGCGTCTTGATTCTAACAATCAAAAGCGCTATTACAACTTCAAATTTTTCCTTGACAACCTGGACTCTGAAAAATATTACACCGAATTCGACATTGAAGGCAGTGTAAACTATGCGCTTGCTCTGGTTATAAGAAAATCTGACTTAGAGTTCAGAGAGCGTTTGGAAAACACCATGCGTGAAAATAATATCGAGTTCAGACGCGGTAGTTCAGGCGGCGGTAATCAATTACGTCAGCCATACTTAAAAGATATTGTCGCAAGTGATGAGTGGGAAAAATATCCTGAAGTAGAGCATATTCACTCTTACGGTTACTACATAGGTAACTATCCTACGCTTGAACAAGAAAAGATTAAAGAACTTTGTGAGATTTTGAACTCAGTAAATTAAATTTAAATATCAGGAAAATATCATGGCTAATATTCTAGTTACCGGCGGTGCCGGATATCTCGGTTCAGTAATGGTCCCAGAACTGCTTAAAGCAGGACATAAAGTAACAGTACTGGACAACTTCATGTATCAACAGAATTCTCTTTGCGACTGCTGCGCAAATGAAAATTTCCAAGTTGTTCGTGGCGACTGCCGTGACCGTGAACTGCTTAAGGAGTTAACCGCTGATAAAGATTATATCTTCCCTCTGGCCGCACTGGTTGGAGCTCCTCTCTGTGATCGTGATATCATTGCCTCTGAAACTATTAACAGAGATGCAATCAAAACTCTCACAGAAGTTATTTCTGATGAACAACGCATTATAATTCCAATCACAAACAGTGGCTATGGCGTTGGCGAAAAGGGAAAATTCTGCACAGAAGAAACTCCATTGCGTCCTATTTCTCTTTATGGCCGTGTTAAAGTTGAAGCTGAAAAAGTAGCTCTTAGCCGCCAAAACAGCGTAAGTTTGCGCTTGGCTACAGTGTTTGGAACAAGCCCAAGAATGCGTATTGATTTGTTGGTAAATGATTTTGTACATCGTGCAATAGTTGACCGCACTGTGGTTATTTTTGAAGGTCACTTCAAACGTAATTATGTTCATATCCGTGACGTAGCCCGTGCTTTCATGCATGTTATGGATAATTTTGAGGACATGAAAGGGGAAGCTTATAACGTTGGACTCTCTGAAGCCAATCTTTCAAAGCTTGAACTTTGTGCAAAAATAAAAGAACATCTTCCTAGATTCATGTATTTGGAAGCTCCTCTCGGTGAAGATCCGGACAAACGTGACTACATTGTCTCAAATGATAAAATTGAGTCCACCGGCTTCAAAACCGCTCATGACCTGGATATGGGTATTGAGGAACTGAAGAAAGCTTTCACTATTCTAAATAACAGTAAATACAGCAATGTATAACTATGGATATTAAGCTTAAAAAACTTCTTGATCAAAAAACACAGGATGTCTGGCGTGAAACGCTTTTATTACATAAGCGTTCACCGGAAACCCGTGTAGCATCTTCGTTATCGTGCGTTGAACTGCTGGTTTCAATGTATTATGGCGACATTTTGAAATATAATCCGGCCAACCCTTCCTGGGAAGGCCGTGACCGTTTTATCATAAGTAAAGGCCATGGATCGATATCATTGTACCCCATTTTAGCTGATCTGGGGTTCTTCCCTGAAGAAGAACTAATGAATATTGGCAAGGCCGGATCTTTTCTCGGCAGCATCCCTGACCCGGTAATTCCCGGCTATGAAACAGTAAATGGCTCATTAGGACACGGTCTTGGTGTTGCCTGCGGCATGGCCATTGCCCTGGAGCGCAAAAAATCATCATCCCAAGTTTTTGTAATGGTTGGTGATGGAGAGCTTTACGAGGGCTCTAACTGGGAAGCGCTTATGCTGGCCGGTCACCACAGGTTAAACAATCTGACTTTGATTGTTGATCATAATAAAATATCTATGCTGGACTTTTGTGACAACATTATTTCACATGGATCATTAGGCACGAAATTCGAAGCTTTTGATTGGAAAGTTGCGGAGTTTGACGGACATGACATTGAAACCGTACATCACCACCTTGAAGCTGCCAGAAAGGATAACTCAAGTGGTCCCAAGGCATTGATTGCTCATACGGTAAAAGGCAAAGGTGGCGGCCACCTCGAGAATGACAGCCTTTGCCATATTAAATCTCTTAAGCCAGAGCATGTTGATGAGCTGCTTGAAAACAAGGAGAGGCCATGATTAAAAATGTAAAACCAATGCGGGACGTTTTTCTGGCCGGGCTCATTGAAAAAATGGAGAACGATCCAAAAATATTTTTTCTGGCTGCTGATTTTGGTGCCCCTACCCTCGACATATTACGTGACAAATTTCCTGACAGGTTTATAAATGTAGGGATTGCAGAACAGAATCTCATTAATGTCGCTGCTGGTCTGGCACTGGAAGGGTTCAAAGTATTTGCCTATGCAATTGCACCGTTTATAACCATGCGCTGTTATGAACAAGTCAAAGTAAATCTCGCTTTGATGTCACAAGTAAAAGAAATGAATGTCACACTTATTGGTGTGGGAGCTGGGTTCAGTTATGTTGTATCAGGTCCTACTCATCATTCGGTGGAAGACATATCCATAATGCGAACTTTACCCAATGTTGAGATACTTTCTCCTGCAGACTGGGTATCGGCTGGTTCAATGGTTGATTTTACTGTAGAAACTCCGGGTATTAAATACCTGCGATTTGACAGTCAGCCAACACCTGCGATTTATTCAGAAACGGCATGCTTCGAAGAAAAAGGCTTTAACATACTGTCAAATGGCAGTAAGGCTTGCATTGTTTCAACTGGGTATATGACTCAGGAAGCACTGGCCGCTGCAGAACAGCTTAAAAACGAAGGTCTGAATATCTCAGTGATCGATATATTCAAGTTAAAGAATCCTGACTTCAAAGCTCTTGCTGATGTGTTATCAAAATATAATTATGTAGTCTCTATGGAAGAAGGCTTTATCTATAAAGGGGGGCTTGACTCTTTGCTGCTTAATATTGCAAATGACTACAAACTGAAATATGACTTTAAAGCTGTTGGTCTTGATGACAATTATAAATTTGAATTGGGCAACAGACGACAACTTCTAGCAAATTACAAGGCCGAGCGTACAAATGTTGCAGCTGACATTAAGGAGTACTTTTCTAAATGAAACACGATATCGTCCTAATAAACCCGGGAGACCGTAAACAGGTCTTTCAGTCCTTAGGGATTGATGTTGCCGCAATCGAACCTCCTTTCTGGATTGCTGTAATAGCTGCATATCTGCGCGAAAAAGGATTTAAAGTTGCAATAATAGACTCAAATGCGGAAAACTTTACTCCAGCTGAGACGGCAGTCAAAACAAAAGAACTGAGTCCAATGCTTACTGCTGTGATTGTCTATGGATCACAGCCGTCTGCTTCAACTCAGAACATGACTGTCGCTGGAAATATTTGCCGTGAACTCAGTAAAGACGGCAGTTTTAAAGTAGCCATGGGCGGACTGCACCCTGCTGCCCTGCCCGAACAGACTATTCGTAAAGAAGACGTCGACTACGTTCTTGACGGCGAAGCCATTCTTACCATAGAAGCATTACTCAATGGTTTGAGAGAAGGCAATGTTGTCAACGAAGAGATAAAAGGCCTCTGGTGGCGCGAAAACGGCGACATCAAGCATACCGAACGTTTTCCAATGATAAAAGATTTGGATAAATATCTGCCGATTGGGGCATGGGATTTACTGCCTATGCACATCTATCGTGCCCATAACTGGCATTGTTTTGATGATATTGAACACCGCAAGCCATATGGTGCTATTTACACCAGTCTGGGATGCCCGTTCGGCTGTGTATTCTGCTGCATAAATGCTCCATTTGACAAGCCGGCAATCCGTTACAGAAGTCCGGAACGTGTTCTTGATGAAATAGGTGTTCTTGTTAATGAATATGGTGTAAAAAACCTGAAGATTGTTGATGAATTGTTTGTTCTTAAAAAAAATCACTACATGGGCATCTGCAAAGGCATTATTGAGCGTGGCTATGATGTCAATATCTGGGCCTATGCCCGCGTTGACACCGTCCACCCGGAAAACCTTCAAATAATGAAGCAGGCGGGAGTTAACTGGCTTGCACTTGGTATAGAATCCGCTAATCCTGACGTCCGTGACGGTGCTCAAAAGAACATGCGTGTCAAGGAAGTTAAGGAAATTGTAAAAATAATTCAGGATGCCGGAATCAGAGTTATTGGAAACTATATTTTCGGTCTGCCTGATGATACAATGGACACCATGCGTGAGACTCTGGATATGGCTAAAGAACTAAATTGTGAATTTGCTAATTTTTATTCAGCAATGGCCTACCCGGGTTCCAAACTATACAATATTGCCATACAGGAAGAGTGGGCTTTGCCTGACTGCTGGCATGGCTTTTCCCAACATTCGTACGAAACGTTGCCACTGTGCAACAAAAACCTGACAGCTGCTCAGGTCCTTAATTTCAGAGATGATGCTTTCCATGAATACTTCAGTAATCCTGTATATCTTGAAATGCTGGAAGAGAAGTTCGGGGAACGTGTCAGAAAGCATATAGAAGAAATAACCTTTACAAGACTGCAAAGAAAGATTTGTTCTGAGTAACACGAACAATATTGTAGTCATCGTAGATTTGAAGTTCATTTAATTAAGAATTATTCTCGATATTTCGAGCTGCAGGGCATTTGAGTTTGCAATTATTCAGACTTGAATGCCTACTTTTACAAATAATGATAGTAGAAGACTACTAGGAGTTATAATTTACTGATGCCGCTTTCAGAAAAAAACACACGAAAAACAATAATAGAACCCTCTAAGGGACTTCGGTTCTTGAATTTCAGGGAACTAAATGACTATTGGGAACTTTTATTATACCTTACTATCAGGGATATTAAGGTTAAATATAAACAAACGGTTTTTGGCGTATTATGGGTGATTTTTCAGCCGATTCTGATGATGCTCATCTTTTCACTGGTCATCGCAAGTGTGCCGAATATTGAAAATTCAATTACATGCCCATACAAACTTTTTGCTTTCGTCGGCTTAATCCCCTGGCAGTTATTTGCCAAAATAATTGAATCTACCAGCAATTGCCTTGTTGCAGAAGCGGGGCTTGTCAATAAGATATATTTTCCAAGGATATTAATTCCTGCATCTGCCTGTCTCTCTGCATTGTTTGACTTTTTTATCGGATGTATAATTCTGGCTTTAATGTTGGTATATTACAAGCAAGCACCAGGGTGGACAATTCTTTTCCTCCCTGTTTTTATAATTTTGATGACGATAACTGCAATGGGAATTGGCTTCTGGCTGTCAGCACTCAATACCGAATATCGTGATGTTAAGTGTATAGTACCGTTCTTATTACAGTTCTGGTTCTTTGCTTCACCTGTATTTTATCCTTCCTCAATTATCCCTGAAAAATTCAGATTCATTGTGGCGTTAAATCCAATGAGCGGTGTTATTGAGGGTATTCGCTGGACTTTATTTTCATATGGCAGCGCACCAGGATGGGAGTTTTATGTTTCTATATCAGTTGCATTTATAACTTTCATTACTGGTATTTACTGGTTCCGCTGGCGTGAAAAAACTTTTGCAGATCACTTAGGAAACTAAAAATGACTAATGCTATTAGAGTTAGAAATCTTGGCAAGAAGTATAAAATCTGTAATGCTCATGTTCAATATAAAAACGTCACTGAAATGGCTGGACGCATATTGAAAATGCCATATAATTATGTCAGACGAATTATGAACGGTGAGCGCTCTACGAAAGAAAGTACTTTTTGGGCTCTTGATGATATTAATTTTGATTTAGAGCAAGGATCTGTACTTGGGATAATGGGCAGAAACGGCTCAGGGAAGAGCACTCTTCTAAAAATTATCAGCAGGATCGCAGAACCAACAACAGGAAGAATTGAAGCTATAGGCCGAATTGGCTCTCTTCTGGGAGTAGGCACGGGTTTTCACCCAGAGTTGACAGGTCGAGAGAATATTATCCTTAACGGCATAATTCTTGGAATGAGCCGTATCGAGATTGGCAAAAAATTTGATGAAATTGTCGATTTTTCAGGGGTTGAAACCTTCATTGAAATGCCTGTTAAACATTACTCAAGTGGTATGTTTATGAGACTTGCATTTTCAGTAGCAGCTCATCTGGAACCGGAAATTCTCATTGTAGATGAGGTCCTCGCGGTAGGTGACTCAGACTTCCAAAAGAAATGCCTGAAAAAAATGCGCTCGTACCATGAATTAGGTCATACCATCTTATTTGTCAGTCATGACCTGAATGCTGTCCGATCTCTTACAGAAAAGGCTTTATTGCTTCACCACGGAAAACAGGTTGCCTTTGGAGATACAGAGTCAGTTTCTAATCTTTATGTAGAACACTATGCTAATGCAAACGGCAACGGACATGCTCATCCAGAGGCGCGTGAAGAGACTCCTGCTCATGGCTTTAACGTTTCTAATTTTAAAGTTGAACCGTATGAATGTGAAAATTTTTGTTCTGGTGGCCGATTAAAGTTTTCATTTGAATATGATTTTGACAGAGAAATTGAGAATCCCAAAATAGCATTGGCGATCAATACCACAGACAGATATAACTCCTGCGGCTTGCTTGCTGACAGCAATGAGCTTGGAATTGATAAGTTACCCCCCTCGGGGAAAGTAGTTTGCGTTTCTGATAAATTATTTTTTACAGAAGGCAACTGTACTATTCAGCTATCTGTTTTGGAAAAAAATGAAGCGATATTCCTTGATAGAAAGATTGCAAACATATATAATAAACGGAATACTGAAATTGTGTATTCCCCTCGTGACTGGTTTGATTTTTGTGTCAAATGCAAATGGGGACTTGAGCATTAAAAATATATTTGGGACAAGATATTTAGAGAGAAAAGGGCTTTGAGCCCCCTGAGTAAACATAAAAGAGAATGGGAAAATATTAATTTGTATAATTATCATGATCCCATTCGCCTGAACCTTAAGTAGAGTTAAACTTTTAGAATATATAATAAAATATTGCAGCAAGAAATAAATGGATAAGCATAACATCAAAATTTACAAACAATTGACGCACAGTGCTTCTCCCAAGGTGTCAATTATACTTTTAGACTGGGAAGTAAGGGAATATTTTCAAGCACTACATTGGCTTGAAAAACAAAGTATTAAGCGTTCCGATTACGAGCTAATCTGGGTCGAAGTACACAATAGGACTCCAGACATAGTGCTAGAGAAGGCTGACACGGTAATTACCTGTGGTTACTCAGGTCGCTATCATAAACATGTTGCCTATAATGCGGGCCTCCTTGAAGCAAAAGGAGATTTGATTACCATAGTTGACAGTGATGCTGTTTTTCCAGAAAATTTTGTATCTTCCATATTGGAGAACTTTCAGGAAAAAGAAGGTCACTATCGTCCGCTGGTACTCATGCACTATGAAGCCAGAACTCATATCGAGTTTCCGGGGAATGAACAGATGAAGTCTATGGGACAAGTCAAAACCTACCCTTGGAAAGAGTTATGGGAAAATGTAGGTGCCTGCATGACTGTCAGAAAATCTGATGCCATCAACTTTGGTGGATTTGATGAGCATAAAAAACTTCGTGGTTTTTACTGTGGCCCTTATGACCTTGGATGGCGCATGATGAATGCCGGTATCCCGGAAAAATGGGAAGACTCAGACAAATGCATAATATGGCATTTTGCTCATCCCGCGCCACAGAATTCGGCCTTTAATATCCCGGACAAAGAGAATAAGAAAAATGACTACTATAATATCCACGTAGCAGGCCATGCATTTTTATCAGTTGAGGCATTTTCTACTGGCCGGCTGCTTCCACTTCTTGAAAACCCAGCAATCCACAACAGACGCATGAATGGGCGTCAGATAGGTTCTGAACTGGAAAAAAAATACTGCAACCTTTGTTCAGAAAAAGGATTTTCCACAATAAGTATATTGAAAATATACGCAATGAACAAAATTGAAAGTATCGGACACTCAATAATTTCATCTAACTCATTTTTATATAAGTCACTTTGCTTTTGTGGGCTCAAGAAAAAAATACCTTACTTCACTGAACTTTACAAAAAGTTTAGAGATAAAATAATTAAGAATTAGTCGATAAATAATATTCTTATACAGGTAACTTCCCTTAAAAGAAGTTACCTGTAATAATTATTTCAGCATAGTCTGTACACGATGAAAATCTTCTGGAATCCCAATATCGATAAACTTCCCTTCAGCCAAATAAGCAACTGGTTTAACAACCGCAATATTAGTTGCAATGAAATCTGTTTCAAGGGAGAATTTCTCCGGCAAATCAAAATTGGCAAAAATATCTGTTGACATCAAGTATGTTCCCGCATTTATATAGCCCGGGCCATTATCTCCCTTTTCGCAAAATGCAGTTACAATACCGTTATCATCAACCTTTATCGCACCATAACGATAGACGTCTTCTACATAACGCAGTGTCATACTTAACTGGCAGGAATGCGCATTATGCGTTGTAAGTATTTCTTTGTAATCCACTTTCAGATATGTATCGCCATTGAGAACAAAACATGGATCAGTCTTATCTGCCAGAGACAGCGCTTGTCGAATGCCTCCGCCAGTACCCAAAAGTTCTTTTTCAATGGAATATACCAGCTTCATGCCACAATATTCATTGCCAAAGTGATCAATAATAGTGTCTGCCATATATCCTACAGCCAGTATCACTCGAGAAAAACCTTGACTTTTCAGATCATCCAAAAGGTATTCGATAAATGGGCGGTTATTTACTGGAGCCATTACCTTAGGCAAGGACTTAACCTCAGAACGCAGTCTGGTTCCCAGTCCGCCAGCCAATATTATAGCTTGAAGTTTCAAGAAGCCTCCTGTTAAAAATTAACGACCCGCACCTTTACTAGTGAAAGATACAGACAGGGATTAATATAACTAATGAATGTACAAACGTTGTTGTACTATGAGAAGTAATATATCCCTTCTATAACAGGATAGTCAAGCACACAAATGCTATTATATATTACTATCTGAAATTTATGGAAGTTTTTCTAGAATTATTATTTCGTCATAACTGGAAAGAACGAAATCCTTGGCATCTCTAGCTTTGCCCGGCACTTCCAGTGCCTCTATGGCCCAATGTAATTCACTGTTAATGCCCTCATAACTATATGGAGCTTCCGGCAATGTCATATTGAATTTATACTGTGCACTACGCATTGGTCTGCAAATTTCCTCTGATACCGCGTTTTCTATAACTTCACGTGAACCGCCTTTCATGTACCAGAATACGTTTATCTGAATGTTTGTCAGGTTCTTTGTCAAATTTCCACTCTAAGGCTCCTTTGAGTTCATCTCCGGGATTATAAACAGCTGTCCCATTATCCAGTATTATCTTAATAAAACTCATTACACCCCTCCAACAATCATTTTAAATTCAGCTGGCAACAGGTTTATTTTGTATTTAAAATTAATATCAGGCCTGCTTTTTATATCTCCATGCACTCGCAGCATCCAGACAATTTTACCACATTTTGTTTCAAATGAATGCATGGTTTGATCCGGCATAAAAAAGCTTTTTTCCCCACAGATGATATCACTGACAAGGTCAGTACTGAAAACCTTTTCCGAATAAAATATTGAATCTTCCTGTGAAGAATTTTTACCCTTATTTACTGTAACAATCTCATGACCTTCAATGAATACCTCCAGCATTGAGATGTTCCTGCCTGCAGGAATCTCCCATGATATTTCAGTCTTATCGCTCATTTGTATGAATGAACTGTTTATCCTGAATACAGGGCGGGCATTAAATAAAATTATAAAATGATAAATTGCAATCCCTAAAATAACCAGCCC
The DNA here is from genome assembly GCA_024225035.1 of Lentisphaerota bacterium. GTDB lineage: Bacteria > Verrucomicrobiota > Lentisphaeria > Victivallales > Victivallaceae > Zth2. Next base: position 11,864 of record JAAEMX010000021.1, read on the forward strand.
TGCTATTCCAAAAATAATAACAACAATCAACAGCACCCAGTCTATAGACTTGCTCTCATATCCATTAAAGAACTTATAAACCGAAATCGCAACAATACCATTCCATATTATAGCTACAACTAAAGACCCTAGAAACGATTTTAGAGGCCCATTTTCAGGTTTTAAAATTGTCTCCCCTGAATCGTTATCAGTACGATCAGGTATACCTGCAATGCCATTATGAACCAGACGCTTGAGATCTTTTCGCTTCTGCCTTATTACAGTTCCTGCTATTCCGCCAATGCCCACTAAAACAAATAATAACGGAATAATTCCGAACCAGTAACCATTGTAAAACTCACGATTAAGTACAGCGACATCAGGTTCAGCCGGGTTTACAAAACAAGTTGTTTCACAACCGGGAGAATATTTATTGACTACCGTTTTTTTAGCCTGATAACCACTACTGTATCCACCCATAAAATCCCATTTATCACTGGTGTACTCAGTTCCCTGATAAAAATATTTATATATTACCTCAATCCCATAAGTAGTGCTGTCGTTGTCGGCATTAACGGTTACTCTGCTGGAAATAACTTTACATGGAACTCGTGGCCAGTCAGCAGCATCAAACACTTTCAACGCCGGACGTAAAAACATGAAGTATCCGAAAGCGATGCCAACAATAAGGAAAATCAAAAAGAAAAAGCAAATGCCGTATTTGCGCATAAAAACATATTTATTGGGATTAGGAATATCATTTTCTTTTTTAGACTTTGACTTGTGCCAAATTCCATATATTCCCCCTAACCCGACCAAAACAAAAATCAGCGGAATTAACATAAAAGGAAGCAGAAGCCAGTCAACCCTTTTGATTAAAACAGCATCCTTAGGATTGTTTGGGTCTACGTAACAATGTGTTTTTGCTCCCGGATAATAATTCTGAGAAAATTTAACCGCTTTTTTGTAGCTTACCTGCTTAGATGACTTACTAACTTGATTGGAAGTGTATATTTTTTTGCTAAAGCAATACTGATATTCGACCGCAAGTCCATACTTTTCTTTAGATGATGCAGGCGCGGTTACTTTTGAAGTGACAATAACACACGGTGTTTTGCTCCAAGTTAAACAAACAGCGCTCTCATACAATGTTTTCCCCATAAAAAATATAAAGCTTAGACCGGCAACAAAAAAGACAAAGAAGAAAAGTGATGCAAATAAATTACTGCCAAAGCTGCTTTGCTTTGGTAAGTTCTTCGAATAAGCCACAGTATATTCCCTCCGATAGATTAACCTAACCAAAGAATACTATTTAAAACAAATAAAATCAAGAAGCTTTTTTGGGGCATGCCCAAAAAAAGCGGGGTCAACACCCCGCTCTGCAACACAAATAGCTTTATTTATAACCAAACTGTTCATCAAACTTTTTAGCTTTATCCAAAAGTATTTTCTTTTGTTCAGGCTTATAGCCATCTCCTTTAATGTAGTTAACTATATTCTCACAGCTGGTTGCATTGGGGATATTAAAACCAGAAACATGTCCATCTATAAATAAAACGTTGACGTAATTATCATGATTGTTGGTTTTATCCATTACCAAGGGCATATCCGGCCCAGAAAGTTCTGTTAAACCACCAAAGTATATATAACTTGAATTATTTTCCGATAGAGTTTTTTCAGCGCCCTTTTTAAAAGTGGTGCTTGGACAACTATATATTCTTAGGTCAGTCAAATAATCTTTCTTTATTAAATCATTAAATCCGGCTGCATTATCTCCTACAGGGAACTTGCCGCTATAATCCATCGCATACTGTTTAAGAGCAAGTCCTGCTGGTGCAACTAATGCGTCTAGCCTTTTCACGTGCGCTATTCAACGCCGGCAAAAGCATTCCAGCCATTATCGCCGTGCTGGCTACAGCAATTTGAGTCCCACCTGAATTGGCTTCACTCAAATCGTTATTGCTACTACTTGTAACAAGAATTCCATCCTTATCCAAGGATACTACAGTAAAGATATTCTGATATTTAGCCAGGCCAAATAAGATTTTGGTTACTACATGCCCATTTTGATTGTTTTCATCATATGTAGCAATTATATCAGAAATTGTTTTAACGAAAAGCTCACTACAGTAAAGGTAAGACGTTCCCTTAAGTTGAATCCCTTTCGCGATTTGCTTAAACTCTGGAGTCGTAATAAGCCCATTGCCTTTTGTTTCTGTCTCTTTTATTTCTGTCAAAACAGCTTCATTAGAAGCAATGTATATATAATCGCCTTCCTGACGCAGCAAAGGACATATCCATTTTGGGGTCTTAGCTTTTGGAGTTATATTAGCTTTTATTTCATCGCCTTTTAAAATAAATGGTTGATACCCTTTATTTAACTTTTTAATACCATACAAGTTTTTGAACAGAGTTAAGATTATTTTGTTCTTTGATGGAATCTTAGCCATGCCACACATAGTTGGCTTATTGTCTTTAGTTTCACCAGCAGTAATCACAAAAGTTCCTATTCCGCCAATTCCTTTCAAAAATACAGGTAACTGGAGGCCAGTCTTTTTCGAAAACTTGGCCTCTGCCATATTTGAAAGCATTGCTGCCGGAGGAAATGGAAATGATGACAGAATACCCTTTATTTTTACCCATACCTTATCAGGATAAAATTCCCATGAAGCAGCACATACAGTTGATTTCGGCAACATTTTGAGACTTGTAAAGTCTCTGTTTTTAGTACCGTTTAAGTCCCATAAAATACAGTTTTTTGAGTTTTGTCCTAAATAATAATACATCCGATTTCGAAATAAAGGCAGTTCCCCTTTAGCTGGTTCCTTAGTAATTACTGAACTGTAACCTATACCTTTAATCTCATTGATCCCAAGTCCGTGTACAAGGGACTTAATCCCACTCATAATCAGCATTACCTGACCCTTTTGAGCACCTTCCATTGGCATCTGCTGAACCATTTGTTGAGCTTGAGCAAAACCATGTGCTAAATTTTTGAACAAAAATTTATAATTGTTCACGCTGTAACAGGTACCGCCTGATTCCAGTTTGGAAGCAATTGTGTCGAATACTTTTTTACTTTCTTCTTTTTCTCCCGCATCAGCTCTCATAGAAAATGTTCCCAGAGCTGCACATGCCATGGCAGTAGCCAATAAACATTTTGTTACAGACATTAAGTCCTCCCGTGCTGTAAATAGTTAGTTTTCTAATTTATTAAGGATTCCTTTAATAAAAAAGCGATAATTTGTTTTTAATATAAAAAATATCTCAAGAAATATTAAATATTAAATTGGAGATTGTATTTTATAATTCAGCAGTCTATAATTGCAGGGATAAGGAGAACAAATGCCAACATAAAGGAGAACTATTATGTCTAAACTTCTAACTGCCGTCACGTTCATTTTTTTAGCTGTCATCATGTATACTGCTAATGCGGAGGAGGCAAAAGACGCTCAAAAGTGCAGCACTGATGCCATAGTCATTGCTAACCCCACCTACATAAATAATCTGGTAAAAGCATACAAACAGGATAAGGGTTTTCCGGGCAAAGGAGCTGGACAAATATGGGACTTTGCTAAACTGGATTTTGATAATGGCTATACTCTAAAAGCTCCGGGAACAAACAAAAAGGTTAAGGTTGCTCTGTTTTATATAACAGTGAAAGTCAAAATAGATGCCTGTCCACCAGAAATCACCAAGTTTTGGAACTACACTCAGATGCCTGTTTTGCTGGTAAACTACGCTTGCAATGTTACAGGTTTCGACAGTCAGGGCGTACTCCAGACCACTGCCGGAGATGTCAACACTCATTTTTACTACGCAGTGAAAGACCCCAGCTTTAAAAACAAGACAAAAGCCTCGATGGCAGTCTTTACCCTATGGCCGGGAATGGAAATAAAAATTCATCAGATTAAGCCCAATATGATGTTCCAGAAAAAATCCGACGGGAATTACTATATAAAAGTAAAAACTCACAAATTCAAGGTAAATGAACCGGCTCCTCCGGGAACTCCACGCTATAGAATGCTGGTTCCCTATCAGAGCTAAAAGCGAAAAAAAGAGCCAATACTTTCACACAGTGGTAGTATTGGCTCAAAATTTATAAATTTTTATTTATTACGATTATCAATTACTCGCTTGGCTTTACCTTCGCTGCGCTGGATTGTCTGAGGAGCTACAAGTTTAACCTTCACTCTTAAGCCAAGAGTCTGCTCTATTGCATGAGAAAGGCGTTTACGCAATGATTCCATGGCACGGATTTTGTCAGAGAAAATATCTTCCGTAATTTCAACGTCAACTTCGATATTATCCATGCCGTTTTCAGTATACAGAATGATATTGTAATGCGGCAAAGTACCTTCAACAGAAAGCAGCGCTGCTTCTATTTGAGACGGGAATACATTTACCCCGCGAATGATAAACATGTCATCGCTGCGAGTAGAAATGCGCTCAATGCGGCGAATTGTTCTGCCGCAATCACAAGGTGCTGCCAGTATTCTTGTAATATCACGGGTACGGTAACGAATCATCGGCATTGCTTCTTTCTGAAGCGTGGTCAAAACAAGTTCACCCAGTTCACCGTCAGGCAGAACTTCTCCTGTGTCAGGGTTAATGATTTCAGGATAAAATAAGTCTTCAAATATATGCAGGCCATCTTGGCATTCACACTCAATACCAACACCCGGACCGATTATTTCTGAAAGCCCGTATATGTCGTAAGCTTTAATACCGCTTTCGGTTTCAATACGCTTCCGCATTTCATGAGTCCAAGGCTCGGCACCGAAAATGCCTACCCGCAAAGGCAGGTCATGCAAATCAATGCCTTCTTCAGCAGCTTTTTCTATTATGAAGTTAAAATAACTTGGCGTACTGCAGATTGCGCTGACACCAAAATCTTTAAGTACCATAATCTGACGCTGGGTATTGCCGCCCGAGGTAGGAACAACTGTAGCACCAATGGCCTCAGCTCCGTAATGAGCTCCAAGCCCGCCGGTAAACAACCCATAACCATATGAATTCTGAACCACATCACCTTTATGGATTCCGGTACAGGCAAAAGTACGTTTCATAGCTTGAGCCCATACTTCTATGTCATTTTGAGTGTAGGCTACAACGATTGGCTTTCCTGTTGTCCCGCTTGAAGCATGCAGGCGCACTATATCTTCCATGGGGCTGGCGCAGAGTCCAAATGGATAAGTATCGCGTAAGTCAGTTTTCACAGTAAAAGGAAATTTTGCGATGTCATCCAGAGAATTCAGATCTTCCGGATTAAATGATATTTCATCGAGGCGGCCTCTAAACAATTCAACATTATCATAGGCACGTTTAACGGTATTCTGAAGTCGAACGAGCTGAATATCGCGGAGGTGTTCCGGCTGCATATAGTCCAATGCGCTGGTGCTGTCGTTGTTGTGCAGACTTATATTTGCCATTTCCTTTTACCTTTTCTGCTTAGAATGCTTTACGAAGTCTAAACTTTAAGTTTACAACAAATAAAAGGATTTTGCAACCTGCAGCCTTTATTTATTCAGGAAATGACTTTTTACATACTCAACAGCTCCTTCATGACAGGTGATTTCATCGGAAAGCTGAGCATCTCGAGCCTTGTCCAGTATCAACTTAAAGTCAGGTCCAGGCTTCATTCCTAACTCAATAAGATCACGCCCGCCAATTAATGGCGACGGCAGCTCAGTGATACCTTCATTTTCGACCAATTTATCTAATAAAAAATTATATATATCTAAAATTCCATGACTTGAAATGCAGTCTATGCGATGCAACTCCAACTCAATTGAAAAATATGGATCAGCCATCATTTTCTTAAGCTTAGCGGTTTTCATCTGCATAGCAGCAGCAAACCTCATATGGTTGCGAACCGCATTACTGACGGTTTCGATCAAAACGTTAGGAGCTTTGAGGCGTTTTAATATCAATTCACTCATATCTGCTCCAAGGTGCTCATGTTTGAAAAAACGTTCCCTGCCGTCAGGTTCCTTGAAGTAAGTCCCCGGTTTCCCTACATCGTGTAAAATAATACTCCATGCCAGTTCCGGGCTTGGTAATGCCATATGGTCCAGCATAAGCATAGTGTGTTCAAAAACATCACCTTCAGGATGATATTCAGGCGGCTGAGTTATCCCCTTCATTTTAGCTACTTCCGGCAATATATAATCAAGGATACCAAGCTCTGTCATCATTCGCATTGCCCGTGATGGTGCGTATCCAACTAACATAAGAGTAAGTTCTTCACGAACTCGCTCTATTGCCAACTCAGCAACCTTGGGAGCCATTCTGCGCATTGCCTTAGCTGTCGAAGCTTCAATTTCAAACCCGAGACGGGCAGCAAAACGAACGGCACGCAAGATACGTAAATAGTCCTCATTGAACCGCACTTCCGGTTCTCCGATAGTTCTCAAAATACCTTTTCTTAAATCATTTACACCATCAGTATAATCAATTACTTCTCCATTAAACGGGTCACAAAGCAAACCATTCACAGTAAAGTCTCTGCGTATAACATCGATTCTGGGATCGCCGGTATACTTAACTTCTGCAGGGCGTCGTCCATCCAGGTAGTTACGTTCTTCGCGGAATGTTGCTACTTCAAACCAGAGTTCATCCTGTTTTATCAGCATAACTCCAAAAGAGGCCCCTACTTCGCGAATATGTTCGAATAAGTGACGCAGCTCCTCAGGACGGGCAGATGTCGCGACGTCTACATCTTTGGGTGTTTTGCCAAGTAGCACGTCACGGACTGCTCCGCCAACAAACCAGGCTTCAAAACCTGATTCGCGCAGCTTTTTTACAATGCAGGTTGCTGCATTTGTAACTGTATTTTTAGGAATGTCGACTATCATAATGTTATTACCGGTACTATATTTCTTGCTTGTTATAAAAAAAATAACCCCAAAAAACCGTTAAGACAAACTTTTGGGTTGTCAAATACGCTAATCAATTATATGATTATAGTATAGAGACGGTGAAATAAAAGGACTGGAAAACTTAGATGCGAACAGCATTTTTTGGCGGGACTTTTGATCCCCCTCATAAGGGGCACTTGAAGCTGGCAGAGCATATATTAGCCAGTGGCAGAACCGACTCCATAATGTTTGTACCGGCTTACAGCCCCCCACATAAACAGGATAGAAGCATTACGAGTTTTGACGATCGGATGAAGATGCTGAAAATAATGTTAAAAGACAGCAAAAACATTATTATATCGGACATTGAACGCCGGGCAGAACTGAGTCCTTCTTATACAATAAAGATACTTGAACTGCTTGAGCAGGAAAATCCGGAAATTGAGTTACAGATTCTTATTGGTGGTGACAGTCTGGCATATTTTCACACTTGGCATCGGGCTAAGGAACTAATGGAAAAATGGGAGATAATCACCTACCCGAGACGTGATTGTGATCCAACAAGAAAGGAACTTCTGCAGCATTGGAATGAAAAAGAAGCTGACATTTTATTGCAAAGTAAGTTGCAAATGCCGTATTTTGAAATATCTTCCACTTCACTAAGGGTCTCAATTAAAAACGGCGAGACTCCGGAAACATGGGTTCCGGACAACGTCTTAAAGTATATTAAAGAACGCGGTTTATACCGCTAAAGGAGTTGTTAATTTTTTATGCCGAAGATTAGAAAACTCGACGCCGACAAAATAGCAATGTTTTGCGCGTCTCAAGTCGAAAACAAAAAAGCCGAAGACATTATTACATTAAAAGTCTCAGAGCTAACAACTATTGCTGACTATTTTGTTCTGTGCACTGCAAGCTCAGAACCACAAATGAACGCAATAAGAAGTCACCTCGCAAAGTGTGTAAAAGAGGAATTTGACTTGAAACCAATAGCTATTGATGGCACTCCGGCAAGTAAGTGGGTTCTTATTGACTTCGGGCCAGTAATTGTCCACATAATGACTCCTGAAACCAGAGACCTTTATCAGCTTGAAGAACTATGGGGAGACGCTCCCAAAATTGAGTTAGTTAAAAAATTAGCTGAACTTACAGCAAAAAGTTGATCTTTTGCTGAACTTACAGCTATAAAGTGGTGTCTAGTAGTCTTTATAAATATAACGTTATCTGGGTGGCAGACAAAAATGAGCAAACACTTCAATAATAATCACAATTGGAACGAGTTTGAGTGGGAACGTGAAATAAGGCGTGATGAAAAACGCATTCATCGCTACTTCCAACTTCTCCCATCGTGTCTGGATATGCCGGATGAAGAGAATACAATAATGAACAAAATCATGTCACAGCCCGATATGGTTCCAACCGGTGCTGAATGGAATGGTTTTGCTTCAACTCCAGAGTTTCTCTTCGATGATGAAGAAGAGGTGTTCAACACATCTGACCTTAAAAAACGCAAAGGGGCAGATATTTTTCTTGAACTTCAGAAGCTAGCATGGGAATGGAATGTATGCATGGTTCGTGACTTGCGGCATTCATTCCAGAAAGATGGTATGGCTGTTGTCTGTATATTTGGGAATCTGTTGTCAAGGAGTGCTGATATGATTGAGCTTGACACAGATAATCTACCCAATCTCAAGATAAGTTTAGCTAAACGTATTTTAAAAAAGATCAACAAACTGCTTGGTAAGATGAATTCATTGCAACGCCGTCAGCCGGCACTGGTGCAAAAACTTGAAACAATATGCAGTCACCTGCAAAATGTCAGGGAAAAAGTTGTCGACATGCTTACCGAGTTCCGCTTAAATACGAATGAGAAATAAGTCTTTATTTTTGTCAGTTTTTGCGAGCGTCGTCTTGGCGCTCGCTATCAGTGGTTGTTCAACCTGCTCTCCCGTTCTTTACCCAAACCAATATTATAAAATGGTAGGAAAGGAACAGGCAAACAAAGATGTTAAAGTCACTATTGATGAAGCTAAAAAAGACGGCTATGATGACCAATCAAAAAGCGGTAAAGACCTAGGGAAATCTGCTGTCAAAACCGCTGCCGGAGTCGGAGTAAATACCGGGCTTAGTTTTGCACTGGGCGGATTTGGCATAGGCGGAATTATCAGCGCTGCCATCGGTGGCACCTCCTGGCTGCTTGAATGCATGTTCACCAAAAAACAGCCCGATTCAGTCTTTAAACAATACGTAGAAACTCGCCTCACAGAAAAAGGCTACAAAGTAATCGGCTGGCAATAACAGCTGGTCTATTTTTCTTGCGCAACGTGTTTACTATTTCCCTCCTGTGATAATTTTCTTCTAAAATTTATTCTATAGCTGTGCTTGACTAACACATGATATGCGTATATTATTGCATAAACATGCATATAAAAATACAAAAATGCATAAGTCTGCAAGGGTAAATTATGAGAGCTAGTAAGTTTCCAGAAGAAAGACGGCAACAAATTATATATTTGCTCAAACAGGAAGGAAAAGTTACTGCACAAAACTTAAGTGTTCGGCTAAATGTTTCTGAAGATACCATCAGGCGTGATCTCAAGGATCTGGAACTTTCCGGGCACTTAACCAGAGTCCATGGTGGAGCATTACCACGTTCCCCTTCACACTCACCATACAGCGCTCGTCAGACTCAGAATACAAACGCGAAGATATCTATAGCCAAGGAAGTAACTAAACTAATAAATTCTGACCAAGTCATTTTTATTGACAGCGGCACAACTGCACTTGAAGTAGCAAGGCAGCTTCCGTTTGATCTAAACATTACAGTTATTACCAATAGTCCTCCAGTATTGATTGCACTTAGCGAGCATCCCAATATCAACGTAATTTTACTGGGAGGCGTTCTAAACAAAAAGTCGATGGCTTTGACTGGCAACACGACCCAGAATGCCTTAAGCAAAATCAGAGCCGATATCTGTATCCTTGGAGTATGCAGCTTACATGATGAGCTTGGCGTTACTACAACTGACTTTGAGGAAGCCGAGCTGAAACGTGTTATGATCGAAAACTCCAGCGAAATCATCGTCCCCATAACAGCCGACAAACTAGGTACAGCAGCCCCATTCGGCATAACGACAATAGAAGATATCAGTCATATTGTTACAGAAAGTACTGCTCCAGAAAAGATACTAACCCCTTACCAAAAGGCAGGAATAAGTATAACTAAAGTAAAATCATGAGCATTCAAGTAGATAATATATTATTCACAGGAGTATGTTATGAATAACAAACCTGATACCATAGTTTTTGATTTTGGCGGAGTTTTGATGGATTGGAATCCCCGATATCTCTTTCAGAAACTATTTGATGATGAAAATAGTATGGAATTCTTTTTAACAGAAATATGTTCTGCTGGCTGGAATGCAAAACAGGATGCCGGTCGCAGTTTTGCTGTCGCCACCTCTGAACTGATTGAGAAACACCCAGACTATGCCGAAATGATAGAAGCATATGACTACAGATGGGAAGAAACGGTTTCCGGAGCGATAACACCAACTGTGAATATTTTGAAAAAGCTTCACAAAAATGGCTACGAGCTCTACGGTCTTAGTAACTGGTCAGCAGAAAAATTCACTGTTGTTAGAGAAAACTACAGCTTTTTTGGGTTATTTAAAGATATAATCCTCTCAGGCGAAGAAGGCATTATCAAACCAGAACCGGAAATTTATGAAATATTATTAAAGCGTATAAAAAAGGAATCTTCTGAATGTTTGTTTATTGATGATTCGAAAGCAAACGTTGACGCTGCAGAAGCGTTAGGTTTTCATTCAATACATTTTAAAGATGCAGAACAACTCAAAACCCAACTTCCGGATTACGGTTTTTGTATTAAGTAATATAAAAATCCACACTTATAAGCAATGAAACCTGATAGATAAGGCCAACCTTTATCAGGTTTCATTGCTTATTTATTCTACTTCCATTCTCAATTTATTAAATTTAATATTCTTTTGCCTCATAAAAATCTGGGACAAGTTTCTGTTTTTTTGATATAATTTCTCATTTTCTTGAAAACGTGAATATTAAAATTAGCAAAAAAAGAATTTTAAATGCAAAAAAGTGCTAATTTGATGCTTTTATATTAATTATGACTATATAATCAAGACTTTCGAGGAACAAACTTCATTCATTATAATTCTAATTGAATATAATTTCATGAGTATACTTTGAATATAAAAGCAGTAGTAGAGGAAATTGTTTGGGCTTAATAATATCGCAGTAAAAAAGCATTCATGATGGTGTAAAAACTCAAATTGATAATCACACCCAATGTATGCAAATATTATTTGAATCAGCTGTAATTACTTTCGCTTGTTACATAAAAATGAAGATCAAAAAATTTATTCTAAAATTTGAATAATTAGATAAAATTCACAGAAAAATAAATTTTTCTAGTATGAATTTCTTTACAACAAGGTTTTATCATGGCAAAAGACTCTATAACTCAACTGGACATGCGTTGGCCGAAATTTATAAGCGACTCAGGAGGCAGCTTATTTGTTTCAGAAAATGATGTCATGAAAATAGAAGATAAAACATCAGGTGTTGCACCTGGTTTCATAGGTATTATTATTAATTCTCTGACTGCGACAAGACTTGGCGAGCACCTTCACTTTGAAAGAATAGGATATGATGGAGGGATAAGAAATCAATACAGATTTGGCATGGATTCTAATAATAATGCTCAAATAAAACTTGCATTAAGATCGTTGATTTCCGGATTAACTACAGCACAACAAAGAGAAGCATTTGCTGATGAATGTAAAAACATTGGGGTTGCCTGGATGATAAAAAATGTTTACAAAGAACCAAAATCAGCTTTTAATAAGTTCTTTTTACGCGGTCTGGTTAGTAACCCAAAAGAAAACTACAGAAGGACTCACGGGTTTGAAAAAGCGGACAAAGCATGGTTAAGATCAGCAAAGTTAGAGACGCAATTATACAATATGGGTAAGGCTTCAAAAAAAACTACTAAGAACAAAGAGACATTCAGGGAATCTTTGTGTATGCTAGCCGCAAAAGCATGTGGAGTAGAAGTACCCATCGTTAAAATAATGCTTGCCAGATACAATAGTGGTGAAGAAAAAATCTGTATAATGACAAGATGGAACCCTGATCTTGATCATAAGACAAAATGCAACCAGGTACACCTGAAAGGCAGATATTATTGTGCAATCCGCTCCTTGGATGACTATGATATGATAGGATCCCGGTTTCAGAACTCAGTATTATGGAGAAAAAGGATAAACGGTGTTTTTATCAAAAAATTATTCTCTTTTGACTTTGGGCACGGTTTGGCGGGGAAAAAGAAAAGCATTACAAATTCCAGCGGCTTTAAAACAAACGATATCGATGAATTACTAGGTTTGGTTAACTTATGGCTTGCCGTTCCGAGGAGTTATTTTACAGCACAAACAAATAATGGAATGGAAATTCTTTATGAGGCATTCAAATATTATCAGGAAAGGCTCCAAGTCACTCTCATTGAAGAAACAACCTCCTTTGATAAAATTGTTCTAAGTTTTAATGGAGCTATCAGGTATTCAAGAGTTATTTCTGAAGCCAATAAATCATCATACATTGATTATATAAACGAAAGAGAATTTCATTTCTACTCCAAAGCAATTGAAGTCATGAAAGAATATTCATATAACAAAAATCAGGTATTAAGACGCTTCATAAGAGATTACACTGCAGGTGGAAAAAAGAAACACTCGATTGAGCTTCAATTAAGAAACATGCTTTCTTTATCTGTAATTGCGTAATACATCTGGTTATGGATAAAACTTTTGCTGTAAAGCCCGGAAATTAAACACCGGGCTTTTTTATCTTTAAATTGTTTTTCACAAACATTTCACTCCCTCTTCATACACACTTCACTCTACTTTCATTCTGCCATTGTAGATTTTTAATAAACAAAGATAAAAGGAGGAAAACACAATAATAATATTTCAAAGATTCAAAATCATAAGGAGAGGATTAAAAATAATGTCTATCAAAAAAATTATCGCAATTATATTCATTTTTGCAATAGCCTGCGGAGGCGGGGAGATTCTTGGAACAACTCTCTTCATTCGAAGTGAAGCATCATCCGGTTCTTTGAGAAGCAAGGTCTATACACTTTGCGAAAGCCAGCTTATTCAAAAGTGTCCAATCTTCACTGAGATAGCAACAGGGAAGACAAGCAGAAGACAATAAAAAATAACATAGACGTAAATCTGCAGCTTGAGCAACGCAAAAAAGGCCTGTTATGGTTTCCGGTATTTCAAAGCGTTTTCTCAGGTAGTTACACTATTCAAAATACCAAAACGACAAACCAACGCATAAATATAAAATTTCAGTTCCCCTCCCCTGATGCAACCTATGATGATTTCTCCGCTAAAATAGATGACAAACCTTTACTTGATGAAATTAACACCAAGCAGGGAATAACAAAGGACGTCATACTTAAGCCCAAACAAAAAAATGGTTTTCAGCGTGTTTTACAAAACACGGGGAGTAGGATTATGGGAGTATAATCCACAAAGCGGAAATAACAGCAAAATTCGTGATTTAAACATGAACATCAACACCGATTTCAATGAAGTTGACTTCCCTGAAGGTACCCTTTCTCTGCTCACTTCACAAAACAGCAGGCTCAACTGGCAGGCAAATAACTTGATTACCTCCAGCATAATTGGCATTGAAATGCCTAAAAAATTAAATCCCGGCCCATTGGTAGGCAAAATAACTTTTTTTGCCCCGGTTTGCTTACTGTTTTTCTTTATTGTACTAATGACAGTTACAGTCATCCGAAAAGTCAATATCCATCCAATGCATTATCTTTTTGTCGCTGCAGGATTTTTTGATTTTCACCTTCTGTTTGCCTATCTTGTCGATGTCATAAATGTTCATTTAGCTTTTTCTATTTCAGCAATAACAACTTTGATTCTGGTGAACAGTTATATGCGCGGCACCCTAGGCTGTAAATTTCCCTGGGTTACCGTTGCCATAGCACAATTCTTTTACCTTGTGCTTTTTTCTCACAGTTTCTTCTTTAACGGTCTTACCGGCCTTACAGTAACGATAGGTTCAATTATGACACTGGGCATATCAATGTACTTGACTCGAGGTATTAATTGGGATAAAGTGTTTACTCACAACAGTATCAAATCCTCAGGTACTCTGGCAAAAGTATGAGCTGATTATTAGTTGCTTAATGTGACCAGAAATACCTTCCTTTTAATGACGTTAATAACTATAAAGTAGCACTAAAACTGATTTTAAAAAAAATTGCATACTGCCATAGAAGATCGAGACAGTATCTTATTGCTAATTAATTGCAGGGTTGTTATAAATTTTTATAATTTTGATAGTTTTGTAAGAATTTCTACAGCCTCACCATCATCTCTTTCTTTGGCTATATCCAATGCAGTTTTTCCATCTTTATTCTTTACATTCAATACGTCTAAATAATAACTGCAAGTATTTGTTTCAATGACTCCACATGCAAGTTTTTCTATGAACCAATAATTACCAAACTGACATGCAATATGTAACGGAGTATTGCCATTCCTGTCAATATATTTAGGATTGGCGTCATAATTTATCAGCTGGTTCAGAATATCTAGGGAACCATATTTTGCCGCAGTATGCAATGGGGTGCTGTAATTACCTTTTTCAAGAGAGTTAATATCTGCTCCGGCATTAATTAAAACTTTGATCATTTCAGGTTCTCCGGAGTAAACAGCATAATGTGGAAGCAGATAGTGATAATCGTAATTTCTTACGTTATTATTTAAAAACCTAAGCATTTTTTTTAGAATATTAATTTGTCCCGCTCTGCAGACAATCAACATTAAACGAGTACTCTTAATGTCGTATTTTCTAATAATATAGTTAAGTGTTTCCGCTGAAATAGCATCTAAATCAACTTTATATATATACCTGTTTAACCTTTCCAGAGAGTTTTTTATGAGTTTATAGTAATCGTCATTTTTATCAGTGTTACTGCTTGGAGTATTATTCTTGTAATGATAAGTTCTTGAATTAAGAATTATTCTATTTCCATCTAAAAGATTCTTTTCTTCCTGCAAAAATAACCTTAGAGTATATATATGCCGAAAAATATTAAGTTTAATGCTTGTAAATTTAGCTCTATCTTTATGCTTATTTGTACGTGAAGGGAAGTAGTTTGATGAGAAATCCAGGTATTTATTACAATATTTTTCTATTTCATATTGTAAAGTTTCTTTGATACTTTCAACCTCTGCGCTTCCTACAAGCATTTCATCTATTCTGCAGAGATGAGGTTTGTCAGTGTTGTCGTTGGCATATACAGCCACTTGAGTTGCTAACAAATAGGTATGATTGTCATTATCTGATTTTGTATGATCCCAGCCTGATTTGTGAAAAGAAAATATTTTGGAAGCAATGCGGGAAATGTCAGACATGCGAAATGTTTCTTGAAACTTGCATTCATTCAGATAGTTGGGATTAAATAATTCCACAGTTCTGTTGATGGGGTTACAGGTGAGGCCAGTCGAATGTGCCATCGATGAGAATTCTATATAAAATGACTTCTTGGTTCCCATGGAAGTTCCAATTATACTTTGAATTAATAATTCATAGTCATCAATCTTGCCATAAACTGTTTTTTCTGTTATGAGTATAATTCCGCTATGGTCTTCAAACTTTTCAAAAATAAGGCTGGATGCCTGTAGGACGTTTACGTGGCGTTTTTTCCAGTTTCTGTTATCAAAAAAAGAAGCGTAGGGGCTTTGCAATAAAAGAAGTCGATCTAGAAAACCACGAATTGAAACAACTAAATCAAAAGACTGACTTTCATAATATCCATTATAATTTTTTATTAAACCCATGATGGTTTTTAGGCGTTGTCCTATTTCGGGATCATTGTAGTTTTTTTGGGTTAAATCTTGAGAAAAACCTGATACTAATAACTCACTATTGAGATGCTGGTCGGGTGGATTCTTTAAATCAGCTCCTCTTACTCTGTCTAATGAGTATGAATATAACTCTACCATTACTTCTTTTGGTATTTTTTGTTTTATATGATTCTTCTGTATCTCTCTGAAATATCCATTCATTAATATAGGATGCTGCCTGATTCGATCTAATGCGACTCTTACTATTTGACTTAAGGCTATTCCGTTATTAATTTGTATATTAAACATTTTTGCTAAACGAATAATTTCGTGAACAGCGGTTCCTCCTGATGAGCAGATGTTATTATAATCAAGAATCAAAAATTTGAGTCTTTTAAAAAAAGTACTTCGATCATTTGATAATACGGCAAATCCCCATGAATGGGTTAGGCCATAGCAAATTCCAGCTCTATTCATACCCTCAAGAAAGAGGTAATAATTTTTGAATTCCGGACACTTTTCACTTAAATCTTTGATATTGTCATATAAACTATCATAAAAACCTGGCATAGAACTCTCTCTTTTTTTGAATTATAATTATATTAAAAGCTATTATTACGGGGATAAAGAGATGTGAACATTAAATGCTTTATGCTGGCGATTTGAAAACCTTAATCTTATCATGATAATTTATATATTCTACAGAATATTCGTAGAAAGAATAATGTTTCGCAGTCGGCATCCAACATGGAATGCACTGTAAATACTCATATAAAAACTGAAACAAATTACGCATGAAGCACAGCCTATTGTTACGCATCGGGGATACACCACTCTTTAGCCGAGGAGTTTTGCCGGTGAGTATCCAACTAAAAACGTTTATAGTATTTTTCCTGTTATTCATCATCGGAGTTTACCCGCTGACAAACAGCTTCAAAAGAACTGTAAGAAAAAGCTACTTGGAAAGTCAGGAAGAAGCAAAATAGACATTTACCATTAACGAAGTTTTAGAAGAATCTATAGCCGACTGGCAGAAAAAGTTTTTCACTGTAAGGTCATTTAACTTGAATATTCATGAAAATGTTGCCAGGATTTCCGGAGACAAGTTTCTAATCAGAGAAGCCATTGACAATTTAATCAAAAACGCAGTAGATTTGTCCTCTAAAAATGGAGAAATAGACATATCATTATCATGCTCAAACGGCTCGGCAGTTATTCAAATCAAAGATCATGGCACAGGTATTCCTGGTTATGCTCAGGAGCGTGTCTTTGAGAAGTTTTATTCATTGCCAAGGCCCAGCGGCGGCAGAAAAAGCTCGGGCCTTGGCCTCAGTATTGTTCGACAAATAACATGCCTTCATAACGGAACGGTAAAGCTGGCAAACAATCAAAATTCAGGAGCATTTGCGATGTTGAGATTTCCTGTGAAAACTGCATAAAAAAAGCCCCGTCATAACAACGGGACTTTAAAATCACAATTATAACAATTCATTTACCAGTTCAGGTTTGGATCCTGTACAATTTCCTGAACACGTTTCTTTACGATTTCATCTTTTTTAGCTTCAGCGTCTTTCAGTTTCTTGCTTTCAGAATTTAAACGTTCCTGCATCTTTTGAACCATTTTTCTTCTGAACTCAATTCTACGTTCAGTAGACTGTGCTACATCAGCCTTGATTTCTTCAAGAAGTTTAGGATCTTTTGTTTCGCGATATTTCTTAACCAGAGCTATGAACTTTTCACGTTCAGCTTTAAAATCAGATTTTGCTTGTTTTCTCAAAGCTTCGAACTTTTCTTTAGCAGCTTTAGGGTCAGTCTTACGCAACTCGCGAATTTCATTCATCTCTTTGCCGTATTTTGTTTGAAGCGCATGCATGCCCATCATTTTGCCATGTCTGCCCATCTTGTGATGTTTAGATCTTTTTGACTTCCAGTCTTCAGGCATTTCTTTTTTAGCTTTTTCAATCAACTCATCAAGTTTAGCTTTTGCGGCTTTAGAATCTTTTTTACGAAGTTCCTTTAAAGCTTTCATATCTTCAGGATACTTTTCACGGGCATACATAAAAGCCTTTACATTTTTATGCATTTCTTTGCCGCGTTTGCGCATTTTTTCTTTCATTTCAGGAGACATTTCCCTGAAGGCTTTTTTGATAAGCTCTTTGCTTTTTTCTTTTGCAGCTTTAGGGTCTGTTTTGCGCAATTCTTTAATTGCTTTTACTTCTTCCGGATATTTCTCATTAATGTATTTGCGCAGCATACCTCTGCCGCATTTCTTATCTGCTTTGCATTTTTTTACGTCTTTACCGGCGTCATTACACTTGGAATCTTCAGCCATTGAGCTAAAAGCGGCACCGAAAATTCCGACAGCCATCAGCATCATTACAGTTCTGGTTCTCATTTTTCAACTCCATAAATTTTTGTTTGTTTCGAATCATCTTTCCGCGGATGCTTCGATTATTAAAACGCGACACAAACAAGTATATTGCACCTGTTATGCATTTTTATTAAAAAAATTACGGATCATCTCAATTTTATCACAAATATGTACAGATTTGATTAATTAAAAAAAACCTGATTATACAGCTCGAAAATTCTCAATTTAGAATTATAGTATTCAGTTTAATAAAAATGTACTTTATTGATTATCATATACGGATTTAGAAACAATAACCGGGAGCAGTCTATATTATGCTGTCAGCCATTCTACAAATGATTGTGGGCGCAATATTGTCGCTTAAAAGCTTTATCATGGTAGTATTCCGTGCCGGAGTATGGCCGGACTGGCAAATTATAGGCTATGCTTTCATTATTTATGCCTTCTGGCTTGGCAGTGGCTTTCTGGCGGCAACAATTGCTGAAATGCGTGGGCACAAGGTGCTTTTACACTTTTTCCTTGGTCTGTTGGCACCTTATATTTATCCGGGCTATCTGGCTTTCAAATTGCGTACGGCCAAAGCTAAGGAAACCAGCATTGATGAAATGCTCGATGTGGGTGAGTCAGCCAACCTGACCTCCAGCTTGCTTAACATCAAGGTAAAGCAAAATCAGGAACGCGCCCAGCGCCAACGTTTAAAGCTTCCCACTAAAGAAGAACTGGAAGCAAAAGCTGTTGAATCAATCAACCCCATCAAGGACGATCTTGAAGCACAACCAGTTGAAACTGATGGTCGTGTTTATGATAAGCGTTTTTTTGAAAACTTAGCTGTGGAAAGCTCTGGTGAAAGAGCCGGCCCGTTTGAGGTTTTCGTCAACAACGGCACCAGACTTGAAATTCTGAATATCAAATCAATTCAGGATGATCTGGCTGTTTTCGAAATTCAGGCCGGCAAAAAGATCAAAAGCATTCGCATAAAATATCAAAATATTATATCATTTAATAAAATAAATCAACGGGACGATAAATGTTTGAACCTGTAAGCAATCAACCCAAGTTTGCCGAGATGGAGGGCAAAGTCCTCGATTTCTGGAAAGAAAACAAGATATTCGAAAAGTCTTTAGATAATCGCAAAGGCAGCGAAGAGTACGTTTTTTATGATGGACCTCCGTTTGCCACCGGTCTGCCGCATTACGGACATTTGCTGGCAGGTACTATTAAAGATGTAATTCCACGCTATCAAACCATGCGTGGAAAATATGTTTCCCGTACTTTCGGATGGGACTGCCACGGCTTGCCAGTCGAGAACGAAATGGAAAAAGAACTCGACCTCGCCAATAAGCAGGAAATTGAAAATTACGGTATCGATAAATTCAATGAATCATGCCGTGGTATTGTTTTGCGGTACACTGCTGAATGGGAGCAGGTTGTTAACCGTATGGGACGCTGGGTTGACTTCAAAGGCGGTTACCGCACTATGGACCTTGACTATATGGAGTCAATCTGGTGGGTATTTCGTCAGCTTTGGGACAAAGGCCTGATCTACGAAGGTTACAAAATTCTGCCTTATTGTCCTCGCTGTGCTACACCCTTGTCAAATTTTGAAGCTAATCAGGGTTATATTGAGGTTATGGATCCGGCAATAACCATACGTTTCAAAAGCCTTGATGATGAAAATACTTATTTTCTGGCCTGGACAACTACTCCGTGGACACTGCCCTCAAACCTTGCGCTGGCAGTCGGCCCCAATGTAGATTATGTCAAGGTCAAAGATGGCGACAGCTTCTTTATTATGGCTGAAGCCAGATTAAGCGCTTATTACAAACCTGACGAAATGCCGGAAGTTGTGGAAAGATTCAAAGGGTCAACCCTTGAAGGCAAACGCTATGAGCCACTCTTCGGTTATTTCTCTGAACTCGCATCCGAAGGCGCCTTTAAAGTCTTACTGGCCGATTATGTCAGCACAGAAGACGGTACTGGAATTGTTCACACTGCTCCGGGATTTGGTGAAGATGACAATGCGATATGCAAAGAATATGGATTACCGGAAGTATGTCCGATCGATGAATCCTGCTGCTTCACCTCTGATGTTAATGACTACCAGGGACGTTACGTCAAAGAGTGTGATAAAGAAATTATCAAACGCCTCAAAGAGGACGGTAAGCTGGTTCATCGTGGTCAAATCAAGCATAATTATCCTCACTGCTGGCGTTGTGACAGCCCATTGATTTACCGTGCTCTGCCAACCTGGTTTGTAAATATTGAAAAAGTTAAAGATAAAATGATTGCGGCTAATGCTCAGATCAACTGGACGCCGCAGCATATAAAAGAAGGCCGTTTCGGAAAATGGCTGGCCAATGCCCGCGACTGGAATATTGGTCGTAACCGTTACTGGGGCTGCCCGCTTCCAATCTGGCGAAACGCCGAAGACGAAGTGGTCTGTATTGGTTCAGTAGAAGAACTTGAAAAATTGACTGGTGAAAAAGTCAATGACATTCATAAGCATTTCATGGATAAAGTCGAAATACCTTCCAAGGATGGCAATGCTCCTCTGCGCCGTGTCACAGAGGTTCTTGACTGTTGGTTCGAAAGCGGTTCCATGCCTTATGCACAGCAGCATTATCCTTTTGAAAACAAAGAACATTTTGAGAAGAACTTTCCGGCAAACTTTATTGCTGAGGGGCTCGATCAGACTCGTGGCTGGTTCTACACTCTGGTTGTTCTCGGCGCGGCTCTTTTTGATAAACCGCCATTCCAGAATGTTGTTGTAAATGGTTTAATACTTGCCGAAGATGGCCAGAAGATGTCCAAGCGTAAGAAAAATTATCCAGATCCAACCTATGTAATTGAAAACTATGGCGCTGATGCGCTGCGTCTATTCATGCTGGGCTCTCAGGTTGTCCGCGGTGAAGACTTGAAGTTCAGCGAAACCGGCATCAAAGATGTTCTGCGTGGTGTAATGATCCCTATATGGAATGCATACAGCTTCTTTGTAACTTATGCCAATGTTGATAAATGGCAACCAAAATGTGGAAGCAGAGGGCCTGAAAATCCTTCAAATCCTCTTGACCGCTGGATATTGAGCTCACTGGCTCAAATGGTTGAGGAAATTCAGATTGAAATGGACAACTACAACTTGCAGAAAGCGGCTAACCGTTTTGAGAAGTTTGTAGAAGACTTGACCAACTGGTATATCCGCCGTAGTCGTCGTCGTTTCTGGAAAAGCCAGAATGACACCGACAAAGATGAAGCTTATGAAACTCTGCATTTTGTATTGCTGACATTCTGTAAAACAGCTGCGCCGTTCATACCTTTTACAACTGAAGCTATATATAAAAACCTGCGCACTGAAGATATGCCTGAATCGGTACATCTCTGTGATTACCCGCAGGCCGACAATAGCCGTCGTGATGTCTACCTTGAAAAACAAATGGACAATACAATGACTGCGGTATCACTCGGACGCTGTCTGCGTTCACAGCATCAGATGAAAGTACGTCAGCCGTTAGCTAAAGCTGTTGTTGTTGTCCATGATGATGCAGTTCGGAAAATGCTTGAAGATACTTCGTTGATTATTTCTGAAGAACTGAATGTCAAAGAAATTGAATTCAGCGCTAATGAAAATGAAGTTGTACACCGTACAGCAAAAGCCAACTTCAAAGTTCTGGGCCGCAAGCTTGGTAAATTAATGAAAGAAGCTGCCACTCAAATTTCACAGATTGGCGCTCTTGAAATTGATAATATCCTGTTGGGCGGAACAACTGAACTATCTTTCAGCGACGGTAGCACTCTTGAAATCACCGCTGACGACCTCATCATTCAGCGCGAAGAAAAAGCTGGAATGACTGTAGCAAATGAGGGTGGCATAACAATAGCTCTGGATGCTGTTCTTAACCGTGAACTTGAAGAAGAAGGCTTCGCTCGTGAGTTTGTCAGCAAAATTCAGAATATGCGCAAAGATATGGATTTTGAAGTATCTGACCGCATTAATATTGAATATCAGCTTGAAAGCGACTATAAGGCTGCACTGAACAACTTTAAAGAATATATCTGCAACGAAGTTTTAGCTCTTAGTATTGAGGAAAACTCAAACCTCAGTGAAGAACCTATAGATGTTAACGGAATTACCGCTAAAATAAAAGTTACTAAGGCATAAGCCTTTTCAGGAGAAATATAATAATGAGAATACTTTCAGGAATACAACCTTCCGGAGTGCCGCACATCGGCAATTACTTCGGAATGATGCGGCAGGCAGTGGAGCTGCAGAAAAAAGGCGAAGCTTATCTGTTTATTGCAGATTATCATTCGTTGACCACACAACCGAATCCAAAGCATTTACAGGAAAATATCAACTCAGTTGCATTGGATTTCCTGGCATGTGGACTCGATACAGATAGAACTGTATTCTTCCGCCAGTCTGATGTTCCACAAGTATGTGAATTGACATGGATACTTAACAATATTACAACTGTCGGTCTGCTTGAACGTGCCCACAGCTATAAGGATAAAATTGCCAAAGGTTTTATTCCAAACAACGGTCTGTTTTCATACCCAGTACTGATGGCCTCAGATATTCTGATTTACCAGTCTGATCTTGTTCCCGTTGGCAAAGATCAAAAGCAGCATTTGGAAATCACTCGTGACATCGCAATTCGCTTTAACAATATCTATGGTGATGTTTTCACCATCCCTGAAGGCGACATCCGTGAAAATGTAATGGTCATCCCAGGGATTGACGGTCAAAAGATGTCTAAAAGCTATGACAATACAATTCCAATTTTCGGTCACAAGAAAGCTGTAAGAAAAAAAGTAATGAGCATTGTAACTGACAGCAAAGGTCTTGAAGAATCAAAAAACCCTGAAAACTGTAATGTAGTTGCGCTGTTTAAGCTTTTTGCTGATGAAAAACAAGTTGAAGCAATGAAAGAAAAATACCGTGCCGGAAACTACGGTTACGGTCATGCAAAGCAAGAACTATTTGAAATTTTATGGGAATACTTTGAGCCGATGCGCAAGCGTCGTGAAGAACTCGTAAATAATATGGATTTTGTTAGCGAAGTTCTTCGCAGAGGCGGCGAAAAAGCTAGTGCGTTGGCTGAAGAAACCATGGTCAAGGTTCGAGAAGCCGTAGGCCTTCGCTAATTTATACTTTAAGGAGGGTGTTCAGCACCCTCTTCTACTATTTTCTTCCTCCCTTTCCTAATGAAATAACATCCACTACCTGAGGCAAAAACCTTTAATCTTTAATAAAAAACTCTTTTCAAACAGCTTCTCAACATATATAATTATAAAAAAGGAATTATTGAACAAAACCTCCTGCTTGAGAGTCTAATGGTCAAATCCAAATGAAAAAATAAGACAAAAAGCAAAAAAACAGGTGTGTTTATGAAGGGAAAAACCTCAAGAAAAAAATTTATTGTTGCATTGTTTGTATGCGTTTTAGTAGCATTATGCGCGCCCTTGAAGGCTAGTTTTGAAGGCAACCAATCTGGAACATCCGCTCCGGAAAAAATTTTTAAAACCGCAAAACAAGGCTGTACTCCCGGACTGATAGCATTTTTAGTAAGAATGCCTAAAGGCGGCGACCTTCATAATCACTTACTCGGAGCAACCTACGGTGAATTTCTTCTTGAATCTGCTGCCAGAAACAAACTTTTATTTGACCCCTCATCCAAACAATTTTACAAGCCCAATGCTGCCGCAAAACTTTCAGCACAGCAACAGGCAAAACTAGTTCCGGCCGAAAAGCTTAAAGAACCGGAAAATGAAAAAGCTTATTACGTTTACCGTGATGCAATAAGTACTCGCGGCGCCTATATAACCGGTAAAATACATGATCATTTTTTTGCTACATTTTTAAGAATGTTAAGCACTAATCGCTCATTCGGACAAATGCTGGCTGAAGTAATCCATCGTAATCAAACCCAGAATGTCAACTACCTTGAGCTCATTCTATCCTTAGTAGATCAGCGCCCTGTAGAAAACTCATTGCAAGGATTCTCGATAGATAATCTTGAAAATGCTTTCCACTATGCTGAAATAGCATACAAAAAGGCCAGGATTGGTGAAAAAACTGTAACTGCTCTCAATGGCATTGAAGTTGAAGCTCACAAGCTGCTTTTAAGCAAGTATGGAGAAGGTGGTTTCCCTGTAACAGTCAGGTATATACTTGAAACCTGGAGAAACGTTAATAACAAAACATTCTTTGCCATGGCTTACTGCAATATGAAAGCAGTAGAGCTTGATCCACGTATCGTTGCACATAACATAGTTCAGCCTGAAGACATGCCTTTTTCCCGTCAGTGTTTCTCTGACCAAATGAAAATATTAAACTTTCTCTGGCAAAAACTAAACAAACCGCACATGACGTTGCATGCAGGTGAGCTAGTACTCAGAGACTCTCCAGTTGAACCTATGCAGGATCGCATAGCTAGAACAATTTCTGAAGGACATGCTGAGCGCTTGGGCCATGCAATATCGATTGCATGGGAAAAAAACCTTCCGCAATTAATCAAAAGAATGCGTGAAAATGGTATTTGTGTTGAGGTTTGTCTCAGCAGTAATGAAGGAATTCTCGGTGTAAAAGGTAATGATCACCCATTTGACCTTTATCGTAAAAATGGAGTCCCTGTTGTCATTTGTACAGATGATGAGGGGGTAAACCGTTCAAACCTGACAATGGAATACGTCAAGGCTGTAAAGCGCTATAATATATCCTATGAACAGTTAAAAAATATTGTGCGCAACTCAATTGAATATTCATTTCTAAAAGGAAAAAGCCTTTATCAAAAACGCAATTACAACTTGCTTATTCCTAATTTCCAGAATGTTAGAGCTCCAGAATGGACTCCTGACAAAGAACAGTTTGGCTTAATGCGAAAGAACCTGAAGATTAAAGAACAAATTAAGCTTGAAAGAGAGTTCGTTAAATTTGAAACAGAGGTCTGCCCACAGCTAAGCAGAATAATTCACTGAAGCATATAAAGAGGAGATTGAGGGAATGCTTGAGAGAGAACAGATGGTTACACGTCAAATCATCAGTCGCGGTGTAAAAGACCCGCTGGTGATTGACGCTATGAAAAAAGTCGAACGGCATCGACTGATACCTGAAGGAATTTCTGGTGCCGCTTATGAAGACTCCCCCTTGCCTATTGGAATGGGACAAACCATTTCACAGCCTTATATCGTCGCACTTATGACAGAACTGCTTGAACCGGCTTCCACCGACAAAATTCTTGAAGTCGGAACAGGTTCCGGCTATCAGGCTGCCGTTCTTGCTGAAATTGTTGACAAGGTATATTCAATAGAAATCATTGATGATTTACGTCAGTCAGCTCAAATCAGACTGGATGCATTGGGCTATAAGAATATCTTTCTGAAAACAGCAGACGGTGGTGAAGGCTGGCCGGAAAATGCGCCGTATGACGGCATTGTTGTTACTGCTGCCGCAAGGGTACTTCCTCAAGAATTAATTAAGCAGCTAAAAGAAGGCGGAAGAATGGTTATTCCGCTGGGTAGTTCCTTTGGTATTCAAGAACTTACTATTATAACCAGGCGCGCGGATTCTTATGAATCTCAATACAGCATAGCAGTTCGCTTTGTACCAATGACAGGAACAAGTCAGTCACAGGATATGTTCTAACCGCATTACATTCTTGTCAATAATCAACCTGTTTTTATGCTTTAATGTCTTCTAAAATATTAATTTTTCATTTGAAATGCGTCCTGCCGCAGTTATTGTAGAACTTAAGCTTTAAGAGATGCTTCGTTAACTCTTTAATCGAGATAAATGAAAGGAATCGTCAATGGTAACTGGAATCGTCTTGGTAAATGTCAAACGTCCGCAGCTTAAACAGGTAATCAAGGATTTAATGTCTATGGATGGCGTATCCGAGGTTTACACTGTAGCCGGGGAATATGATCTGGTAGTAATGGTTAGAGCCAAAGATAATGCTCAGCTTTCTGATGTCGTTGCCAATAAAATGACACACGAACTGGAAGGCATCCAGCACACTAAAACTTTGATTTCACTTGATGAAAGTGCCAAAGTTAATCTGCGTGAAGTTTTCTGTTAACTTATTAACTTTTTCTAAAGATTTTTTACAACCGGGGCTCTTGCTCCGGTTTTTTTATATACACCCTGAAAAATAACACCTTTTACCCTTGTTTAATTCAGTTAATGATGTAAATTTTATCAATTCATATAGATAATACAAAGAAAGGGTTATATATGTTTCGCCGTTTAACACTGGCTATTTCTTCACTGGCTGCATTATTCATACTTGCAGGATGTATCAACCAAATTGTAGTGCCTGAGGTTCTGCAACAACCATTAAACGGCAAAGTCTATACCAAATCAAATATCTGGTATCAAAATCCTGCACAAATCAATGGCCTCAACTACCAGACTGGCAGAATTATACCTTTCGGAACAGAGGTTATTCCAATTGAAGCTACTGATTACCGACTTGTTTTTAAAACAAAAGACGGTCAACAATACACTATCCTTTTTGATCCTCAACTGATGCTGGTTCCAATGCGTGTTTATATAAAACAGATTCTGACACTCAAGCCGCGTGAGTTTTACACAAAAGGCATGAAAAAAGAAGTTATCCAAACCATGCTTGACGGTATGCTCAAACGAGGCATGACCAAAAATCAGGTTATTTTGACTTGTGGCTTGCCAGCAGCATGCAGAACTCCATCTTTGACAAACAGCACTTGGATCTATTATATCGATAAAAATCGAACCTTTCGGGTCGTCTTCAGAGGACAGAAGGTAAAAGCCATAGTTAATATTAATGACGAGGAGCTCAGATAACTGATGAAGCGGAAACAAATTCTTGTCACTGGTGGAAGCGGATTTATAGGTTCCCACTTGTGTAACAGATTAATAGATGATGATTACGATGTTATATGTATCGATAATTTCTATACTGGCAGTAAAGAGAATATCAGACATTTAATTGGCCATCCAAATTTTGAACTAATCAGGCATGACATTACCTTGCCTATTTTTTTAGAGGTTGATGCCATATTTAATCTGGCCTGCCCTGCTTCACCGGTACATTATCAAAATAACCCTATTCATACAACTAAAACGTGTGTAAGCGGATCTATAAATATGCTCGGCATGGCTAAACGCCAAGGGGTTCCGATTCTCCAGGCCAGCACTTCTGAGATATATGGAAATCCTCTTGAACACCCTCAGACTGAGGAATATTGGGGGAATGTCAATTGCATTGGACCAAGGAGCTGTTATGACGAAGGCAAGCGTTGTGCAGAAACTCTTTTCTTTGACTATAACAAACAAGTTGGTGTTGACATTAAAGTCGTAAGAATCTTCAACACATATGGCCCTAATATGCTTCCGGATGACGGGCGTGTAGTAAGTAATTTTATTGTACAGGCTCTAAACAATAAAGATATCACTATATATGGTGATGGCAATCAGACGAGAAGCTTTTGTTACGTCTCAGATCTAATTGAAGGCCTTATAAAAATGATGGCGACTCCTCGTGAAGTGACAGGACCAATAAACCTTGGGAACCCTAAAGAATTCACCATGAATGAGCTTGCCGATATCATTATCGAATTAACAGGCTCTAAATCACAAAAGATCATCAAACCATTACCTCAGGATGACCCAACCCAGAGAAAACCAAATATCTCAAAAGCAAAAAGTATTTTGGATTGGTACCCTAAAATTCAGTTGCGTGATGGACTTAAGAAAACTATTGAGTACTTTCGATCTATTGTATAAATAATGAACAACATGCTTTTTACAACTGCAGATATAGAATCCGCCATGACAGGACAATGGCTCAATGACTTGCGTCCTGAATGCAGTCTTTCAGATGTAATCACTGACACTCGTGTAAACTGTTCCGAGGCGCTTTTCATAGCCTTGAAAGGTGAAGTTTTTGATGCGCATAACTTTCTGTATAAAGCTGTAGAAGCAGGCGCAGCTGCTCTTTGCATTGAAAAAAAGTATGCTGAATCTAACCAGCTAAACTTTCCAGTCCCTGTTTATATGGTAAGCAATACTTTGACTGCATACCAGGAACTTGCAAACTATTATCGGCGCAGTCTTGGCAACTTGAAAATTGCTGCTGTAACCGGTAGTATGGGCAAGACCAGTACAAAAGAGATTATAAAGTCAATATTCTGTGCTGCAACTGGAAAACATAGAGTTTATGCAACCAAGAACAACACAAATAATCAGGTTGGAGTTCCACAGAATATTTTTAATTTGAACCAGGAACACCGCTTGTGTGTTCTTGAAATGGGCACAAATCACTTTGGGGAAATAGAACCGTTAAGCTGCACAGCTGAACCTGATGTTGCGCTGATAACTTCAATTGCACCATGTCATCTTGAATTCTTAAAAGACTTAAATGGTGTTGCATCTGAAAAAGCTAAAGTTTTTACTGGACTAAAACAGAATGGAACGGCAGTAATACCTTACCAGTGTCCACAGGTGACACTTCTAAAAAGAAAGACTGCCAGTTTTAATACCATTTCATTTGGACTTGAACCACAAGCCGATGTTCAGGCAGAGTACCTTGGAGGAAACCTGCAAGGCAGTCAAATTAGATTGAACTTTAACTGTTTGAATGGCGAATCATTTGAAATTAAATGGAAACTTTCAGGCGCACATCAGGCTATAAACGCTGCTGCAGCGGCGGCGGTATCTCTTTCTATCGGAGTACAGCCAATACATATTATTGAAGGCTTGCGCATATGCTCGTTGCCTGGAATGCGCATGAAGATAGAAGTCATTAACGGCATTAACTGGGTTAACGATGCCTATAATGCAAGCCCTGAAAGCGTAGTTTCTGCTCTAGACTGGTTAGCTGAATTTAATCAGGAAGACGGACTGCTGCTCGTACTTGGAGACATGCTTGAACTTGGAGAGCAAAGTCATTCAGAACATATGAGAGTACTGAATCATGCTTTTGGCAAATTTCCGATGGCAACATTCTGCCTAATCGGACAGCAAATGAGCCAATCTGTTAATAATCTTGATTTACCGGAAAAAACTTATTTTTTCAAAGATTCTGAGTCTGCATGTAAAACAGTGAGAACTCTATCTAAACAAAAAAACACTATTTTTTTAAAAGCCTCACGAGGCATGAAACTGGAAAAAGTTTTACCTGAACATGAAGCTGTTTGAAGAATATTTTAAATACATATCCAAATTTGTAATTGAATCTCACATAGTAGATAATAGTGAGATAACAACCATAACCTGCGATTCACGAAAAGTCAGCCCCGGTGCAATTTTCTGTGCCATTCCCGGAGCTCAAACAGATGGTCATAATTTCATTGATACCGCAATCAATAATGGAGCGAAAACTATCATTTGCTCTCGTAATATTTCGAAGTATCCTGACTGTATTAATAAAATAAAAGTCACAGACACATATCACTCATATGCTCTGCTTTGTGAATTTTTCTTTGATATCCCATGCACTCACTTGGATTTACATGGAATTACTGGAACCAACGGAAAAACAACATGTGCTTATCTTCTTCATAAAGTTTTAACAGAAAGTCAAATTAGAACAGGCTTACTAAGCACCGTTGAATACCGGTGTGGCAATGAAATTTTAAACGCACAACGGACAACTCCAGAAGCTTTTCAACTCCAGAAGCTTTTTAATGATATCAAAACAGCTGGTTGCTCAGCTGCAGTCATGGAGGTATCCAGCCATGGCTTAGACCAACATCGTACAGGGAGCTCCTCTTTCAAGACTGCAATATTTACAAATTTATCTGGAGATCACCTTGATTACCATCAGAATATGGAAAATTATTTCAATGCAAAAGCCCGTTTATTTAAGGAATGCCTTGCAAATAATGGTACTGCAATAATAAATATTGATGACTCCTTCGGCAAACGCCTATATCAGGAAATTGAGCCTTCAAACAAAGTCTCGTTTGGACAAAGTAGTAATGCTGATTGTCAAATAATAAAACTGCGGTCTGATCACAATGGTTCAACCTGTAAGCTGAAATTATATAAACAAATCCATGAATTTAAAACTCCACTTATTGGAGAATACAATGCTTATAACTGCGTAGGTGTTTTCTGCGCTGCAGTTTTTACAGGAATCAATCCTGAAAGAATTTTATCAATACTTGCAGAAAAAACATCAATCCCAGGAAGACTTGAGAGTTTCAGAGATCAACGCGAGGTAAGTTATTTTGTAGACTATGCTCATACCGATGACGCTTTGGAAAACGTCCTTAAAAATCTACGCCATATAGCTCCAGCACGCTTAATAACAGTTTTTGGTTGCGGTGGAGATAGAGACAGTTCAAAACGCCCGAGAATGGCACATGCGGCAGAGAAATATTCAGATATAGTCATTGTTACAAGCGATAACCCACGCACTGAAAATCCACTTTTGATAATTGATGATATTATGACCGGCTTCAAGGAAAAATCTGGCGTTCTGACGAACCCTGACCGTGAAGCTGCAATAAAACTTGCTGCAAAGCTAGCGAAGCCTGATGATTTCATAGTAGTTGCGGGGAAAGGGCACGAAACCTATCAGGAAATTAATGGTAAACGATATGATTTTGATGATAGAGAAATTATTATGAATTTATGCTCAAGTAATTGAATAGAGTTGGGCGAATAATGACTTATTTGAACAACAAAGAGCAAGCATTAAGTGACTGGCTTAATTTTGTGCAAGGAAGGCCTATGACATTGTCTAAAGGGCCATCAATGGAATCAACTAACATTTCTCCATATTCCTGAATTGCGTAAGCGCCAGCTTTGTCAAGAACATGTACGACGTTAAGATATTCGTCTACATTTTTCTCAGAGAAGTTTTTGAATTTGACTCGCGTATACTCTGCAAAGTCAACACGTATGCTGTGCAGTCCGCAGCGCAAAGCAACTCCTGTAACAACAGAATGGGTACTCCCTGACAATATCATAAGAATACGTTTTGCATCACCTATATCCTGAGGTTTGCCGATAATCGTATCTTCCCACTCAATTACTGTATCAGCACCAATGACTAAGGATTGAGGGTTATTAGTAGCAATATCATCAGCTTTACGAGAGGCATTAACAAGAGGGACATCTGAACAATAACAATCCCCTGCCCCCACCTCTACAGTAAAAGATGGAACTTGAACAAAATCAAGCCCCATCTCTTTGAGCAATATTTTACGGCGTTCAGAATTAGATGCTAGTATCAGTTGCATCAGATTTTATTTCCGGTTTAAACGCCTTCTCTGTAGTTGATGTACTTTTAGCAACTTCAATTTTCGGGACATTAACACTTGGCAAAGTTTTTACAGGTGCTTTGTCAAGATTGATGTTACGAAGGTGAATGTGAACTTTTCTAACTGTTGCTATACCAAATACTTCTTTTACAGCTTCAAGCACTCGTTCTTTAAACTTGTCAGATTGAGGAGGTAATCCTCCTCCAGAAGCATCAAAGTCAATCAGAACGTCAAGAAACTGTACTTTTTTAGTAGCATAAAGATTTACTCTGGAAATATTTATAAATTTAAATTCTTTTTCCAGAGACTTTACGACAGAAGTGATTGCCGCACGTGAAACACAAGTGTCACCGTTATCAGATTTGATTTTAATGCTGGAACAGCGTTTCTTGCGAAAAATCAGAGCCAGTATAATTCTGAGAACCAGCAAAACCAGAATAGCCAGTACTACGATTGCAACTCCGGTCAGGTATCCTTTGTTAAACTCATTTCCCTGAATTTTTCCGAACTGAATAATCTTATTGATTAGTTCCTGCATGATTCACACCTGCGGTTTATTGTACTTCCGGTACTTCAGTGTCGACGTCTTCCTCTTCCATCGCGTCTTCTATTTCCTGAACAACAACGTTAACCCCGGTAACAATCATACCAGTAACGCTTTCAACTTGCTCAATAATCGCAGTCTGAACATGTTCAGCAACTTCAGGAACTTTAAATTCAAACTTGATGTTAACCTTAATCTCAACATCAACTTTGTCATCATGCATATTAATATCGATAGCACGGTCATGAATTTTGCGGCTACCAACGATTTCAGCAATATTATCTACAAAAGAACTACCTGATAAACGAGATACGCCCGGCACTGAAAGTGCAGCTTTACGCACAATCGAACATACGACGTTCTCGTGGATTTTAATCAAACCAAGCTCAGTGCCTTTTTCACAGGCGATGGCTTCAACAACTTCTTTCTTAGCTTTTGCAGCTGTCTTGTTCATAATTTACTCTCCTTGTATATTGGAATCCATTAAGGAAAACTATTTACCTTGTTCCTGCATCATTTTTTCAATGAAGCCAGTGTCATACTTGCCTTGAGCAAAGTCTTTTTTAGCAATAACCTGCTGAGTAAAAGGGACAGTAGTTTTGATCCCTTCAACAGTAAACTCTTCCAAAGCGCGGCGACATCTAATAAGAGCCTGTTTACGATCCTTGCCTTTTACAATCAGCTTAGCAATCATGCTGTCATAATAAGGAGGGATTGTATAACCGCTATAGACATGAGAGTCAATTCTCACGCCAATACCGCCTGCAGGAATAAAGAGGTCAATTTTGCCCGGGCTTGGCGTAAAGTTACGTGCTGGATCTTCAGCATTGATGCGACATTCAATAGCATGCCCTTCAACCTTTACATCTTTCTGATTAAATGAAAGTTTTTCCCCGGCAGCAACTCTAATCATTTCTTGAATCAGGTCGGTATTGGTTACTTCTTCAGTAACAGGATGTTCAACCTGGATACGTGTATTCATTTCCATGAAATAGAACTCACCCTCACTGAAAAGAAATTCAATGGTTCCTGCATTGGTGTAATTCGCAGCTTTTGCTGCTTTTACCGCGGCACGACCCATTTTTTCACGCAATTTTGCGTTCAGCGCTGGCGAAGGAGATTCCTCTATGAGCTTTTGCTGACGACGCTGTATAGAACAGTCACGTTCACCTAAATGAACTACGTTACCGTGTTCATCAGCAATGATCTGAATCTCGATATGTTTAGGATTAATGATAAACTTTTCCATGTAAAGAGAACCATTACCGAAAGCGTTTTCAGCCTCAGTTCTAGCCGCATGAAATCCCTGAATCAAGCTGGCATCATTATGAGCAATACGCATTCCGCGACCACCGCCTCCAGCAGAAGCTTTAATGATAACAGGATATCTTAATTCATGAGCAATTTTTAAAGCATCGTCTTCACTATGAATCAGGCCATCGCTTCCCGGGGTTGTCGGTACTCCGGCTTTGTCCATAGTTTCACGAGCGTTTGCTTTATCTCCAAGTGCGCGCATTGCTTCTGGACTTGGACCGATAAATTTAATATTACAATCGCGACAAATCTCAGCAAAGTGAGCATTTTCCGCGAGAAATCCATATCCGGGATGAATAGCGTCAACGTCGCAAATTTCTGCAACACTGATTATGCGCTCAATAAGCAAATAGCTGCTAGCAGGAGCGGCAGGGCCGATACAAACTGCTTCATCAGCAAATTTAACAGGCAGACTTTCACGATCTGCTTCCGAATAAACGACAACCGTTTTTATACCGAGCTCACGACAAGCTCTTATGACACGCAGGGCAATTTCCCCACGATTTGCGATCAGTACTTTTTGAAACATTCTTTATTACTCCAGCGTTAGTCGATGACGAATAAGGGCTGACCAAATTCGACAGGAGTCGCATTTTCAACAAGGATTTTCTTGATAGTCCCGCTCTTTTCAGCTTTAATTTCGTTCATAACTTTCATTGCTTCGATAATACAGATAACAGAGTCGACCTCCACAACATCACCAATTTGTACAAAAGATTCAGCGTCTGGAGAAGGCGAACGGTAGAAGGTACCTACAATCGGAGAGTCAATAGTATTTTCAGCAACGACTGCTACTTCAGCGGCAGGAGCTGCAGCAGCAACTGGGGAAGGAGCAACAATTGGAGCTGCTGCAACCGGAGCACTTTGAATGACCTGTGCAGGGGCGGCAATTACTTGAGTTTTGTCTCCACCACGCCTGATACAGAGATTATATTCTTCCGCCTCGATCTTAAATTCAGTAAGATCATTTTCGGACATCATTTTAACTATTGTTTTGATTTCTTCAATTTTCATTGTTGAAAAATCCTCTCATATTTAATTTTTTGACTTAAATGCTATTATTAATCGTTTTTATTTAAAATCTTTACAAGTGAACGTAATGCCCACTCATATCCATCAAAACCCAGCCCTGCAATCACTCCAACACATGCTGCTGCAGTAAAGGAATGGTGCCTGAAATCTTCTCTGGACTTTACATTACTTAGATGTACCTCTACAGCTGGCAGCCCTGCCCCTTTCAAAGCATCAAGGATGGCAACACTGGTGTGGGTATAAGCAGCGGGATTTATAATGATTCCAGAAAAACCATTTTGAGGAGCATTGCCTATAAGGTCAACAATATCGCCTTCATGATTAGACTGAAAAAATTCAAGCTCAACTGACAACGCAGTTGCAACCTGCTTCAGTTGATCCTCAAGATCTTCTAAAGTAAGCTTGCCGTAAATCTCCGGCTCCCTTCTCCCCAGGAGCTGTAAGTTGGGTCCATTTATAACCAGAATTTTCATATTCATAGCCTCTAATATAGACTGATTTTTATATTTTACCAATTAAAAGTTGATTTAAATCATTTACAATAAGATATAATCAGCGTGATATATATATATTCTCCACTTCGAAAAAAAGACTACCTGTCATTCACTGGAAGAGCGGAAATATCCAAAGTTTGTGGCTTTCCAGTAATTATAGTTTCAACCTTGGCCTGATCAACCTTGCTTCCTTGAACGATAGTATTTACCTTCTTGGAAGGTTTACCGGGAAGCAATAAAATAACGGCTACTGTAACAATTGCAATAAACAAAACTGCAGCACCTGAGATAAGCCATGTTAAGTTTCTCAAACGCTGCTCGCTTTCCTGATCAACTTCGTAATCCAAGTTGATATTTTCATATAACTCCTGAGGAACATTGCTGTCAATTTTTGACTTCAGTTCTTCCAGAATAAAATCTACCTTACCCTGAGGAATTTTATAAAAAGCACAAATGCTTCTGACGTATGCAAAAATAAATACGCCGGGAGGCAGTTTATTGACTAACTCATTTTCCAGAGCTTCGATATAGTAGGATCGAATTTTAGTCCCGTCTTCTACTTGAGAAAGGCTATACCCTTGCTCAATCCTTGTCTCCTGTAAATATTTTCCAAATGATATAACGCCAGTCTTAAAAGTTTCTTCCTCTAAGCTTCCAGCGTTGTTTTTTGCTTTTTTACCAGGAGCTTTGGGTTCTTTATTTGTAAGTTCCTGCATAGTTTTTATTTCAGTCTTGACCTGTTTATTTTCACGAGCGCTTGCATGGCTCTGCTGTTTTTTCAAAGCAGCGTCAATCTGGCTCTGTGATGGTTTAAAAAGATTTGGCCCTGCATTTGCAGCGGGCTTATCGGTTTCTGTCTTTCCAGTCTCCTCAACAACATCCTTGTCTTTGTTACTGGTATGAGCCTCTTTATCGGAATCAGGCAATGATGTGTTCTTTTCAGCAAACCCCAGTGTCAGTTGCTTTTCATTATCGCTGCTATCACTGGATTCCTCTGCTTTTACATCCTTCCATAATTCCATAGTAATGTTCTCCCAGCTCACCCATTCTCTATTTCGTCGAAAACTAGTATTTCCCGCTTAGAGCCCCCTGGTCCAGGCGGTCCCACAATGCCGCGGTCCTCCAGCATATCAATCAGTTCGGCAGATCGGTTGTAACCGATTTTTAAGCGCCGCTGCAGATAACTGGTGCTGGCTTTGCGTTCCATTAAGATAATCTCAAGAGCCCTTCGCATCAAGTCATCATCTCCGGGATTAAGATATTTTTTGATAATTGGATCAATTTCAGGTGCATCATCAATTGAAGCTTCAGAGGAATCGTTTTTGCTTTCCTCCTCTTCTTCTAATACAACTTTATTATCAAACTGCTGCTCCGCTTGACTCGCAACGAAATCAACAACTTTCTCGATATCCTCATCAGCCACCATAGCACCTTGAATACGGTCGACATTAGCGCTGCCAGGAGGAATGAACAGCATATCGCCTCTACCCAGTAACGTTTCGGCACCCTTCTGGTCAAGGATCACACGACTATCAACAATAGAACCAACTCTAAATGCAATCCTAGTTGGCAGGTTGGCCTTAATCACACCAGTAATAATATTGGTTGACGGACGCTGAGTAGCTATCACAATATGAACACCGGCAGCACGGCCTTTCTGTGCTATTCTGGCAATTGATGTTTCAACATCACTTTTAGCGTCGGTCATCATCACGTCAGCAAGCTCATCTACAATAATAACAAGCACCGGCAATTTATCAGGAATGGGTTTACCATCGGCATCAAGGACTGGTTCAGGCGGAATATTTCTTGTGTTATACCCTTTCAGATTTTTTACACGTGCTTTTGCTAGGATGCGATAACGTTTTTCCATCTCATTAACAGCCCATCGCAGTGCAACAGGAACTTTTTGCGGGTCATTTACTACTGGAGTAATGAGATGTGGAAGGCTAGAATATGTCTCCATTTCAACAACCTTCGGATCAACAAGGATCATCCTTAATTCATCCGGATTAAACCTAAAGAGCAAGCTCATAATCAGGGTATTCATACAAACACTTTTACCACTACCTGTAGCACCGGCAATCAAGAGGTGCGGAGCTTTTGCCAAGTCAAGTATGATTGACTTACCGCTGACATCCTTACCCAGAACAATCGGAATTTCCCCGGAACAACGTTTCCATGGATCTGTTTCCATAAGAGACCGCAAAAAGACCGCCTGTGCTTTTGAGTTCGGAGCTTCTACGCCGACTGCGTTCTTTCCAGGAATTGGAGCGAGGATACGGATGCTTTGGGCTTCAAGCTCCATCGCAATATTATTTCCAATATTCGCAACTTTCTCAACTTTTATTCCAGGAGAAAGAGATATTTCATAACGAGTAACTCGAGGGCCACTTACATAACCGGTAACCTGCCCATCAATGTTAAAGCTTTCGAGAGTCTGCTGCAGTATTTCTTTTGAATGATCGATCGCAGCAAGGCTTTCCCCTGAAGCCTCAGGCCCCTTACTAAGCATTGTAGCTGGAGGTGAAATAAACTCTTCACTGCGATGTGGAGGAGTCACATCCTGCCCTTTTACAGTAGGGGTAACGTTAGGAGCTGCGTCATTCAATTTACCAGAATGAGCCACTACAGCAGGGGATGCAAGTGGTGCTAGTTCATTGGGAGTTTCAGGCTCAGCGACAGGTGCTGGCTCTAACCCAGGAGCTTGGGTATGAGTCTTTTCCAACTCCAATTCCTGTTCTGATGATTTTTGCTTACGAAGCCTTAACAACGCTTCACGGGCACTACCGATAGAACGACGCTCATCTTCATCTATATCAGTTTGAATTTCTTCTTTTGCGGGAGCACCTACAACGCCTGCAGCTGCTTCACGTTCTCGAAGACGGTTTGCAAGCCCATTCACAGCATCAGCTGCAGCAGGAACATTTGACAACATAGACCTGGCAACAACATGCCAGTCTGCTAACCACAAAAAGACCAATCCGGCCAATAAAAAAACCATTGCCACAATAACGGTTCCAACCGTTCCAATAAAACGTCGAACGTAACCGGGCTGCATTTCGCCATCAGATGGAGAAGCAAGTACCTGTCCAATCACCCCGCCGGACAAAGCATGAGTTGCTACTGATTTGCGTCCAATACCAAGTTCACTTGTACGGTCAGAGAAGGTTTGAGGTGATATGGCAAACAGCACAGTAACTCCGATAATTATCGCCAGTAAGGCACCGGAATATCCTCTTCTAAAAGTGGGATAAGGCAATAGAGGCCGCAGCGCACATATTACCAAAAGAATAGTTATAGGATATGCCGCTACACCAAACATATACAAAAGGAAACATGACAGATGAGCACCCACACTGCCAATCCAGTTCCTTATCATTTCATCACTTCCGCCTTCAATGACGGCATAGTCAGTTGCCTTATGTGAAAACAGCGCCAGCAACACCAGCAGCGCACCGGCAATATACAGGCAATAACGAAACTTAAAACCGTTACCTGATTGCTCTTTCTTAGTATTATCTCGGGAATTTTTTATTTCATCCATGTTACAAAAATCGGGGTTAATTACTGGGTTTAAAACTCAGTGTTACTATAGTTCAGCATTACTCAATTGCAATCACACAGCAGCACAATCAAGCTTACGTATAAAGATATTCTTTCAAAATATTTGTCAAAGTGCAAAAAACAAGGTATTTTTATATAATAGGAGTATATTCATTTTCACAAGGGATCATTCATGAATTTTAAAAATTTCAATATTAAGCGTTTTTTTACAGTAGATCTCTGGCAGATAAACCTTCATGGAGTATCGTCCTTCAGAGCTCTATGCGTAAAACTGGTCAAGGTTATGGTACTGGCAATACAAGGCTTCCTTACGGATAATTGCCCGCTGCGTGCTTCCGCCTTGACTTTCTATTCAATTTTTTCTATCGTTCCAGTAGCTGCATTGATATTTGGCATAGCTAAAGGTTTTGGCATTGAAGCCATGCTAAAAAGAGAGCTTGCAGAAAAATTTACTGAACACCAAATGCTTCTTGAAAAAGTCTACGGCTTTGCCGAAACAACTTTGCGCTCAGCTCGTGGCGGAATGATTGCGAGTATTGGTGTAATTGTCCTCTTCTGGACAGTGATAAAAGTTATCAGTAATATTGAGTACTCGTTCAATGATATTTGGGGAATCAAGGCTCACCGTACTTTTTTCCGTAAATTCAGTGACTATACTTCTCTTATTTTGATATGCCCTCTCCTGGTTGTCTTTTCCAGCAGCGCGACCGTTTTTGTCAGCACTCAGGTAAGTCGTTTTACTGAAAGCACATTCCTGATCAACACTCTGAGTGGTCCTTTTAATATCGTTTTTGCCAACATGATACCCTTCTTCCTGTCATGGTTGCTTTTTACATTTATATACATGGTGATGCCAAATACAAAAGTAAAACTGAGTTCAGCACTTATAGCCGGAATTATTGCAGGAACCGCCTATCAGTTACTGCAAAAGAATTATATCATTCTGCAGGTTGCCTTATCCAAATATAATACTATTTATGGCAGTTTGTCAGCTTTACCCCTGTTCCTTATCTGGTTGCAGGTCAGTTGGCTGATTGTGCTTTTTGGCGCTGAAATATCCTTTGCTCACCAAAACATCGATACCTATGAATACGAACCTCATGCTTTAAATATCAGCGATGCGCTTCGCAAGAAACTTTTAGTTCAGGTAACCTCACTGATCGTCAAGACTTTTGTTAACGAGAAACCTGCGATACCTGATGTAGAACTTGCTCATTTGTGCGGCATTCCAATAAGACAAACCAGGGATATTCTATACCGTCTCAGCGAAGCTGGTATTGTAAATAAAGTAGCAGATGACAACAAAGATTCCTATGGTTATCAACCTGCAATTCCAATTGAAAAGATATCAATAGCCAGCGTATTGCACCAAGTAGAAAACTGCGGTAGAGGGGCATTCCCCTTCCCGCCTAAGGAAGATTTCAGCCACGTATCAGAAAGCCTTAAGGCCTTATATGACGAAATGGACATATCTCCAAACAATAAATTATTAAAAGATCTGTAGGTTTCATTTTAACACAGGTATTTAATTTCAATTCCTGTATATTCTGTTCAGAGGAGTAGAAAAATGAAGTATGATTGTGTAATTATCGGAGCCGGACTATCCGGCCTTGCCGCCGGGATAAGACTAGCCAGAGCAGGAAAAAAAGTTTGCATATGCGAACGACATGCAATTATCGGCGGAATGAACTCGTATTATATGCGCGAGGGACTTCTGCTTGAAACCGGACTGCATGCAATGACTAATTTTGCGCCCCAAAGCGCTCCAGGCAGTCATCCCCTCCCCCATCTACTCCATGAATTAGACATATCATACGAAGAATTGGCCCCAAGACCTCAAAAGTTTTCATTAATCAGTTTTCCTGGGGTTTCTCTGCATTTTGATAATAATTTCAGTACATTTAAAGCTGATATTGCAAAACACTTCCCCAGGCAAAAAGATGGGTTTGATAAACTCACTGAAGTTTTAAAAAACTACAAAGATATTAGAATTCAACATAAATTTCATTCAGCCCGCAAAGTGATTAGCCATTTTATAAACGATCCCCTGCTTGAAGATATGATCTTGTGTCCGCTAATGTTTTACGGAAGCACAACAGAAGACGACATGGACTTCACCCAGTTCACAGTTATGTTCAAAGCCATTTATGAGCAAGGTCTATTCAGGCCAGCTCAAGGCATAAAAGGCTTATTGGATTTACTGCGAAACAAATTTACCAGCAATGGAGGCGAACTGCGCCTGAGCACTAATATTATCAAAATGGAAACAGCCGAGTGCGCAGTAACAGGAGTGCATACTGCAACTGGTGAATTTATTGAAGCAAAGAGCGTCCTTTCCAGTGCCGGTGCTCCTGAAACATCAGAAATGTGTCGAGGTGCTTTTAAATCAGAACCAGGCAGCCTGGCTTTCATAGAAGTATTAGTTATTCCGCGTAGCGAACCTGATTTTTCAGCTATGCCTACAGTGACATTTTTCTGCAGAGATCGTGGGTTCGGATATAGCGCACCACAACGCCCTGCTGACTTAACCAGCGGAGTCATATGCTTCCCCGATAATTTTGTTTTTTCAGAGGATGACTATATCCCTCCACGGATGGTACGCACCACAGTTTTAGCCAACCCACATCACTGGTTTAAACTGCCATTCGCCGAATACCAACAAGCAAAAAGTGAAATAACCAACAAAATAATCAACGTCACTGAAGAAGTAACAGGATTGAATGAACTAACTTCTACAGCGGCTATGATTGACTGTTTTACCCCTAAGACAATTGAGCGCTTCACAGGTAGAATAAATAGAGCTTTGTTTGGCTCACCAGAAATGGGGCGCACAGGTCAGACATCAATAAAGAATCTTTACCTGTGCGGCACTGATCAAGGTTTTTTAGGAATCACAGGAAGTTTGTTCAGCGGCATTTCAATTGCCGAGTTAAACTTGCTCTAACACATGCTCACTTGCTTTGCAATTGCCTATAGGAGTGCCTGCGATCTATAAACGGACAGCTTTGAGGTGCTACAACATTTTGTGGTATCTGCCAGAACTGCGGTTCCCAGAAACGTAAAACAGGATCACTGAAATCAGTATGTTTCTGTGGCATATTTAACCTTGCGGTATTAGTGACAGGATCATAAAGACCAAATGCCTTGATCACGCATTGGTCCTGTACTTTACCCAAAAGACGAGGCATCGAATACATTGCATTCAGCCAGATTCCAAGGCAATGATCATTTGAAGTTAATGGATCAGCCAGATACAGGTCTATCCAACGCAGCACACTGCCGCGCGGCAAAACGGACCAGAACATCATTTCACTTGCATCCATATGCGGATGAATGCACAGATCATAAAATGTTGAATCAGGGTGTTTTTCCAAATAAGGTCTTAGCACCTGAGCAGTTTCTTCGCAGCTGCATGCCGGAGCCAGATAAACTATATTTTTATACGGCAGCATGTCGTAACGACTCAGAATACCATTAATGATAAAAGGCCCCATACTGTGGCCAATCAAAGTAAATTCATAGCCAGGATTCGCCCTGTGGAATTTCACCAGCCTGTCCATAAAAACAGACAATGCACCGTCAGGAGGTGAAGTTAAAGCACTGACTTCATCAGAAAAGTCAGCCTCAAAAGGTTGGGATTTCTGGAAAACAGTTCTTGCGCGGCGCATCATGACATCCCACGCACTCTTGCCGGCAACATCAATTAATGCTGTTGTCACTACTCTAACAGGAAAACCTATGAGATAGACAAACCTGCGTAAAGGAGAATAATACCCTGGCTCGTAATCTTCTCCAACATAATATTTAATTTTTAATTTCTTTATGCGCTGAGCTTCTTTGCCGTTAATTTGGTCAGTATTTGTATCACCAAAAAATATACCATAAGTTTGGAAGACAAGATTAATCGGCAGTCGCGTAACAGCGCGAGCAATATCAACTACTAAATAAAAAGGAAATAAAACAGGGCCAAAAGTATAACTTTTCACCCCTCGCCTTATAAACAATAAGTGATCGAAATATGAATCAGCAAGACTGGATTCCCAGTTAATCAAAATTGGGTAATAGTCAGATTCTTTATAAATAATTCTTGATAATGTTTTAGTACGCTCGACAGTAGAATTGAGAGTATTCATTCCGCCAAAAGCAAAGATCAGAATTTTTTTTCTGCCGCTCTTTTTAATTCCCTCCATGATGCTCTCTAGCTGCTTATCATAAGTATAGTCTTCAGTCTTGATAACCTCACCAGAGGAAGTTTTAATAGGATAAAGCGCAGGAGAGCCATCGCTTTTTATGGCAATCATGCGCTCTGAGGTTGCCTGTGAAATTTTTAATGAACTGCACGAACATAAAACCACAAGTAGCGGTAAACCCAGCAGCTTAGAAAATTTCGATGACATCAAACCCTCCGTTAATCATTGAGTACAATATCAAGTATATCATAACCCGCTTTAGGTTGACTGATATACTCTAACTGTTTTGCGACATATTTCATACGCTCAGGAGGAGACAATACCTCCCTGTACTTCAAGCTATTCTCATCATGTGCTTTAGTGATAATAGAGCGCTCAATAAGATAATCAACATTGCGCTCTTCTTGACCGGGAATCGGATTAATAATAATCATCGGTTTCTTCATGGCGATGCACTCTGACGTTGCAATTCCACCCGGTTTAGTGACTACAATATGACTCATTGCCAAATACTGAGCAACCTCATCAGTAAACGGAATAGGAAAAACTCTTCCCGGATATTCCTGCCGTATATTCTGCAGCATCTGTAATTTTTTAGGATTGGTTCCGGCCATGGCAATTACTCCATAATCCTTGAATCTATTTAAAAGGATTCGGCAAAGCCTACCTAAATTACCAACACCATTTCCACCCATCATAACAAGAAACATTGGTTTCCTTTCAGGAATACCATGTTTCTGGCGCAATACACTTATCTCTTCATTTGAATAATGTCTAGTAAATTCAGGAAACACAGGGCAGCCTGTGATATGAACGTGCTTTTCAGTCACTCCACGGTCAAGCAAAAGGTTTTTAACCTCTGTACAATTTACAAAATAATGTTCAAGCACCTTATTAACATAAACCCAATGCAGGGAAAAATCGGTTACTATAACCGACACAGGAATCTCATAGCTATGCTTATGCTTATAATCATCCAGAATTTCTGCTGGAAGAAAATGAGTGCAGATTATATAATCAGGGTCCAGCCTGATTATTTCACGCATCATTCTTCTGGTTATCAACTTTCTCCACCAAGCTAAAGTTCGCCCAAACCAGGTATCAGGATATGGTTTATCTGTCTTGTAATAGATGAAACTCCAGGCAAAGGGGCAATTGTTAGCAAAATACAGGTAAAGGTCATGGAAGATTTTTTTATAGATCAGGGGCATGTACTTTTTTACATTGATATTAGTAACTTTAATATCTGGATATCTTTCTATAGCACATGCTTCCAACGCTCCTGCAGCCCTGATATGTCCATTTCCCATTGGGCCACTCAATATCAAGAGATGTTTCTGCTCTTTGCTTTGCAATTTTTATCTCCTCTCCGGCATAATGGATGCATTGCACCTTACTATGCGAATTAAATATTATTTCACCTCAAAACACCGCAGATATTGATTATAACCAAACTTTTATGCATAGCGTAATCCTCATCTGCCGTTCTCCAGTTAGCTCTCTTTGTACTATATTTCAAAATAACCTTTCTGGCAAATTGCTAAAGACTTTTTAAGCATTATTTTTAAAATGATTGAAATTTTCATTTATTATTTTTGGGAACCTATAAGCTTATTCCTGCTTAAATAATTTAAAAAAATTTAATCTTTTTTTACTTTGTTAAGTTGCTTTACAAAGTAAAACGTTTATATTCATAAAATTGAATACTAATTTTAAACAGTAAACCTGTAATCTTACAGCATAAGGAATGCAAAATATGGGTAAGAAAGCTGATATTGGTCTTGTCGGACTTGCGGTAATGGGCGAAAACCTGGTTCTCAACATGGAAAGCAAAGGTTTTTCAGTTGCCGTATTTAACCGTACAACCGCTAAAGTAGATAGTTTTATTAATGG
The DNA here is from genome assembly GCA_024225035.1 of Lentisphaerota bacterium. Classification (GTDB taxonomy): domain Bacteria; phylum Verrucomicrobiota; class Lentisphaeria; order Victivallales; family Victivallaceae; genus Zth2. Next base: position 56,280 of record JAAEMX010000021.1, read on the forward strand.
TCGTGGCAAAAACAAAAATATTATTGGCTGTCACAACATTGAAGAACTTGTAAAAAACCTTGAACGCCCGCGCAAAATTATGCTCATGGTAAAAGCTGGCGCTCCTGTTGATGCTTTTATTGATATGGTAGCTCCACATCTGGAAGAAGGCGACATCATTATTGACGGCGGCAACAGTCATTTCCCTGATACTATTCGCCGCACTAAGAAGCTTGAAGAAATGGGTCTGCTTTACATCGGCACTGGTGTTTCTGGTGGCGAAGAAGGCGCTTTGCTTGGTCCTTCAATCATGCCTGGCGGTTCTGACGCTGCATGGTCAGCAGTAAAAACAATCTTCCAGGCCATTTCAGCTAAGGTTGAAGACGGCAGCCCTTGCTGCGAATGGGTAGGCAGTGACGGTGCAGGACACTATGTAAAAATGGTTCATAACGGCATTGAGTACGGTGACATGCAGATGATCTGTGAAGCCTACAACCTTATGAAAAACGTCCTAGGCATGAGCGCTGCTGAAATGCATGAAGTATTTACAGAATGGAATGCAGGCGAACTTGACAGTTACCTGATCGAAATCACTAAAGACATTCTAGCCACTAATGACGATGAAACAGGCAAACCAGTTGTTGATATCATTCTTGACACAGCCGGACAAAAAGGCACAGGAAAATGGACCAGCGTCAGCGCATTGGATCTGGGAGCCCCTGCTCCAACCATTGCCGAAGCTGTTTTCGCTCGTTGTCTTTCAGCACTTAAAGAAGAACGCATTGAAGCCAGCAAGGTTCTTGACGGGCCGGCTATTTCTTTCGAAGGAGACAAAAAAGCTTTTATTGAAGATATCCGCAAAGCCCTTTATGCTTCAAAAGTTTGTTCTTATGCCCAAGGCTACCAGCTGATGCGCTTGGCCGCAGCTGAATATGGCTGGGACCTGAACTACGGTGAAATCGCTCTGATGTGGCGTGGTGGTTGTATTATCCGTGCGCGTTTCCTTGGTGATATCAAGGCTGCGTTTGACAAAAATCCAGCACTGAACAACCTGCTGCTTGATGACTTCTTCAAGAAAGTTATTGACGAGTGCCAGGTTTCATGGCGTAAAGTTGTAGCCGCCGCCGCTGTCAACGGTATTCCGGTACCGGCATTCTCAAGCGCACTGTCTTACTATGACTCATATCGCTCAGCAGTTCTGCCGGCAAACTTGCTCCAGGCCCAGCGTGATTATTTCGGTGCACACACTTACGAGCGCGTCGACAAAGATCGCGGCCAATTCTTCCATACTGCATGGACAGAAAACAGCGGCAACACTACTTCAAGCACATACAATGCTTAAGTAATGACTTCTGTTTAGGAAATATCACCCCTGTTTCCGTATTTTCCGGAAACAGGGTTTTGTATTTTTAAAATGGTGCGCTATTGTGTCTATGAAATCGAATTATCTTATTGTAACTTAATATAATAATAACGCGACTTTATTTGCAAAAAGGGAGATTTCCTGATGAAGTCCATTAAAACATATCTCTGCCTTGCCTTACCCGTGGCGTGCATTTTTACAGCTGGGTGCTGTATTTTAGGTGGAGAACAGGAAAAGCCCGCTGATATTAGTCTTAATGTGTTGGAGCTGAAAATGCGTCAGGCAATGGATCCTACCGGAGGCTACCGTAACGCTCAAACATACATCCAGAAACAAATGCTGGAAATAAAAAGGGACTGGATAGGCAAAAAGTCGTTTATAGTGGAAATAAAGTTCAAACGCCCTGACCTTTTCAAGACTACTACTATTGAGGATAACCGTAAGCGAGATGCTGTTATTTTTAATGGGAAAAAAGCTTGGCTTGTTGATTACAAAAACAATCAGGTTGCTGAAATCAAAGGACCTAAGCTGGAAAAACTGAAAGTTATCTTTGGCTTGGGCAGACCAGACAGCACATATCAGGATTTATTTAAAAAAGTAGTTATAACTGAAACTACGTTTGATGATCAGCCCTATTATAAGCTCCTTTGCATTTCTAAAATAAAGGATCAGGATCCTATTTCAATCTATGTAGGGAAAAATAATTTTTTGACAAAACGCCTCGAAACAATTGAAAGAGTCAATGGTCAAAAAGAAAAATATGTGTCAACTATAGAAAAATATTCCATGCATGACGGAGTAATGATTCCAGCTGAAACTACTGTTCAACTTGACAATGTGAAACAGAAGAGTATTGTAATTTTATATAAATTGAATGCTAAGATAAAGGACAGCGAGTTTAAGCCGCCCAGATTCATAAATGCAAATTGAAATTCAAAAAGGTGATATAACTAAGCTCAACGTTGACGCCATAGTCAATGCCGCTAACTGCTCATTGCTTGGCGGAGGTGGAGTAGATGGCGCTATTCATCGCGTGGCTGGGCCTTCTCTTCTGGAGGAGTGCCGAAAGCTTAACGGCTGTAAAACTGGCGAAGCTGTAATTACCAAAGGTTATAATTTACCCGCTGAATTTGTAATTCATACTCCAGGTCCGGTTTGGCACGGTGGGAGTTCTGATGAAATAAAATTACTTCAAAATTGCTACTTAAATTCCTTACGTTTGGCAGAAGAGCATTCCATTAAAGTTATTGCTTTCCCCTGCATCAGCACCGGCGTCTATCGTTTCCCTGCCGAAAAAGCAGCTGCGATTGCCGTCAAAACAGTAAAAGAGTGGGAGAAAGAATATCCGGAGAGAGTTATTTTCTGCACATTCAGCGAACAGGATTACAATGTTTATTGTGCTCTAACAGCTGTATAAAAATCGAAATTTTATTAGTTAGTAAAATTATTATTTGCATTTTCCTATTTATGGCTTACATTATTAGCCAAGTACCATTTTTAATATGTTAAGAGGTATACGAGTCTTAGACAAAATAATGAATTAATTTAATATGGCACCTTTAGAAATAAAGGTGGGCAGAACCTGCGAAGTGTATTTCCGACATGCTGCTATTCCGAATTCCCCACGCACTGTCTATGTATACCTCATCGCGGAAACTATAATTTAAACTCAACGTTGGGGAATCGGATAATTTTTAATCTTTTAATTTGAGGAGTTCATAATGAATCTCTATGTTGGAAATCTCCCGTACACGTCGGACCAAGCTCAACTCGAAACACTGTTTGGAAATCATGGCGAAGTAGACAGCGCCAGAGTCATCACTGATCGCGAAACTGGCCGTTCAAAAGGTTTTGGTTTTGTTGAAATGACTAATGACACTGAAGCTCGTGCTGCTATTGAAGCTCTGAACGGTACTGATATTGATGGCCGTAACATTGTTGTCAATGAGGCTCGTCCTCGCACTGAGCGCGACAGTCGCGGCGGTGGCGGTGGCGGCGGTGGCTTCCGTGGTGGTAACCGCGGTGGTGGCGGCGGCGGTGGCGGCGGCGGTGGTCGTCGTGATGGTGGCCGTGGCGGATTCCGTCGCGACTACTAAAATTAACGTTTGTTGATTTTTCAGCGCCTCCTTCGGGAGGCGCTTTTTTTATGCAGGTAATTTTTTAGCTTACTTAAATAGAATATTCCATACACTCGTTATTTAATTTCACATTACTTTCAGCTACAATGACCAGCTTAGTTTGACAAGTGAGGCTATTACTGGTATTTATAATAAAACGCTGACTCGATATTACGCAGCAACTGGGGTGAAAGGACGCTATACCGGCATGAACATCGGTACTGAATATACTAAATCACTAATCTACGATACTTACGGCCGTTTGCAGAGTATTTCATCGGGCAGCGATACTTTCACTTACAGCTATTTGCCGAATTCCAATATGGTACAGACTGTCACCCGTCCGCACAACTTGTCCACGACTTTCAGCTATGAACCGCACCGCAATCTGATTACCGCTGTCGAAAACAAACACAACAGCACCATTATCAGCAAATATGATTACGTCAATGACGATATCGGCAGGCGTACCTGCATGAGTCGCAGCGGAACGGCTTTCACCACCGCCTATACTATCAATGGCTACAACGACTGCAGTGAAGTAACTTCGGCGGTCTCCAGCATCCTAAGCGAGTATGATTACAGTTATAACTTCGACAATATCGGTAACCGCCTGACCAGTGCTTTGGGCGCAAGCAGTACATCATATACTGCTAACAGCTTAAATCCAGTATACCACAATCACTCCGCAACAGGGAACAGCTTTCAGCCCGACTTACAACGATGATGGGTGCATGCTGACTATGCGGCAGAACGGCAATCTGTGGCACAATACCTGGAACGCTGAAAACCGTTTGATTTCAACTTACAGCGACACTGCCGGGAAAAAACTGGAATTCGCCTACGACTTCATGGGGCGCCGGGTGGAAAAGAAAGTCTACACCGGTTCATCGACGACCAGTTGGACTTTGAGCAGTCACGAACGCTTTGTCTATGACATCTATAAGTTGATTGAAAAGCTTGACGCAACTAGTTCCAATGCTGTACAGCAAAAGTTCCTCTGGCAGCCATCAGCGGTCGGCTTTGATATCTCATTATTAATAACTGATACAGCGAATTCGGCAACTTACTATTACTTTGCCGATGCCAATAAAAACATCGGTAAACTGGCAGACTCCAGCGGTAACACTGTCTCCAAATACGAATACTCCCCCTTCGGAAAAGTAAACCAGTTCGGTACTTATACAACTAATCTTCTCCAGTTCAGCAGCGAATACCATGATAAAGAAAGTAACCTGGTCTACTACAACTACATCTACTATAGCCCAGAGCTAGGAAGGTGGACAAAAAGAGACCCAATTGGAGAGTTTATAAAGCATTCAAAACATTCTTTTTTATATATTTAACACTCTATACGGCATTGGTAACAATAATTCTGTCAATATTGTAGACGTTAATGGAAAAGGCTGGATAATTGCTATAGGTATTGTTGTAGCAGCAGCTGGAGGAGGCAAATTGTTATATGACAATACGGATTATCATAGAAATGTAGAAAAATGTACGATTTTTATTGCCTATGGGCATCATTATCGGGATAATAGAGCATCGGGTATTCAAAGGGTACATTTTAAAGTTAAAGATTAAAAACATCATTTGTGGCTTTACTTTACTCATTCCGTTTAGAAATATTTTTCTTTCTCCCAGCAAACTTATCAAAAGATTAAAACTAAAAGATAATCATACTGTTTTAGAAATTGGTCCCGGCCCTGGTTACTTCAGCCCCAAAGTTGCAAAGTTTTTAACTCAAGGCAAACTTGTACTTACCGACATTCAACAAGAAATGCTTGATTTGGCCAGAAAAAGACTTGATAAAAGAGGAATAAAAAACGTCAAATATAAGTTATGTGACGGAATGTCGTTAGAATTTGATAGTAAGAGTTTTGACAGAATATTTATGGTAACAGTGCTGGGAGAAGTCGAGAATAAAGATATATACCTTTCTGAAATACATAGAATACTGAAAGATGATGGTATATTATCAATTTCAGAACTGGCAGGATCCCGATAAGTTGAGCATCGAGGAACTTAAAGAGCTGGTATGTCCTAATGGGTTTTATGCTGATAAGGTATTTGGTACAAAACTAAACTACACGGTCAATTTTAGAAAACTAAAATAAGTTACTTTTATTTACCGCCCACATTTTTATTTCCAGTCTTGCGTGCAAAAGGCTTTTTACACCATATGTCAAAATTCATATTTGCCTGCCTTGACAAGATACCAACCAGTCGGTATCCTAAAACAAAAGGCATTCATATTATCGTAATAACTTGATGTCGGCTCAGCGTTAATATGTCATAGTTACAGCAATTACACCTTCCTAGGTTTTCTATTGGTTAAGGTTTAGTATATAAATTTGGAGGAAGCTGATAATGAAAGATATACATAAAATAGACTCAAAATGGCTAAAAAATTTAGCCCTTGAATGTGGTGCTGACGACGTTGGTTTAGCTAGCATTAGTAGCCCCCTGCTCTCTGGTGAAAAAAGTATTTAAGTGAAACACTTTCTGGAGTTAAAACAATTATCTCCATTGCCTGCAAACTTAATCCTTATAATTCCAGAAGTAAATGGATGTCTGTATTAAATAATGAATTTGGCTGCATAACTAAGCGAATTAATAAAATCAGTGCGAAAATTGCACATAAATTACTGGACAAAAGAAGAGCTGCTGCTCATATGCAAGCTGCCTTCCCTGCAGAAACATCAAATAACCTTAGACGCTCCTGGCCTATTTCTCATAAACTCGCAGCGGAAGCCGCCGGTCTTGGAAAGCCAGGGCTAAGCAGAATAATACTCCACTCTGAATTTGGTGCATTTTTGTGTTTTAGTGCGGTTATTATAGATCAGGAAGTTACCAGTTACGATAAACCACTTGAAAAATCTCTCTGCATCAATTGCAAAATGTGTGTTGAGGCATGTCCTGCTGGAGCGATCAACGACAATGGGAAGTTTAACTTCATCAATTGCCTCACCAACAATTATCATTATAGATTAGGTGGTTTCATTGATTGGGTCGAAAGTATTGCAAATGCTAAAAGTGTCAATGATTACCGAAAAAAATTCTCTGAAAGTGAAACTCTCTCCTTTGCTCAATCTTTAACTTACGGCACATAATTCACATGCTGCAATTGCATCGCTGCATGTCCTGTAGGAATTGGTGAGTATGAGAGTATTGTAAAAATAAATAACGACAATATATCAACTTACAGAGAACATAGATGTGTAGTGCACCCCATTTGTCAATGGCGGCACTACATATAAGTGAGAAAAATTTTGATTTTTCATTTAAGCACCTCATGCCGCAACATTGAACCATCTTTCATACTCATATGGAGTCATATAAGCTAAGGTCGAATGAGGATAATCTTCGTTATAATTTTTTACCCATTCAGCCAAAGTTGACTCCAACTCATCAAAGCTTGAGTATTCTCTTGTCCATACTAAATCCTCCTTGATTGTTCTAATTACTCTTTCAGTATCGGCGTTGCCTTTTGGGTTGCCGTAACTAGCGAATATCTGCTGAATTCCCAGAATTCCGCATTCCTCAATAAATTTCAATGATGTTGGTTAAGAACCATGATCACTGACCAAAGCTGGTTTGCATTGAACGTCTTTAATGCCCTGGGGAAACTGCAAATTTATTGCTTCATTTAGGGCGTCAAGCCAGTCGCTTGTCTTGCTTCTTGAGCTCAGCTTGCAGCTCAAAAGTTTTTTGCTGCCCCAGTCAATCACTACATGCAAATAGGCCCAGCCATAATCAGAAATCATTATTTTGGTCATGTCAATTCCCCAATAGCAATTAGGTTCGATAGTTTTGGGTTTGACTGTCGTTACTCGTTTGGCTTTAAGCTTCAAATTCTTGGGGACAAGTAGATTATTCTTTTTCATCAAACGGTATACCCGTTTGTGATTAATCTTATGCTCCAGCCTGAAACACAAATAAGCCCAAACCCGCCGGTAACCCCAAAAAGGATGTTCCGCTTTGAGATAGGAAATCTGTTCGAATAACTTTATATTGGCTTCTGACTCCCGATAATTTCGCTTTACCAGTCGTTTTTTTTTAGTTCCAGGGTTAAATCTCCAATCGTTTCTTTGAGCTTACGATTTTGCTTCTCCAGGCGTTCCTTTTCCTTGTCGACTCCACCGCGTTCAAACAACTTGGTTCCGTCATTTAAAAACACGTCACGCCATTTATAATACTGCCCTTGACTGATGCAATATTCGTTGCAAAGTTCGGCTATTTTGCGCCCTTTAAGACCTGCCATCACGATTTGAAATTTTTCCTGTGCTGTCCATTTCTTGCGACCCATAAAAAACTCCCATTTTTTCTCTTAATTTATAACTTCTCTTAAATGGGAGCAATATA
>JAAEMX010000022.1 GCA_024225035.1 Lentisphaerota bacterium
CATAGCCTCTGTTCTGAATGCGGTAGTCGGATATGACTGTACTGAACCCGGATTCAGAGATATCCGGATACTGAATCCTTTTGACTTAAAGAAATACAAGGCTGACAAACAGGGAATACTTGATCTGCGTGTCAGGGATGAGACTACGGACACTTGGCTGAATGTGGAAATGCAGGTGAAATACCAAGCTTTTTACCCCGAGCGTTCCATGTTTTACCTGGCAGGCATGTATCGTGACCAGTTGAAGGCCGGAAAGGATTACCAGGATCTCAGACCCTGTTACGGGGTGCATATAGTCATGGATGACATGCTGGAACAGGAAACAGACTGGTACAATCACTATCGGAGGCCGAATGTCAAAAGCCACAAACCGCTGAGCAGACACTTCGATATGTATTTTGTGGAACTCGACAAATTTAAAAAAGCACTGAAAAAAGGCAGTGTGTCACGGAATATTCTCTGGCAATGGTGTGACTACCTTGCAAAGCCGCATGACTCTTCAGAAAAACTGGATAAATCTTTTCGGGATAACGAGGGAATACAGGAGGTTCATGAAATGCTGAGGGAATTTACAGAAGATGAAAGACTCAGGGAACAGTACCGTCTGCATGAAGAATGGCTGAGAAATCAGCGGTCTTCGGAACGGGCAATGAGGGAAGCTTTGGAAGCCTTGGAGAAAGAGAAACAGATGAGGAAAAAGGCCGAGTCTGAAAGGAAAAAGGCCGAGAAAAAGGCCGAGTCTGAAAGGAAAAAGGCCGAGAAAAAGGCCGAGGCTGAAAGGATAAAGGCCGAGAAAAAGGCCGAGGCTGAAAGGATAAAGGCCGAGAAAAAGGCCGAGACTGAAAGGATAAAGGCCGAGGCTGAAAGGATAAAGGCCGAGGCTGAAAGGAAAAAGATTGAAGCAGAGTTGAAGGAAAAAGAAAGACGGTCTGTCCTGGCTTTAAGAAAGGTCGGGGAATCAGATAAAAGCATTGCCGAACTGTTGGGCATGTCTGAAAATGAGGTGAAAAAGATCACGGATGTTTAGCTTAATCAGTTTAAAATACAGAGTAATCTGAATTATGCGGAGAGCACGGGGTTTAAAAAGTATGACTTCAGG
>JAAEMX010000023.1 GCA_024225035.1 Lentisphaerota bacterium
AGCGTTTAGTGGTTGCCCTTGCCTGCGGTTGCTCAATGTTTCCCATGCGTCAACACCTTCTGCATTAAGTTTCATTTGTTCAAAGCTTTGCTTGCCTCTTCTGGCTTCATCAATTTCTGGCTGCATCTTGTCAGCCATATCGCGCATTAAAGCCTTAACATCATCGGGGCTATCAATCCTAGACCAATTAACAAAAACCTCACCCTCATCAACATCAACATTAGGCCTATTTATTAAATCTTCTGGCGATACGTCAACTTCGGTCAAGTCTTTTGGTTTAGGTTCAAAGCCGTCAATGGCTGCTTGTATTTGTTCGGGTGTTATTTCTGGATCAAAAGCTTCGCCCTGTTTAGAGCCAAAACCAGATTCAACCGCCTCTGCTTTCTTTAACTCTTTGGCTGCGCTTTCAACTTCTTTCTTAGCTATCCTTGCGTTACGCAAAACCTTTAAGCCTGTTAATAATCCATCAACAGCAACACCTATACCCAACCCCTCAACAGCGTTTTTCAGCCTTCCTGCTGCTGCGTTATCATCTGGTGAAGCTGCCAAAAATTCTGTTACCGGGTTTTGCAATGCGGGTGACGATTCAACAAGGTTTGCTAATCTTTCTTCATGCGGATCAAATGCTGCAAAGTCAGCCATTGCGCCCTGTATAGCTGCTTTGCCAATTTTACCCGAAGTAGTGGTTGGCTTTAGCGCTTGCATAGCTTTAAACTTACCAGCCCCAACAAAGCCTGTAACAAATTGAGATATGCCACGAATTATACCGCCAGTAATACTGTCAGCCTTATCTGTGGTTGGTATCTGAATATTATCTGCTTCGGCTATCTCTTCACCGCTTGCTAGTGATATGCCATCTTCATTTATTACAACGCCACCTAAATCGACAACGTTTTCATTAAGCCAGCCGCCCAACTCTTTTGTTAAGTCTAATGTTTCGTTTACAGCATCAGCAATACCACCAATTGCCTGCAATGGCATTTCAATAATACCCTCGCCAACATCAGC
>JAAEMX010000024.1 GCA_024225035.1 Lentisphaerota bacterium
AGGATTTCAAGTAATGACTATTGCACCGGAATCATTATTTCCAGTTACTTTGCGAAACCTCTAAATCGCGTTCCAAAATGAACGCTTATGCGGCTCTGTACGATATTCAGATGGTGCAAAAACCATCCTTTTTGCAACGGTTAGCGGATAATTATTGGGTGGACGGAGCCTGACCTTGAATTTTAATCAGCGCCACCAAAATTGCTAAATTTTTTTCGTAAAACGATCTCAACTATGCGCTTAGCCACATCGCTTTCTAAGGCTGCAGGGATTGTTGGGTCATCCGGCCAATTTTTCTCATCCTCGAGAGTGTTGAATAATAAAATCGTTTTCCAACTTCGGGTAGGGTCACAAATTTCTGCACGGACTTTCTTGTCAAGATTTTGCTCGATATATCGTGCGCATTTTTCGGTATAAGCTTCTCGAATTTCAACAATGGAAACTAAATCGCTGGTCCATATCCCTGCCATAATGAAAGCAGGGCCACATAAGTCTGTCCATAGATAACCAGCCTCAGACTGTTCAACATACCCTATATTGCATAATTTCTGAATTGCTGTTCTATCTTGCTCTACTGGCCAAAATAGCGAACGTTTTTCGCATAAATCCCCAAAGTGATCAGCAATTTCAACAAAACAATATAGTACCTCATCAAACAGCTGATCGTACTGATCAGTTGCAAAATGTTGCGTAAAATTTTCTACGGAGATTTTCAGTTGCCGAGTAAATCTGTTTTCTTCTTCTAACTTCACAAGATTGAGGCGATCTATCAGGTGGAGTGCATGTTCAAATACCGAAGCCGGTAGAATCGAAATAATTGTACCCGATTGTCCATCGCTGCCTCCAATTGCAACTCGCATCACTATTCGCACAGCCATTTCTGAAATCGCTTGGCGTTTTTCTTTGGCATATACGCTTGACGCGCCTGTAACTGGTTTCATGTTTACACCCTCAATTCAAAGTAACGTTATGTGGTAAATATTGAGGTGTTGTTTAAAATTTGGTTTTTGGCAATATTGAGAGTAGACTCAACACACTACACCTGATGACCTTTCAGTTCGATGCGGAAATTCGCGATTCTTTTTGCGACAAGATTTTGCGACTGCCAAGCCTTTGAAATAGCTCAATGCAAAAATCCGTTGCAAAAACCTTCCTTTTTGCAACGATCAAGATTATCTCTGCGACCAAAGCAGCCATGCAAATTCTGTTACAATTAAATGATTATTAACACAGCTGATATTTGTGGAGCCACATCTAAAAGGACAAATCTTAATGGG
>JAAEMX010000025.1 GCA_024225035.1 Lentisphaerota bacterium
CTTTTGCTGCCGGAGCAGGAGCAGGGGCTTTTTTAGCGTCAGCTTGGTCTGCTGCAAAAGCGACAGTCGCAGCGCCAGTCACGAGAAGTGCAAGTGTTAATTTCTTCATTTGAAATTCCTTCCTGTTATTCACTAAATAGTTTTATTTCGGTAAAACTTAAATGGTAACCTCTAAAATTGCATGTCTCCAATGTCTGCTTTCAGTTTCAGCTTTTCAAGCTCAGAATCACTTTTTAGTAATACATTACTTGTGTTGTATTGCTGTAAACAAAATAATTAGTTTTCACAATGGAATCCAATTACTAGAGCTTCCCTATTATTGAAAAGCAATTTACCGTCCTTTTTTGCTGAATCCGTGAGACAAGTTAACATAGCAGGTTAGACATTGCAAGTTGGTTTATGTTCCAAACAATAAGAAAAGTATAATAAAGTATTAATTGATATGCTTGAAACTTGACAAGTAGGATCTTATGTTTTATTATCAAATTTAACTGGGGGACATATGCCTGATCTAATTTCCTTATCACGTTCACCAGTAGCATTTTTTTTTGCAAAGGGTGGTTGTGGTATGCATTTTTTTGTCTTATTATTAAGTTTGCTTTTGTTTGTTATTCCAGTGTCTGCTCAGGACAGTTATCTTAGTGATTCCTCGCTAATGCGCAGGCGTTTGCCATTGTCGGAATATACCGTTAATAACCTTGGAAAATATTCACTTTTGCTGGCTCAGCAAAAACTGGCAATAAACCCGAAAGATGGCAAAGGGCTGGTTCTTTTAAAACTGGCAAATCATCTTATCCCTGACAATCGTTATGTATTGTTGCTGCGCGGCAGGCTGAAATTCAAGGTCAAGATTGAACAGCCGGAAACCAAAGTCAATACAAAAGAGTTTCTGGCTATGCTGGAAAAAGCCAGAGAACGCATAGATGAAACTGATACCGCAATGAATCGTCATTTGATGGCTGTGATCAACCAGATGGTCAGGCTATTTGATCCGGAAGATGAAGTTGCTATCATTACATTGATGAAGTTTACTGATAAAGGCATAGATATTGACTTGAATTCTCTGCTGACTCAAAAGCTCACCAGCATTACTAACGTTGAATATGACCCGAAAGATCCACGTTATGCGATATCCAATGTGAAGCGCAGTATTTCAGTGCCGGCCAACCGTCCATGGACAGAGACTTGGGTGAAGGTTAAAGCCGGAAAAATGGTTTATGTTTCAGCTAGAGGTACCTGGAGCATGGGAAATGAGTTGAAATTCCCTGTATGTGACGGTAACGGTTATGTTGGTTACGACATTCAGGAACTTACTGGAAATAACAAGATTGTCGACAAGAAAAAGAAGAAAGATATCCGTGCTTTCCTGAAGAGTTCACGTATAGGTTCACCTGGCGGCTTGATGGCAAAGATTGGTAAAAAAGAATATTTCGTAGGGCGAGACGGTTCATTTATGGCTGAAAGCAGCGGAATATTGTATTTGGGCCCATATGAGTGGGCTGGTTATATGGACAACAACGGTAGTTTGGATGTTACCGTTGAGGTCAAGGATAGATAGGCTTTTTGCCAACGTAGGCAAAGCCGTTTGAGCTGTGCCCATTCATTGTTTCATGCCGCATGTCAACTAATTCTTCCTGCTCGAATTTTTCCAGCAGTGAGTATATGTAGTTAATGTCGTGATGTCTTAAAAGGCCGCCGTCGGGCGTTTCAAAAATACCAAACAGTCCATATTTCGGCTGAAATTTACAGTAACGGTCAATATTTCTTGGGTCGCTGTTAATCAGGAAGTCACTTACATAAATATAACCGCCGGGGCGCAGCAGGCGCATTGCTTCATTGATTAACTGTTTTTGATCCTGAGTGTCGACTACAGATGTAAGCACTGCTATTAAAATGACAAGGTCAAAGCTTTCGCTTTCCCACGGTGTAAGGAAGTTTTGACAGTCTGAGAATTCTACATCAGGAAGGGCCTTTCGAGCCATGCTTAGCATAGCGGAGGATATGTCTGCCCCAAAAAGGTTATCGAATCCGGCATTTTTGATTTCAGTCAGAGTCCGACCATAGCCACAGCCGTAATCTAAAATTCTGGCTGACTTTGGCAGCCGCGGCAGAATCAGATCAGGCTGAAACTGAACAGTGAATTTTTTATTGCCGGCTAGTTTATTCCAATATTTGCTCGGATCTTCCATAGCAATTACTCTGTTTTAAATTGATTCCAACCAGATGTCAGCTACACCGTCAGAAGGCATGCGCCAGTCACCGCGTGGAGACAGGCTGATTGTACCGACTTTCGGGCCGTCCGGGATACAGCTGCGCTTGAACTGCTGCTGGAAGAAACGCTTGATGAACAGACCAAGGTAACGCTTGATAAACTCTTCATCATAAATTCCTTCAAAAGCATTCTGCGCCAGAAACGCAATCTTTTCCGGAGCCGCGCCGTATTTAATCATGTGGTAGAGGAAGAAGTCATGTAGCTCGTAAGGGCCGACGATTTCTTCTGTGCGCTGTACGATATCCGCGTTGGGGTCATTCGGCAGCAGCTCAGGGCTGACCGGAGTTGCGATAATATCTTCCAGCACGTCACGCAGGGCTTCTTCAGAGTTGTCCGCGACCCAGTGAATCAGGAAGCGAATCAAAGTTTTAGGAATAGAGCAATTAACCGCATACATGGACATATGATCTCCATTGTAGGTAGACCAGCCCAGCGCGATTTCTGAAAGGTCGCCGGTTCCAATCAAAAGTCCATGTTCATGATTTGCAATATCCATCAGGAGTTGAGTGCGTTCACGAGCCTGAACATTTTCATATGTAACATCATGTACTTCAGGGTCATGTCGTATGTCAGCGAAGTGCTGGAGGCATGCAGGCTTAATATTAATCTCACGCATTTCCGCACCAAGCAATTCTATCATTCTCAATGCATTTTGATAAGTTCTGTCGGTCGTGCCGAATCCGGGCATGGTTATTGCCAGAATATCAGAGTTTTCACGTCCCAGCAGTTTCATAGTTTCTGCGCAAACCAGCAGGGCCAGGGTTGAATCCAGACCACCGGAAATGCCGATAATTACTTTTTTCGACTTAACATGCTCAAGACGCTTGGCCAGGCCCGCTGCCTGAATATGGAATATTTCTTCACAGCGCTTGCTGCGTTCCGCCGGGTTTCCGGGAACAAACGGGTGTTGGTCAACATCAGTAAATTTGAGTTCCATGCATTCAGGAACATCACCTAGCTTGACAGTGTCAAACGGTTCTTCTTCCGGCAGGTCAAAGTCTGCCATTGAGCTCTCGCTCATTCGGATACCACGAAGACGTTTGAGGTCAAGGTCGGCATAAGTTATACTGGAATCACGGTCAAAACGTTTATTTTCAGCGGCAATATGGCCGTTTTCAGCGATCATTGAATGTCCGCCAAAGACCAGGTCGGTTGTGGACTCGTGTACTCCTGCAGAAGTATAAATGTAAGCTGAAATACAGCGTGCACTCTGCTGGGAAACCAGTTGACGGCGGTATTCTGATTTTGCAACCAGATCATTGCTGGCTGAAAGGTTAAAGATGGCATTTGCTCCGGCGATGGCCTGATAGGAACTTGGTGGGATGACGCCCCACATGTCCTCGCAAATTTCAATACCGAATTTAAAGTCGGTACCGCATTCAAATATATAATTCGTTCCAAACGGGATACCGTTGCCGCAGATAGGACAGTTGATTTCATCGAGCTTTACACTGCGGCCGGATTTGAACCAGCGTTTTTCATAGAATTCACGGTAGTTCGGATTACTTATTTTAGGAATGATTCCACGTATTTTGCCGCCCTGCAGGACGAACGCACAGTTGTATAACCCATTGCCGTGTACCAGCGGAGCTCCGACGATAATAACCATCTGAGAAAACTCAAATTTTCTGGCAACACAGTTTACTCCCGCCAGTGCTGCTTTAAGCAGGGCATCCTGATGGAAAAGGTCAGCACAGGTGTAGCCAGTGATACACATTTCAGGAAAGACGACTGCCGAAACACCATTGGCACGGCATTCTTCAGCCGTCTCTATTATTTTCGCGATATTAAATGCCACATCACCAACCCGCATTTCGGGCGACACTGCGGCAAGGCGATAAAATCCGTACATAGCCTACCTCACAGTTATATTATTTCGGTGGTAATGTATCATACGTATATGATTTTCGCCAACTTAATATATTGATTATGCCTCAGGTCCTGCGGTAACAAATACTCCGGAAGTGCTTCCAAAGTACTTTTTCAATACCTTATTCACTTTTTCCAAAGTCAGGTTTTTGAAGGTTTCAGTGTTTTGAAACGGTACCATAAAGCCGTTGCCGTAATATTCTGAAAGTAAGGAATTATACAGGAGTGCGTCACTGCGTTCAAGCATGCCGGAACAAGTAAAAAGACATCCGGCTAACGCGGCGTCAAATTCTATTTTGTCCAAACCGTTTTGCCCGAGGCGCTCGCATTCTGCTTTAAGCATTTTTCTGACTTCCGGAGCTGATTGCGGGGTTGTTGCGGCGTAAAAACCGACAATTCCACGCTGAAAACCACGGCTGAAAACAGTTCCGGTGCTATATGCAAGTCCGCTGTCTTCTCTGATATGCTTGAATAGTTTTGACGACAGTCCATTGAGAGCATGTTGCAGGACATCCATTACAAAACGATCTTCATTGAGGTTGTTGCAGCCGGGGACTCCATAAATAACCATAGACTGTTCACGCGGCAGAATAAGCTCTTCATAAATATCACTTGCTGGGAATTCAGGTTCCGGCGGCATGGCAATTTTATCTTTTGAGCTCCAGCTCAAGGCGTTGTCTATTTTGCTGCAGGCATTTAGTGCATCTGCCTCGGAGATAGCGCCTCCAAGTGCGATAACAGTATGGTCCGCCAGCATTATATTATGCATAAATGCATGCAGGTCATTAATATTAAGTGAGCTTATTGAATCAATTGTTCCGGTGCGCGGCAGGGCATATGGATGCTTGCCGAAAAGTTTTTTCTGGAGTGTATCCTGAGCTGCTGCTGATGGATTTTGCGCCCGGCTCTTGAGGGCTTCAATAGCGTTTGCTTTTTCACGCTCAAACTGTTTTTGAGGGAATGCTGGTTCGGTCAGCATGGAAATAAGTAAATCCAGAGCTTTGTCGAGGCAGTCCGGCATACAGTTCATTCTGACCAGCAGCGAATTAGATCCGCCCAGAACGTTCAAGTCAATTGCGTTGGCATCAAGCAAGTCATTGAATTTACTTTCAGAGTATTTCAATGTGCCAGTGCCCAGCAACGCGGCCAGCATTCTGGTTATACCGGCGTTTTCAGGAGTTTCATAAATGGTGCCTCCAGGGAACGCCAGACAAACATCTACCAGCGGCAGTTTGCTGTCGTGTAAGGTCAGGCAACGAGCACCTGATTTAAGCTGATGCTTGCTTGGGACATGTTCATAGACAGTCTTAGCTTTAGATTTTTTGCTGACTTTTTCAGGAGGCGGAGTCTGTTTTACTACTGACAGCTTGTCCTCGCTGAAATATTTACTGGCAACTCTAACGATATCTTCCAATGAGACTTCGCCGAGTATTTTTAAATAGCGGTCAGCCATTTCAGGGCAACCGTATGAGAGAACTGATTGACCAATTATTTCGGCTATTCCCTGATTAGTGCGGAGAGCACGAATATATTCGGTTGTCTGCTGGCGTTTTTCACGCTGCAGCTCGGCTGTTTCTACGCCGAACTTGCGCAGCTTGCTTATTTCGCTGAATAAGGAAGCTTCCAGTTCAGACAGTTTTTCAGGAACAGCTGCGGCCATAATTGTTGAAACTCCTTCAAAATTAGGAGTAAAGTTAAAAGTGCCAACACTTAAAGCTAATTCTTTTTCATTGCGTAGGGATCTGACCAGCCGTGCGCTTTTGCTTTGTCCCAGAATACCGCTTATAAGGTCAAGTGCCGGAATATCACGGTGTGTGACCGGAGGGATTCTGCCGGCAATGGCAATTCGGGCCAACGGGTCTTCAAAGTGACATTCACGTTTGCGCATGGCAATCTGCCACGGTTCTGTAGTCAGTACAGGTTCATGAATATTGCCGTGTCCCCAGCCGTCTAACAGCTTCCCTAGTTGTTCGCGGGCGAATTCAGGCTCAATATCGCCTGATATTACAAAAAATACCCGTTCAGGGGAATAACGCTGCAGGTAATAGTCATTCATCAGATCACGGGTAACACTTTCGATTTTATCGTGATACCCGATGATTGGATGTCTGATAGGGTGTTTGAGAAAAACGGTTTTCCAGAGTTCTTCGCCGAGCATGCGTTCGGGACGATCAAGGCCAAGGTCGCGCTCGCGGAGGATTACCTGTTTTTCAGATACAAATTTTTCTTCAGGAAACAGTGGAGCACTTACCATTTTAGCAAGGATGTTCAGTCCGACCGCGGCATGCTCAGATGGCAGCTCCAGATGGTAAACGGTGCTGCCGAAAGAGGTATATGCGTTTACATCACCGCCAAGACGGTTGACGGTGTCGGCGCCTTCCTGTTCAGGGTAGCCTTCGCATCCCTGAAACAGCATGTGTTCGAGAAAGTGTGAAAGTCCGCAACCAAGGTATTTGCCTTCATGAACACTGCCGGTTTCAACCCAGCTTTGCAGCGAGACAACAGGAGCGTCAGTTTTTCGGTTTACGAAAATACGAAGCCCGTTATCAAGAGTAAAACTGCTGATACGGGAAAAGTGGTCAGTGTTGAAACTGCTCAAGTTCAAGTCAGTCAATGGTAGGGACCTTTTTGTTGCTTTGAGGTTCTTTCTGCACATCGATACGTGCGGCAGCGAACAGGTCATAATCAACAGAGAAATCTTCCCTGGAATCCTCTTCACTGGCAGAAAGCGCCTGCTCTGTTATCAGCTCATAAACAATGTTACCGATGTCGGAAGCCTTATGGATACCCCATCCTTGCAGGATATCTTTATAGAATGGCCCGTATTGTTTAAGGGCGTATGTTGATATTCCTTTCAGCAGCTCAATTGCTCTAACATGACGAGTTTGTGCGAGTTGCGTTGTTGTATAGGTAACCGATGCGCTGGCAAAGAAATATGCTTCGCGGTGGTAACGCGTTTCACGCTTCAATATTTGATTTATTTTATAATTAAGATCGTTCTTATGCATGATTTGCTCAGATGTTTTCTAAAAATGCTGAGTTTTTCGGTGTTAGACAGCTAAGCCTATGACAAATGTTCACGACTTTTCTGCAGTTTTACCGAAAATACAGCAAGTCCACTGGAAAGGTTCTCGTTGTGGCAGACTATTTCCGGCGGGACTTTGAGTTTGATCATGGAAAAATTCCAGATTCCCCAGATGCCGGCTTCTACCAGAACATCAGCAACTTCCTGTGCTGCCTGCCATGGGACGGTCACGATAGCGACTTTTACTCCCATGCGCTTGACTAAATCTTTAAGTTTTGAAAGGTGGAATATTTTTTTGCCATGGATAATTGTACCGACCCGACTTTCGTCGATATCAAAACCGGCTATTATTTTAAGTCCGTTTTCTTCAAATGGCTTATGCCCAAGCAGAGCGGAACCGAGAGCTCCGGCACCTACCAGAAACGCTTCATCGGTTTTATTCCAGCCAAGAAAAGTTTCAATTGCCTCAATCAAATCTTTAAGGCAGTAGCCCATGCGCGGCTTACCCGGAATTCCCATCAGAACCAAATCCTTGCGCACTAAAATCGGTTTGAAGTCCAGTTCATTGATCAATGAAGTCGTTGAGACATACTCATTTCCTTCATGTTCCAGTCGCTTCAGTATATGCAAATAGGTTGGCAAACGCTTGATGGTTGGCAAACGCAAGATTTTCATGTTGCTGGCATTAGCCTGTTCTTTGTCACCATTCATATTAATCTTTAAGGTTTTTTATGTTATGTCTCGAACCGGGTTAAAGCTTTCCATAAATTCAGGGATGCTAAATTCTTTACTTTTAAAAAAGTGCAATTTTGTCAGCAGATTTCACGGTTTTAGCATTTCCCTTCACACTAATATTGATCGTTTAAAGCTTTTATTCAAGCCAGATTGAAGAACAATTTGATAAAAATATACTAAATTAATGTCGTTGAATCGCTTTATGCCTCGCAATTTTGATTGCAGAATCTCCACTTTAGAGGTATTATATCAGCATGGAGAAAATTTTGGTGTACTGAGACTTCGGACCGCATTTACATTTTGAAATGTCTCTGTTTGCGGTTCAGTTTGGCTGTGCACTGAATTATAAAAATACATTATTGTATTTAAGGAGGTTATTATGTTGGATTGTAAAGCTGCTCCAAAAGCTGTCTTCTTAGGTTTCGGCAGTTCCACTCTTCCTGATGAATATATCGAAAAACGCTGCCTGGAAACTTCCGAAGCAATTGATGCTGCCGGCGTTGAACTTATTACACTTCCGCCGATATCTGAAATTAAAAATGATGCTCAGATAGAAGTAGTCATGAAATCCGTGGAGGATAAAGATTATGACTGTATTATTGCCTGTGTAGCCAGCTGGATACCTCGCTGGGCTTTAATGAACATGTTCAGGAGATTCAAATCTACGCCGATTTTACTGCTTGGACTAAGTGGAGAACAAATCGACGGTTACTATGTATCTTCGGGTGCGCAGGCTGTAACTGCTGACCTGAATCAGATTATGCAGGAAGCAGGTTTCAGGTTCCTTTATCTCGCAAGCAGGCGTGGACGTAAACTTCCTCTTGGAGAAATTTATGACTTCTGCGTAGCGTCCAAAACTGTGAAGCAACTGAGAACCGTGAAAATAGGCATGGCTGGATTCAGAGATATGCGCCTTTACGGCAGAAATCAGACTATTCCTGTTAATGATAAAATTGGTATAGAAATAGAATATTTCGACCTTGAAGACCTTAAGAAATCAAGCAAAAAACTTGATCCTCAAGAAGTCAGCAGCCTGGCAAGCGAGCTGACAAGGCGCTGGAAATTTAAAAATGAATCGCATCAGGAAACACTGGAAAAGATTGTTTCAACTTATTTCGCTATTCGCAACAAAATAGAGAAATGCGGCTATGATGGATTTTCTTTCGCCAACAGGGACAGCATAAAGAAGCATATGGGGTACGCCCCGGCTGGTGCTTTGACCTTGCTGCACGATGAAAAGAAGATATCCTCAATCCCGGAAAATGATGTACTGGGAGCAACAACTCAGGCTGCGATCCGTTTGTTGACCGGACAGGTTGGAGCTTATTTTGAGATTTATGATTTTCTCGAAAACGGCATAATGCTGGCAGTTCCTGATTATGTTCCAGGGGAAGTTGTTGAAGGTGATGTTACCGTAATCGATAACTCAGTCGATGGTGTCGGTGAGGGGATTATCAACGTTTCAAAAGTCAAAAATGGTCCTGCTACTCTTTGTCGCCTTGGATGCTGCAACGGTGAACTGAAAATGCATGTAGCTACCGGTGACGCCGAGCGTCCGGTGCGCTGGCATGAAGTTGGCTGGCCACCGCCTGCACCACAAGTACCGTCATTGGATTTCATTCTTTCCAGTGACACGGATAAGTTTGTACAGGATGTTACCGGAATGCATTATATCATAGCGTACGGTGACCATTGCAGAAAAATCAAATACCTATGTAAGCTTCTGGATATTTGCTGCTGCTGACAGCAGTATTATCATTAATATTATACCAAAACCGTCATCTACACAGGTGACGGTTTTGGTTTTTATCGGCAAAGTAAAACCATCAAGCGTTGATGCGTTACCCCCCGGTTTGGGAAAGCTCCCAGTTGGCTATTTCCTGGTAGATTTGATCGTCTTCTGCTTCTAAAACCCAAAATGTAAGACCAGCCAAACCATATTTATCATGCCGCAAAAGTCGCAATCTTTTTGAAACTGTTTTTGCATCACCTATATATGCACGATAAGTTGAATTTTGATATGTGAAATCAACCCATGATTCTTTTGTGTCATCTTCCCAATTTAAAGGACCTGTATACTGTTCCCGTAACCATTCATAACTTCTAAAGTTGACAGAATCAGCTTGATAGGAATTTTCTCCAGTCTTTTTCCATATACGTACAAAATTGTGTAAGCCTAATTGTGTTTTACTTGCAGGTAAGCCTTTTTCTATAATCATATAATTAAGACATTCATCTAACCAATCATATTTAGCTATTGCGTTTGGTACATCTGCTCCTTTATCAAAATTATTATCAAAACCCATAATTTTGAAACGCCATACTTGTGAAACTTGACCAATTTTTTCTATATCAAATAACTCAAAACCTTCATCGCTTTCGTTTACACATTTAATAGTAACAGATAATTTTTTACCTTTAGCGTCCAGGGCTATGGCCAAGTCTTCTATAAATAATGGAAATGTTTTCCTGCCATCAACAATTGGACTAGCTTCAAAGTTAAGGTCCCAGCCATCAAAATTATATTTTACTGCATCGTTTACAAGGTTATCAATTAATGTTTGTCTAGCTTCTGGATTATTAATAATTTGTTCAATCTGACTACCGGAAGTGGTATCAGGAATCCAGCCATCTGCTATTGTCGGTAAAACTAATGTACCATTGTCATGAGCTTTATTTACAATTGAAGCTCCTTGCCCATCTATATTATATACATCACGTTGATAAATTGATCCATCTACTTTATATGCGCCATCGCCATAATCTGATGTGCCAATATTGTACCAATATGGATTAATTTCAGTAAAAAGTTCATTATTATCAGCGTATTTTTTAAATCCTTTATTTATCATATCTGCAGTATCATTTATCCAACCTGCAAGTTCAACTGCATATGATAAATTAATAAATAATGAAAACATTATTAAAATACAACTTATTTTTTTAAAATTCATAACAACTCCTTCGTTTAAGTTTTTTGAGAAAATAATAGCTAATAAATAAGCGTTATTGCAATAGACAGCTAAATCGTTTTAGTGTTCTGTTATAAAAAAATATTGAGAGCATAAAATCCCGGCAGTGGGAAAATGGTTTCATTTTTCTCCTTTTTGTATGCTCATGGAAGCAAAAAACTAGTATAATATTTTCAAAAACCGTCATCTGTTCAGGTGGCGGTTTTATTTTATTACATATAAAGAAGAAGCATAAACGCTTAAATTCGGCTTGGGATTTGCTTTTTCTTCTGTAGGCCTTTAAATTTATCGGATAATAATATAATAATAACATCGCGAAACTAAGCATTATTGCTTAACAGGAGACTCTGATGACTTTTGACGAAGTTAAATCTTGCTGCTCAGGGGCCAGGAAGCGCGTTGACCATCTTTATAACTTCCTGAAGATTGCTGAAAAAGCCGAGCAGATGAAAAATATTGAACAGCAGATGTCAGCACCTGATTTCTGGGATAAAAAAGAAAAGGCGCAGGCAACTATGGCTGAACTCAGCAGTTGCAAAAACCTGCTGGAACCTTTTAAGCGCCTGACTTCTCAAGTCGATGACTTCGAGGTGATGATTGAGCTGGTTGAAGAAGATCCTGATATGCTGGAGGAAGCTGAAGAAAGCTGGGCGCAACTGTCTGCGGAGCTCGACAAAATTGAGCTGCTCAGTTACCTTTCCGGTAAATTTGACCGCAGTAATGCCTATTTCTCTATTCACGCCGGAGCAGGGGGCACTGAATCCTGTGACTGGGCCAATATGCTCATGCGTATGTATCGCCGCTTTTTCGAACGCCGCGGTTGGAAAGACGAAATCATGGAAAGCTCTCCCGGTGATGAAGCCGGAATTAAGAGCATCACTATTCGTGTTGAAGGCGAGTTTGCTTACGGCTACCTGAAAGCGGAAAAAGGTGTTCACCGTCTGGTCAGGATTTCACCATTTGACAGCAATGCGCGCCGTCATACGTCATTTGCGTCTGTTGATGTTTTTCCTGAACTTGATGATGATATTGATATTGAAATTGAAGAAAAAGACTTACGCATCGACACTTATCGTGCCAGCGGTGCTGGTGGTCAGCACGTTAACACAACTGACAGTGCGGTACGTATCACACATATTCCGAGCAACTTGAGCGTGGCTTGTCAGAATGAGCGATCTCAGCACAAAAACCGTGCTACAGCAATGAAGATGTTGAAAGCTAAACTCTTTGAGCTGGAA
This sequence comes from Lentisphaerota bacterium, assembly GCA_024225035.1. Classification (GTDB taxonomy): domain Bacteria; phylum Verrucomicrobiota; class Lentisphaeria; order Victivallales; family Victivallaceae; genus Zth2. The sequence goes on from JAAEMX010000025.1 coordinate 12,112, forward strand.
GAAGAAAAACGCCGTAACGAGGCCGATGTACTGCGTGGCGAAAAGACCGAGATGGGATGGGGTAATCAGATTCGATCCTATGTACTGCACCCATATCAAATGGTTAAAGACTTGCGGACAGAGGTCGAAACCGGAAACACCTCGGCAGTCCTTGACGGTGACCTTGATAAATTTGTAGAGGCTTGGCTTAAAACAGGTGGAAAGTCTGTAAAATAATTTTAGAGGATTAGCCTTAGCGTTAAAATTTAAATCGACATTCGCCCAGTTTGAAATTATATTCGGGGGATTCATTTATGCCTAAGAGCGAAAAAGAAAAGATGCTTGCCGGAGATCTTTACAGTCCGGCTGATCCGCAGCTTGCGACCGAACGACTGGCAGCCCGTCAATTCTGCCATAAATACAACAATATTTCGCCGGAGCTAGAAACTCAACGAGCTGATGCTTTGCGTGAAATGTTTCCGAATGCCGGAGAGGAGTTGTTTATTGAGCCGCCTTTCTGCTGTGACTACGGGGGCAATATCAAGTTTGGAAAAAATGTCTATATTAACTTCTACTGCACCATTTTGGACAGCGCTCAGGTCACGATTGGCGATAATGTCATGATTGCGCCGAATGTCCAGATTTATACTGCTTATCATCCTTTAAATGCTGTTGAAAGAAACAAAGGGCCTGAGCTGGCCTCACCAATTACCATTGGTACAAATGTATGGCTCGGTGGTGGAGTAATTATACTGCCAGGAGTCGCTATTGGGGACAACACTACAATTGGCGCGGGCAGCGTTGTAACCAAAAGCATACCATCGAACGTCCTTGCTGTTGGGAATCCGTGCAGAGTAATCCGAGAAATATAAGGTTCTTATTTTGAAGGCTTCAGTAAGCGTCAATATAAGGACTATTTTTGTTTGATGAAGATATTATTATATGACTATTTGTTTATGATACTATTTAGATCACTTGAACCTGGCGGAATTGAACTTTTTATTTTAACAGGAGAAAATTGCCATGATCAAAAGTGAAAAAGAAAAAATGTTTGCTGGTGAACTTTATACCCCTGCTGACCCGCAACTTACCCGTGAGCGTTTACTGTCACTTCAGCTTTGTAATAGATACAATAAAACAAGTCCGGACGCTGAAATTATGCGTACCGATATTCTACATGACATGTTTCCAGATGCAGGAAAGGGGTTGCTCATTGAACCACCTTTCATTTGTCATTATGTAAACAATATTAAGTTCGGTAAAAATGTTTGTATAAACTTTAATTGCACAATACTGAACGGCGTTCCGGTTACGATTGGCGATAATGTCATGATTGCCCCGAATGTTCAGTTTTATACAGCACATCACCCTATTGAGGCAGAAGAAAGGATTAAGGGCCCCGAATTTGCTTCTCCTATAACTGTAGGCAATAAAGTCTGGATAGGAGGTGGTGCAATTATACTGCCGGGGGTCACGATTGGAAATAATACTACTATCGGCGCCGGGAGCGTGGTTACAAAAGATATACCGCCCAATGCGGTTGCTGCAGGAAATCCCTGTCGTGTAATCCGAAAAATCTGACTGTCTGAATTAAATGCGGAGGAAGGTATGGTTTTGTCTGATCAGGTCACTGTTTATCAGAAAGGTGAACTTTATTGGGCTGATGCAACAAAAGTCGTTGCTACAACAGTTGGTAAAGCATGGCAGGCGATTGAAACTGCTTTGCTGCATATTCCAGATGTCTCTACTGCAGCTCATGAAGCAGTAAAGGTGGAGCGTGTCAGTGAGGACAGTCCATTACTTGCTGTTGGCAACAAGGTTCTTGCGAGCAATTCCATGCTTGGCGGAATAATAAAACTACCTATGGAGCTGTGCGTTACTGAAGTCGAGCCTGAAAGCTATATATGGATTTCTATAACCGTATTTCGCCAGCATTTTGCTGATGTGGATTTCAAAATAGAGCAGGTTGGAGACAAAGCCAGACTTTCTTACAGACAGGGGTTTTAATATAAACGAAACTTCATGGGCTGGGTGGGGAGATATATTACCTTTCGCCCACGTGAAATCCCCGAAACCGCGATGATATTTAATTTTTGGGTCAGCACCATAAAAAAATATGGATAAAAACTTTAGCTGAGTTCAGCAATATTTCCACAAAAAAAACTTGACATGAGCAGGGGAGAAGCTTTATTTTATGCTCGACGAGCATTGCAAATAATGAAATCTTCCAAAAGAGTCATTTGTTGCGTTTGACTGTAAGGAGATTTCCTAACTATACAGGAGCGAAAAATGATCAGAAAGCTGAAAATATTGTTTTTATGTACTGGAAACTCGTGTCGCAGCCAGATGGCCGAAGGCTGGGTCCGCCATTTGAAAGGTGACAAGATTACGGTTTATTCAGCTGGCATCGAAACGCATGGACTCAACCCTAATGCTGTAAAAGTCATGGCTGAAGCCGGGGTTGATATTTCTGCACAGAGGTCTCAAAACATTTCTGAATTCATAGATATTGATCTTGATTATGTTTTTACAGTTTGCGGTCATGCCAATGAAAACTGCCCATGGTTTCCTCCTTCCTGCAAAGTCATCCACGTCGGTTTCCCTGATCCACCGCAAATGGCAAAGGAGCTCGCTGAAAAGGGAGCCTCAGAAGAAGAGCAGCTTAACTGCTACCGTGAAGTCCGCGACAAAATAAAAGCGCTTGTGGCTACATTGCCAAGGGCATTATTAAAGTAGCCGTTAGTGATTGGTTTTAAAGTTCAAAGTTCATAAAAAAGCGGGGCTTGCCCCGCATGGAAGTTTATCTAATTCATTGCAACAGTTAATTCAATCGTCGTCATCATCGCTTGAGTCATCGCCAGAATCAGTTGACATAGTCGATGATCTTTCCTGGTTTTCATAACCAGCAAGCAAATTATCCCAATAATTCATATCTTCGGCAACATCAACTTTAGGTTTATAATGTTTAATCCCCGCAATGTTTCTTAAGTGTTTTTCATATTCAGTTTTTGATATTGCCTTAGCTTTGTAGGCTATATTGGGAATTTCAGTGATGAAAGCATATCTGCATGACAGCGACCCCACTGGCAGAATCAAACGGTTGATTTTTTGATCCAGTTTCTCCAGTAATTCACAAATAGTTAAAGGCATAGCTGTTTTGCATTCCTTCAAAAAAACTTTTACTGTTTCAACATGATTTCTGCCAGGATGAAGCTTAAGGTTATTTGCATAGTCATGAAGTAGTACTAGTGCGGCTTTTACACAATAGCCGTGCTGGATATATTTTTTACATAACTTGAAATAAGCATCTGGATATTTTGTATCATATTTGGTAACAATAGTAGGATTTTTATCAAATACTAAAGCATCACCTTGGTAATGCCATTCTGAAAGCTCCATTTGGTTTGCTTTGCTACTTGGAAAATGATACTTGAAAGAATTGTGCATAAAAAAGCTGTCATAAATTCCTACAGAATTAAGATAAGACACAACAAAGGCATTACAGTTGAACCTTGCCTGATGAAATGACTTCTTCCAGTTTCGCTTGTAATCAGAGCTTAGAACAGAGTCATACAGGTAATCATAATCTTTAGAACTTATTTCATATGTCCTCGTATGGAGTGACGGCATTGCACGGTACTTGATATTATGCACTCTTTTGTAAATGGTGCTGTAGTGAACTTTTATAAAGGCATCAATAGAGTTTTTTCCAAATATAGAATGATCACCAAATTGGCTTTCTTCTGGATAAAACGAAATACAATGATCAACAATTACATGCTCACTGTTCCAGCATTTCTTTGAGAAAATTATAGACGCATGGGGAAGAGTACCTTTTATCAATAAGCTATAATGCCTTGGGTGATGTACTGCATAACTGATATAAAAATGCTCATGACCACTTGATTGACTTCTCGACTTGTGCATTGCCTGTTGACATGTTCTTTTGAAACCGTCTGGACTCAATTCACTTAAAGAACTGTTAGGCCAGGAAAAAGTGTGCAAGTCCTGATAAGTTAAAGACGCACACCTGATTTCTTCCGTAATTATTTTTTTTAATATTTGAAATTTGCTTTGCTTCAATATAGGTTGCTCTGATTATTTATACAAATTAAGTTTGTTGTCAATAAAAATAGGGTTGAGTGTCTGTTTCCCGAAAGACGTATTGTCGTCTAATTTTAAAAATGATATTGAAATTATTTTTTCAATACTTATAATAGACTAGAGAAACCGAATAGGGTGATGGAGTTCACCTGTACAAACCGCCCGGTGTGGGCTGATGACTCCTTCTTTTATATAAAAGAAAGGGTTTTTTTATGCACTGATTTTAAGCTTTTCTTATATTTTCCTTTTATTTTTCATCTATTTGCAATAAATTATAAGAACACACCGGGAGAAACATTATGAAGACTGTTATTAATTCTATCAATGCAATGGAGATACTTGACTCGCGCGGTAACCCCACAGTACGGGCTTTCTGTTCTCTGTCCGATGGGACTACATGTTCCGCTTCCGTTCCCTCCGGAGCTTCAACTGGTGAAAATGAAGCTGTTGAGTTGCGTGACGGCGACCCAAAACGTTACGGCGGAAAGGGAGTTTTGCGGGCAGTCGAAAATGTCAATAATATTATCGCGCCTGAAGTGTGCGGACTTGACCCGACCAGGCAGGTCGAAATAGACCGCTTAATGATAGATTTAGACGGTACAGAGAATAAGTCTAAACTGGGGGCTAACGCTATTCTGGGAGTTTCCATGGCTGTTGCCCGAGCTGCCGCTATAGCTTCCGGACTGCCGCTGTACAAATACCTCGGCGGAGCTGAAGCGGTGCGTATTCCCACGCCGATGATGAATATCATTAATGGCGGTAAGCATGCTGATAACAGTGTGGATTTCCAGGAATATATGATTGTTCCGATGGGCGCTCCGACTTTCGCCGAAGGCCTGCGCTATAACGCTGAAACTTTTCATTGCCTCAAGAAAATCCTGCATGACCGCGGTTTGGCAACTTCGGTTGGAGATGAAGGCGGTTTCGCTCCATATTTAAGCTCAAACCAGGAAGCCTGTAAGGTAATTGTTGAGGCCATTGAAGCCGCCGGTTATGTGCCCGAGGAAGACATCGGTATTGCCATAGACCCGGCATCAACTTCTTTCTGGCATGACGGCAAATATGACTTGTCAAATTCCGGTGGCGGGATTCTGAACAGCACAGAGCTTACAGACCTGTACACTGTTATGATTGCCAAATACCCGATATTCCTGCTTGAGGACGGTCTTGCTGAGAATGACTGGGACGGTTTTAAAGAGCACACAAGGCGCTTGGGCAAGCAGATTGAGATTGTCGGCGATGATATTTATGTGACTAACACTAAATATATCGAGCGTGGAATTAGTGAAAAAACAACCAATGCAGCACTGATCAAATTGAATCAAATCGGCACTGTTACAGAAACCATTGAGGCCGTGAGAATGTGCCATAGTGCTGGCTGGAAATGCTTGATCTCGCACCGCAGCGGCGAAACAGAAGATTCATTTTTGGCAGACTTTGCTGTCGCAATGGGAAGCGGTCAGCTTAAGTCCGGCTCAGCATGCCGTGGTGAACGCCTTGCCAAGTACAACCGTTTGCTGGAAATTGAGGCTGAACTAGGCCCTGCTGCTGAATTCGAGAACCCATTTACCGTACATTAACTAATGTCAGGACTGGAGCTCTTTCGGGAGTTCCGGCTGATTTATATTGTAAATTTGCGGCAGCTTTTGCTGCGTTGTTAAATAGATAACGTGTAGTTAACCTTTTTTGAGGATAATACCATGTTTGATCTTTTTCACAAAAAAACGATGGTACAGTCTTGTCTAATAGAAATGAAAAATAAACTTAAATCGCATGACGGTTGTGTTATTTGCCATTTTGAAGACATCGCGGTTGAACAATATATAAAAAGTCTTCTTTATGAACGGGTCAATGATCCAAAGGTGAGAAAAGAACTGTTATCAGGCCATGGCTATTGCCAGTCACATGCCGCAATGCTGCTGGAAGCAGGTGACAGTCTTGGCACAGCGATACTTTACCTTGATCAACTGCAAAACTTTTTATGGGACTTGGACAAAGTTTATCGAAAGCAAAACGCAAAAGAGCTTGACACCTGGCTGGATCACGGATCATGTCCGGTATGCATGCATGTGGAGAGGCATTGTAAAAACTATTTGGAGTTTTTCATTGACGGTCTGAAAGATGATGATTTCAGGGACAACCTGGAGTCGGGAAACGGGCTGTGCATTACTCATCTGTCAATGGTTCTGGATAATGTCGAGGATAAATCCCAGTTTGCCTTTGTCATCAAGGTCCACAGGCAAAAATACCGTGAACTACTGATGGATGTTATGGAGTTTATACGCAAAAGCGACCATCGTTTTCGAGGAGAGGGGTTGGGTCGTGAAAAAGATTCATGGCAGCGTGCAGTCAAAACCATGACTCGCTTTTAAATATTAGTTTAAGAGTTAACGTTTATATGCCGTCAGTTTTTCGTCAAATATCCGTCATAATTTTAATTTATTATCAATTTGAGCGTAATTTCTCTGAAATTGTACCATTTTTTAAGTTTTTGTCAGCATAAATATGAAATTGGATATATAATCAAATATGTACTAACAAATATAAGAATAAGAGTTTATAATGACTAAACATCCGGTTCATTTCGAAAGGCTGAAATCTCTTTTCAGGAAGCAACGGTTATCTAAACTGCCAATAATTGGCTGCCTTTTTGCCGCTTGTGTCTGCAGTTCGAATGCGACGGTTCTGCCGCATGATGTTACGTGCATGAATTCGAGTGAAGTCAATGATATTTTTCCGGGAAGCAAAGTCAGCAAATACGCTAATGCTCAGGATAAAGTGCTTAGAGATAATACTGGACGTGAGATGTATTTCAGAGGATGGAATATTTCCGGGAATACCAAGCTGGTTGAGAATGGATTTAAACCGTATAGAAACCTGAAAGACGCTGAAGTTGACCTGACCAGAATCCGGCAGGAGACCGGAGCTAATTTGATCCGCTTCTGCGTTGCGTGGGAAGGTGTAAACCCTGACGTTGATCAGATTGACTATAAATACCTTGACGATGTTATAGCTCAAATGAAAATCGCGATCAGCAAAGGTATGTACGTGCTGATTGACTATCATGAAGACTTGTATTCCCGCTACCTTTTTAATCAGAATTCCTGGCATACCGGTAACGGTGCTCCTGCCTATTTGGTTCAAGGCTATCCTAAAGAGTATGCCGGCCCGATTTGCACAAATTGGAGCCAGCACCTGCTTACGAACGGAGCTATCAGGCTGGCGTTCAGAAACTTTTGGAATAATGTCGATTTCATCACAAAAAATGGTGCAAAACAGCCACAGGACTGCTTTCTTTTTCAGCTGGATGCTGCTTTGCGCTATATTGGCGAGAGTTTGAATGCGAATGAGATGTCCCATATTGTGGGTGTTGATCCGTTCAACGAACCTGTTGATGGCGGTATGGATGGACTTTCTCCCAAGGAATGGACTAATCAAAAACTCTGGCCGTTTTATCTAAAATGTCGTAAAGTTATGGACTACTCAGGCTGGTACAACAAGCTGCTCTATGCCGAGCCGCTGGTTTTCTGGAACAGTAATATCGGTTTTGTTTGCCCGGCAACGGGAAGCAAGCTGCTGGATGATGTTCCTGAGCGTGGGTTTGTACTTAATGTGCATATGTATGATGCCGCCCGGCGGTCATGGAATTTCAAGAATCCGTACAGCAGCTGCTATTTTAAAAACTATGATGACATGCGTGATTTTGGCCGTTACATGAAAATGCCGGTTCTGGTCAGCGAGTTCGGCATGGCTAACGGTGGTATCGGTGCTAAAGATCCGGCTGCGATGCTTAGCGCAATGTATCAGGCTATGGAAACAACAGCTTCGGGTAAAGCTCCGATAAAACCAGACTTTTATGTTCAGCCGTTATCCGGGACGCAATGGCAGTGGGATTATTATTATAATCATCACAATGAATATCAGAATTTTAACCCTAAAAAACTGATTACAGCGACCGATGCCTGGAATGAAGAAGACTTTTCTGTGGTAAAGGATTACGGACAGAATTACAACTACAATAAATACGTTTTCTGCAGGGCTTATCCGCGCCGTGTTCAGGGCGATATAATCAGCTTCTATTACAACACTCTGGTGACCGATGCCTGGAATAAGCTTTTGGACTGGGCTGAAATTCGTGATGCGGATTCATCAATGCTTCGCGATAAGCAGTTTATGCTGTTGGTTTGGAGCGGGAAATCCTCCGAGTATCCAACTGAGATTTTTCTGCCGAATTATTTCAACCCGTCAGAAATAAGTGTGGTTTCGGACCTTCAAGGCGTTGTGACTTCTCCTCCGGTTGAGGAAAAGCCTCTAAACACTGAAAACGAGTTAACTTTGCTTCACGATTCTGATAATCAAGGCGGTTACCGTCTGTTGAGTTGGAATGACAGTGAACAGCTTGGTAATAACGAGTCATTGCATTATATGCTGGTGGTTAACAACGGGGCGGAGCTTGATCCAACGTTGTTGAATAAGTTACATAACTTGTTGAACAGACAGGTTTTGACTGAGCATTTTAGCCCGTTGTTTTTACCATAAAAATTTCTTTTTTTTCGAATGTTTACCATTCCTCCTGACCTCCCTGTCTGCTTAAAAGCAACAGGGAAGATTTTTATGAAAATCAAATATTTTGTGGTTAGACGCTTTAAAAGTTGCTAAAAAATACTATATTAAAGGTCTACAGATGTGCGCCCGTAGCTCAGCTGGATAGAGCGTCTGCCTCCGGAGCAGAAGGCCTTGGGTTCGAATCCCGACGGGCGTACCATTTAACTCATTCAAAATAAACTGTTTACAGGTAATCGTATTTTTATAGATTCTTACAAATTTGCTGCTATCTTACCTCCGTCTTACCCTCTTGAAAACCGTTGGCATTCTGTAAGCATCTTATACAGAACTGCTTGCAAGGCTTTTACGATTGCCGTAAAGTATTAGGATTGTTTTCAGGATTAAATGTTCAATTTTTTTCATATTCAATTTTGTTTTTAGAAACCTTTACTGTGTCGTGTGTTGTGTCGACTCTCATCTCTTCTTCAAACAAAAGTCTTCTGGAGAATAATTCGTATGATTTTGCCTTGTAATGGGCGATTGTGCCCGGTGGAATAGTGTTTAAACTGGAAAAATATGAGCCGATTATTACTGTTGGAGTCGGATTTCCACTGCCGGTTGGATCGGTTGATGCAAATTTTCCGCCGGTACCGCTGGTCACGACTCTGAAAGCTTTGTGCCGAATCGTATTGCAGCCAGTACTAAGTAGCATTGCCATACAGAATGGAATTAAGAGGGAGAGTTTATTTTTCATTTTGCGCTCTCCTGTGTTGCTGAGTCTATTCGAGGATTGCCGCGATTCTGGCAAGCTGTTCACGCACTGGAGCTATTACTGCAGCGAACGGACTTTATTTCCTCATTTTTTTAATTAAAGCCTACCTTCATATTACAAAGTCTTTTTAATGCGTTATCGGTTAGCAGTAATTTAGTCTTCACCAGGCAAAGGTTGTATAATTATCACTCAAGAGAGAACTATATAAACTATTAGAAAAGGCATAAAACATTCAATATGTATAGAAAGAGTGCAAAATTGTTGTAAAATATGTTAAGAAAAAAATCATTCAGAGTAAAAATATTATGCGCGTTTCAACTAATGTAAAAAAACTGATTCTGTATTTCAAAGAAAAAATTTTCTCGGGAGAATACTGTTCTGGGGATAAACTGCCTTCAATTCGTGCCCTTGCAAAAGATTTGGGGGCAAAACCAGGTGCTATTAGACAATGTTTTGAGATTTTGGCTTCCGATGACCCGGTTGAAATAATTCACGGCTCGGGGACGTATGTAAAGCACAAAGAACAAATCAAAGATAATTGTAAAGAAAAAAATATAACATTTCAGTTTTAAGCTATCCAACCTTAAAACCTGAACTTGCCGGAATCTATTCTGTGGCTTTAACCGGCATTGAGAAAGCCGCAGATAATTATGATTGCAACTTGACTTTCAATCACATAAGTTTCAAAAAGAACTGCAGTGAAGATATTGAAAGGTTCAGCAAGAGCAGTGACGGAATAATATTTTTGGCGGAACTGGAACGCAACAATCCCCAGACAACATTATCAGTTCCAGCAGTTGCAGTTGGTACCCATTTACCGGTACTTAACAACCTTTCATTTGTTGATGTCGATCCATATACTGCAGCTTTTTTAGCCGTTAAATATTTCAAACAACATAATATTAAGGAAGTAACGGTACTGTCTCACACTGCACTGACATACCAAAACCGTGGAGAAGTTTTTGCTCCTTTGTGGAAACAAGCCGGTGGAAAGGTAAATAAATTATACTCTGTCAAAGTTAAAAATATTGAATATAAAAAATCTTGCGGTTACTTATTTACGACTGGCTCACGCTTACAAGCCGCATCTCACAATTATAAAGAAAAGAATGGTATAACTCTTGCTCAGGATCATTGCATACTCGGAATTGACGTAAAAAGTTTAATACATGCTGGGTATCATCATACTCCATGTATTGCGATCAATTGGAAGCAAGTCGGGGAAGAAGCCTTGAAAGAATGCCTTTCCAGAATTCAATTTCCCGGTTTAAATCCGCGCTGTATTTATTTGGAGGGACATCTTTCCAAATAATTTCCAGTATTCTGTGCTTGCTCAAAAATTTCTTTTGCCTGCTGACATTCTAGCCTTAACCGATGCGGTTGAAATACCATTAATTTCCGATTGAATTTTTCCATTTTTGCTATGATTTCATCTGTCTCACGCAAATAGAAATATATCGAAATTTCTTACAGGGAATGCAGGTATGTGGATGGATTACACCGAGTGGGATACTAGAAAATAAAGCATCATAATTATTGAAAAAACAATCACTGCTGCAGAAAGTTACTTCTGCAGCAGTTCTTTTATATCCTGAAAAGATAAAAGCTTAATTTAAAGCTGTGTTTGAAGTCATTTATAGATTTTCAAATCATCAATCAGGCCGTTAAAATGCCAAGCATTATTATATGCACCTATAACAACGTTTCCTTCGTTATTAAAATCTACACCATTTATGTTTTTATCAAAAGAGAAATTACCAACCAGTTTATGATTTTGATATACCTCCAGCTTTTGTGCTGATCTGTTCACTTTGATGGTTGCCAGAGACCACTGACCGGCAGTAAAGTCATGCCCGGAATCTAAAGTTCCCTGGGCCGGGTAAGAAACTCCATTTACTTTTCCGTAGAACTGAATGACATCGGCATCTCTGAACCTGAGATAATAGAAATTAGCTGTGAGATAAGTACGTTATCATTCATATTCGGCCAGTCGTTGCTTTCAGCTCCGTTTAACTCATTCGGGAATATCCATGCTGAAACAGCAAAGTCGCCGGTACCTACACTTAAGGCCTCGTTTTGCCCAAGGTTGATATAACCATCAACGCCATTGAAGCTTGCGGCTTTGCCGTTTTTTCCATTAACTAATGTGATACCTTCACTGGGGGCAATGAATTGACTGTAAATTGAATCAAATAATTCCTCATTATCCATAAATTCCATTTTCCAATGACCGACTGTGCCGTACATTTTTTGAACTTCCCTGAGGCCTATTGCGTAATTATAGACTTTAAAATCATCAATAAGTCCATCAAAGTGTTTTATACCGTTGCAAGCACCAATCGTGAAATCACCTTCGTTGCTAAAGTCAATCCCATGAATCGGGGTGGTGAAGTTGAATGTTCCAGCTAAAATGTCATTGTAGTAGACTTTCAGTTTTTGCTTTGCCCGGTCAATGACGAAAGTTGCCATGTACCATGATCCGGCATTAAAATCAATGCCCGGCGCTAAGAGACCTTGACTACAATACATAGTTCCGTCGATTTTTCCATAAAATTGAATGATGTCAGCATCTCTGAAACGTAAATAGTAAAAGTTGTTTGCATCCTGGTACTTTGAAAACAGCATATTATCATTCATGTTAGGCCAGTTATTTTCATCAGAACCATTCAGCTGATGAGGATAAATCCAGGCTGATACTGTAAAACTGCCTTTGCCGATGTTCAGCGAAGGGTCGTTACCACAGTTTATGTAATCATCCACTCCATCCAGCTCGACAGCATTGCCAATTTTGCCGGATACTAAAGTCGGAGCACCATGCAGTGCTGCATTGTTTTCACCTATTGCATCCTGAACTGTACTTACATTTACCTCATCAAATTCCCATAATGAAATTTTTTCTGGAGCTTTTCCCCAACGCCAAACTCCCGCGCCTCCGGTCGTAACATAAAGTCTTGTATTGTCAGTTGGGTCTATAAAAATATCGCTTATTCTGAAAACTCCCATTCCTTTGTATTCAAAACAGTTCCATGTTTCACCGTAGTCATCGCTATACCACAAGCCGTTCCCTCTGCCATAGTCGTTATTATATTCTCTGAACCCTATGTAAACCCTGTCCGGAATATTAGGGTCTGGTGTAATTGCTTCAAGTATATGTCTTTTTATGACTTTAGGATTGTTTGGATCAGGGGAGGGACGATAAAAGTGAGCATTTAGCGGATTATTCTGGTTGTTGAAAGTAGTAGCCATTTTATAAGTCCATGTGCTGCCTCCGTCAGTACTCTTCCAGAATAGTTGTTGCTTGCTTTTACTGGAGAAATCGCTGTGGCCCACGTAAATTATATTTGGGTCAGTTGGGTTAATAGCAATACTTCTGGGATCGATCGATGCAGTACCACCTTCTTTTTGTCCAAGCACAACAGTCCAGCTGTCTCCCCCATTAGTTGATTTAGCAATATATCCGCTTCTTTGGTCACGAGAGAATTCTTTTTTTACTGGATCCCATTTAGGCTCAGTCAAATAGTTATTTTCTTTTACGCAAACATAGATGATATTTGGATCAGTCGGGTGTATTGCAATGGCAAGAGTGTTTTTATTTTCTTTTAATCCATTATTTTTTTCTACCCAGTTTTTGCCGCCGTCTGTACTTTTATAAACGCCAATTCTCCTTTTAGGCATTACTTCTGCTGAGTAATAATAAGTCGCGTAAAGAGTTCTGTTTGACGGGTCTCCTGTTGGAGCAATAACCATGTCATAGATAGATCCGTTTTTCCAAGTCTCATCAATTGTGTCGTCATTTTTCATCATTTTCATTGAGTTTTACTTGATAGTTAGTCATCCCGGTGGGGGTAGACCAGGTTTCACCGCTATCAAAACTTTTAAATACTACGGTTTGTCCTTGGGTCAGTTCTCGTGCAGTATACAGAATGTTCGGTTCATCAGGGTCATGAATGATTCGCTCAACATCCCCGTAATAGTTTTTTTTGTTTAATATATTTTTCAAACCATAATAATAAAAATTGTCGTGTTTCCTGAAACTTTTCCCTCCGTCATATGTACTCCAAAAAGCAACGTCCATATAGCCCAGGAACATATTTTGCGGGTTATCAGGATCGATCATCATGCAGGTCGCACAAAGAATATCCGCTCCCGAGCTCTCGTAAAAATCCGGTTCATCTGGATAATTTTTTTGCAGCTTTCTTGAAGAAATCCTTTCCCAGCTGTCGCCGCCGTTTTCTGAAAGATATATGTGCATATCGTTTACATAGCACATATAAGCACTATTGTAAGGACTGATCGAAAATGCAGTTGCTCCTTTTACCCACCCGCACCAGACTGCTTTGTCACCTGTTGCTGCAATATCGTTTATGGCAGAGGACCAAGTGTCGCCTGAGTCTGTGGTTTTGCGAATTCCGTTGAAATTATCTTTGTGAAAGTGTGCAAAGAATGTATCGTTATCGGAAGGGGGCTGAACTATTCCTGTTATTCCTTTACCAGAAGAGTCATATGGCTGATTTGCAATAAGAATATCAAGCAGGGTCCAGGTAGTGCCTCCATCAATACTTTTAAGAATCCCGGTTTTATATTTTTCGACCTCTTTAATCTCACCGTTTTGTACTACTTCCACTAGAAATCCTTTATTGACAAATGAAAGAAGCATTACATTGGTATTATCCCTTTTTATTGCCAGACAGGTATAGTTCCTTTGGTCAGGTATAGTTTTTTCTGTAATAGTCCACTGATTATTTTGAAAATTCAGGATAAATAAGTTTCCTTCTGTCAAAACATATAACTTATTGCTGTCATTGGGATCGATGATAATATTTCTGATAGAATGCTTAGCTGTATTGACACTATCAATGGATATGATCTTAGTCCATGTTTCACCGCAATCAACAGATTTATAGATACATCCATAATTTTGGCATTTAGCGTTTTTGCCGAGTTCAAATCCAATACCGGCATATATTATATCAGGGTTATTACTGTCTATCGCCAATGCTCTGACTCCGGCAGGCTTTTCAAATATTTCAACATTAGCAAAGCCACTGCGTTTCGTGGTCCAAGTTTCTCCTCCATCTGAAGACTTGGCTCCTCCTCCTTGAGTTCCAAGAAAAATGATTTGCGGGTTTGTCGGGTGATATTTTATTGATTGAATATAGGTGTTGGTTACGTCGTTATTTCTCAACCTGAAATTTGCGAGGTCAGTACTTAGAGCTATTCCGTTTACATCGCCGCCAATCAGAAGTTTCTGCTCATGGGGAGAGAATGCCACACATCTGTACCAGCCGCCTCCACCCGGGCCAAGGTTTTTCCAGGAATTAATTTCTTCATCGGCAAAAGCGAAGAAAGACAGTGCAATCGTCGAGATTAATAATGTAAGTTTTTTCATTTGGCACCCCAGGGATATTTTTTTATTTGAAGCAAATAGATGCAGGGAAGAGTAGAGCCTCCTTTTTTATAGAATGTATACTTATAGAATGTTTAAATAATAATTGTATACATAATTCAAGGCGTTGTCAATACCTAAAGTTCAAAATAAGTAAATTTAAACTTATATTTAAACTTATTTTAGTTAAAATAAGGATTTTGACACTTAGTTAAATTGAGCGCCTGTCTTCGGAGCCTAGAACCATGGGGGGAGCTCGTCAGGCTTACTGCTATTTCTTTCAGTTTTGTTGATGTGTTATCACTGTGAGTTGTTATTAGATGAATAAATTTGAACTGAGCTTTCCAGGTTGACAAACAGTTTCAATAAACGATTGGGGACGCTCATGCTGATGAGTAACTAAAACGGTCTAAAATTAAATGGCACGGTCTGATAACTGGATATTCTACATTTTTTATGGTTTTTGCAATAAAAATCAAATAGAGCTCTTTCATTATGTTCCACACGAATAAAATCCTCTCTTGCAGGTGCAAAAATACCATAACTTCTTTGTCCCAAAGGTGAATTTCTGTGCCTGAAGTATGCTGCACTCTCGCCGAATCTGCCATCACACCAAAAGGCATAGTTGTCAGTTATAAGATTTTCAGTTTCAGCTGATTCCAGGCCTGCACTGATAACAAGCTGAATGTTTACATCTCGTCTTAGCTGTGATTTTGAATAAGCAAGTCTTCCTCTGTAGTGGTCAAGACATATTTCAACACCAAACTTAATACCGCAATATTCAAAGATACCGTTGCCGTCATAATTTAAATTTTTTCGTTCTTTGCCAGGGCCGGGGGGGAAACGGCAGGCATGTGTTTGACTTCTTCAAAAAAATCACTATTGCTGATCAAGTCTTTCATAACAATGAACGTATCGTTTTCAATAGGGATAGTTTTATTTTGCAATGGCGGTTTGTAAAACTTTTGTAATGCAGGTCCGCCTGAATGAATAATGCAGACGTTATAAACTTCTTTGTTGCTTTGTTTGTCGGCAGAATAAAAGACTGCGGTGCCAAATACAAATAGCCAGTCCAATAAATAGTCGAGTCCAGAAGTGCCGCCGCGTGTCAAATCTTTCAGCTTGCTAATGAGGTACTCTGAAAGCTCTATTGGGTAGGC
Source organism: Lentisphaerota bacterium (assembly GCA_024225035.1). Taxonomy (GTDB): domain Bacteria; phylum Verrucomicrobiota; class Lentisphaeria; order Victivallales; family Victivallaceae; genus Zth2. The sequence continues at coordinate 28,058 of JAAEMX010000025.1, forward strand.
TCCATGTTTTCCCCGAAAGAAGAATTCAGGGATCGCAAAGATTTTAAGACACTGTTTGTTTCTATCTGCTTTTTTATAAGCCTTGATAATACATTTTTTCAAAAACTCAATTCTGGCGTCTATATCTTCCTTATCTTTTTCCAACCCCATATAATAACCTTCTGTGAATTTATCATTTGTCCATTTGGGCTGGGTGGGAAGGCCTAGAGAAATAAACTGGCAACAATTAAACATTAACATAGGTTTTCTCCATAAACAGGATATCATATATTACGATTTGTATTTATTTTAGGACAGTATTTTCCTGTCACTCGCTAATTTGAGAATAATGCGGATTTATTTGGCTTCATTTTGAACAGAAGTAATTAATATTATTTTTAAATACGCAGAATTGTGTGTATATAGACTTGTTTTCGGTATTATTGGTTCTGCGTTTGAGGAGAGATTATATTCTTTATAGTGATAATTATATTCTTTATAGGAATGAATTGTTTAATGAAATTATTAATAATTGTTGCTTGTGATAATTAGTAATATTAACGGCATTTATAAATTATGGAGAATGTTTATCGTGTATATATTGTCCTCGCGAATACATTCTATTTGTATAAAGAAAAGAATTTTTCAAAACTTGTTGAAAAAAATATAATATGGGATTTTATATTATAATTGAAAATTCTTTAATCGAACCAGTAGCAGATTATCGTCTGAACTGCAAAATACTACGGTACAGCAAAATTATTTCGAAACTTATCTCATTTGCAAAATAATAGGAAATCAACACAGTCCCTGATGCTAAACCCAATTTTTATTTAGTAAGTGGCAAGGGCTGCCGTTGTTATTTTAAATATATTGATAAGAGGCGTAATCAGAGGAGAATAGTATTGTGGACAGATATTCAAAGAAATATGTGAGGGATGCCATTGTTCATGGTAACCCTATAGTAGCTTTTTGCTGGGCCGCAGCGAGCTATATAAGAGTTCGTGAAGGATGGCTCAGAAATAATACAGTAAAAAATTATGGCTGGCGCGGCGGTTGGAAAAGCGGTAAGCTTTTCTTTAATAAAACTAAGACTCAACGAAATGTGAATACAGTCAGAAGTATTGTAGATTTTTCGCTAACAAGTATTGGTTCAAATGGTTTTAATATTGATGGGTTTAAGCATCATGTACGTCTTGCACAAAGGCAGCTGACTAAAAAGGGGCGCGGAAACCTTCTGGTGAGTATGCTTATGGACACAGTGAAAGCAAAAGATCTTGCTCGCTTTACTCCTGGGCAGGTAAAAAAACTTAAAATATATACAGACACGGATCTATATAACAGGCTCACTAATAATAACACTTACAGGGGTTATGTATATGATTTAAATCGTAAAAGATATGATGATAATAACCTTTATCTAAAGTCTGGCAATTTATATAGAGGGCATAAAGAAATATCAAGTGGTTCGTATGGTGACGTTCACAGGCTTAGAAATATTGATACTCACGGCTATGACTTAGTTATGAAAGTAATGGAGTCTGATGGAGATATGAGTAGGAGCAACAGGTTTGAGTCTCCTGCTTTTAATCCTCTGGTAGCCAATGGCAATGTTGAAATTGCTGCGAGGAGAGAAGGAACTTTATTTAATGAAGTTCTTAATACCTTGGGAATTGATATCTTATTGCATGATACGTTTGATGCTGATTATTATCCGGAAAGTGGAGATCATAAAATAATAATGCCGTATATTAGAGGATACACCCTGCTAAATACGATTAATAGAACTCGGGCATCCAGGTTTGACCAATATGATTGTTTTGACCAGATACTGCAGTTTTTATTTATGATGCATAGTATGTGCAGGATTACTCATAATGACCTTCATTTGAATAATATTTTTATTCTTAACTCAAATTCTTTTATTCCATTTTTTATTGATTTTGGTTATGGCAAAAAGCATGAGAACGTTGATCCGGCAGGAACATCTCAAGCCGATATAGAGTTCCGTAAAGCTGTAATCATAGATATTGCCTGGATTATTGTTGATATATTGCATTGCAGGGAGATTAGGAATAACCGTTCCAGTGAAAATCTGCATTTTAAGAAGTTGGTTGCGGAGTACCCAACACTTAAAAACTGGATTTATCCGTTCCGAATTGACATAACGGAACTGATTCGCCGTACAAACTTACTCCTGGATAACAGAAGGCGTAAATTATATCACAGGGTAGTATGGCCTTAAAAGCTCTTGGCGCAATTAAATATGATTAGGCTACCAGTTAATGTCATCGCTTAATGAAGTCCGATAAAGACTAATTGCTGGAGAGTTTTCTGCAGATTTATTTGTTTACTTTAACAAAGTGTATCATTTTTATTTATTTTCTCATTATTTAAAGAGAGTGTATGTGTTAACAGGATAATGTGTTAACAGGATAATGTGTGTACAGGATAATGTGTGTACATTGTGTAATGTCTTTATGTACAGTTTCTTATATGCATATATTCTGGGTTTTTAACTTGCCTTGTATTCTTTTTACGAATTATTCCATTCAAAATATAAATACACAAAGGAGCAATATGAAAGAACATGTGAATAGGATTGTGTTACTAATCACTAAATCGCTTTAATTGGTTTTGTGAATTGCGTGTTAGTTAATCGGGATATTGTTAAGTGTGTTGCTGGTAACTTAGAGAGCGTAACGTGTTCAGATTATTTGTGCTGATAAGCGTTATAAATAAAAGTTGATACTAACTAATAAGATTATTTTTAATGGTGGATTGCCTGATATCGGGTAAATATAACTTAGTAGTCATGGCTTTCACAGAGCACCTGTAATTGCATTTTTCTTAAGAAAATCATCCATAAATGTAAGGTATATGGAAGGGATGATTTAAGAGAATATTTGTTATGTTAAAATCTCTAATATTTTGTGATTGTTCTATATATAAAAATAAGTTTTTCAGGAGTTAGTTAATTATTATGAGAATATGTGATCCCAATGCAAACTTTGATGAATTGAAAAGAGGAATTGATAGATTAGTAACCCCAAATAGTAGATATATAAATGAGTTTGTACGATACTCAAGTAAGCGTAATGCTTTATATTTTCATGAAGGGATGGGAAATATTTTTAATAAGTATAAGTAGGGAGAGTAAATACAAGGCCGGTGCAAGAAAAGTCATAGGCATACTGCTCAATAAAATGGAGCAAATTGTCAGAGATGAAAAAATGTGGCCCTCTAGCCCCTAGAGGAGCAGTTGTTATAGCACGAAATAGGCAAAGCAGAAGTGGAATTCGATTTGTTTTAGAGTTATTAAACTATGTGAAACAAAATAACTTGACTAAGAGAAAAATCACTATTATTGATGAAGTTGAGGACAGGTTAAACTATAAAAATGTCATAACAGGCTACCAAAAACTAGAATGGCCAGGTATAAATTTGGTATATTATAGCGATATGTATCGCAAGAGAGAAATTAAATCATGTAGTTTTTGGAATGATGGCAATTATATAATGAGAGATGCAAAAGTGGTTTCAGCTCTTTCTTTTAATATACCAGAAGCTAATAATACTATAGCGGAAAATATTGTTTGGAACTGTAGGTATGATGGATTAAATTTTATAATTCTTAATGATAAACATCTTACGTCACAACGGAATAGCGAAAAACTATATACCTACATTGGCAGACAGTTTACAGTGAGATCATGCATCTTCATTGATGCTTAAGAAACTTCTAATGCAAAAAAATTAATTGTTGGCGGGAGACGCCGTGTTTCTTATACATTAAAGTGGCTTGCACTTCACTGATTTTATTGCTGAGAGTTAAATCATTACTGCTTTTACTTGCGAAAAGCAGTAATGATGTTTGCTTCATACACCTTACCATTATGCTTCGGTTTTGTTGAATTCATATTTTGGGGATTTTAGGGATTTTTTTCGCAATACATTTCTTTAACGAATAGAATCATTTAGAAAAGGAATACAGAAGGCCTTGGAATGAATGAACATATATGATGAGCTAGTGCACTAATACTTATGTGGAATAAACTATAGAATAGTAGCTTTACTATTTAGATTAAAGTATACAAAAGGAAATTTTCATAATGGCAAAAATTTGCGATTTACCAACTGATTTTAAAACGCTATACGATGGAATTGACAGTCTGTTAAAAAATAACCCCAAGTTTATGAATAGTCATGTGCGCTATGACTCTGTAAAAGGAGAACAGTTATATTTCCATGAAGGCTGGGGAAATATATTTAATAAACATAACAGAGGTTATAAACGTAAAAAAGGTTTTTTAAAGGTAAAAGAAATATTCAACAGCGAAATTCAGGGAATCGGCTCATCTTTACAAAGAGAGTCGCTTATAAAAAGTATCAGTAAGTATGATTCTAATGCGGCTATAAAAGGACATGAGTTATTGCTGGCATGTAAAATTTTTGATAGTCAAAAAAAGCTTCTTTTAAATAATTGGAGTTCCAAAAAATATCAAAGTAATAATATCATAGTAGCCCGAGATGTTTGTGGGGAAATATATAAAAAAATATTTAAGAGAAGTGATGTTATTATAATATCCCATTGTAACGAAAATGGTTGGAGTAATGGGATGCATTTCCTTTTGGAATTTATATCTTATATAAAAAACAAACAAAAAAAGTTTCAACAGATTACTGTTTTTGATGAAGTTCAAGCTATGACTGATGATAGCTTAGGTGGTATAGATTATACAAATGTTATAGATGCCACTGTGAATTTTCGCTCAATAGTATCCAGATGGCATTTCTATTGTGATATGTTTGATAAAAATGAAATACGCAAAGCAGGTTTTTTTAGTGATAAGAAAATAAAATTCATGTATGAAAATCTTTCTGCAGAAAAGTCTTTACCTAAAGGTCAGGTCAGTTTTTGTTCCAATGGTATGACAACGCATGAAAAGAGAATGAATACTAACAGAGCTATTAGTGATCATATTATAAACTTATGTCCAGTTGTTGGGAAATACTTTGTTCTTCTTAACCGTAAACATTTTCATGGGTGTTACTGTAAAGACAACCTGCTACATTTTCCACTAGGTAGAAAGTTAATTGAAAAGGGTAAACGTATTAGCATAATTGATGCTTCCAAGTCAATTTTGGGACGAGAATTCAGGATTCACGACAGGCATAGTGGTTTTTACTATAGATTAAACTGGCCCAAGCTTAATGAATTCGATTCTAAACTTTTTAATAGTTATTACTAGAATATAATGAAAATGTAATTTACATATAAAAAAAATCTCCCGATTGGACATCGGGAGATTAGCAAAAGGAGGAGAGAGAGGAAACATTCTTCCTCAGTAGACTCCAACTTTTCTTGAAAAGTTCAATCTTTAAGCTCAAATTTCTGGCATTTTAACATATTTCGATATCTATCGATAGTCTTAATTATACTGTTATTATGCTTTAAGTATAACGACTATAGTATATTAGCTGAAAAGATGTTTTGTTTTGAAACTTATGAGTATTATGTGAATAAGCTTAGAATATTTTGTCGAAGGCGTACACTATACCGAATGCAGCAATATATCCAAAAAACCTTGCTACGACTACTGAAAGAATGATATCCGGCCAGATCCGATCCGCATTAGTGAGTTTGTATAGTAAATAACCCATTAAGACTATAGACGCAATCCCGCCGACAAATGGGATATAGCTGACTATTGAGCATGCCGCTGCAACTAATAACATTCCTAAGAAAGTCCCGTGCAGTTTTGTTAGCTTTATTCCGGCATATAAACATAAGGCTTGAATAATAGTTACAGCGATAAAAGTAATGACATAAATCATTTTATGATTCTCCTTTTGCGTTAAGAATATTATTTTCGACAGTCAATATATTTAATGTTAGGTTAACTAAAAATCAAGATATATTGTTAAATATTTTGATTTAATAATAATTTATTAAGAGTTAAATAATTACTCTGCTTAAGGCTGTTTTTGTGCGCTGATATCCCTGTTTATTCCGTAGAAAAAAGTCTTTCCGGTTGTAGTTCTTGAGCTGTATATTCTTAATTCAATCCACTTGGTTGAGCCGTTTTTATGTTTTATTTTTAGTTGATAAGTTCCGGGATTAAGGTATTGGTGATTTTGACTCAAGCCAAGCTTCTGTATGTCTTTATGGTCAATGATTGAGCGCCATCGCGACGGGTTGTTCTGGATTTCCGCAGCAGAATAGCCGGAAAGTTCGGCGACGCTTTCACTTATAAATTCATATCTGTTTTCATCGGGAACCTCAATCCAGATAACATCTTCCAGATTGTTTATTATTTTTTTTAGAAGTTCGAGTTTTTCAAGGTTTTCAATAATGTCATTGACATCCTTGATGCTTACCGCTATTTCCAGCACTTTGTCTTTAGCGTCAAAAATGGGCTCAATACAAATGAGCCCGTGTTTTTTGTGACAACTGCCCGGAATGTGGATTTGCTCATCTACTATCGGCTTGCCGGTTTCAAAAACGCTGTTTTCCAAAGGGATGATTTCAGCTATTTCACGGCGCCCGAAGATGTCGATTGCCTGAGAACCGATTATATCTTCTGCTGTGTAGCCGGGAGGAAGCTGCTCCAGGAATTTATTATTAATTTTTCTAATGGCCCGCTTTCGATCTTTAATATAGATGATTTCATTTATAGCATTGAATATAGATGTCAATCTATTTTTATTTTTGCTCAACGAGCGGTTGGCGGTTTCGAGCCGCCTGTTTTCGTTAACAATGTATTTCAGGGATTTCAGTCCGGATGAGGAAATATCAGGATATTTTTGAATAATTTCCTTAAGTTCTTCAGACGCTTTAATTGAGTAAATACTTTCTTCAGCCAGATTTCTCTCGACATGTAAGTCATCATAGTCTGAGATTTCGCTGATTTTGCAGTTGTAAAGCTGGGCTAAGGCCAGCAGGTCTGTTTTAGAAGGAGTCCTTTTTTTATTTTCCCAATCAGATACGGTGCTGCGGGCTTTGTCCAAAAGCTTAGCTACCTTGGTGATAGTAAGTTTTTTAGCTTTGCGCAGCTGAATGAGTTTTTGAATATCTGTACCCATAATTATGCCTCTTTGTCTGAAAATTATACGCTAATAACAATATAAAGGTTTTTTGTCTTATTTTCATACATTGATTCTTCATAAAACTCTAAAAATCCAAAGTTTTTCTCTAAATCATGCATTCTAGTGTCCTTAGAGATAAATTGTTCTTACTGGAGAATATTATGGCTGTAAAAGAAACTGGAGTAAGCTATTACGGAATATCTTACGCAGAGCACGCCCGCAAAGACTTTGCGGAAATGGTTGCTCATAACTGCACTGCTGTGCTGATCGCATTGACAGAGTTTGATATTTTCTTCTGGAAACCTCAAATTCCCAAAATTGTTGACGAAGCGAAAAAGGCCGGCCTGAAAGTTTATCTTAATACTTGGGGGATAGGCAAGTTCTTCGGCGGTGAAGCTCCAAGTATTTTCCTGCAGGAATGCAGTATCGAAGACAGACAATTTACAGCCTTGACCGAAGAACCTTTGGCGGCGGCATCGCCATCCTCTCCGGCTTTCAGAGAATATGTGTGGGGAATTATTGATGAACTGGCGCGCACTTGCAATGCGGATGGTTTTTTCTGGGATGAACCGCATTACGCCATGCCTGTTTATCCGGTAGGCTACCAGAGTACTACGGACTTCACCTGCAGAAGCAAAATTACCCAGCGTGTTTTCAAAGATAAGTACGGGTATGAGATGCCGAAAGTGCTTACCGAGCAAGTCCGAAAGTTCAGGCATAATCAGGCAAATGAACTGCTTATAGAGTGCAGCCGTATAGCCAAATCACGTAATCCGGGTTTAGAGATAACCCAGTGCTCGCTTCCGGCGGATAATAACTATTATATGTCACAGCAGCGTGGCTTTGACGATTGGGATAAAATTGCATCCCGAGGTGATATCGATATTTTTTCCACGTCAATAATAACCGATTACACCGCCCCAATTGAAGTGCACCGGAAAATTGCTGAACAAACCGTTAAGCTTGCTAAAAAATATGGCAAAAAATCGCAGCGCTGGGTCATGAGTTATTTTGATTCACCTTCAAATCTTGATTTTATCAAAGACGTGGTAAAAGCTTATTCAGAAGAAGGTGTTGAGTCAATATTTTCCTGGACTTACAGAGCCGGGCAAGGAACGTTTTTATCAGCTCCCGAGCCGGAAAAAGTATGGGATGCTCTGGGGCAGGCCTATGGTGAAGTTTTAGAAAATTAATTTTAATTTATAATGCAACAATGGAGAAAATTATGACTGATTTAAGATTTTTGGATAAGTTTAATGAACTTGCAAATAAATTTGAAGATAGACAACAGGATGTGCTTTTAGAGGCAGCCGAAGAGATGGCCCGTGCTACCATGGAGGATAGACTTATCTACCTCTTTGGTGGTGGCGGGCATACCTGCCTGGTTATGCAGGAGCTTTTCTGGCGTGCCGGCGGATTGGCTAACTTGTGTCCTATGATTGATTATTCCATCCATCCGGTAACTCCGGCGTACATGTACCTCGGGCACGAAAGAATGCATGGCGTTGGAAGCCACATTGTTGATTATTATGGTGTGGAAAGCGGGGACGTTGTTGTAATTTTCCATAGTTATGGGTTTAATGCCCCGACCATTGACTGCGCGATGGAAGCCAAAAAACATGGAGCTACTGTTATAGGTGTTTCATCCTCCGACTGGCAGAATACTATACCGAAGGATTTTCCGATCAGGCATAAGTCCGGCAAGGGGCTCTTTGACATTGCTGATATTTGTATAGATAACTATGTCCCATACGGCGATACTGTTATTGAAGTTGAAGGTTTTGCCAAGCCGATTACTGGAATTTCAAGCACGATTGACTTTTATATCGCCCACCGCCTCGAAATGGAAACCGTTAAAGCCTGTGTCAAGAAAGGTTTCACCCCTCCGGTCTGGTCCAGTGCCAACATTCCTGACGGCGACCTTCAAAACAAAGAATTAAGAAATAAATATAATAGTAGAGTTAAAGCACTGTAACCGTTCAGTGTTTCATGGTCTCAGCAGCCTGCAGGGGATCTCGGGTTGCTGAGGCTTCTTTATTGCAAATGGATATTTTTCGAAAAGTACAGCTCCAATAATCAGCATGGTAATATCATTACATCCTGCAGCTAGTCCAGCCTCACTAATTCTTTCCTTCATCTTGGCAGTCTGTGTTTAACTTCATCATAATTCATTCTTATTAACTCTGATTCTGAGATATTCGGTATTAGCTTGTCTCCAACCTTTATGGTGTAAGACCTTATAAAATTGTCAGTTATTATTATCGATTTTATGGTTCCGGTTTGCTTTTTATAGTTGACCTTTTGACCGAAAGCAAAATATGGATAGTTTTTAATTGCGCAACTTCCGTCTGCGTACTCCCCATATGAATCTCCTGAGAACTTATATATTTCTCTAATATTGTCAATTGAAAGTGCTATTATTACTGAAGAGCCACTGATGACAACTACCCAGAAGGAGCTGCTAATTAGTTTTTTAATTGTAAGGGATGGTTGTTTTATATATTTTATGGTCAAGTCATTTCCACAGTTGGAGCACTTTTCATTTCCTGCATTTGGAGCCTTACATTCATAGCATTTAGGAAAATATTTGGCTGGGAGTTGCTTGATAAATGTTCTGCAGGTAGATTTTTTACACCACCAGAGTAAGGCGTAGACTGAAGCCAGAGCAAGGATTAGATAAAACGGCTTGAAGAAATCAGTTAATGCTTCGATAGTTCTGCTTTTATTACTTAACAGGTATATAGCTACAATGGCTAAAGTGGCCCAAAAAAATCCCCCCAAGAGTAATGATGCCCATTTCTTTTAAAAAGCCAGATTTAAAGAAGCTTATATCACGATTAATTCTTCTTTGCGCTTTCTCGGAAAACCTTAAAACATCGATATCCATCCCCATACCTATACTCATTCCTGTTTCTTCTGCTTAAAATATTTACTTTGGAATATATGATAATGCTTAAATAACAACTTCTATAGTAAAAACGTCAAGTTATTTTCATATTTTTGTATGACTTATATAACAAAAACAACTAAAAATGATTAGCTAAAATTGTAAAATCCTAATTGGGCAGTATGGTTACTGGCACAAAGCATTGAATGAGGATTCTTGGGTGGTATCGCTTGTTGGAGGAAAAGTTATGAAAAAATCTTTTTGGGGAAGTGTGCTGTTTGCATTATTTCTCATGGCCGAAGCACTGGCGGGCATTCCAATAGAAATCCTTACTACTGCAAATGATGTAACGATCCCTCCCTCGATGGCCGAAAATGGCAAAAGTTTTATATATGCAGCGTTTGACAAAAACTCTCAAAAGCCTGGGTTATTCGTATCTTATATGAAACCCGATGGTACTTTCAGCAGACCATTTATCGCTTTCAATTCAGATATCAGGGCTGAAGGAATCAAAGAGCACTTTAGAGTCCTTCTCCCATTAGAACTTTCTTAAAGCAGTTTAGTAATCAAACTGGCAATCCTCCTCGGAATACCGGATTTAATTCCCCAACAATCCTTGATAATATAATAACGTTTAGTGCAACTCTTGAAAATGGCAGGCATGGAGTTTTCTATGCAAAAAAGTTTTCTGACCGATGGAGAATTTTTCCGATTGCACTTGACGGAGAGTCTGCTCCCGGCAAAAAAGAATACTCTTTGAGTTCTTTTGATGCTCCATACATAACAGTGAATTCAGAAGCCATTTTTTTAGCAAGTTTAAATGATGATACTGATGTTGTTTATTCTTACAAAATCTCTACAAGAAAAAAGTTGAACTGTAATAAGCCTTGCATTCTACATGAAGCAAATGATAATGCTTTTGATTTTTACGATATATCAATTGCTCAAGGCACATTTGCAACCCGTGCGGAAACAGCAGACGGAGTAATGTCCATGTTTATTTTTGACCGTAAAAGTAAAAAATTAATTCAGAAAATTCCTGATAATTATAATTACCTTAATCAAAGGAAACCTGTGATACTTGGGGGACCATCTTACTTTTCTGAAAAATTGGCGTTTTCAGCATATTCAAGAGATATCGACAATAAAATTATTTCAGCAATCTATTCTAATGCAGGAGGAAATAACTATGCTGAACCAGTTGTTCGCTCGGGTAAAGTTTATAAGTCCATTAATACAGCTTTTACGTACCGCGTTAGAAATCCTACTCTTTACTTAGAAGATGACAAGGCGCTTATTGCTTTTATGGGGTATCCTTTTAATGGCAAAGATGCCACTGGAGTGTACTTGGCCAAAATCGACAAAGGGAAAGTTAAACTGTCAACGATTGCTGTTCCCGGTCAAGTTGTTGGGGAGAATATGGTGATTAGAACAGCGACCATTGGAGCAGTCAGTTTGAGAAAGGGGATTATTCCGCTTCTTATCAAGCTTTTCAATGGACAGGAATTGATTGCTGTTGTTAACTTAAACAAAAAACGTGCGGTCAGGGCTGAGGGCTCTGCCGCACATTTGAATTTATAAAGCTTATACCAGCACCGGTTCGGCTTTAACTTCCTTTATTTCAACCTGTTTGGGTTTGATATGACGTGAGTAAATGTGCTTGATGCCGTTAACCAGTTTGGGCATTGTCGCGTCATGTGAAAGGTAGTCATAAGCTTTTACGTAGTTGTGCTCTATGAGTTCCTTGCGCACTGAACCAATAAACATTTTATCTACCCAGTTCATGGCATCCGCTGTGACCGCTTCATTTTGATAGCACCCCGGGGTGTAGTCACCTTTTTCAGCGGCTTCAACCAGCGGAGTTACCAGGCCAAAATCGGTACCGTGAGTCTTCATGCCGATCTCTTCAGTCAGAGGCTTGAAGGAATTGAGCTTGCTGTCCATGTAAAATGGAATACAGGCTCTTGCCATTTCGTTAAGAGCATTTTCCCAGCCGCCAGCTGAACTGGCTATGACGCCGATAGTTTTCATCGGAGCCAGGTTCTCGTAAACAGAATCCAGAGTTTCCAGTGAGAAATCTTTACCTAAATGATAGTATGGTAAACCGATTTTTTCAGCGAAATCAATGGTTTCAGCAAAGTACTGTTTATCGTCTTTGTCCGGATGAGTCACGACAAATGCAACATCAATATTGCGGGTGGCTCGGTATTCACGGGCTACCAGCATGGCTTCTTTCAAGCGCTTGCGGTAAACCGGGCGTACCGGAGAAACGAAAATAATGGTTTCCCGGTCGATATGTCCAGTTTCGTATTTGTAGTTACGGCTTGATTTCTTGAGTTTGCGCTCCCTCAGGAACTGCAGGAAAATCTTGCGTGGGTTCATGCGTATAAACGGCTTTGATGAAGCGAATTCAAGGAAGTCAGGAATTTCAAATATGTGATCGCGCGGGATATCATATTTATGCAGAAAGCTTTCACGTTGCGTTGGATTCAACACAATATGATAAAGGTTATTCAATTTATAAGGGCCTCCTGAATACTCTTTGTCGGAGCCATATGCAGAAATTTTTTGCAGAGCGAATGGTTTTATGCGCTGGATTTTCTCTGGGCGTTCGGCATCCGGGTCTGCTGAGTGACTCATGAAGGGGCGCTCAGGATATTTCTGCATGATTTCAAGCAGTGCAGCGGCAGCAGCAGGCTGTGCATGGCGCAGTGAAATCAGATTGTATACCAGTACCGGCGTGTTATGATGACAAGCCCGCAGCAGCTTTTCGAGGCGTTTACGGATTTTTTGCTTATGCGATTCAAACAGCTCAAGCCATTGAGCATCAGAAATTGTTTGAACACCCTCGGTTTCGGGCCCGTGGGTGAATTGATTCGCGAAAAGCAGCATCGAGTCGTTATGATAAAAGTCAAGTCGGGATACTACCGACTGTTTATGTCCGATGGGGTTGCGTGGCGCAAACTTTGTTTCACAGCGTCCAGTAATGACTTGGACGCTGATGTCCAGCTTATTGAGCAGTCTTCTGTATTCGCGAGCCTGCAAGGCTACGCCGTCAAGACCACCGTTGCGCATTATAATAACCGGGAAAGTCAAATGTTCATTAGAACTAAATGGCATGTTCTGTTCCTGCTTTAAGAATGTCCCTGAAAACTGTGCGTGCCTTTTGTTCACGCCTGCTAAAACGCTTTTATAAGCGTTTGACTTAGTAATTGCGAATCATTTTAGGGAGTTTTAGAAAACTTTCAACTGCTGTAACGAAAAATTAACAAAAAAACAGCGATTTTGTCATAAAGTACTACAAAATGAGAGTGTTTACAGAATTGTTTAACTGCAACGCTTTTGAAACAAAAAAACAGGTTACCTTGTTATTGCTTAAGCTGAGTTGTATATTACAACGGAAAATGCAGTGCTCAATTTGGATGACTTCCGCAGTATGTTGTAATATTTAAGTATCTAATCCGCAAGGAACAGATATTAATAAGCAAGCACTGCTTAAATGAATATCATTGCAAGGAGACTTTACATGGGAGTAAAGAAAAGTTCTACAATAATTTCTGGTCATCGCAATCCCGATATAGATAGTATTTCCGCTGCTTGTGCTTTGGCTGAATTGCGCAGTCGTCTCGGCATGAAGGGTGTTGTGCCTATTTGTCCGGGAGCAATGCCAGAGCGGGCTCGCTTTCTTTTTGAAAAATTTTCCGTAAAACCGCCTGCAATCTGCACGGACCTTTATCCGAAAATAAAGGATATCATGGATACTTCTCCGCCGGTAATTGCGCAGGGGACTCCGCTGTTGGACGCGATTTGCAGCCTTAGCGAATCACACCTTTCAAGGTTGCCGGTCACGACTCACGAAAACAAGCTGCTGGGTATGCTTAGTCCTTTGTCATTGTTGTCAAACCTGCTGCGGATTGGTGACAAGTCTGATAACACCAGTTTTACAGGAAGACGGGTGTTTTCATCTCCGGAGCTGATTGTCAAAGTGCTTGCCGCTGAAGCTATAAACCTTTATGACAAATCCAAGCGCCAGAATTTTGATGTGTTTGTCGCTGCAATGAATTTGGACAGTTTCTTTCAGCACCTGCCGGCAGATAAACCTGACAAAACAGCGATCATAGTTGGTGACCGTCCGGATATTCATCTGATGGCGTTGAATGTGGGAGTCCGGCTCCTGATCATTACCGGCGACCGTCCGGTCGATCCGACAATTTTGAAAGAAGCGCGAGTGAAAAAGGTCTGCATTATACAGACTAAATTTGACTCTGCAACTGTAATTCGCCGTCTCAAATTTAGTGTTCCGGTAGAAAAAAGTGCTTCATTAATGAGCACAGCGCCGCTATCTCCGCAAACTCGTTTGCGTGATGTCCGCAAGGCCATTTTTGCCTCTCCTGAAGATGTTTTTCCGGTGCAGTCTGCTGCCGAAAAGCTTTTAGGCGTAGTCTGTAAAAGTGATTTTGACAATGGCGATCCATACCGCCTGATTATGGTTGACCATAATGAGCTTGATCAAAGCTTGCCCGGAGCCGAAGAAACTCCGATTGTTGAGGTAGTTGACCACCATCGGCTCGGAATGCCGCCGACTGTCCTGCCGATCAAAATTACCTGTGATATTGTTGGCAGTACCTGCACTCTGATTGCGGAAATGTATCGTCAAAACGGAGAGCGCCCGACGAAAGAAATCGCGGGATTGCTGATTGGCGGAATTATTTCTGATACTCTGCTGCTGCGTTCCCCGACTTCAACAACGCGGGATGAAGCTGCACTTGCCTGGCTTGAAAAGATTGCCGGGATGAAAGGTGAAGATCTGATGCACGAAATGATGAGTATCGGTTCACTTCTGGTTAACAGTACTCCATCGGAAATTGTTAATGCCGACCGCAAGGATTATTCCGAAGGCGGTATGCAGTTTGCGCTTGCTCAGGTTGAAGAAACTAACTTTGAACAGCTGCATACCCGCATGGACGAGCTGCTTGAAGAGATAAGTACCACAGTTAAATCAGAAAAGCTGGCATTTTTCGGGCTTCTGGTTACTGACGTTGTTCGTGAAAACTCAGAGCTTTTGGCTTGGGGTAACTCTGAAGTTATGGGATCCTTGCCGTACAAGCCTGCCGGGAAAAATCTGTTTAGTTTGCCTGGTGTCTTAAGCCGCAAAAAGCAGCTGTTACCGCAAATGCTCGGAGTATTTTCTGACTTAGGACAATGATATCAGGTCAATTTAAGTCTCATCGTTAAAGATAACTGGCTGTGTGATCCTTTTTCTGTTTAAAAATTATAGAATAAAATAAACAGAAAAAGGCACTTGTGTCTGTCTGCCGAAATACTTCCAAAAACATCTGAAAAAAAGCTGTAATTTACTTGTAATTACGGTAATTGCATGTAGTATACGTCTTCTGTATTAATATGATCTGTGAGATCGAAACCTTAATCCCGTTTTGGGATTTGTTACTCGAAATATCGAGTCACCCGGAAGGTTTTGCGTTGCGACACTAGTCGGTTTTGTGTCGTATCCTTTTTCCGGTTAAGGATTTGTTCTCCATAAGACTTGGAATTTTAAGGATATGGACATGCCGAAAAACATATGTGTTTATTCTGGTTCATCGAATCCAAAATTGTCGGAAGCAATTGCTGACTATTTGGGGATTCCACTCGGAAAGGTTGACCTTACCCGTTTTCCGGATGGAGAGATTTTCGTACAATTTGGGGAAAATATACGCCGTGCAGACGTTTTTATAATCCAACCTACCTGCTGTCCGGCTAACGAAAATTTGATGGAACTCTTAATCATGCTTGACGCTGCAAAACGTGCGTCAGCAGCTCGAATCACCGCAGTGCTTCCATTTTACGGCTACGCCCGTCAGGACCGCAAAGACCGTCCCCGCGTGCCGATTACTGCCAAACTGGTTGCCAACCTTCTGGTTGCTGCCGGCGCAAACCGCATTATCGCTATGGACCTTCACTCACAGCAGATTCAAGGCTTCTTTGATATCCCGGTGGATCATCTTTACGCCAGACCTGTACTCGTGCCTTACCTCAAGAAGAAACTCGGTCCTGAGCCGGTAGTTGTTTCTCCTGACTCGGGCAGTGTAAAAATGGCTATGGCCTATTGTGATATGCTTGATGCTGGACTGGCCGTTGTTGCCAAACGACGCATCGATGCTGATTCTGTAGCTTCCTCACACCTCGTTGGTGAAGTCAAAGGCAAAACCTGCGTAATTACTGATGACCTGACTTCAACAGCCGGTACAATCTGTGCTGCTGCTGACATTCTCAAGAACAAGGGTGCTGATAAAGTCTACGTAGCTGTTTCTCACTGCCTGCTGAATGATAAAGGCAGAGAAAAACTGTTGTCCAGTGATTCCATCGAAGAACTTATTACCACTGACGGTGTACCTGTGGAAAATCATCTTGATGGAAAAGTCAAAGTCTTAAGCGTGGCTCCGCTCTTGGGCGAAGCAATCAAACGCATACATGAAGGAAAGTCAGTATCTTCTCTTTTTAAGATAAAGAAATAAAGAAATTCATACTTAATAAAAAAAGGAAAGGAATAGTATGAGCACAACAACCTATGAACTTTCGGTTACACCGAGAAGTGAATTCGGTAAGAATGCTTCCAGGCGCGCTAGAAGAGCCGGTATGATTCCTGCCGTAGTTTACTCTCACGGTAAAGAGGGTGATGCCCTGTTCGTTGATTCCAGCGAGTGGGCCGTTCTTTCAAACCACGATTTCAACCTGGTAACTCTTATCGACGGCAAAAAGAAAACTGCCGCTCTGGTAAAAGAAGTTCAAATCAACTACCTGAAAAATCAGGTCGTTCACATTGACTTCCAGGCTGTCAAAGCTAACGAAGCAGTTACTGCTACAGTTCCGGTTCACGCCGCTCTTGGTGAAGCTGCCGGTATTGCTCAGGGTGGAATGCTCGAGCAGGCTGTACACGAAATCGAAGTCAAATGTCTGCCATCCAAACTTCCAGAGTCTATCGAAGTCGATATTAGCGGTCTGGAAATGGAACAGTCTGTCCACGTGAGAGATATTGAGTTACCTGAAGACGTTGAACTGACTTCTGATGGTGATTTGGTAGTATTTGCAATAGCCAAGCCTGCTGCGGAAACTTCAGCTGAATCAGTTGCTGAAGGCGAAGCTGGTGAAGAAGGCGAAGCTGCTGAGTAAGTATTTTTTGGAAGGTAGTAATTAAGGAAGAGTCAATGAGTCGTCAAATGCAAAACAGCATAAATCTGATAGTTGGTCTGGGTAACCCCGGCTCTGAGTATCAGGGAACCAGGCATAATGTCGGGTTTGATGTTATTGACGCTCTTTTGGAAAGACTGCCAAATACTTTTATAAGAAAAGAAGGGTGCAGCAGTATTTTTTGGGAAGGTCGCTTCAGAGGACGTAAGCTCCTGTTGCAGAAGCCGATGACCTTTATGAATCTAAGTGGCAAAGCTGTGGCTAAACTGGCCGCGAAAAATGAAATTTTGCCGCAGGAGATAATGTTGGTATATGACGATATGGATTTACCTCTGGGGCGGATTAGAATCCGCAAAAACGGCAGCAGTGCCGGACACAACGGAGTACAATCGGTAATAGATTGCCTGAACACCGCAAAATTCCCCAGGGTAAGAGTCGGTATCGGTCGTATGAAACGCCAGCAGCACATTGATCATGTGCTCAGCGGTTTCAGTGATGAAGAAGCTGAAACGCTGAATGAAGTTAAAAAAATAACTGTAGACGCACTTATTCTGAGTTTAAGTCGTGGAGTTACAACCGCAATGAATCAGTATAACGGAAAAGCGGTATCCGACGACGAAGAAAATAACGCCGGTCAAACAACCGGTTCCCATAATTAATATGGAGGATAATCCCTTGAATAAATATGAAGCAATTTTCATTCTGGATATCCGGAAAGTAGATGATGAAGGAAAAACCTTCACTTCTGAACTTACTGAGATGATCAAAGAGTGGAGCGGCGAAATGGTTGAAGCTGTTTCTTTAGGCCGTTCCCAGTTCGCTTATGAGATTAAAAAACGTAAAGCCGGTATCTACTGGAACTATGTTTTTACAGCCGACTCTGAAAAAGTTATGGCTATCAAAAATAAATTCCGTCTTGACGAACGCGTACTCCGTAACATGATCATCAAATTTGATCGTCCGGAAGTAGTCAACACTGTTAGAAACCAGGCTGAAGAAGCTGCAGCTGAACCTGCAGAACCTGCTGCCAAGTAATCGTTACAGCTGAAACTCTTAATCGGGCAAGGAGGGCACTATGGCATCCCTTAATAAAGTATTTCTGATTGGAAACCTGACTCGTGAGCCGGAACTGAGATATACTCCAGGCGGAGCGGCAGTTTGTGAGTTTGGTATGGCTATCAACCGCAAATTCACATCCAATAATCAGGATAAAGAAGAGACCTGTTTCGTAGAGATCGTTGTCTGGGGTAAACAGGCGGAATCTTGCCAGCGGTACCTCGATAAAGGCGCTATGGCAATGGTTGAAGGCCGCCTCCAGCTCGACCAATGGGAAGATCGTGAATCCGGCTCAAAACGCTCCAGAATGCGGGTAGTTGCTGAGAGAGTTCAGTTCTTGAACACTCGCGGCAGTCAGCAGGCTGGAAGTGGTTATCAACAGCAGAGTAACAGCGGCTATCAGCAGAATAATGGTGGCAGTGGTTATCAGCAGCAGAATAACGGTGACAGTGGCAACCAGCAGCAGAATAATGGCGGCAGTTACCAGCAAAACAATGGTGGCGGCAGCCATTCAGCTCCTCAGCAAAATGCTGCACCTAACGCTCAGCAAGGCGGAAATGGTTTCCCGCCAATGCCTGATAACGCTTTCAATGTTGATGATGTCGAAGACGATATCCCATTTTAAGACAAAATTTAATTGTACAAAAATAACATAATTACAGGATAAAAATTATGCAGAAGCCAAGAAGAAAATCACGCAGACGCAGGACTAGCAAGCCCAAGATCTGCCGTTTTTGCGAAAGCAAGGTAAACTACATTGACTTCAAGGATCCGGATACTCTTCGTAAGTTCCAGACGGAAAAAGGCAAGATCCTGCCGCGTCGTATTACTGGTACATGCCTTGAGCACCAGAAAATGCTCAGCACCGCCATCAAGCGCGCCAGAATCATCAGCTTGGTATACTAGAAGACAGGAGGTAGTTTAGCTATGGCAAACGTGAAACTTGTATTACTTCAAGACGTTGAAAATCTCGGCCTGGCCGGGGCTGAAGTTAACGTCGCATCAGGATTCGCCAGAAATTACTTGATCCCTCAAGGACTGGCAACTAAGGCAGATCGCAGCACAATGCGTATTCTTGAAGCTCGTAAAGACAAAATCGAAAAACAGCGCGCTGATGAACTGCAGAAGTCTAAAGACTTGGCAACCAAGCTTGCTGAAAATGAAATTACTATTCAGATGCAGGCCTCAGACGATGATCGTTTGTTCGGTTCTGTTACTGCACGTAATATTGCTGACAAACTGGCTGAAGGCGGCATTGCTGTTGACCACCAGCGCGTCAAGCTTGAAGAACCTATCCGTGCTCTCGGCTCCTACAAAGTAGAAGTCAAGCTGCACGGTGAAGTCACTGGAACTGTAAAAGTGTGGATTGTTCGCGCTTAAAAATTCCGGAGACTTTATACAATGGCTGGAGATAAGGACAAATATCAGAAAAATCGCAGAGTCCCTGGAGTATTGTCAGAGGAACGTCCGCAACCGCATAATTTAGAAGCGGAGCGCGCTGTTCTGGCGGCAATGCTTAAGGAGCCGTCTACTTGCATTGACATTGCAATTCAGAGTCTCGGAACAGAAGAGGTTTTTTACTCGCATGTTCACCGGGAACTCTTTAAAACGATTGCTGACATTTACAATCAGTCCAGTACTGGAGTGGACCTTATCGCTATAGCCGATCAGCTTACCAAAACCGGTAAGCTGGACGAGATGGGCGGCCAGGTTTTCCTGGCCGACCTCTACAATACTATCGCCACAACCGTCAATATCGACGGTTGGTGCGATATTATCCGCGAATACGCTACCTTGCGGAAAATGATCAACATTTGTACAGAATCGCTCCTCAAATGTTATGATGAGGATATTGAAGTTAAGACTTTGGTTGATCAAATTGAAACTGACGTTTTTAACGTCCGTAATATGACTACAAAAAATGATGTCGTTAATATCAGAGACAGTCTCGGGGAAACTTTTAGAAACATTCAGGATCTGATTAACGGTAAAATCGAAATTGGTATTCCGACTGGTCTGCCAGACCTGAACAAGTTGGTTGGAGGATTCAAAAGAGGTGAGATGTTTGTACTTGCCGCCCGTCCTTCCATTGGTAAGACATCATTGGCTCTTAACCTGTTGCGAAACGTTGCGATGAAAGAAACTACCCCCAGGTCCGTAGCGTTTTTTAGTCTGGAAATGACTGCGGAACAGATTACCCGCCGCCTGATTTGTACTGAGGCAAAGATTCCTGAAAGCCGTTTTTTCGACGGTTCCTTCAAGCCCAGTGAAATGACTAAGTTAACAAGTGCGGTTTCTGAACTTCAGAAAACCAAAATTTTTATTGACCCGACCGGTGGCCTGACAATAGCTGAGTTGAGAGCAAAAGCTCGCCGTCTCAAAATGATGGAAAACATTGAGCTGATTGCAATAGACTATCTGCAGCTGATGAAAGCCGATGGGCGTATAGACAGCCGTCAGCAGGAAGTTGCAGAAATTTCTTCGGGGATTAAAAAGTTGGCAAAAGATTTGAATGTGCCTGTTCTTGTACTTGCCCAGCTCAACCGTGAAGTTGAAAAAACTTCCGGAGCTTCTGCTCATCCGAAACTCAGCCACCTCCGTGAATCCGGAACAATTGAGCAGGACGCCGATATCGTAGCTTTCCTGCATCGTGACCGTGACGAAGCAAAATCTCCAACCGCTGAAACTTTGCGTAATGGTCTTGATGCTAAACTTATTATAGAAAAAAATCGTAACGGTCAGACCGGAATTCTCGACTTAAAGTTTTATCCGGATCGAATGGAGTTTGTGAATCTCAGTAAATACGGGGATAAAGACAGACCCCCAAATTTAGATGAATGAAAGGACTTACGTACGTGAGACAGGGGATTTTAGTTATAACAGCTTTTTTTGCGGTAATGTGGAGCATTACAACGTTTGCCGCGGAAATCAGCAACATTGACTTCAAGCAGGTCGGGGGATATAAATTTCCGAATAAAATGTTGCTTTACAATGTTCAGCAAAAGCCTGGTAAAGAGTACGATAAGGATGTCCTGAGACAGGATATCAAACGCCTCTATACCTTAGGTTATTTTTCTGATGTTGTTTCCGAAGTGCGAACGACCCCGGACGGGAAAAAGGCGATTACTGTTAAGTTGATCGTTAAATCCAGGGTAAAAGCAATAGTTTTTAAGGGTAATCAGAAGTTCAAGCGCAAAGACTTGATTGAAGAGGTTACCCTTAGCCCGGATATGCCTTTGAATGATAATAAACTGAGGGTAAGCGCAGAACGCCTCAGAAAATATTATAAAGGCAAAGGCTTTAATGATGTTCAAATTGTGCCGGTACTCAAAAAGGTAGGAAAAAACCAGATTGATGTGGTTTTCAACATTAAAGAAAACCTGCGTCTTAAGGTGGATAATGTAAGATTTGAGGGGGTAACGGTATTTTCACAGTGGCGACTCAGAGGCATGCTTGCCAACCGCCATTCCTACTTGAGCCGTTTTCTGGAATACGGCTTGCTGCAGCGTGATGAAATGGACAATGATAGAACTCGACTCCGTCAGCTGTACTGGGAGTATGGGTATTTGGACTTTAAAGTGGAAAAAGTTCTTGTTGTTCAGGGAAAAGACGATCCTGAATATGTAGATATTACCTTTAAATGTTATGAAGGTAAGCCTTATAAAGTGGGGAAAATTTCTATTGCTGGAAATAAGATTTTCAAAGATTCCGAACTCCTTCCTTTGATGACCCAGCGAAAAGGCGAAGTGTATAACACAGATAGAGCAAAAAGATCATCAGAAGCAATTCAAAATGCCTATGAATCTCTGGGGTATGCTGATATCGGCGTGCGCGAGGTGAGACTTCCTAACTTCAAAACTCATATTGTTGATATAGAATATGTGGTCAATGAAGGACGTAAATATACCGTTAAAGATGTAATTATCAGTGGTAACAATATCACTAAAGATAAAGTAATCCGTCGTGAACTGGTTATTCAGCCGGGTGATCCTCTTGACAAAAACCGTCTCAAGGCCAGTAAAGAACGGTTGATGGGAATGGGATACTTCAAGAAGGTTGAGGCCGTATCAGTCAGTTCCAATGAGATTGGCAGTAAGAATGTAAACTTTGAAGTTCAAGAGAAAAAGCCTTTCCAGTTTAAAGTTGGTGGTGGTTTCTCCAGTTACTACTCTCTCGTGGGTATGGCTGAGATTACCAATAATAACTTTGACCTGTTTGACCCTGAAAACTACTTTAGCGGCGGTGGTCAGAGACTTCGCTTGCAGGCTTTGGTTGGTCTTCAGCGTAACAGTTTGAACTTGAACTTTGTTGAGCCCTGGCTCTTTGATATTCCACTGCGCCTGGCATTTGACGGTTACTGGAATACTGTTCAGTATGACTTCTGGGATGAAACCCGTATTGGTTTCCGTACAACTCTTTCCAAGAAAGTTCTCGATGATTTTACGACAGCGTCAGCCGGTTACAAGCTTGAGAACGTAAACGTCAGTAATATTGATTCCGACCGTTCTCAGGAACTGCGTGATCAGTCCGGTCACCAATGGGTAAGTCAGTTCTCACTGCTGCTCAACCGTGATACTCGTGACAGTCTGTCTGCTCCGACTAATGGATATCAACTTAGTACTCTTGGAGCCATATCACCACGTATCCTTGGTTCCAGTAACAACTTTTATAGACTCGAAGCAAAAGGCAGTTATTACTTTTCACTGCTGGAGAAAGCTCTTATCTTCCACCTTGGCGGTAAGGTTGGTCAGCTTTCAGATTTCAACCGCAATAATGAAGCTCCACTCTTTGAACGTTACTTTCTTGGTGGCGGTGAAACTATTCGTGGTTTCCCTTACCGTTCTATCGCTCCAGTTGATAGTAACGAGGATGCTATCGGTGGTCAGTCGATGCTGCTGTTGACTGCCACAATGACGCATCCAATTTACAAATTTATCCGTGGAGCTATCTTTGTTGATGCCGGTAATGTCTGGGCAAATTCTTATAACTTCCAGTTGAATAAACTCAACGTTGGTGTTGGTTACGGTCTCCGTATCAAGGTGCCGTACCTGCAGGCGCCGATTCAGCTTGACTTAGCTTATCCGGTTGTCAACAGTGTGCCGGGGCTTTCGCGGAAACTCAGGTTCCACTTCAACATGGGATTCACCTGGTAACAACGAGAGGAAAAAAATGGCAGAAGGGAAAGAAAAAAACGCAGCTTGTCCATGTTCGTACACAAGCTGCCCGCGGCACGAGGATTGTGAAAAATGTCAGGCTTATCATCATAGCCATGGCACTAAGACCAGCTGCGGAAAATAATCGAAGCATAACTGTTATCGCCGTTCTTCGCTATAAAGAAGGACGGCGTTTTGTTTTAAATACGAGCTTTGCTATAAACTTGAACAGGGATATTTTTAAGTTACATTACTTAATGCTTTATATGGATATATAAATAGGAGTCATATTTTCATGAGTAATGAAAAGAAGAAGGAGCCATGCCCTTGTGAAGAGTTTAATTGCCCGCGTCATGGTAACTGTAGTGAGTGCAGGGCAAAGCATTATAATGAAGGCTCAAAGCCTAAGTGTGAAAGATAAAATAAGCTGTTTAGATAGATCAGGAGTTGTATGATTAAGCCTAAAGATGAAGAAATCAAGTTTCCTGCTGACTGGAATTTTCGCGTAGTGGTCGACGCTGCAAATGATAAATGCCTGGATAATCTATGTCAGGTATTGCGGCAGAATGGGTTTGACGCTGTTCCGGAGCCCAAGGAAAAATCTAAAACTGGCAAATACCAGTCTTTCCGCATAGCTGTTGTCTTTGACAACCGGGAAATAATGGAACGACTCAGCAGTGAACTCGGCGCTGTTGACGGCGTCAAGTTCCTGCTATAGATGATTTTGGTAATAAAACCTTAAAACTCTGTTCCTGTCATAAAGTAACGCAGGAACATATAGGCGGAGCATATAATCAAGCTTATCAGCATCATTGGAATGCCGTATCTGGTGAACCCCCAGAATGTTAACGAATACTTATTGCGTCTTGCAATTTGAGCAATAACAACGTTGGCAGAAGCCCCAATAAGTGAACCGTTACCGCCGAGACAAGCTCCAAGTGCCAGCGCCCAGAATAATGGCTGCTGGACTTGTACATGGATCAATTCTTCGCTTCCGACAATCCCTTTCTGGGCAGCAAAAACCGGGATAATGGACTTTATTAATGGGATCATAGCTATTACTAATGGAATATTATCAACAACCGCCGAGAACAACGCACTGCACCAGAGAATGGCCATGGTTGTAAGCAGCAGGTTGCCTTGAGTGGCCTTGACAATGTGCTGCCCTAAGGCTTCGAATACACCATTGGCCTCCATGCCGCCGATCAGTACAAATAATCCAACGAAGAACAGGATAGTCGTCCATTCCACCTGCAGCAGAACTTTGTGCATGTCCATACCACAGACAACAACCATCAGTAATCCTCCGCAGAGGGCGATAATGCCCGGTTCGACGTTGATTAAGCGACTGCAGAAAAAGCCCAGCAGGATTAAGGCAAGAACCCCCAGGGCGCGTTTCATGCGGTCAGGAGCAATGATAGCCAGTTCGGGCTTGGCAGACATGATGCGTTTTATTGTTTCAGGAGAGGCCTTGACATGCTTGCGGAATACAAAAAAGGTCATAACTGTCAGGATAACTGTAACCAGCAGTACAGCCGGCCCTAAATGCATAAGGAAATCATTGAAGCCAAGCGGGGTTTGTGAGCCGATAATAATATTTGGAGGGTCACCGACTAAAGTGGCAGTACCACCGATATTTGAAAAAATAGCTTCAAGGATCAGGATTGGAACGGTTGGGATTTCAAGTATCTGGGTAATCAGAATAGTAATTGGAGCGATCAGAATGACAGTTGTTACATTGTCTAAAAAGGCTGACAGCAGTGCGGTGATCAGCAGGAACTCAATAAGAATTACCAAGCCGTTCCCCTTGGCCTTACGGGCAATAACGATGGCAATCCATTCAAAAACACCGGTAGTGGAAAGAATATCAACCGTTATCATCATGCCGACCAGCAGGGAAAGAACATTCAGGTCAACTTTACCCAGTAGTTCTTCCATTGGTGCGGCATGAAGCATGATTACAGCTCCGGCTCCCAGTAGTGCAGAAATCGATTTATCTACTTTTTCTGTTATTATAAGCAGATAAGTTACAGCAAAAATTATAATTGAAAGCAGCATGATTACCTCTTCGTAAATTTATAGATTGATGATTTTTTCGAGCAGTGTACTGCGGTCAATTACACCTTGCAGCTGGTTATCTTTGACGATATAAATCTTTGGATATCGTTTGATACTCAGTGCAAAAACGATCTCAAGGATAGTGGCATCTCCCGGCATAGTGCAGAAATTCTTGTACATTACATCACCCGCAGTGGACATGGCTTCATCGTGAAAGTACTTCTCAAAGGGGTCGAATTCACAAATAAACCTGACGCTTTTAAGCCGTGAGAAAAAGTCCGGTATGCCCAGCTGAAACAGGTGTTCACAGGAAATCTCACCAAGAATATGATTGTCAGCGTCTACAACCGGAATAACGTGTATTTGTTTTTCCGCCATGAATCTGGTCACTTCAGGCAGAGGGTCACTTGGGGAAACCGTCAGTCTTGGCGGGCGCATGATTTCTTTAGCTTTGAGCGAGCCGTGTACTTCAGCATCCAGTTTTTTGATATAGTCATAAACCTCTTTACTGTCAGCTGCTTGTTCAATTACTTTCACGGAGTCTTTTTTAGTGAAAATTTTTACCAGCTGGGACATTATTTTAAGGGCAATGGCTGGAGTCTTTTCCGGTGCCAGCACCATAAAAGCGTATTGTACAGGTAGGTTGTCAGCAGTTCCATAGTCGGTAAGCTGGCTATCCAGGACTGCTATACACAGGCCGGGATTTTCTAGTTCAGGCAGTCTGGCATGAGGAAAGGCAATACCGCCGCCGATGCCGGTTGAGCCTGCTTTTTCACGTTCATTAATGGCGTTTAAGATGCTGGATGCTGATAATCCGCTGTTCTTGACAGCCTTGGATTTTACAATACATTCCACCATTGAACTGAGCAGTTCCGCTTTGTTAGCAGGAGTTGCTCTAAGCATTATTTGTTCAGGTTTAAGCAAGTTGACAAGATGCATAATTTGACTTGGATTGTGTTGGTTTGTTTTTTGAAAAAGACTTGAGGCTTCGCAGTAATCCGGCGAAAGTCAAAACTCCCAGCGGACACTGGTTTGAATCGACTACCGGAAGTTCAATCAGTTTTTCTTTGAGCATGAGCTGAAGCGCGGTTTGTACTCTGGCGTCCTTACTGATGCAGAATATTTTTTCTTCGGCAATGTTGCAGGCTTCCTGTTTTGGATCCGCAGGCACCCAGCCACTGCGAAAGTCATGATTTTTGGCACTGATTGAGGTACGTGGGAAAATATTTTCCATTATTTTGCGACATAGTATTCTGGCACACAGCTTGCCTTGCTTGTCAGTGAGAAACACAGAGCCAGGTAATTCCTTCAGGTGTCCTATTTCGTTGACTGCAGCGGTGAGCGTGATGCTTTTTTTATAGCATATTATTGGCTGATAATGTTTGATATCGCCAACCTTTATATCGGATATATTACGTTCAAAATCAAGCATGATTTATAGTTTCCAGACTTCGTTTATTTGATGAAAATGTATATAAAACTAGCGCAAAAACAGCGCATTTTAGATTAAAGATTCAGTTATCCGGGCACAGTGATCCCAGGATGAATCTAGATACGAAGCTGGGTTGTGGGTTTTATGAAGACAAATGACAAGTTGTCGTTTGAGGCAAACTTGTCCATAAGGGTCTTGAACTGGGTCATTCTGGAAGTTGCAGCAAGAATAAGTTGCTTGAGGAGATTGGCGCGAAGTCTAAGCAATTGCGAGTAATAACTGTCACGTTGCTCGTTTGATTCTTCAATGTTCTCCAGGGCTTCAGCTTCCATGGCGAAGTTGCCTTCATTCCGGCGTGAAGATTCCCTGAGGTTCTCCGAGCATCTGGAAGTCTCACGGATTTCCATGAACTCGTCTTCACTGGAGCTGAAAACACTGAAACCAAGTGTTAACGCTAGAATTGTTAGAATCAATATTCGCATAAATCAAAGCATTCCTGCTTGTTACTTCAGATGACCAAAGCCAAGCAATATAACATGAATTCTATTTTTTTCTATTATTTAAGGACTATTTTTATTAATAATAACTTTTATTTGTTAAAAATTAGAGTAAAAGTGCTGACTTTATGTAAACTTAAATTATGATACAATTGTCTTTTTTTACATAAAGATTAGAACTTTATTTTCATTCAAGAGGCAATTCATATGGGAAGAACTAGTCATACAGATGTTGTTTTAGATGGTCATGGGACGTTAAAATTATATCAGGATACTAATAGTTATCCGCAATTCCAACTCCCTGAAGGGGTAATCCTTCATGCTCCGCAACCAGGAGTTTTTAAATCCAGCCACCTTGGTTATGCTTTGGAGCAGCGCCGCAGCGTAAAAGAAATCATCCTTAAAAGCAA
The DNA here is from genome assembly GCA_024225035.1 of Lentisphaerota bacterium. Taxonomy (GTDB): domain Bacteria; phylum Verrucomicrobiota; class Lentisphaeria; order Victivallales; family Victivallaceae; genus Zth2. The sequence goes on from JAAEMX010000025.1 coordinate 55,807, forward strand.
GCGCGGGGGGAGTTCGGTTCCGACTCAATTTAATGTTTATCGTGCAGGTGATACTGTACCTAACTACACTTTAGCTATGCCTGATGATGATGAAGTTGGTTATATTGAACGCAACAGGAAGAGAAGGAGTTGGGTAAGAGTAGTAATGGTTTCAGATATTGATGAGTTATGCCCTCGTGATGAAAACCGCATTAAGTTAAGCCAGATATTATCATATTGCTTACGTACCTATCAGGAGCCCCGTCCGCTGCATTGTTATTGGGCTGCATGCACTGCTCTTTCTCTGCGGCATCCTGACTTTCATGGCAAAGCGAGGTTTGGACGACTCCTCTGATATGATGGGGGTAGGACTGCAGAAAAAGTTGATTATTTTGAAAAATATGATAATATATTTTACAGATACATTGTTTTAAAAGTATTTTGGAAACACCATGTTACCAATTTAATCTGCAGCTAAGGAGGGTGGTATGAGGACTATGGCAAAAGCTTTGTTGCTGGCTGGAATATTAGTTACCGGAAGCAGACTGCCAGCTCCAAACAGTAATAACGGGAATAATTATTCAAAGGCAAAGGCATATTACAAATACGCTGCAGATTACGCTGCTAAGGCAAACAAAGCCGCTGCAAGCGGCAACAATGAGCAGGCCTCAGCTTATAAAAAATGCGCTGAATGCAAAAAAGTGATGGCTCGTTACTTTGAAGGTAAAGCCAGCAGGAGCGCATTTGATCAGGCCTACAAGGATTACAGAAACGCAAGAGAGACTGCTGCTAAGTATAGTAACAAGTCATCCAGTAAAACCAGTAAACCCTGCAAAAAAGAATATTACGTAAAATACAAGACAAAATCCTGTAATTCAGATAAAAACTGCTATAAGAAAAAAACATCGGTAAATGATAAGTTTGATAAATTCAGCAAAAAGTTTACAGATTCATCTCTGGACGGAAAGACCAGCTCACTAAAACCGCCAAAGAGTGATAATCAACGGCTTGCCTCCAAATTTTCAAAACAGTCTCAGGCTTTAATGTATTACTCTGCCAAGATGAAGAAGTCAGATAAATTTCAGAAAGCTGAATATTACAAGGACTTGGCCCTTGCCAGAAAGAAAATGGCAACAGCTTTTGACAGCGGTGATAAGTCAGCCATGCAGAAAGCTGTCAATGAGTACAGTAAGGTTAAAAGCAACTACAAAAACTACTTTAATAAAACCCTCGAGAAGAGCCATGCAGCCAATGTAAAAAACGTTCCCCAAACAAAAACAATAATTCCTTCTTCGGACAGTTATAAAAATGCTCTGGGTGATAACAAGCTTTAAAACCTATGGTCAGAAATACTCTTGCTGAAGAGATGCTGGATTTTAGGGCATATCTATCCGGGTAAGGCTTAATTTACGATATAATTTTACATTGAGAGGAAATCTTCTTTTTTTGCCACTTGCTATATTTATTAATAATAAATGTATTAATATTAATGTTAGCTTTGCGGGTAACTCTTTGATTTTTTTTGTAAATAAAAGTCATAACTGCAACCCATTGAGCTCAAAGCATGGAACAAAAATTACATGGTATGGGTCTAATCTTACCTGTCTCTAGCGTAATAGCTTAAAGGGTTTGGGCTGAAACAAGGGAATAAAAGTATAAAATGAGCACTGAATGTCTGGATTGGATTGGCGTGATTGTTTTTCACGTACTGCTGCTGGCTATCATTGGCGCGTTGTATGCTCGGGCAAAACGTAAAGTTTCTGCCGGGCGACAGCTTACGATGGCGCATGGCCATCCCGAACAAAGCTTCAAGGCTTCCTCTTTCGTACTTTTTTCTGCAAAGGCTGATCTTGTTGTTTTTGTGATAGCCTATGCGGGAGTCTTTATCTATACCATCTTACGTGCTTGCGGAGTATTCGGGTAAGCAGCTAAGTTATTTTGAGTTTTATAACATTTTGCATTTTGCCGGAGATGCGCAGTGTAAAGCTTAAAATATCTGAAGAATCGCGCTGGAAAGTAACAAATTGCCGATTCCTTTGTTATTCTCCTGTAAAAATTGATATCGAGTGATAAATTAGGTATCGTATTTTACAGGGAGATGAAATGGGCTCGGTACAGGATTACTCAAAAGATTACAATTTTCACCTTATAAGCAGTAACCGTCTTGAAATTCTGGCGGCGTCACTAGCCTGTACTCTCCAAGAACATGTCGCCGCCAATCCTCTTCAGGCTGAAAATATCATAGTTCAAAGTCGTGGCATGGAACGCTGGCTGCGTTTAAAACTTGCTCATTTGGCCGGAGTATCAGCCAATATAAATTTCCCTTTCCCTCGTGCTTTCGCCTCAGACTATATATTCAACCCGTTACTTAACGGACGTTCTGAAAATATAATTGACCCTGCTCTATATACATGGAAAATATTCAATGAGCTCCCGGATTTAATTGATAGTGACAGCTCTTTCAGTCGCCTTCAAAGCTATCTCGCTGACGACCATGACGGACTTAAGGCGTTTCAGCTTTCTGCACGAATCGCTGGGCTTTTTGAACAATATCTGATTTTTCGGCCTGACTTGATTAAACTATGGAATATTGAGCGAAATCCTCTCGGAAGCATTCCTGACAGTACTTGGCAGTATAAGTTGTGGCGTCGTGTAGTGCGCCCCAAGGATGGAAAAACTTTTGCCGGGTTGTACAGCGACTTCCTGCAGTGTGCTTCTCCTAAACTGCACGGAAAACCTGATTTTAAGGTACCGGATTTTTCAGCACTCAAACGATTCAAACGCATTTTTCTGTTTGGTTTTTCCTCTATAGCTCCTGCTTTTATTGATATTTATTATGCGCTGTCGCGTTATGTTGATGTCTATTTTTATTACTTAAATCCCAGCGAGGGCGAATGGCAGTATGATCTCAGTGAACGTGGCATGCTCAAGCTAATCCTTGGCGAAGCCAGAAATGCTGTGGAAAAGTCTGACTTGCGGCAGAATTTTGAGCTTGGAGACCACCTGAGAGACTTTGAAAGCAACTTTATGGGGAGCGGTAATCCGCTGTTGGCTTCGCTTGGTGCTCAGGGCAGGGAATTCTTCGGGCTCCTGGGATCATCAGAGATTGAAGCACATACTTTATTCCCGGGAACTTATCAGCCTCGGACTTTGCTTAAGCGTATTCAAGCCGATATTCAGCAGAATTGTATACGTGGAGAAGAATTTTTTGCGGTAATGCCTGACGACAGCACTATCCAGATTCACTCCTGTCACAGCCCAATGCGTGAGGTCGAAGTGTTGATGGAGAACATCACTGCAATGTTTGAGGCTGATCCGAAATTATTGCCGAGCGATATCATTGTCCTGCTTTCAGACGTTGAAACCTATGCCCCTTATGTTGAGGCCGTGTTCAAATCACTGGAAGAAAGCAATCCTCGCTGGACTCATATTGCTATTGCTGACCGGACTTGCCTGAGCTCATCCCGTGAGGCAGAAGCTTTTATCGGTATACTAAAGGCAGCAAGAGGGCGCTTTAAAGCTGCTGAAGTTGTTTCACTGCTGGAAATCCCGGTTATTGCCGCAGCTTTTGGTTTGAACGAAGACAAAAATGCTATTTTGCGAAGTTGGATTGAGGACGCCGGTATCAGCTGGGGACTGGACAGCACTTTCCGTGAACAGGAAACAGGAGTAGCTTTTGCTGAACAATCCTGGCAGCAGGGTCTCGATCGAATGCTTGCAGGTTTTGCTTTTGGAAGCGAGCCGGAAAACAGCGGTCGCTTGTTTGAGACTTCCGACGGGACGGAATTACTGCCATTTTACTGCTGTGACAGCGATAATGCCGCCGAGCTTGGAGCCTTGTGCAGGTTTATAAGCCTGTTGGCTGAACTGCATAAAGAATTAAGCACAGCACAGGAAATTACTGCTGACTGGTGGAATAGAGTTTTGTGTCAGGTTCTTGATAACTTTTTCCCTCAAAATGGCGATTTTGGGCGAGAAATTGGAATGCTTCGTGAGGTCGTCGCTGGAATAACCGGCAATATGCGCAGCTCCGGCTGCCAGATTGACGCTACTCCTGAAGTTATGCTTTACGAACTTGAAAACTATTTTGAGAATACTTCTATGAGTGGAGGATTCCTGCGTGGCGGTATAACATTTTGCGAAGCTCGGCCTTTGCGCAGCATACCAGCGAAAGTTATATGTATGCTGGGGTTGGATGAACGCAGCTTCCCAAGGGGTGATAAGCGTTTGTCATTTGATCTAATGGCAGCCAGGCCGCGTTTCGGAGACCGTTCTTCACGAAACGATGACAGATACCTTTTCCTTGAAGCCTTGTTGTCAGCAAGGGATATCTTTTATATGAGCTATGTCGGACAGGGCGTTAAGGATAACGAACCAAGGCCGCCAAGTGTCGTGGTCAGTGAAATTATTGACTATGCGCATGAGCATTATGAAACTGAAAATTTGACGGTCAGGCACCCGTTACAGGCATTCAGCTGGGAATATTTTAACAGAGACAGCGATGCAAAATTAATTTCTTACTCCGCTGAAAATGCCAATGCTGCAAGAGCTTTGCTCCATCCCGCGGAATCGGAAAGAGAAAAGGATAAGCTGACGGATATCCCTGAAGAACTATTAAGTATAACGCTTGATGACCTTTGTGAATTTTTTGTTAATCCGTCGCAATATTTTCTTCGCAGGTGTTTATCTGTCGAGCCCAAAATACGTGAAGAGTATGACTTAAACGATGCTGAGTGTTTTGATATTGACGGGCTGGGCAGGTATAAGCTTGCTGAAATTATTCTCAGGGAAAAACTGGGCGTATGGCAGAATTTAGATCAGGTTGAAATGCGGGATTATTTCAAGCGCCGCTTCCACTCTGCCGGAGCAATACCGGTCGGAGCTTGGGGTGATGTGAAATGTGATCGTATTCTTGACGAATTTTTCCCATTTGCCGACCGTGTTTCCGCTGCGGTCAGCAGAGTAAGCGCTCCTGTTGAAGCAGAGTTAAAGCTCAAATGCGGACTTAACCTTCAGGTGAAGCAGCATGATTTCTATGAAACTGAAGCGGGAACCGAACTGATACAATTTTCGTTTTCAGGCAAAAGCAGCAGTCATAAACGACTCATCAGGGCTTCTGTCGCGGCACTTGTCGCGGAAGCTTGTGAAGCCAATATAAAAGGCGTTCAGCTTTTCGGACGTGATTACAATATCAACCTGAAAGCCCTTGGAGTGAAAGACGCGATTGGTTCGCTTGAAAAATTAGGAAAAATTTATTGTGACGGCTTGACTGCCCCTTTACCGTTTTTTCCGAAGACCTCAACTAAATTTTATACCGCAATGCATGGTAAAGGTGGCGGAAGCTTGGACGCGGCACTTGGAAAGGCCTCAAAAGACTGGCTCGGCTCTGGACAATTCGAGGGCGAATCCAGCGACCCGAGCATGTCATACTGCTTTGGACGTGAATTCAAAAACTGGACTGGATTCAGTGAATACGCCGCAACAATTGTTTCTGCTTTAAGACTGGATGCCAGACGTGAGGCTGTAAAGTCGGGAGGTGAAAATGCTTGAATTCAACCTGCTTGAGCAGCCCTTGCAGTTAGGCGATCGTCTTTTGATTGAGGCCAGCGCTGGAACTGGTAAGACAACAACTCTTGAAAACCTTATTCTACGGCTTTTGCTAGAAGGGATCAATACTGCAGACGGTCAGAACCGCGAAGTTACCCTGCAGGAAATACTGGTTGTTACCTTTACGGAAGCAGCCACTGCTGAACTTATTCAGAGGGTGAGGAAAAATATAGCTAAAGCCCTGCATTTACTTCACAATGGACATAATGATTTAGCTCAAGATAGCTCGATTCCTGCTCAGATCCTGCATGATTTCTTTCAGAAATCAGAACTGCCTCCTGCAGAAAAATTACATATAGCTCAAATGAGGCTCCGTATGGCTCTGTTGAGTTTTGATGAATCCTCTATATCTACAATTCACGGATTCTGTTCAAAAATGCTGAGTGAATTCGCTTTTGAAAGCGGTTTGCGTTTTGATTTGGAGCTCACAGAGGATGAAACTGGATACCTTGAAGATACAGCGCATGATTACTGGCGCAAATGTTTTTATGCTCCTGAAAAGAAATTCTTTGCCTCGGTAGCTTCCGGTGCCGGGATTACTGTTAATGAATTATGCCGTACGCTGCAGCAGCTGAAAAGCTCGCCGCTGGTAAAATTATCAGGTGAGGTGATATCCTTAACTGACGCAGAAGCAAAACTCCATCAAGCCTGGAGCAATCTGGAAACTGCATGTAAGCATTCTGAAACTATTACAATGCTTGAAAATAACGCACCAAATTTTACGAAAGCCGCTTCAGGGGAGTTGCTGAATTTAGCAAAAGCCCTTGACAGTAACGCATTTTCAGATGATCAGTTTGTGTTGCTCAAAAGCTGCAGCGGAATAAAACCAGATAAAATTCGAGGAGCTGTTAGAAAGCGCGGAGTAGAATGGGTTGGAGTAAAAGACGTTAATCCTGACAAGGGCTGTCTGCCTTTTGATATTGAAAAGATTCTGGGTATTCTTGATAGTTTCGATGTTATAGTTAAGGAATATCTTGCCGCCATTCACTTTGATTTTATGAAATTTGCGCTCGAAGATAAGGCTCTTGAGAAGAAGAAAACTTCGGCAGGAGTACAGGCTTTTGACGATCTATTGCTTGGAATGTTTAACGCGGTTGGAGTAAAAGATGAATTTTGCGCAAAAATCAGGCGGCGCTTCCCCGTTGTACTTATAGACGAATTTCAGGATACAGACTCTCTGCAGTTCCAGATTTTTGACCGCATTTTCAATGCTCCTGAAGCGCTCATGATAATGGTTGGTGACCCTAAACAGTCAATTTATCAGTTTCGGGGAGCTGATATCTACTCTTATCTGCAAGTTTCTGAGCAGCTGCCGGAAGAGGATCGCACTACATTAAGCCGTAATTATCGTTCCAGCTCAGAGTTGCTGGAAGCTTTTAATACTGTATTTGACCTGAATAATCCATTTATTGAGAAATCCATAAGCTATCTTCCGGCAGAGGCTGGCAGAACTCAAGATAAATTGGTTATTGAAGGCACTGACTGCACAGAAAAACCGTTGCGCATTCTTGAGATTGACAGCACTGATGGTAAGGCAGTCAGCAAAACCGAAGCCTATGACATTTCCAGACGGGCGATCTGCAATGAAATCAGCGCTATTTTAACAACTGCTGCCAGCCGTAACGAAGAAAGCATATCTTGTGCACGTTTTGAGGATGGTACCGGGCTTTATCGGCCTGTACAGGCAAAAGACATTGCTGTACTTACCGATACCAATTATGAGGCTCAGGAAATTTGCAGTATGCTGGCTGAACGCGGAATCCCGGCGGTGCTCCAGAATACTGGTAATATATTTGAAGCCGAATCGGCAGCAGATCTGTTGCATATAATGTCGGCAATAGAACAGCCTCGTGACCCTCGCCGGGTGCTTACTGCGTTGGCGTGTGAACCCTTTGGGCTGGATTACAAAAAACTTTATCAACTGCTGAATAACAGTGAGAAGTTTGAGGCTTGGCAGAAATTCTTTTTTAACCTGCTGAAAATTTGGCAGGAACACGGATTTATACGGATGTTTTATGATTTGCTGCGCCCGAGAAGCGCCAGAGGTGTCGAATGTGATATCAGAGCAAAGCTTTTATCGGCTCCTCAAGGCGAGCGTCGTATGACAGACCTGTTGCACCTCGGAGAACTGCTTCACAAAACTGCACTTAAAAAACGCTTAGGCCCGGCAGCAATGATTTCATGGCTGCGAAGACGCATTACCGAACCGGAAAGCGGCACTGAAAATGAACGGCGCTTGGAGAGCGATGAAGAAGCGGTAAAAGTTATGACTGCTCACAAGAGCAAAGGCTTACAGTTTCCTTTAGTTTTCTGCACCAGCCTCTGGAAACGCGGTTGTTTGCCTACTCAAAATAAAAAAGAGCTGGATTTCTTTTACCATGAACGGGATGAAAATGGAAATTTTGAACAATACTTTGACTTTGGAGTAACTGGTGAACACCTGAAAGACCATTGTCAGGCGTACAGGCGCGAGCAGCTTGCTGAAAGCATTCGACTGATTTATGTGGCTCTCACCCGTGCTAAAAATTATTGTTGTTTTACTTGGGGCAATATTAATAAAATTCAGGATTCGGCTTTGGCCTATTTGATAGGTTCTTATACAGATGACGAACTTAAAATACTTTTTGCCGGGCAGGCACCTGACACAGTCAGACAGCTGAATAAATGGCGTGAAAGCGGCAGAATAGCTTTTAGCCAAGCCCGCCATGAGGTTAAAAATGCAGCGATAGAGCGCAAACAGCACCAGATTAATGAACCGCCTGAGTTTAAACCTTTTGTCAAGGATTGGGGAATAATGAGTTTTACTGCACTTACTGCAGGGGCTCATGTTCATGCTGATGTGAGGCCGGGGGCTGATGACGAACCTGATAACGATGTGGTTGAGGAAGTGCTAATATCAGTCAGTTCGCAAGAGCTGCCGCTTGGTGATTTTCCGGGCGGCCCAGTGTCTGGGGACTGCATCCATCAGATATTCGAAAAACTTGATTTCTCATTGACCGTTAATGACGGCTGGCGCAATAGAAATGATGTTAAGACTCTGATAGAAGACCGTTTAACTGCCATGGGCAGGGTTGAAGGCGTGCGTGGTACTGAGCAGTTCGAGCAGTCACTGCTAAAACGCAGAATGCAGGTCTGCGATATGCTTGAAAACGTATTGCGCTGTCCTTTGCCGGGCAGCGACGGTTCTTTCAGGTTGTGTGATTTACCGACAGCCAACCATCTGCCGGAAATGGAGTTTTATTTTCCTGTAACGGAACGAATTGATTATCAAAAGATTAATGAATTGATACGTATGCTTGGCGGGCAGGAAGGCGGATTATCCCAGGCGTCAGATGTGCAGCCTCTGTACGGTTATATGAATGGTCTAATTGACCTGACTTTTGAGCAAGGCGGACGTTATTATATTATTGACTGGAAAACCAATAATCTTGGAGCGTCCTTTGGGGATTTCAGGCAGGAAGACCTTGCTGAAAGCATGAATGAGAGTAATTATCTGCTGCAGGCCGCTATTTACATGTTAGCCTTGGACAAATATCTGCATACAAGGTTGCCAGGTTATGATTTTAATAAGCACTTTGGTGGAGTTTTTTACTTGTATGTCAGAGGTATGACAGCGGAAACAGCGGATTATGGTGTTTACAGCATGAGACCGCCTAAGGAAGTTTTAACAATGCTGGAAAGTATTTTCCCGGCCCATGCGTCTGAGGATAAAAATGGATAATAACAACATGATTGAACAGTTGAGATTATTGCCTGCAGGAATGTTTGGTCCGTTGGACTTGGGATTTGCCGGATTTGTTTGCCGTTCAACTGGATACCCGGACAATTTTCCACTTTTTCTTGGAGCAGCGCTGGCTTGCAATGCCGCTGCTGTTCGCAAGCACACGTGTATAGATTTGAAAGAGCTGTCCGGCGATCTCAATTGCTGGTTTACTGACCTTAGCGATATTGTGGAAGATGAATCTATTGTTAGAGAACAGCTCGCTGCTGTAATTATTCCTGAAAGATTTCGCCAGCAGTTACTGAAAGCAGAAAACGCACTTGGAGTACCGCAGGGAAATAAAGTTCCTTTTAAGCCTCTGATTCTGGATGGCAGTTTGCTTTATATTTGCCGTGATTATCTGAGCGAGCGTAAACTGGCTGCTTTAATGCTTGATTTTTGCCGTGGTGAAGAACACCCTGCAGAGGTCAAAATGGGCAGTATTACCAGAATTTCACCTTTTTTCAATGTGATGACCAAGCGCCCGGACTGGCAGCAACTGGCGGTAGCGGCGGCTTTGCGTAACCGGATGACAGTTATCAGCGGCGGCCCCGGCACCGGCAAGACAACGGTTGCGGCGGCTATTACGGCCTTGCTTCTTGAGCAAAACCCTGAACTTAAAATGTCCTTATGCGCACCGACCGGAAAGGCTCAGGCCAGGTTGCAGGAATCCGTTAAAAGCCAGTTTGCCGGGTTTGATTGTTCTGATGAAGTGAAAGCGTTGATGGACAACCTCCCGGTTTCTACAATACACCGTTTGCTTGGCAGCAGGCCCGGTTCTACTAGTTTGAAATATAATGAAGCCAATCAGCTGAATCTTGATGTATTGATAGTAGATGAGGCTTCAATGATTTCGCAGCGCTTGATGAAAGCTTTGTTTGCGGCAATTCCGACTCATTGCAAAATTATTCTGCTTGGTGACATGCAGCAGTTGGCTTCTGTTGAATCCGGCATGGTGTTGAAGGACTTCTGTCAAGCCACTGGGCAAAACCGTTTTTCAGAAGATTTTATAAATGGCTGTAAAAAGTGCTTTTCAACTGAAGATATATTGCCTGAACCTGCTGCATCTAAAGATGATACTTTAGCTGACTGCGTGATTGAACTGCGCGAGAATCACCGTTTCAGCTCGGAGCGTGGGCTTGGACTGGCAGCAGCAGCGATCAGGGCTCTTCCTGAAAAATCCACTAAGGCGGCGGTGACTAGACTAGTCAAAGCTATGCGCGGTGATGATACGGGAGAGATATCTCTGGAAAAACTCCCTTCGTGGCAGAATCAGGCCTTTGAACAGACTGTCAGGCAATACTTTAAAGGATTACAGGTTGAATCTAAGGGCGAAAAGCGCTATTTCACTGAATACTTGAAAGAGGCTTCTGTTCGAAAAGCATATGAAATGTTTAATAAGTTTCGTTTCCTGTGCGTGCATCGCCGTGGTTTTTATGGGGTTGGAAATCTCAACAAAATTATTGAGCGCAGCATGTATGGAATTTCAGGAGGCAGGGAGTTTTATCCCGGTAAGCCGCTGATAATAAATGAGAATTGTCATGCTATGCGCCTGTATAACGGCGATACCGGAATGGTCTGGCAGGATGAAAACGGTAATTTGAAGGCATTTTTTCCTCCATTGGAGGAAGGTGCTGAATTTCGCAGGTTTGAACTTGGAGTTCTGCCGTCGTTCAGCCCGGCATATGCTTTAACTGTACATAAGTCACAAGGTTCCGGTTTTCAGCAGGTACTGATTATTACGCCGGATAAAGAGTCGCCGCTAATGACTCGTGAGATGATTTATACCGCCATAACCCGAGCCGAAAAACGTGCCGTTATCTGGTCGAGCCCGGAACTTCTTGCCGAAGCGCTGAAGACTCCTACCAGTCGTTGTTCCAATTTGCGCAATGCCTTAATCAACCGTTAGCCGAATATCCATATTGTACATAAAATGGTGATGGTAAGCGTAAATATTGAAGCCAGATAGCACCAGAACATCAATGTAGCCAGACCTTGTTCCATCTTTGGATTAGCCAGTGACGCCATTACTACCAGGTTATTTGCTGGAGGTGCTCCAGCTTCAACTACCAGCACCAGAGCCGCCAGCAGGCTCATTGGAAGCAGGCCGGTTTTGCGTAAGAACATGACATAAACGATTGCTATTGCAGGGAATATTATTAACCTTGTCACAATTACGCTGAAGATGGTACGTTTGTTAATTATTCCCGGAACCGGTCCATTGGCCAAGTTACCCCCAAGAACCAGCAGGGCGCACGGTACTGTTGCCATCGAAATAACTTCAGCAGCACTAAATACCGGATACAGTAAGCTTCCACGAAAGCAGAACAAAGATTTCAGCTGAGGCACCAGCCCTACGGTAAGGCCCAGGAACAGGCCTATGATTGGAGGGGTAAATACTTTTCTCAATGATAATTCTGACATTTTACTGCCGCTGATCAGGGAAAATCCAACCGTCCACAGTAGCGGCGAAAATCCAAGTAAATAAACTGAAATAAAGGCAACAGCTTCGTTGGAACTGTTAGGGTTATTGCTGAAAATAGGGAAAACCATGGTAACAGCAATCAATAGCGGGATCGGGACATAACCAGCGTTGCCAAAACCGACAGCGGCAGCTATGCCATTTTTAATAAAATCCTTAGGACGGAATATTTTCACCATTATAATGCCGACGATACAGCTGGAAATAGTGATTATTATGCAGCTTGCTGTAAATATCCAATATTCGCGAAGCTGATTTAATGTGACGGAGGAGGCGACTTTGGTAAACAGCAGTGACGGCAGAAAAAGAGTAAAAACGAGCTGACTGATTACTTTGAGTGAGTCACGACTCAAAATATTGCGTCTTACCATGAATACTCCGGCAAGGGCAATTAAGAAAATTGAAGCGACGGCTTTAAAAGAGTAGGGTAGCAGTTCAAAAAATTTGTCCATGAGAATGTGTTACGGTTAATCTTATTTGTAGTTAGTTGTGAAAAATAGCTTATTTTATAGTATTCTTTGCTTGAAGAATTTTTGCCTGTATTTTCTGAATGTTTATATTTCGGGAATAAACTTTTAGTGCCAGCTCCCAGTATTTTATGGCTTTGTGCGGTTTATCAAGCTTCCAGAAAATATCACCGGCATGGTTACTGATCTCTGGGTTAGGGTATTTGCCGCATTTATCAAGAGTCCTGCGTATGTATTTCTCCGCTGTTTTATAATCACCCTGTCGATATTTGAGCCAAGCATAGCTGTCCAGAATTTCCTTTGAATCTGGTTGCTTTTTTAAAGCTTGAAGCAATAAATTTTCTGCGGAATCAAGCATTATATTATTGTCCGCACAGGTATAGGCGGCGGCATTGGCCAGTTCTGGAGAACATTCTTTTTTGTTCAGGCAGATGTGGGTAAGGGCCTCTATCGTGTCGAGTTGTTTTACTTTGTCTGCCAGGCTGAACCCTCTAAATATCATCATGTTAGGTAATTTTTTTGAACCAGTTTTTTTGTAGATCATACTGAATAAGGCAAAAGCTTCTTTGAACTTTCCAGCAGAAGCCAGACATGAAAGGCGAAGATAATCAAGCTTGGACAATGGTTTTCCACGGTTTAGCTGAGCCAAAGCCAGAGACGGTTGTGAATTCATATAGCATGCCAGAGCCATCAAGCCGATAGCCTGGACATTATTCGGGTTTTTAAGCAGACACCAGTTTAAGGAAGTGATGGCTTTGAAATAATATTTAGCGTCATACGATATCACTCCAAGGCGGAAATAGTTAAAATCTGAAGGAAATTCAAGGCACATTTGTTCCTGAAGCGCAATGGCTTCAGGCCCGCGGTTATTTTGATTGTAAAACGTTATCAGCAGAAGTTTAGCCGCCGTGCTTTTGGGATTATGACTGAGAAAATCAAGAATAACGCCTTCCGCGCGATAAGGTTTTTCGAGCTTACTCCAGAAACCAACAATTTTCTGCAGTACTTTGATGTCATTGTTTGGAACAGGTATTTTTTCGATAAGCGTGATAACCTGTTCTTTTTTATCCATATACTCAGCTGAAGGGCTTTGGAGCAGTCCGAGGAAACGCCTTTCCTTGCTGCTTTCTTTTGCTGCTTTGCTGTATAAAATCGCCGCACTTTTCAATATTGGAATGTTAGTTTGAGCACGTGTCAGCACTAGAAATTGCTCAAGCATTTCATCAGCCTGTTCAAACATTCCGGCTTCGTTGTAAAGAGAACAAAGAATCGCGGCAATGCTACAGTAAATATTAAACTCAGGTTTGCTCAAAGTTTCAGGAACTACAGATTTGAGGCAGTTTTCTGCAAGGATGCGTCGCTTTTCAGTAGAGTCAAAGTGGTTTGCCAAAGCCAGTGCCGCCAAATTTAATGGCAGAGCTTGTGGATGGTGTCTGGCAATATCAATTAATTCCGGGATGAACTTCCTGGTTGATTTTTCATCCCTGAAGTTTTTGAGCAAGGTTTTTAAAACAAAACCTTTTGAAGGATCGACATCAAGTGTGCTCAAAAGCCACTTTATTGTGGATTCTCGATCATCGCTCAGCATGGCAATGCCAAAAGAGCTAAGCGCTTTTATTTCCTTCTTGTCGTTTTCAGGGAGGGAAAAAGAGGATTCCTTGCTGGCAGAATGAGCTAAGTGATCTGAACTTAATTCGGCGCCGACAGCAGAAACGCATAAAACTGCTCCAAAAAGCAGGATTAATGCTATTGTTTTCACGGAGATTCCCCTTCTTGCATATTAAAAAACTCAACCCCCTTGCTCGATATTTGAAGCAAGAGGGCTGACCATAAAACCAGCTATGGTGCTGATTATTTGTTCTTGTGACGCATCGCCTTCAGCTGTTTTTTCCGCTTATGCTTGGCGATTTTTTTGCGACGTTTCTTTTTCAGGTTACCCATTGGTTTGCCCTTTTGTTTTATTACTATAAACCATATATATAAATATTTCAGTACTATAACGATATTTCTACCTGGAAAGATGTAATTTAACGCAATATACGGAAATTTCTCATGGGTTAAGAAAAAAAAGTGAGTTTTTTTTGCTTCGGCACTAGAAAAACGCCAGGTTGTTCTTTGTTGAAAAGCAGCTATTTTGCTTTTTGTACAGTTTTCTTCGTTGTTATTTCGACAGCATATGGAACTGTTTTGAACTCTAAATTATTAGCGAGACAAAGATATTTAATAATTCTGTATAAAGAAGTTTCTCGATCCAGAACCATGTTTAGTTCATGCCGATCAAGGCCCTTGAATTTTTCAATATAAATATTCATGCCGCGTTTTTCCGGGTCATATACCCGGCTCATATCCTGTATCCTTCTCACTGCTTCCAAGAGAGGGACATGCTCCATATTGACTTTCATTTTAATCTTGAATAATCGATCATATGTAGGGCGAAATAAGCTTGAGCGCGGTATCTTGCGCTTGGCCTGATTTATTTTTATGATTTCTTCCTCAGGCAATTTGGGAGTATCCTCGCCGAAGCTGGTTCCGGTGCTGAATTTTTTTAAAATCGGCTTGGGGCTGGTACGAGTAACGACTCCTCCGCCGCTTACTGTTACTTTTGGAGCGGTGTAACCAATTGGAAGGTAGTATACTGTGCCAATATACATTCTGGTGCCATCGGGATATTTGTCCAAGACATTATATTTGTTAATGTGATCGCCGGTATAATAAGGAGGCGGTTCTTTGAGGTTGGTACCGAGATAGAGACTTTCACTTTTGAACATGAACTTCATGCCAGTGTCACGACAGAAGTACTTTATAAACACCCATATGGGAACATTTCTAAATTTCAAGGAGACCGGCGGAAGCATGGAAAGTTCGTTATTTGTATTGCGCAGCATCACATTAATTAGGTACTTTCGCCGCAGGGTTTTTATGACAGAGGGAACAGAGGCGTTTTCTAGCTCTATCAGTTTAATAATTCGATTTGCCGGTGGTATTTCTTTTGCTGTTGCTTCTGGAAGATTTAGAAATATAACGATCAGGAGCATGGCTGAAATTAAGCGCATATATCAATTCCTTCATTCAAAAACGCGCTGCTGGGCAACTGTTTTCTTTTTGCTGTCTGTGAAAGTTTCTTTTATAGAATATAGTGTAAAATATACTAGCTGCAAGCTTTAGCTCTGCATCTATTTGAGTTCAGAGAAAAGAATTTTAAGAAAAACACAAAAAAAAGTATTTTATAGCTTGACGTTCTCGGTTTTCAGAGTAACTTATGAGCTCATTCACGGAAATACGTGATTGATGTGCGCCCGTAGCTCAATTGGATAGAGCGTCTGGCTACGGACCAGAAGGTTTGGGGTTCGAGTCCCTTCGGGCGTACCATTTTGTTTCTTCCAGGTGAAATGCCTGATGATATATTTTAAGCCTCGCTTTTTAGCGGGGCTTTTTTTATGCAATTAGAAAAAGAAATCTCCCTTGCTTACTACCCGTCAGGGGTACTGGAGGTGAAGTGAATTTAAGGAATCTATCGATAAATCCTCTCCAGCCGTTGTTCATCCGGATATTACTCACTGCGGTGGTATTACTGAAATGAAAAAATATGTTAGTTTGCTGATTCTCGCAATGTGAAAATTGTTCCGCACGGGTTCAGTACTGGAATTCTGGTTGCGGCGACTGTGCACTTTCTGGCATCATATAAAGATGTTGACTTGATTGAATATACTCAAGGTGAAAGCCCTTTGTTTACAAAACTGGTGAAGAACCTTATTCCTGTAAATCAAGGATTTGTGCCAGTCCCTGATGCACCCGGGCTGGGAATTGAACTTGACGAAGAAGTTGTTGACATGTACAGGGCCGAGTTTTGATTTGCATCGTTAGCTAATACTGGTCAACCTGCGAAATACTAAAGAGATTATAGAACCAGATCGCATTACACTATGTTTGGGAAACAGGAATATTGATTATAGTTTCTTAGCTCCTGTTTTAAAGATGAGGCTTTCTTTGCTGGCTGTGTTATTATATATGCCATTTTCTATTCATACTTTGTATTACAGGGTTGCTTTTTGTTAATTTGTGCGCAATATTATACTTTTAAGTTTTTGTCTGAATAGACTTAAAATAAGAGAGGGAGCTTTTTTATGGCAAAGAATTTTTCTTCTTTAATTTAAAAGTCTATGGTGGGTTGGTATCCTTCAAGAACAGATTTTCATGCTGCCCCCTGACTCAAACAAAATCTTAACATTGTTTTCAGCATAATTTAGTCTTATAAATTTGCTCTAACCCGTGTTAAGTGTTATAATTTTTGAACCTTCCTGATAAACAAAAGGAAAAAAGGATATTGCTGGTGCAATGTCCCTCAAGGCAAAAAATATCTGAGGTCGTGATGGGAAAAAAGAGAAACCTTCGTGAAGAAGTCGATAGTTCCAGGCTAATGACCAAGTTGTCTATAATCGGTGGTATTGGTACCGCCGTACTTGGTGTTCTGGTATTAATTCTGGGGATTTTAAAAAACTTCGCTTGCTCAGACACGTTTGCTCTGGCAATCATTCCTTACACTCTAGCCGTGCTCTTTGCTTTTGCTGCTATGGTTTATGGCATGATGTCGACCTCTGCGACGCGGGAAGAAGAGGAAAAACGTCTTCTTGAACAGCGAAAAGACAGCAGTGCTTTTAACGTTGAAGAAGATGTCAGATTTACTTCCGGCCGCTCCTTTGAAAACTACAAAAATTTTGGCCCGTATGTATTGGCTGTTTTATCAGCATTAATTTCAGGGCTTTTCATTTATCTGTTTGCCCGGTATTGGGGAATTAGAATTAAAAAACCGATGCCGATAAGCTCACAGCATGTAGCATTTGTTGCCGGTATTTTCATGTTTATAAGTGTTTTTGCCGGAGCGTTTTTCGTTGGTCAATCCCGGGATAAACTTTTCCGCTGGATGAGTCCATTGGGCGCTTGGCTGATCTGCGGCTCCATGGTAATGCTGCTGGCGGGGATTGTTTCTGTACTTAACGGCTGGGGATATCCTAATGCCGATTATTATGTATCCAGAGTATTGATTGTTATTTTCGGAATACTTGCTGCTGAATTTATTGTTGCATTTATTGTTGAATTTTACCGTCCAAGAACGCTTGAAGAACCGCGTCCGGTTTTTGAAAGTCGTTTGCTGGCGTTATTTACTGAGCCCGGCGGTGTTATGCGTAATATCGCGACTACGCTGGACTACCAGTTCGGTTTCAAAGTTTCCGGAACCTGGGTTTATCGTTTTGTTGAAAAAGCGTTATTCCCAATGCTAATTGTCTGGCTGCTGATTTTGTGGGGCTTTACCTGTATAAAAGAAATTGGGCCTAATGAAGTTGGCGTTGAAGAGCATTTCGGGAAAATAGTTTCCAAAGAGCTCCTTAAACCGGGTGTATATGTTACTTTGCCATATCCGTTTGGTAAAATTGCCCGTTTCTCATGTTCAAAGATTCATCGGGTGACTGTTGGCCCGAAAATGATTGATAAAGACGGCAAACTTATGCGTCCTAAAGTTGTACTTTGGACGAAAGAGCATTTTGCCAAAGAATCCCGCTTCCTGGTTGCTGTTAAACAGAATTATGAAGTTAAAAAAACTGAAAAACAGCCGAAAAAGCAGAATGGCGAAAAGGAAGAGAAAAACATTGGTTCTTCAGTTTCATTTCTGGGAGCTACAATCCCTGTTCAATACCGCATTCGTGAGAAAGATTTAATCAGGTTTGCTTACGATTATCAGGATGGTGCTAAGGTCCTGAAAAAAATCAGTGAAATGGAAGCGACCCGCTACCTTGCCAGCGTTGACTTTATGGATGTAATGGCTCACGGCAGAGGAAAAGCGTCCTCAACCCTTAAATCCAGAATCCAGAAACGTGCTGACAGCATTAACCTTGGGGTTGATATTGTTGAAGTTACAATTCTCGACGCTCACCCACCGGTAAAAGAAGTTGCACCAGCATTCCAGAATGTAATTGGAGCAATGGAAACCAAAGCTGCCGAAATACTTAAGGCTGAAGCTTATCAGGAAACAGTTAGGCCGCAGATTCAAAGTGATAGAAAGCGCAAAGTTGAAGATGCTAAATCTTACAGATTCCGCGTCACTAAAGTAGCTGAGGCTGAGAGTGAACGCTTCAACAAACAGTTGCAGGCTTATCTGGTAATGCCTAACATGTACAAGTTGCGCACATACTTGTCACTGCTTGAAAAGGATGCCCAGGATATCCGTAAATTTATCGTCAGCGCAACCTTGCCTTATGAGGTATATGAGCTTAATTTCGAGCAAAAACAGCGCCTTGACCTGATTGACGCTGACCTCGACTCAATTACAAAAAAATAAATTTATAAAATAATAAAATAATTTTCAAAGGAGGCTTTGAATAACATGATTAAACATTGGCCTACAATGCTTCTAGGAATAATTGTTGCGGCAATATTTCTGATCGCGGTATTCTCATTTCAAGTGAAGGAAACAGAATCAGCTGTAGTCACAACTTTTGGTAAACCCGAAGAAGCCAGTTACGGTCCCGGACTGCATTTCCGTTGGCCTTATCCAATACAGGAAATATTCCGGTTTGATCATCGTTTCCGTTGTTTCAGCGGAACAACAGCCAGCCAGGGAGCTGAGACGTTGACCAAAGACAGCAAAAATGTTTTTGTCAGTGTATTTATGAATTATCGCATAGGCGATGCTAAAAAGTTTTATGAGCAACTAGTTACAGTTGAAAATGGCGAAGAACAGCTCAATGACTGGATGCGTGGTTATACTCTGGAGACTCTTGGCAAATACAACTTTGATCAGTTAATCAATACTAATCCTAAGAAAATGCGCCTGGTTCAGATTCAGCAGGACATACTTAAGAAACTGCAGGAGCGTGCCAAGCCTTATGGTATTGAAGTAAGTAGAGTTGGTATTGACGCTCTGAATATTCCTGAAAGCATTTCTAAGAAAGTATTTGAGAGAATGAATCAGGAGCGTAAAGTTGTTGCCGCAAATTATCTGGCTGAAGGTAAAAAGAAAGCCGAAGAAATCAAAATTGAAACTGACAGTGAAAAGCGTATCGCTCTTGCTAAAGCTGACGCTGAAGCCAAACAGATTCGCGCTTTAGGTGATGCGGAAGCCGCTAAGTATTATTCTGTGTTCAAAAAGAGCCCGGAATTGGCTGCTTTTCTGCGTAAACTTGACTCACTGCGCAAGATATTGAAATCCAAAACCACTTTGATTCTAGACACCGATTCAGCTCCATTTGATATTTTAAAGCTGAATGCTGATAAACTTAATTCTAACGTCGGACCGCAGAAATAACAGCGCCGAGGAGGTAGCAATGACAAATCATTCACATACCACCCCGGAGCAGCACGACCATTACGGTCAATTTGATTCCGGGTTGAAATCGCTGGTTAAAAGCCTGCAGATTTCATTTATATTTCTCGTTTTGATAATCGTTGGAATGCTGATTTATTTCTTCTCTTTCGGTGGATACTTCACCGTCAAGAAAAATCAGGAAGCGGTTATTGTTTTAAGGTTCGGCAAATATGTTGATACATATGTCGAGGGCTGGCATTGGTTTTTCCCATACCCGGTTAACAGCTTTGTACGAGTAAAAACCAACCAGCAGTCGGTAAACGTCGATTTTACCAGTGTCAAAACAAGTGCCATCCCCGGTATGATGCCTAATAAACCGCTGGCTCCGGGAAGTGACAAATATCTGTTGACCGGCGATGCTAACATTGTTCATTCCCGCTGGGTTTTAAATTACCGTATAGTCAGTCCTAAGACTTACTATTTTAACTTTTTTTGTCCGCCGGTTCCAAATGATCCTGATCAATTATTTGTGGACAAAAAAGATGGCTATGTACTTGGAACAAGAGGCCCTCGGACAATGCTGAGAGCCATGTTGCGCGATGCTGTCATTCAAGCCACTTCCCAGATGGAAGTTGACGATGTCTTGACTCACAAGCAGACCGAGTACAAACAGCTTGTTACCAGCCTGATCACTAAGATGATCGATAAACAGAAATGCGGTATTCAGGTTGTAAGTGTAGAACTGCCAATGATTGAGCCTCCAGCCAGCACCAAAGCGGCTTTCCGCGAGGTAACAAATGCCAGTAATACCAAATCGCAGATGATCGATAAAGCTCGTGAATATCAGGTGCGTGAACAAAATAACGTTATGGCACGCACTGCTGCGATTAAGGCTGAAGCTAGTGCTTATAAACAGGAAGTTGTTTCTGAAGTAAAAGCTGAAACTATTTATTTCGAACAGATTTTCAAGGAATACAAAGCCAACCCGGACACAGTATTGATGGTTCTTTACAACAATACTTTATCTGACGTAATTGGCGCTGTAGACCAGAAATATATTCTCAATGCCCGAAAAGACGGTGGCAAACAGGAGGTCAGGATCAAAATCAATCCTGAGCCGGTGAAGAAATCTAATAAATCAAATGAGGGACAGTAAAAAATGGCTGAAGCCGTGATGACAGCAGAAGTGGAACACGACCATGCCGGACACCACCATCATGACCATAGCGGTCATTCACATGGTCCTGGCATGACCTGTCCAGTTTGCGGAAATATGTCCGAGGGAACGGGCCATGACCGTTCAATGGGAAGATTGTCAATCGCTATTTTTGGCGGTTTGTTTATAATTAACTCTTTCATATTGCAGGCGTGGATGCCGGAACAGCGTTTTTCGGCTATGTTCAGTGCCATTATTGGTTCAGTTGTGCTGGCTTTTCCGATCGTCTATACCGCTATAAAGGACCTTGTTAAAGGTCAGGTATATATGAATGAGCTGGTTGCGCTGGCAATTCTGGCAGCTATGGCCGGAGGCGATTTCCAGACTGCCGGGCTTATCGCATTCTTCCTGTTGATGACAATTATTATTGAAAGCCGTACAGCCAGTGGAGCCCAGCGTTCCATTGAAGAGCTGATAAAATTAACGCCTAACACCGCTCGTAAGGTAGTGAATGGGCAGGAAATTGAAGTTCAGGCGCTTGATCTGCAGCTTGAAGATGTAATTAGGGTACGTCCCGGCGAAAACTTTCCGGTTGACGGTAGAGTTATCATTGGTGAAAGTACTGTAAATCAGGCTTCAATTACAGGTGAATCGCTTCCGGTAGATAAGAGCAAAGACGACGAAGTCTATGCCGGAACACAGAACCTGACAGGTGTTATTGAAATGGCTGTAACCAAGGTCGGTGAAGACACTACTCTTGGTAAGGTCAAGGATATGATTCTGGCTGCAGAGAGCTCACGCACTCCTATCGTTAGAATAATTGACCGTTATGCCGGTTTTTATACTCCGACAATTCTGATGTTGGCAGCTGTTACCTGGATGTTTACACAGGATATTTCAAGGGTTATTACTCTTATGGTAATTGCCTGTCCTTGTGCAATTGTACTTTCCACACCGACTGCCGTAGTTGCGGCTGTCGCGGCTGCTGCTCGACTTGGTATCTTTATTAAGAATGTTAGTCATCTTGAACTTGCCGCTAAAATCCGTGCTTTTGTTTTTGACAAAACCGGTACGTTGACCGACGGTATCCTTTCCGTTGTCAAGCTTAGCCCAATTGGTGACATATCACCTGCTGAATTATTGAAATATGCTGCGTCTGCAGAAAGCCACAGTAACCATCCGACTGCTATTGCCCTGCAGAAGCTCGCCAAAGAAGCGCAAATCGACGTTGAAGAAGCCAGTAAATTCAAAGAAGTTCACGGTAAAGGTGTCAACGCCGTTTTCGGTAAGAAAAAAGTTATGGTCGGTCGTGCTGCATGGCTTGAAAGCGAAGGCCTTGAAATCAAAAAGCATGAAGACGACGAAGCTCATGGTATGAGTGTTGTTTATGTGGCCATTGACGGAATACTTTGCGGCTGGGTCGGCTTCAAAGATAAACTCCGTAATGAGTCAGTGAAAATCATCAACGACCTGAAAGACCTTGGTGTTAGACATTGTGCCATGGTCACCGGCGACCGTCTTTCAGTTGCCGAAAATGTGGCAGCCCAACTCCAGATTGACGAATTTCGTGCCGGATGTCTGCCTGAAGGTAAAGTTGACTACGTTGAAAGTATAAAATCATCTGCACGTGTGGCTGTTGTTGGTGATGGTGTGAATGATGCACCTGCGCTGGCAGCCGGCGACCTTGGTATAGCCATGGGTGCCATTGGCAGTGATATTGCAATTAATAGTGCATCAATAGCATTGATGACTAATGATTTGCGCCGTATTCCGATGCTGGTGTATCTGTCCAAGAAATCCCGCATCATTATTAATCAGAATCTTTTCCTGGGAATGCTCTTTGTTCTTGGCGGCATGATTCTGTCAGTGTTTGGCTGGCTGACCCCGGTCTGGGCTGCGGTTCTGCATACATTAAGCACCTTGCTGATTGTTTTTAATAGCGCGCGTCTGGTTAGAACCGGTGAAGAACTCACCCTTGAAGAAAGTGCGGCTTCAGCTGGACACCAGGATAATTAACAGGACAGGATAGATATATGGCTGATAAAAAACCTCCGATCATCAGTGCGGTTGGCTTGAGCAAAGTCTTCCGTGATTTTTGGAACCGCCCGAAAGCGAATGCGGTCAACGACATTGATTTTGAAATCAACGAAGGCGAAGTAGTGGGATTGCTCGGACCTAATGGCTCCGGTAAGTCTACAACTGTGAAAATGCTGCTTGGGCTGTTATATCCGACAACCGGACAGCTTTCGGTCTTCGGCAAATCACCGAGATCGGTTGATATCAAAAAGCGTATCGGTTACCTGCCCGAGGAGTCGTATTTGTACAAGTACCTGACCGCGATGGAGACACTTGACTTTTTCGGTTCTTTGTTCAACCTGTCCAAAACAGAGCGCCGTAATCGCAGTGAACAGCTTCTCGACATGGTCGGACTCAGTCATGTCCGCCGCCGTCGTGTCGGTGAATTTTCTAAAGGTATGGCACGTCGTATCGGATTGGCACAGGCGATGATTAATGACCCTTCTCTGCTGATTCTGGATGAGCCTACTTCCGGTCTTGACCCTTTGGGGTGTAAAGAAGTCAAAGATTTGATCATGCTGCTGAAAAAGCGTGGTAAAACAGTCTTGATTACAAGTCACCTACTTAGTGACGTTGAAGATATTTGCGACAGAGTTATTATCCTTTACGGTGGAAAAATCCGTGCGGAGGGCCCGTTAAACGACCTTCTCACGGTGACAGAGGCCAGCCGTATTACAACTCCGGTTCTGCAGCCTCAGATAACTGAAAAAGTTCTTAGTATATTAAGAGAAAACCTTGCTGGTGAAGAATTTAATATTGATCATCCGCGTCGTACTCTTGAAGAATTTTTTCTTGATGTTATTGACAAGGCCAAAGCTGACAGTGTTGCTACTTCGGGTGTGGTTAACAGCGGAAAGATTGCTCAATACCTGCAACAGGATGATAAATCAGCCGCAGTCCTTGCTGGATTAACAGGTGAGGAAGAGCCTGTTGCTACTGTCGCTGAGGAAGATAAGGCTATAAAGGTCAAGCAGGAACAGGAAAAAATTGAACAGGAAAATATTCGTATTCAAGAATTGACTTCTGAGCCTAAGGCTCCAAAAGAACCTGAAGAGGTCGAAAAAGACGTTTCAGTAGCCAAAAAACTTTCTGAGGCTAATGAAAAACTCAAAGATCTACTTGGCGGTAAATAATTGCGGAATTTAAGGTAATAAGATGAGAGCTTTTTGGGCGATAGTAAGACTTACATTTAAAAACGCGATGCGCTCGCACATTTTTCAGCTGCTGCTGGCTTTGCTGATTCTGTGCATCTTTCTGATTCCTAATACCGTAACAGGTGATGGAACAGCTCGTGGTTTTATTCAGATTTCCTTGAAATATTCATTGGCTTCAGTAGCCTTTGTTTTGTCGCTTTCCTCGGTTTGGCTCGGTTGTTATATTATGAGTCGTGACGTGGAAAGTTATCAGTTGCATATGGTTATATCAAAGCCGATTTCCAGAGTTACAGTTTGGCTGGGCAAATGGACCGGGATCTGCCTGATGAACGGTATTTTGCTGGTGATAGCTGCTCTGGTTGTGTATTTTACAGTAATGTATCAGTATTCGCAACGAACTTTTTCCAAAGAGGAAAAAGACCGAATCAGTTGTGAGGTGCTTGTCGGTAGACGGGTTTTCATGCCTAAAGCTCCTGATTTCGACAAGTTAGCGAGTAAGGAATTACCGGAACGCATTAAGCTCCTTCAAGCTGAAGGTCTTTCGTTTGACGAAAACAATTTGCTGAAAGAAATGCGCAAAGAGGCGTGGCTCAAGTATTGTGAAATTCCTTATAAAGGCGGTCGTGACTGGGTTTATTATAACCTGCCGGCTGATCAAAAAGAAACGCTTTTTGTACGATACCGATTCTATGTAAATAAGATTTCTTCTGAAAAACAGCGCATGACTCATGGATTATGGGTAATTGGAGTACCGGTTCTGGCAAAGGAAAAATCTGCTAATGTTTTCGAGCGCGATAAAGTAAAAGGCGATGTTTCTTTTTATCCGAGGGCTTTGACTCAGAAACCACAGCAGTACATGACTGGGTTTTTTCATGAATTTACTTTACCGGGCAGCATTGTTTCTCCGAAAGGGGAGGCTCGCCTTTCATACATTAATGCCGATGATTTGCGTTACCCGATTTACCTGCAGGTTGCCGACGGTCCAAAAGTTCTTATAAAAGTATCAGGATTCTTTGAAAATTACTGCCGTGGTATTGTTATTATTATGCTGCAGTTGATTATTTTGGCAGGACTTGGTTGTGCAGCGGCTTCTTTCCTGTCAATGCCGACTGCCGTTTTCATGGTGATTGCATATTTGATTTTCGGAAGCGTTGCCAGCTATATGACATCACAGGATAATCTCAGTGGAGCAGCGGACTATACTGCTTACTTTGTTAGCAAGGTTCTGCTTTTTATAATCATACCGATTCAGAATTTTGAAGTGACTCAGTTTCTGGCTAACGGTGAACTGATTGAAATTTCTTTTATGGGAAGGGTATTTATCGGATATTTTGTGCTGCGTGCTTTGCCTTTCATTCTGATTGGCATATGGCTCTACTGGCGCAGACAAATGGGGCTGGTAATCAGGAAATAGCATATGAATAATTTTAAAAAATTTGTTACATATTTTTGGTTGGTCATAATCTCAGTAGGTGTACTGTTAGGGATTGGGTTGGTGCAGAATAACCTTGATGACAGCATCGAAAAAAATCATTTAAGATTTACCGGGCAAATAAAAAATGCTCCTCCGGTAGTGGCTTTTACTACAGTTGCAATGGGCAGTTTTCGTGGAATTCTGGCCGATTTACTTTGGCTTCGTGCTCATCGCCTGCAGGACAAAGGCAACTATTTTGAAATGGTGCAATTGGCCAGTTGGATAACTAAACTGCAGCCGCGTTTCTCGGGAGCTACCGCTTACCTTGCTTGGAATATGGCATATAACATATCGGTGACATGCTCCTCCTTTGCGGACCGTTGGAGATGGGTTAATGAAGGCATAAAGCTTATTCGTGATGAAGCGTTGCTTTATAATCCTGAAGACGCGTCTCTTTACAAAGAACTTGGTTGGATATTCCAGCATAAACTTGGCAATATCCTTGATGACGGAAATCTTTATTATAAGAATATGCTGGCTATTGAAATGAGTAAAGTGATAGGAGCCAAGCCTGATTGGAAGGCTTTGGCTGCCGCTCCGGCTGATTACGCGGCTTTTCTGAAAAAGTATCCGCGGAATGAGAAAGACCCTTTCTGGAAAGCGCTGAAAAAAGCTGGCTTTGAGGACTATGATTCATTTTTCCGTAAGTTTAAAGAAGCTGCCGGCAAGCTGCCGGTAAAATTCGTTGAAGCTCTGAACAATCCGGAGATGGTAAAGTCTTTGCAGACTTATTTTACTGGACAATGGTTGCGTGATAAATATAAACTCGACCCAAAAATTGTTCTTGAAATCAATAACAGATACGGGAAGCTAGATTGGCGGCTGCCTGAGGCTCAAGCTATCTATTGGGCTACGATGGGGCTTAAGAAAACGCCAAGTCATAGAGACCTCAGCTGTGAGCGTATGATCACTCAGGCGCTGTTTAACGCTTTTAAAGCCGGCAAATTATTGGCGCTGGATGCGAAAAAACTTGAATCTGTCGTCTGTATTCCAAATCTTAATGTTGTTGACTCAGTGCTTAAAGCTTATGAGGATGCTTATATTGAGAATAACAAACAATCTTCTTTCCGTTCTGCAAAAATTAACTTTATGAAAGATGCCATTGTAATTCTTTATAATTATGGAAGTTTCACTAAAGCACGAGAGTATTATAAAATGCTCCAGAAAGAAGAACCGGGTAAATACCGGGCTCAAATGGAATCTTTCGTCATGAAGCAGTGGGCTGAGGATGTGCGTGACGCTTCCAGTAAAAAAGCGACTGACGTTATCAGTGGTCTGATTTACCGCAGCATAAACTTCATGGTGCTTGGCGAAGAAGACGCAGCTTTGGCCAATGAAAATATTGCTCGTTACATTTACAGCAATTATCAGCGTTTTAACGCGGATATCAAGGACCGTGTCGGGCTTGCTCCATTCAACAAAATAAAAGCTGGAGTTATTGATGCCTGCATGACATCATTTCCTCCTTTGATGAAAGAGATTCTGAAGCAAAAAATTGCAGAGCAGAAGCAAGGCAAAAAGAAATCTGTTGAGAACGCTTCTGGTGACGGTAAAAGCAAGTCAGAGAACTAGGTAAAAACTTGGAAACCCGGCGTTTGTCGGGGTTTTTAAAGAGTTGCGTATCAAAATCCACTTTATGATTTGCAAAATGTGCAAAAGAGATGCACTTTATCGCGAATATACACCCACAATTGAAAAACGGAGTTTATTATGGGCACAGTTGAATTACATACTATTTCGGTTCTGGTTGAAAATAAATTCGGGGTTCTGGCTAGAGTGGCCGGTCTTTTCAGTGGTCGCGGCTATAATATCAAGTCACTGACCGTAAACGAAACCGACAAGCCTAATGTTTCAAAAATGACCATCGTTACTACTGGTGATGAGGCTGTTTTGGAGCAGATTGACAAACAGCTTAATAAACTGGTTGAGGTTCTGAGCGTTGAAGACCTGACCGGAAGTAAGTTCATCGAGCGTGAACTGGCTTTGATAAAAGTAAATGCTAATAACGCTGAACAAAGATCACAAGTTATTCAACTGGTCGAAGTTTTCGGCGGTAAAATTGTTTCTGTAAATGAAAACGAATTGGGAGTTGAACTTGCCGGACGTTCAGAGAAAATTGATAATTTTATCAGCTTGGTTAATGATTTTGGCGTGGTTGAACTGGCCCGCTCAGGCCGCGTGGCTATCTCCCGCAAGCCTGGCGCTACACAGATAGCTTAAGATTATTATATAACAACAGCTTAGATTACAGTCAATGGATAAGCCTGAAAACGAAAATCATGATGAGCATGAATTTGACCTTCCGCCCGGCATAGACTTGCCGGACGGAAAGGATATTCCTGACTATCCGCATTGGAAAGCAGGATGGATTTGCAGCATTGCCTTAACGGTTCTTGTCATTATCATAGCATCTTTTATCCCGGTTAATCCTAAGATTATTGAACGCTGGAAAGTCATTTTGTTTGCGGCTTCAGCAGCGTTTGTTATTGGTTTTGCATTTGCTGCCTTCCGGCCCGGCAACCTTAAATGAGGTAGCATATGAAACAGGATAAAGGGCCCGCAAAGTTATCTTTTGAGGCTGGAACATTACTACTTGAGAATCTACCTTTATCAAGACTCCCAATAGAACTTTTGCGCAAAATAAAATGGGATGAGCGTGTTGGCTGCCATCGGGCTATGGCCTATTTATATGCGCCTCTAGTGCTGGCTCTGCGTGATGCCGACTGTCCTTATGAGGATTATGCCAGAGAGTTCAAACCGCTTACCCTTACGCTTAATACAGACTTTGAACTGCGCTCGCACCAGAAAGAAGCATTTGATGCCTGGAAAGAGGCTGACTGCCGTGCAGTGAC
Organism: Lentisphaerota bacterium; assembly: GCA_024225035.1. Lineage (GTDB taxonomy): Bacteria > Verrucomicrobiota > Lentisphaeria > Victivallales > Victivallaceae > Zth2. The sequence goes on from JAAEMX010000025.1 coordinate 84,114, forward strand.
AGCTTTGCCGACAGGGTCAGGTAAAACTTTTCTGGCTGTTAATGCGATAAAGCATTTGTCACGTCCTGCCTTGATTATGGTGCCTACCATTGATCTTTTGCAGCAATGGGCAACCCAGCTGGAGGAATTTTTTCAGCAGCCTATAGGAATGCTTGGAGGCGGTGCAAAAGATATCAAACCGATCACAGTTACGACCTATGATTCCGCAGTCATTCATATGGAATTTATTGGTGATAAATTCGGCCTTCTGGTTTTTGACGAATGTCATCATTTGCCGGGGCCGGTCAACCGGATCGCAGCTTCAATGAGCATAGCTCCGTTTAGGCTTGGTCTGACTGCGACTCCTGAACTGGAAGATGAGCCCACTGAAGCCTTGAATGAATACATTGGCCCTTTGTGTTGCCAAATACATATTGACCAGCTTGAAGGTAAAGTGCTGGCGCCATACGCAACCCGTCAGGAAAAGGTAAAGCTTGATGATGATGAGGCTGTTGCCTATCAGGAAAACCGCAAACTTTATGTTGATTTCCTTAAAAAGCATGGAATAACTTTTCAGCAGCGTAACGATTGGGCTCGGTTTATTGGGCTTTGCGCCAGAATGCCGGATGGGCGAGAGGTTTTAAATGCCTTTATGGAGCAAAAGCGTATTGCAAGAGGAGGCAGGGCCAAGGTGCGCCGGACGTGGGAGCTGATTCAGGAGCATCAGGGAGAACGCATTATTATTTTTACAGCGGAAAACGATACCGCGTATATGCTGGGGCGTAAGTTTTTTATGCCGGTCTTGACGCATCGCACCAAGGTTACCGAGCGCAAGGAAATGCTGGAGATGTTCAGATCTGGTGAATATCCTGTTCTGGTGACCAGTAAAGTGCTTAATGAAGGCGTTGATGTGCCTGAAGCCAGTGTTGGAATAATTGTGTCAGGCAGCGGAAGTATTCGTGAGCATGTACAGCGCCTTGGGCGTATTCTGAGAGCCAGTGAAGGCAAACAGGCTGTTTTGTATGAATTGATAAGTGAGAGGACTTCAGAGGAGAACGTGAGCCGTCGCCGCCGGGAACACCGTGCTTATCGCAGAAGCGGTAAAAGTTTCAGGAGGCGCTACTGATGCTTACCAAAGATTTAATGAAATTTCGCCGTCGTGGTGAATATTTGAAGCCTGTTTTTATTGAGACCGCAGACAACAGGCTTCTGGAGCTTGCGACTGAGCTTCTTACTGTCTACAGCAGTACTGGCGAGAAGACCATGACGCGTGGAGAAATAGATGAACTAGCAGCTCCTGTAGTTAAAGGGTGGCATGATTTAACCGTTGCCAAAGGCCTGCACAAACTTATTACTGATCGTTGTGAATATTCCCAGCCGGAGCACTTTGATTACCCGGCAATGCGCAAACAGGTATTTTTGAAAGCTGCTGAGCTGCTTGGGAATGGTAATTTGAGCTATGAGGAATATGCAGCAGCAATTACTGAAAAAGAGGACTTAAAGCAGTTTGCCACAGGAGATGTTTTTGCAGATCTACCGGAGAATGAGCGCCTGTCTGTTTTCAAAACCCTATATCCACGTGAGTTGTTAGAGCGGTATAACGTTGCTCAGGTTCAGGCTTTGCTAATGTATGCGTCAGAACTGGATATCAAGGTGGGGGCAAATAACGCTGCTGAGCTTCGCCGCTTGTTCAAATATCTTAAGTTTTTCAGGCTGTTGGCTAAGATTGAAGAAATAAAGGCACCGGCAGGATGTAAAGGAATGCATTTTGTCCGTATGCAGGTCAGCGGTCCGGCAAGTATGCTTGATAGCTTGCGTAAGTATGGTATGCAGCTGGCTGTATTCTTTCCGGCAGTTTGCGCTTTGCCGAAATGGTCATTGAAAGCAGAAATTAAAATGCGTAACCGCAATGGTCGGCTGGTTTTGGATGAGAAGTCTGGGCTGGTTTCACATTATCGAAATTTCAGTGCTTATGTTCCTGAGGAAGTTATAATGTTTCATCGTTTATTCAAGCAGAAGGTTGAAGACTGGAAGATTGTCGGGGAAGCTCCTTTTATACATAATGGGAGGGAACTGTTCTTTCCGGACTTGAGTTTTGAGCATGAATCTGGTCAGGTTTTCCACCTTGAATTATTTCATCGCTGGCATCGTGGTGAATTAGCCAAAAGGCTTGAATACTGCAGTGCCAACCCGGACAGCAAGCTCATTATTGGTGTTGATCGTGCGTTGCTGAAGAATGGCTTTGATACAGAACTCAACAATAATGCCTATTTTTCTGACAAAGGATTTTTGTTTCGTGACTTTCCCGGTGTGGATAGAGTTCGTAAACTACTGAACAAACAAATTTAGGCTGTTTTACAGATTGGTTCAGGGTAAATTAAAATTTTTTTACTAAAAAGTTTTAGTTTTTTGAATTTTTACTTGCCTTTATGTATTTATTTTGCTATAATTCAATCTAAATATAGTTTTTCTGTGCTTGATTTATCAAAAATATGAATAACTTCCACTTTTTATTATTTTTTATTTGAATTAAATGATCGCTTAACTATATTAAGTTATGTGAACCGTGAAGGGCCTGAAAATTGCGTCCATTTCCCTGGCGGTTATTGATACCATACCATGCTTAAAGTCGCCAAATAACCGCCAGGGCACTTGTTTTGTTGTTGCTGACCGCTTATTCTGTTGATTTCTAATTAAAGTGAACAGCCAGCATGAGAGAGATGCGCGCTGTAGATCTTTTTGTCTTTTATAGTTATCTTTTTGTTATTCTGAGAATAGGGTTATGGTTTCGCAGAAACAAATAAGTGAGCGACAATTTTTTCTATCCGACAGTCATATGGGGTGGTTTCCATTAGGTATCTCCATTATGGTGACGATGCTTATTGTGGTAAACTATGCCATTTTTCCTACTGAAATTTTCAGTCGTGGAATTTATTTTACGGTTGCGATTCTTATATTTGTTTTGATTGTCTGACCAGTAATTCGCATCTTCATACCATTTTATCGATGCTAGAACTGTACTAGTGCATATGAATTTCTTGAACCAAGATTTGACTTGAAAACACGCTGTCTTGCAAACTCTTTGTTTATGCTCTGGCGGATTTTATGGATTGTACGCCTCTTCGAAAATACTGGCAGCTGTTACCGGTTACAATTTGTGGATAATTATAATTTTCTCTGGAGCTGTGACAGTAGCTTATACTGCAGTTGGAGGGATTCGAGCTGTAATAATGGACGGATGTCGCACAATTTTTTATGTTTTTTGGGGGCGTGGTTGCTGGGATTGTAATTGTTGATATCAGGACTCCCAGCGGTTTTCATGAGATATTTTCCGAGGCGTTTGACGGGGGACTGTTCAAGTTTGATGCTCCGTATGACCAGAACTTTTCTTCAATTGACCCGACAATTCGTGTAACTTTCTGGAGTGGGACTATAGGTATTACAATCGCTTTTGTTGCTCGATACGGTGCTGGCCAGATCGTTTTTTGACTGCTAAGTCAGAATCCGACGCTCGTAAGAGTTTCTGGTTTATGTTGTTTGCGCTGTGCTGGTACTTGGCTTACAGGTTGTCTTTGGCATGGCTATATACTTTTTTTGCTGTGCATAGCGGGACAGTTGGCTTATGGCTTACTTGAAGCTGATGATACGATCATTGCCTTATGGAGGCTGTGGTTTAATGGCAGGAAACTATGTCCAGTGTTGACTCGGGTATCAACGCTTGTTCTGCAGCCTGGACACGTGATCAGCGAAAAAATAGAGAGTACTGAACTTCATATTTGTTACAGTACTCTTTTTACGATTACGGTAGGTTGTATAATAATATCTATGGCATTGATTATTATAGTTTTGTTTTGTCATCATCATAATATGTTTGTGATGGCAAACAAGATGGGGAACCCGTTGCTGGCGGTTGTCGTTGCAGGAATGCTGAAACGCTGCTTTAGTCCGGACGGGGTGTTCTGGGGCGGTATTATTGGTGCTGTATGCGGTGTGGTTACTGTGTTAACGCTGACTAATCTGGCTTTGCATTATTACGCCGTGGCGAACTTGGCTGTTACTATCGGCGCAATATTTTTAAGAAATGCCGGAAGAATCAATCGTTCCTTCCACCACCAAATACTCCAGCCCGGAGAAGATAATAGAGCAGGGTAAGAAGTGAACTTACTGCAGCGGCAACATATGTTAAGAACGCGGCATTAAGCACTTGACCGGCATGCACAGCTTCATCAGCTGAAACTATATTGGCTGAGATCATTAATTTTTTTGCCCGTGCGGAGGCATCCCATTCAACAGGCAGGGTTACCAGAGCAAAAATAACCGCAGCGCTAAAAAGGATGGCACCGAGCAGAACTAATTTTGATGATGCAAAAATCATTCCCGCTATGATTACAAAATAAGATAAGTTGGTAGAGATATTTGTTGCAGGAACAAGAGCCGACCTGATGTACAACGGGATGTAGTTTTTTGCGTGCTGCATAGCATGGCCGGCTTCGTGGCAGGCTACGCCGATGGCAGAAAGGCTATTGCTGCGGAAGACATCCGGTGACAGGCGCAGAGTGCGTGAACTTGGATCATAATGGTCAGAGAGAAAGCCTTGAGTTTCCATTATGGATACGTCCCTGATACCGCAGAACTGCAGCAGCTTTTGAGCTGCCTGAGCTCCTGTCATACCGTTTCTTGAGGCTACCTTTGAGTATTTTGCAAAAGTGGATTTAGTTTTAAAAGAAGCAAACAGAGCCAGTAGCAAACCTGGCAGGGCTATTATTAAATAAAGTGGATCAAAAAACATTATCAATTCCTCGTCTAATTATTCAGTTGAACAGGTAATATAGTATTGAATGGATGTTTTTCATAATTTGTTAATTATTTTGTAACTAAAATAAACCAGACAGCCGAGAATTGTATTATCGACTGCCTGACATATGACGTAAGTTAGCTTTAAGCTGTCGCTGGAGTGCGTCTTTTGCGATGGATGTTCAACCATCTGCGATGTGCCCAGAGCCACTGTTCCGGCAGCTCAGCAATCAGCTTTTCGAGTGCGGAGGTGTACAATTGAGTAACATTTTTAATGTCTTCCTCTTTGTCACCAGTAGGAGTATATTCAATGGGCTTGCCTAAGACAAACTCAAAGTTAAAATCATCGTCAACACGTCTGCTTATCATTGGTACAATTGGCACTTTAGTTTTAAGGTGCAGCAGTGCAGGTGACATATGGGTTCTACAGGGCTGACCGAAGAAAAGAGTTTCCACTCCTTCGTTTGTGCCAGCGTGCTGATCGACAAGCAGTGCCACATTTTTATTGTTACGCAATGCTTTAAGCAGGTCTCTGACACAGCCGCGTTTATTAACTGTCTCATGAACACCGCTGGTGCGGTTTCTGAGGATATAGCGGCCGATTAGCGGATTATTAAAAGGACGCATTACAGATACCATTGGAATTTTGGACAGTTTGGCCCAGGCAGTTCCTGCAAGTTCCCAGTTGCCATAGTGAGCTGTCACAACTATGACATTTCGGTTGTTTTCTGATTCAAAAGCTTCTTTTCGTGATTCTTCACTGCCGCGAAAAACAACTTTTTCTGGCTTGAAGTACTGATCCATCTTAATGATTTCAGTCAGTAGCATACCAAAGCTCAAAAAGGCGCGGTGCGCAATTCGCCAGGCTTCTTTTTTGTCTTTAGCTACACCGGCGTGAATTAAATGCCTTTGAGATCTTCGGCGATGTCGGAAGTCAACAAGGTATAGCAGGCTAAAAAGCCTCCTGGTCAGAAAATAAGCGGCTTTTAAAGGCAACGCTCTGACGAACATATATAAACACCAGAACGGAACAAATTCCACAATTACAAGCAACTTGTGTTTTTTCTTATGTTTTTGTTTGTTTGTTTTTTTAAGACTCATTACAGTCTCCAGTATTTTTCGAACTATTATTGGTGCTGATTAAGAATCCCCGGCTTTGTCCAGAAGAGTCTCGTTTCAGGCACCTTAAGAGTACACTATGATTGTGCTCATTTCCTCTTCTGTAATCTTCTGCCAGGTCAAGAAAGACGGTTTCGGTAAGTCTTTTCGTTGACAATATTCAGATGCATATTCAACCTGAACAGGCACTCTGATCCTTAAAACTGATCAGTGCACCATATTATATTAGCGTCAATTCATGTAAAAATCAACAGTTAGTAGTGTTTTTTATGAATTGTTATTAAAACCCTAACAAGTTTCTAATATGCTGCTGTATCTATAATAGACAGTTAAAAAACAAAAATAGTTACCTTTTTGCTGCAACTTTTTTTAATTTTATTGATTTCACCTCGGTAATTATCATAAATCAGTTATTTTTAATGTTTCTAAAGAAGGTGTTATCAATTTTTTAAATAATAGATTATGAGAAGAAGACGATTTTTCAGTTTGGAATCACTTGAAAAAAATTATAGCAGAGAGTAATATTTAACTTAGTTGGCATTTTGGAGAAATTTATGTGCAACCCTTTCATCAAAGGAGGAAAATCATGAGAAAAATGCTATTTCTAATCGCATTGCCGGTAATTCTTGTTATGCTGCAGGGATGTGCCAGCGGTTTCGCAGAACGTCAAAAGGCTGTTCAGGTCAAATCCAGCAAGCCTGGTACTGAATTCATGGTCTACAATCGCGCTGGCGTAATGATCTTTAAAGGAACAACTCCTGCACTGGTACCATTGAAAGCCAGCAGCGGCATGTTCAAGAAAGAAATTTATGTCTTTGCTACAGCTGACGGTAAAGTCAACAAAAACGTTCCAGCTGAAATTACTCCATGGTTCTGGGGTAACTTCATTACTATCCTCGGGTTCCTGCCTGATGGTATCAACGGCTTAATGTGGGAGTTGCCTGAACAGGTTCAGCTTGACACATTTGTGCCGATTAATAAATAGCTTTCGCCGCTTTTTACGGGGTCCTTTCAGGGCCCTGTTTTTTTTAATTGCTGAAAATCTTTGTCTCTGGCTGTTTGTGCAAGGATATATTCGTATTATTTACTTCGGATTTATTGATATATCAGTTCTGCATGTATATTATTTTCCACTTGTCTGGAGAAATATGAACAGGCGGTTAACTTTCTATGACTGCCTTTGAGTTGTAATTGTGCTGATAAAAGGTAAGGAGGTAAATAATGCAGTTGGTCTGGGCCGGGCTAATTCTTTTTGTATGCGGGTATATACAAACAATTGCCGGATTTGCTTTTTCTTTGTTAGCTGTTCCCCTTTTACTGCTTTGCGGCTTTGACTTAACTACTGCGGTTGTTTTCAGCATGGCAACCTCGGTGATTCAGCGGCTTCTGCTGACTTGGCATTGTCGAAAATCTATAGTATGGAAGCAGCTTTACTGGTTACTTCCTTTTTCTTTAATAGGGCTGGCTATCGGAGTTTTTACCCTGAAAGTTACCGCTTCTCTTGACCCTGATGTTATTAAACAGATATTTGGTGTTATTTTGCTGGGAGCCGTAGCGCTTAGAATCTTTTCACGTGTTGAACCCAGAGATCATGTGCCGTTCTGGATAGGTGCGATTGCATCTTTTTTATCCGGCATTCTGAACGGTTTTGCAAATATTGCGGGGCCTCCTTTGGTGTTGTGGACGTTGGCGCATAAATGGCCTAAGGATCGTTTGCGTGCTACTATTTCTGCTTTTACTTCTATGATGGTTCCGCTGCAAGTAGTCCTGTTAATATTGAATTTTGGTAGTCAAATTACTATCACTATTGGCAAAGGCTTTCTTTTTATGCCTTTGATCTTCTTATCTGTCTGGCTTGGAAACCACAGTACAAGATTACTTTCTGTTCGAAAAATACGTATCCTTATAATGTTGTTATTGTTACTTACCGGTGCCATTTATATATTGACTCCAATGCTGAAAAAATTCTCATAAGCTTACCGCTTCTTAATACTTCTAACGGTGTTGTATTCTTGTTAATGGTAACTATTATTAGGGTGTTTAGGATTCTGACATCATTTTGTTATGGAGTAAGCAAGTATTATGAAGATTACTTTTAGTAAGCCCTTTGATATTCGAAAACTCAATGAACTACTGGAGTTTTTAATTAAATCAAAAATTCATCCTGCCTGGACAATGGAAGGAAAGGAAGATACAGCTTCTATTATCTTTATTTTCAGAGCCATTGATTCTGTCAGTAAAAGTGAAGCACAAGGCGGTTTTAAGTTATTCAGAAAATGCCTGATACAGGTTACCAGAACATGTACACGGGAATTTGATTATACCAGTAAGCAGGCCGATGAGTTCTCCTCTGAGCTTATTGATTATCTGAATTTTATCGAATACAGAAAAGTTAATGGTTGGTGCAAGGTTATGCTGGTTAGTGATATACTGCGGCTTTATCACTGGATTTCGCAATATTATAAACAGGCTGTTTACTATAAGCCGTTGCAGTTCAAAAGGCCTATGAAGTACATATGGCTGCGGCACCATGACGAAGAATACGAAACCCTTATTTACCGACTTTTTAATTATTATGGGACTAAGCCTATACAAAAATACTTTAAACAGGAAGAAACGAGGGTAGAATTTAAGCTTTTGCCCAATGATTGTACAGCCACGATGATGAAGGCATCCATAAATGAAAGATTTCATGCGACATGGGGTGAGGTGGAGCCTAATAGTCAAATCGTGATTTTAGGGCATGGTAACAGTCTAAAATATCCCGGTGTGATTGGCTGGAAAGGGACAGCATCTTATCCGGGGAAAAAGCTTTTGGCGGCACAAACTGTAGCTGAGGAAATAGCAGTACTGGCTGGAAGAATAGATAATCTCACATATCAGATATTTGCTTGCCTGTCCAGCCTTCGAGGAGTAAATTCGCGTTCTGTGGCAAAAATATTTGCTGATACGCTAGCTGCAAAGAATGTCACGGGTACTGTGATCGGGCATTGTTATTCTGTTGGAATTCATGGTGACATAGATAGAATTAAAAGGCTTATTGTGCAAACCGCACTTAATGAAATGAAGGACTTGACAGGAGTTGAACTCCAAGGCAGTCATAAGTTGATCAGTACTAAAGACGAACACTTTCAGGAAGCCCGAGGTTGGAAGCTGGCAGATACGGTTTATGACATTTTTCCGCTTAAAAGCCCTCAGCTCTCTTTGAGAACCAAGCATGATCGCCTTGTAGATGCCTGGTCCAGAGGTAAGGTTTCCAGTACCCAGCATCAGGACATTCTGGCAAAAATAAAAAGATTCAGAGACGATCATTAGGAGTAGAATTAAATATATCCAGTTCACAAGTTCATAAAAAGCTATGGTTTTGTTTTTATCTGTTTTTGAGCTAAAATAGTTTTTGTGTTACATAAACCCAGGAGCTAGCATGGAAACGATAAAACTATGGCCGAAAGGCGCTATTGAAACAGCTGACGGATTTGAGCCGGAACTCGATATTTATACTCTTGAAACAGATAAGGCAATTGGTGCTATAGTTATATGTCCCGGTGGGGCTTATACGCACCGAGCTCCACATGAGGGCAGAGATATAGCTCTACGCTTTAACGAGTATGGCTACCATGCTTTTGTTGTGCAGTATCGTGTTGCTCCAAATCGATTTCCCGCTCCACAGCAGGATGTATTCAGGGCCGTTAAACTTGTCAGGGCTAACGCTGAAGAGTGGAAAGTGAGACCTGAGCAGATAGCGGTATGCGGGTTTTCTGCAGGAGGGCACCTGGCTGCCTGTTCCGGTACTCTGTTCAATGAGATCAGCCCGGTTTGCAATGATGATATAGACAAATTTGAACAGCGTCCGGACGCATTGATTCTTTCTTATCCGGTAATCTCCGGTTCAGAATATGGACATAAAGGTTCATTTGAAAACCTTTTCGGAAAAGATTTATCTGCTGATAAGCTTGAAAAATATTCACTTGAAAAGCGTATTACAGCTGAAACTCCGCCAACATTCTTATGGCATACAGTGGAAGATGCAGCTGTTCCGATGGAAAATAGCATGTTGTTCGCATCTGGGTTGCGTAAGCACGGAATATCAGTCGAAATGCATATTTTCCCTGAGGGGCGTCACGGATTGGGAATGCTTGAAGAAGTTCCGGCGCTTAAAGTATGGCCTGAGTTATGCCGGACATGGCTGAAAGACATTGGTTTTTAATATAATAAGGTTTTAAAAATTATTGAAGAATCCGGCTTTCAACGTCGCCTAATCAGAAATCGTGTCGGCAAGATCAGCTTTGTTATGATAAGAGACGAAGCTGTCATCAACAGTTACTCTTCCTGAATAATGGAAGGCCTGATGTCATTTACCACGCAAGCCGGCCTTGACTTTTCAATGATTTACCTCACCCCTGAACAGTCTGAAAGTGAAACTATCGGCAAAACTATCATGGAAAACTCCTGTGATGTGACAGTGCTTCACGTCAAAAACATTCCCTTTATCAAACATATGCAGAAAGCATCCATTCCGGTAATTCTTGTTGGCGACAATATGGAGGAAGATAATGTCTACTATGTTGTGCCTATGGAGGCAGGAGCTTTGTCGATGGAAGCCGAGCGTCTTACCACAATGAAATTTTTCAGTCAGAAACGGGACATCACCGCTATCATTGGTATGGCTGATGAGATGGTTTATGGAATACTACGGGCCTTATATGACCTCGGAATAAAGGTCCCTGAAGACATATCGTTGACCGGTTTTGATGACTACAAAATGTAGAGTTACCTCGAACCGTCTTTGACAACTGTTGGACAGCCTTTGTTTGAAATGGGGGAATATGCCGGAAGAGCTGCGCTTGCTGTCATCAACAACTCAAAAGTCAAAAATATTAGCAGGATTTGAGCGAAAAGTGACATGCTTAATTTGTTTTTGCTGAAATTGGTATTAAGCTTTGTCATGCAAAATGAATCTTCAAAATCAAATAAAGGTAAGTTGCTGCTGGCAATGCCGCGCGGGTTCTGTGCGGGAGTTCGTCGTGCTCTGGATATTGTTGACAATGTTCTGCAGGAAACTCCGCCGACTGTATATGTTTTTCACGAGATAGTGCACAATCGCTTTGTGGTTGAAAGCCTTAGAAAGCAAGGCGTGGTTTTTGTTGAATCCCTGGAAGGAGTCCCTGCCGGCTCTACTCTAATTCTGAGCGCCCATGGCGTTGCTCCTGATATTGAACAGCAGGCCAAAGCTAAAAAACTCAAAGTTATTGATGCGACTTGCCCGCTTGTGAAAAAAATACATTGCAAGTCATGCAAGCTGCTTGAAGATAATCATTTGATAATTTTAATTGGTCACCGTGGACACCCTGAGATCACAGGAACTCTTGGACAGACCAAAGGCAAGGCATATATTGTTCAAAATGCAGCGGAAGTCGAAGTTTTACCTGAACTCAAAAACGGTCAGAATGCAGCTTATTTGACTCAAACAACGCTGAGCCGTGAAGACGTTGCTGATGTGGTTGCAGCTTTAAAGCGGAAATACCCTGATATTGAGGGCAATGGCGATATTTGCTATGCCACCACCAATCGTCAGGAAGCAGTTAGGAAACTTGCTCCGCAATGTGAGTTGGTATTGGTTATCGGTTCCCCGAACAGCTCAAACTCACAGCGTCTGCGAGAAGTAGCGTTGCGTTGCGGGGTTCGTGCTGAATTGATTGACGGACCGGGTGATATAAAACCTGAAATGCTGCCGGACTCAGGAAATATCGGCATAACTGCCGGCGCTTCCGCCCCCGAATGTCTGGTTGAGGATGTTGTTAAGATACTTCAGAAGCACGGTTGGCAGCAGGTTGAGGAAATGTCTGCTGAGAAGCCAATCCAACCTGATTTTAAGCAGGATTGATTATATTTTTAAGAGTTGACAGGGAAGAAATTTATGATTTTTTGTGAAAGAAAAACGCCGCGGCGTTTAATAGAAGATATAGAACCGTTTGCCTCGCCAATGCTTGGCAAGACTGCCCGCCGACCGTTCAACCGTTTCAAACCGGAAATTACTCCGTGGTGGCTGGTGCCGGGGCCAAAGCTTCCTTTTTATAAATACGGCAAAGTTTACAGCTGCTTCAGTGAAGATGATCCGGAAAAGATTTTATGCGGATTTTATCTTGAAAAAGGGTTGGCTGCGGAAATCGTGGCTGTATATAATTCCAAAAAAGGCAGGTCGCTTATCATGACCAACGCATGGCAGTGGCGCAAAAAATTCCTGACAGGCTGTGTCGACGGTAGTTTTCAGGAAGCCATTTGCAGGGCAGTGGAGTCCGGAGTTCCGATGGAGCTGCATATTTCAGGCGGATACGTCGATGACCCGGCTTTGTTTGATCCTTACTCTGAAGTCAAAAAAAAAGATCATTTTGTCTGGGACGTACAGGCTGACGGCAAAACTTTGAAATACCGCCGGGCCAAGCGTGACGCAATGGTGCTCAAGGTGTTGAATAAATTGAAAACCACAGCAGACCTCGGCGAAATCATGAGCAGCCTGCATGAGGATCATTTCATGTGGCTGAATGTATTTGTAGCAGCCGCGTTCAACCGTGCCGGGGATGCCCAGCCGGAAGATGCTCAGGTTTGGAGTGGTGAAGCAATATGGGAGCAATTTTTAAGTAATTTTGCTCCCTGGATCAAATAATCAGTTTTTCATCCATTCTTCTATGGTGCTCCAGAGTTGGCTTTTGCCAAGCTTACTGCTGGTGGAGAACATAATTGGTTCCTGCCCGAATATCTTAGTCATTTGAGCTTTGTTCTTTTGAATCTGATTTTTCTTGAGTTTATCAACTTTATTGGCAACCAGTATGCAGCGCAGGTTGGTGTGCTTGATGAATTCTGCCATCATCAGATCATTGTCAAGGCCCGGGTGGCGTGAATCGACAAGGTGGATTACGCCCCTGATGTTGCGTTTTGAGCAGAGGTAAGAGTCTATATAAGCCTGCCATTTAGCTTGTTCCTGTTTAGCTACCTTGGCATAGCCGAAGCCAGGCAGGTCGACAAAACGGAACGCTTCATTTATCAGGAAGAAGTTGATCTCACGTGTTTTACCTGGAGTGCTGCTGCTGCGGGCAAGACCATTACGGTTGACCAGACAGTTTATAAGAGATGACTTACCTACGTTGGAGCGTCCGGCAAAGGCAAATTCCGGTAGATTGTCATTGGGAAACTGTTTTGTGCTGACAGCTCCCATTTCAAAGTTAGAAGTTTTAATTGTAATCATAATATGAAATGAATGTCCTTGGTTGTATTAATAATTATGGCTGAAAGTTAGCGCGTTTTATTCCGATATTAAAGCTCATACAGTCAAAAACCTCAAAAAAAAACGTTCTTAAACATGGCTTTATTAATTATTTATACTATCTTAAGTGCCAATGTTTGTCCTGAAACGCATTATATTTTGAAAGATGTTTTAATAAGATGTTTATATCTACTAACGAGGAACTAAAGGAACTAATAGCCAGAGCATCTGCTGAAAAAGCTGTCGCTCTCGATACTGAATTTGTTTGGGAAAGAACCTTTTACCCTAACCTTGGCCTGGTGCAGCTCGCTATAAAGCGTGAAGCCTTTTTGATTGACCCGCTATCCATCGAAGACCTGACTCCTTTAGGAGAACTTATTGCGAATCCTGATGTTATTAAAATATTACACGATGCTCAGCAGGACTTAACTATTCTGAAAAAAGCTACCGGAGCCAGCCCGCAAAATGTTTTTGATACAAGGCTGGCGTATGGATTCTGCAGTCCTAGATCAACTCTTTCACTGGCTGCATTGCTGGAACAAACCCAGGGAGTGGTTTTGCCAAAAACTGAAACCAGGGCCAATTGGCTGCAACGCCCGCTTAGTCAGAAGATGCTGGAATACGCTTGTGATGATGTTAAATATTTGACCGAAGTCATGAGAATCATAATAAAGCGTTCGGAAGCCCATAAAACAGCTGACTGGCTTCGTGATGAAATGAAACTTTATGATAATCCGGCCTTGTATGAAGAAGTAGAGCCGGAGGAATATTTCAGAAAAGTCAAAGGTGTTAACCTGTTGAAAGGTCAGAAACTTGCGATTTTGCAGGAGCTGGCTTGCTGGCGAGAGAAAAAAGCTCGTGAACTGAACCGTCCGCGTGGTCATGTTGTTCATAATAACATTCTGGTTGACCTTACCTATAAATGTCCGAGAAGATTGGAAAATCTGAAAACAATAAAGCGATTAAGCCCCAATTCCCTAAGGCGTTATGGCCGGGAATTACTGCAGTGTATAGAAAAAGGGCTGAAGAGGCCTGAAGATATGCTCCCGGCTCCTGAATACAGGCCGCCAAGGCAACCTCAGACTGAAATGATTATGTTGTTGATTCAGGAAAAGGCTGAAAAATTAGGTATTGACCCTGCTTTGGTTTGTTCAAGTCGTGAGGTTACTCTGCAACTTGTTACTAAAGATAAAGAGTCCCGCTTATTTAAAGGCTGGCGCAAAGAGATCCTGCAGGGGATTTTTGCCAAAGATAATATTGGTGCGCTGCTCGGAGCTGAGAAGCTTAGCAAATAAGAAAAAAGCTTACTTGCTGCAGCTAATGCAGTGGGTGGCTTCCGGAACTTCAAGCAGCCGGTTTGGACTTATTACATTGCCGCAACTGGTGCAGATGCCAAATTCAGGGCCATCGGCTTTGTCCAGAGCGTACTGCAGTTTTACCAGCCGTTCTTTTGCATTATTAAGAACTGAGTTATTAATACTGCGATTGCCGATAGCATCCATACGGCTGATGCGCCCTATGGCACGGTCTGGAGCTATGGGCTGAGTGACGTGCTTGAGTTCCTCAATGGTATCTTCGAGGTCTTCGATTTCAGAAATTATTTTATTTTTTAATATTTTTCTGTGCAGCGGATTCACATTCAACTCCAGTTTTTAAATGTCCTATTCCATTTTTGAATATACACTTACTGAGGTGTTTAGCTAACTGTATTTTATAAAATGCTGTGCTGAAAGTTTAATTTCATATAGTTGTGTGTAAGTTTTTGGCTGTGAATGTTGTTTTTTGAAGGCTTAGGGAATATATTACTGCCAACTTGTCGCTTTCTATTAAATGAGAATGTGCTGAGATTGTATCTTGTTGAACAAAAGCATATTTTCAGGTTAATTATATAAACAGGATTGACATTGATGAAAACTTTTGAAGAACTGTTCGCCGAACTCGAACAGAAAGTTGCCGCCAGGGACCCTGAATCCGGTACCGTAAAAGAGTACATCAAGGGTAAGCATTTTATCGGCAAAAAGGTTATCGAGGAAGCCGGTGAAGTATGGATGGCCGCAGAATACGAAGGCAAGGAGAAAACAGCTGAGGAAATTTCCCAGCTGCTTTATCATGCACAGGTAATGATGCTGGCATGTGATCTCAAATTGGAAGATGTTTACAAATACCTCTAGTCTGGTTTTTCTGAATTTTCATTACTTATTATAAAAGCCTCTCTCGTGAGGCTGTAAATATTTTTAAGGAGGCTGAAATGCTTCAAATCGCTATTCCGAACAAAGGCTCACTCTCAGAAGGAGCTGTTAATCTGTTGAAAGAAGCTGGTTACAAATGTTCTCGCAGCAGTCGTGAACTGATTGTGAGTGATCAGGTTAATAATATTGACTTTGTATTTCTCCGACCGCGTGATATCGCGGTATATGTTGGCAACGGTGTGTTGGATATGGGCATTACCGGCCGTGACCTGGCTGTTGACAGTAAATCTAACGTGGAAGAAGTTTTACCTCTGAACTTTGGTAAATCCAGATTTCGCTATGCTGTGCCAAAAGATTCAGGACTGGAGCCGAATGGCTTTGGCGGGCTGAGAATTGCTACTTCCTATCCGGAAATTGTTCGCCTTGACCTTGAAAAACGCGACGTTGACGCCGAGATTATCCGTCTTGACGGTGCTGTTGAAATCTCTATTCGACTTGGAGTCGCTGACGCTATTGCGGATGTTGTTGAATCAGGCAGGACACTTAAAGAAGCCGGACTGGCTGTCATTGGTGATGCCCTGATGGAATCCGAGGCAGTTCTTATTGCTCGTGACAGCAAAGTTTCTGAAAAGCCTGAAGTCAAACGTATGCTTGGACGTTTACGCGGGATACTTGTTGCCCGCACCTATGCTATGGTTGAATATGACATCCCATGTGATCAAGTTGAGGAAGCTTGCCAGATAACTCCTGGTATTGAAGCCCCGACAGTGGCACCTCTCAGTAATCCAGAGTGGGTTGCCGTTAAAGCTATGATCAAAAGAAGCGAAACAAATCATGTAATGGATGAGCTGCAGAACCTGGGGGCTCGTGGCATCATTGTTACAGATATGCGCTCCTGCCGCCTGTAATTAAACACGATTTAAACTTGTTTATATAAGCTTTTTAATAATATAAAAGTGGCTGATAGAATGAATGATATAGTCAAAAAAGCAAGAGAGGTAATAGACATTGA
Source organism: Lentisphaerota bacterium (assembly GCA_024225035.1). Lineage (GTDB taxonomy): Bacteria > Verrucomicrobiota > Lentisphaeria > Victivallales > Victivallaceae > Zth2. The sequence goes on from JAAEMX010000025.1 coordinate 100,468, forward strand.
GATCGAAGGACTTAAAGCTCTTCGTGATAACCTCAATGGTAGCTTCGAAAAAATGGTTGAGGAGTGCCTTGCAACTCAGGAACGCGGCGGAAAGCTGGTCCTGACAGGAGTTGGAAAAAGCGGCTACATAGGGCAGAAAATCGCTGCCACGCTTTCCAGTATAGGTTCTCCCAGCGTATTTATGCATCCAGTTGAGGCGCTGCATGGCGACCTCGGTCTTATGCAGTCTAATGATATTGTTATTGCGATGAGTTACAGTGGTGAAACTGAAGAACTGCTGGCTGTGCTTAACCCGGCTAAAAGACTGGGCATGAAAATAATTGCTGTCACTGGAAGCAACGATTCAAGATTGTCAGCATTATGTGACCTTACGGTGGAAATGCCGGTTGAACGTGAAGCATGTCCATTTAATCTGGCACCTACTACCACGACTACCGCTCTGCTGGCCCTCGGCGACGCTTTAGCTATGGTTCTGCTCCAGAAACGCGGATTTACCAAAGAAGATTATGGGCGTTTGCATCCCGGTGGTGCTATTGGCCGTGCTGTAACCATGCAGATCAAGGATATTATGCGCGAAGGTGAACGCTTTGCTACTGTTTCTCCTGAAACCAAGGTCAAGGACACTCTGCTTCATATGACCAGTGCCCGTTGTGGCTGTGCTATCATTGTCAACGACAATCATGAGCTGATGGGTATTTTTACTGATGGTGACTTCAGAAGACATGTGGAGAATGATCTTGATGTTCTTGAACAGAAGGTCGGCGAAGTTATGACTTGCAATCCGGTTCATGTCAGGGCTGAATCATTAGCGGCTGAAGCACTCAAGGTGGTTGAGGACCGCAAAATTAATGATATTGTTGTCGTTGATAACCACAAAAAAGTTGTTGGAATGATCGACGTTCAAGACCTGCCGGGCTTAAAATTAATGTAATTTGAACAGTAATAGCACCCTATTTGATTCAATCTTTGCTAACCAGTTTGGATTTTACTCAAAACGGGGTAGATTACAATCTGAATATTGCCGCTTCTTGTGGGGAAGTCCTTTGGCGGTAACAGCAATAACCAGCGAATCATTAATTATTTTATATGATGTTTAATATAACAAAACATATCTACGACTGTAAGTTTGCGGCATTAGCTGCAGTCTTTGCTCTTTGGAGCTTGACTGCCCTTGCGAATGACCAGGAGGCCAATGAATTTTATCAACAGGGCCTCAATGATATGAAGTCCGGCGACTACATTGATGCGGCTAACAGATTCCTTGACTCTGAACTCAAGGCCGATACGGTCAGCCTAAAGGCGAATTCGGTAAAAGCGGCTATGAATGCTTATTCAAAAGCCAAATTCTATTATAAGGAATTCGAAATGATAGAAAGGCTGATCATCGGATATCCTTCAGAGATAGACTTTGGAGAAATGGTTGATCGTGAATACCATTTGGCTGATCTTTACTTCAAGGGACACCGTGATCCTGCATTCTGGTCTTTGCGCTGGGTACCATGGCTTACCGGGCCTGATAAATCAATTGAGATGTACAACAAAGCCTTGAAGCATGCTCCTTTTGCCAATAGCGCTCCGCGTGCGAGACTACGTTTGGCGGTACTTATGCTAGAGAATGACCAATTTTCTAAGGCTCTTAAGCAGTTGCGCAAACTGATCAAGGATAACCCCAATTCAGAATACTGTAAATATGCTTACCTTGAGCTTGGAAACGCTTTGTTTCAGCTATCAAGGCGTGGCGATGGTGATGGTAAATACAACCGTGAAACTCTTAAGATTTTTAAAGAGTTTAGAGAAAAATTTCCTAAAGCTGCAGAAAATGACTGGATTGATAAATGTCTGTTAAGATCGAAAGATATTCAAGCGAAACGCATGCTTGGAATAGCTAAATTTTATAACAGAATAGGTCGGACAGCTCCGGCCGAACGGTATCTTAATGATATCTTGCTGAAATACCCCGATTCAAAATCAGCTGATAAATCCGAAGAAATGCTTACTGACATCGATAAGTCTTATGTGCCGGAAGGATTCAGGCCTGAGCTTAAAAGCCGTTTGCAGAAGTATTCTGTAATGCCGATTCCGGCTGAACCATCCAAGATAATACAGGTTCCGGAAAATAGCGGAGGCCGACACTTACTTCCGATGAAAGACTTAGGAATTAAAGAGAAAAAGAAGGCCAACTGGTGGGAATTTGAATGATTAACAAGATATTAAAACTAACTGTACTTACCGTGTGCTTTGTCGGCATCGCTATAACTGGCGGCTGTGGATATAATGTAGGTTCTATCATGCATCCTCAGGTTAAATCCATTGCAGTTGCACCTGTTATAAATGATACCATTTCATACAACCTTGCAGCTGTATTGAGGAACCGTCTTACTGAAGCAATAATGCGTGATGGTTCATTGAAGGTCAAGAACTTGCGTGAAGCGGACTGTATTGTCTATGCCAGAATTGTAGATATCAACTACCGTGAAACAACTCCGGCTACATATGATAATCAGGTAACTTACCGTCCCGCTGAGTGGCGTACTTGGATAAAGGTAGAATTCTCTGTTGTCATACCGGGTAGAAAAGAACCGCTTATACCAAAACGATATGTAGAAGCATCTGTCCTGTTTCAGGTGCAGGCTGACCTGTTTATAAACCGTAACCGTGCTAACCGACAGGTTTGCTGGAAAGCCTCTCGTCTGGTAACCCAGATGATTACTGAAGGCTGGTAGGTCAGGTTATTCTTTTTTACGCTCGGGTATGAATAAGTTTTTGTTATAAACCCCATACCACCATATTGGTCTGTCCAACAGTTTTCTGCTTAACACTGCGTAGGTAAAAATATGATTGCGCAGTGCCTTAATCTTAATTTTCCGTAGATAAATATAAACCATGTTCATGGTAGTATAATTCCCGATATTACAATTATTTCCTGGCAAGCCATAAAAAAGGCGGAGCTTAGCTCCGCCGTGAAATAGCTGTTTAATTAAACAAGGTTTTCGGACGCATAGTTAACTGCGTTGCGGAAGAAAATGACGCCTTCGCCTTCTTCCGGCAGAGTGCCTTGAATTTTTTCAGTTGTCCATGTCGGAGAGTTGTATGGTGACAGGAACGCTTCCGGGTGCGGCATCAGCCCGAAAATGCGACCGGTTTCATCACAAATGCCGGCGATTGAATCAATTGAGCCGTTCGGGTTAGCTGGAAATTCTTCAGCGATTGAGCCGTCTGAGTTGGTGTATTGTAACGCAGTGAGGTTTCTGCTTTTGATTTTGTTCATGATTTCTTCATCAGCGACAAACTTGCCTTCACCATGGCGAATCGGCAGCTTGATGACATCAATGCCTTTGGTGAATACGCAAGGTGAGTCAGCGTTTGCTTTCAAGTATACCCAGTCATCACGGAAGACGCCACAATCATTATGAGCCAGCGCAGCTTCCTGTTCAAAATAGTTGCCATCAACAGCCGGAGCTAGTCCGAGGCGGGTCAATGTCTGGAAGCCATTGCAGATGCCGATGATCAATTTGCCGTTACCAACAAACTTTTCGAGCTGATCCCGAAGCTTTGACTTCACGCGGTTAGCAAAAACAGTTCCCGCTCCAAGGTGGTCACCAAAAGAGAATCCGCCGATAAAGGCGAGAATATGAAATTCGTCAAGGGTGCGTTTGCCATTGAGCAGATCATTGAGATGTACCATTTCGGGTGAAGCGCCGCAGAGCTTGAAGGCAGCTGTAGTTTCTTTTTCGCAATTCAGTCCGAAACCGGTTATTACCAGAACTTTTACGTCAGCTTTATTCATTATGTTCCCTAGTATATTTAAAGTAATTTGATCATCTAAACAAATTATCCCGAAAACCTGTAAATTCAACTCTGTAAGAAAAAAATCCTTTTGGTTATAGGGCAGGATTTTAAGGCAAGGTGTCTTATCTTGTGAATTTGTAATATCTTGCTGAATTAGCAGGATTGAAAACCTGTTCCGCAGGAAGAATTCGAAAAATTCATGAAACGAGGAGCTGATGGTGGCCCTTTAGGTTAGTTAACTGTAATTCATAGGAAATTTGTATAGATTTTTTTCGGCTAATTAATATAGCTTTATTGCATATAATGTGTGGAGCAGTATTATACTAGCATTGACTTCAAAATATAAAATGCGTATGGGAGGCGAAATTATGCCGGATAGTTCTGCCTGTTTTATTGATTCAGAGAAAGCAGTGAAAATGTCTGTTGAAGAAGTGTTTAATAAGATTGACTGCACTGATAAAGGTTTGACTTCCAAGGAAGCCGAAAAACGCTTATCGGAATTTGGTAAAAACGCTATTGAGGAGACAAAAAACAGTTCACTGCTGATGTTCCTGAAATTCTTCTGGGGACCTATTCCCTGGATGATTGAAGCGGCAGCGGTACTTTCGCTTATTGCCTGTGACTGGAGTGATTTTGGAATAATCGTGGTCATGCTGGTATTCAATGCCTTGATTGGCTTTTGGGAAGAGCACAAAGCGAGTAATGCTCTTGAGGCTTTGAAAAAGGGGTTGGCGTTAAAAGCAAGGGCATGCCGCGATGGTTCATGGAGAGAAATTTCGGCTGAAGAATTGGTCGTTGGCGATATTATCAGAGTCAGGCTTGGGGATGTGATTCCAGCTGACAGTAAACTGATTGATGGTGAATATTTAAGTGTTGATCAGGCTGCGCTCACAGGTGAATCCCTGCCGGTTAACAAGCAGAAGGGTGATGTAATTTATTCCGGTTCTGTAGCCAAGCAAGGAGAAATGATTGCGGTAGTTGTCGCAACTGGTGGCAATACTTTCTTTGGGCGTACCGCACGGCTGGTTGCCGGGGCTGGGAATATTTCACACTTCCAGCAGGCGGTTATGCGGGTAGGAAACTTCCTGATAGGTTTATCCATATCCTTATGCATAGTGCTTTCCGCAGTAGTGCTTTACCGTGAACATATAGCAAGCGGTACCATTAATATTCAGGAGCTTATGCGTTTAGCTAAGTTTGTCCTGATTTTAGCAATTGCATCTATTCCTGTGGCTATGCCTGCCGTGTTGTCAGTGACAATGGCGCTAGGTGCTTTGGCTATGTCTAAACGTAAAGCCATTGTTGCCCGACTGCAGTCTATTGAGGAAATGGCAGGTGTTGATATTCTATGTTCGGATAAAACCGGGACTTTGACTAAAAATGAGCTCACTCTTGGCGACCCACTGTTGTTTGAGGCCGAAAATGCTCAGGAATGCGTGCTTGGTGGAGCGCTTGCCAGTAAAGCTGAGAATAATGACGCTATTGACCTCGCTATTATTGAAGGACTTAAAGACAAATCTGTCCTCAAGAAATATGAGCAGACCGGCTTTACTCCATTTGATCCTGTCAGTAAGCGTACACAGTCAACTGTCAAGAATTCACAAGGCGAAACGGTCTACTATACAAAAGGCGCGCCTCAAGTAATAATTGAGATGAGTGACCTCAAGGATGAGGTTAAGCAGGATGCTGACTCCAAAGTTAAATATCTGGCTGAGCACGGTTACAGGGCACTGGGGATCGCTGATTCTAAGGACAATAAAACCTGGCGTCTGCTGGGGATAATTCCGATGTTTGATCCACCGCGTGACGACTCAAAGGAAACCATTAAACAGGCAAGAGAACACGGCCTTCAAGTCAAAATGGTAACTGGAGATGATGTGGCAATTGCTTCAGAAATTTCCGGTCAGCTTGGTATGGGGACAAGAATTCAGGCGGCGGCAGATACCTTTAAGGATGTTGATCCAGAGAAAGTACCTACTCAACTGGCGGAGTGCATTGAGCGCGCTGACGGCTTTGCCCGGGTTTTTCCTGAGCATAAGTACGGCATTGTGAAAGCCCTTCAAAAGCGCGGACATATTGTTGCAATGACCGGTGATGGTGTAAATGATGCTCCAGCCCTGAAGCAGGCAGACGCCGGAGTTGCCGTTTCCGGCGCAACAGACGCTGCTCGAGCGGCAGCAGCCCTGATACTTACAGCGCCCGGGCTGAGCGTGATTATTAAAGCTATTGAGACCGCGCGCAAAATTTTTGAGCGAATGACCAGTTATACGACATACCGTATTGCTATGACTATTGATGTTATGGTTTTTGTGGTACTGGCGATGATGATATTCCCTAAAGTGCCGGGCACTGAGACGCTTTTCAGGCCGTTGACGCCGATAATGATTATCGTGCTGGCTCTGCTTGATGACATCCCGATTATGACCATTGCCTATGATAATGCCAAGGTTTCGAAGGATCCGGTTCGCTGGCATATGGGACGGGTCTTGGGGGTATCTACTTCACTTGGAGCTTTTTCTGTGATCCAGACATTTGGATTGCTGTTTGTGGGAATGATGTATATGAACCGTGACCTTTTCGGTCAGCTCATCATGCCGCAGCACTTGCAGACTATGATTTTCCTGCAGCTGGTTGTCGGCGGGCATTTGATGTTATTTGTTACCCGTGCCAAGAAAATGTTCTTTATGCCGCCATTTCCTGATGCAAGATTGTTCTGGGCAATCATTGGCACTCAGGTTTTCGCCGCGGTAATGTGTGGCTTTGGCTGGCTGGTTCCGCGCCTGTCATGGCAGCTTATAGGGTTGGTCTGGGTTTACAATATTATTTGGATGTTTGTTTTGGATGTAGTGAAGCTGATTGTTTATCGTTTGCTGGATATGGATGCTCTGCATCAGAGAGGGTTCATCAGAAGGCAGCGTTCTATACTTCATCACTATTCTCATCATCATTTGCATCAATAAAAGGTGCTAATTTTATAGTTTTTTCAAGAAAATTCAAAAATTATGTACCATTTGGTGCTTTCGAGGTTGATTTTTTGGTATTTTGCATATATATGCTATCATATGCGAAATATTCATACATTTTCAAAGAGTTTGAAAAATTAGCGAAATTACGAGGTTTACATGTCGCAACCTGAAATTATGACTATTGAAGAAGTTGCCTCTTATCTACGTGTCTCTGAGCGTACTGTATACGACTGGGCCCAGAAAGGTGAAATTCCTTGTGGAAAGTTAGGCACAGCCTGGCGTTTCAAACGTAAAGACATTGAGGCATGGGTGGATAAGAGATTGAACAGAGCTGATCGTAAGAAAGGTGACTTTGTTCCGATGCTGATTGAGAAAGTTCTGCTTCCGGGCAGGATTGAGGTAATGGAGGACGGAGCAAAGACAGACGTCTTGAATTCATTGATAGCTATGTTGGCGGACTCTCCGCAAGTGCGTTCCAAGGAAGATTTGAGTAAAGGTATTTATCATCGTGAACAGCTTATGAGCACGGGAATAGGCTTAGAAGTCGGTATCCCTCACGTACGCTTAGGCACGGTTAAAGATATTGTTATGGCAGCCGCTCTGGTTCGTAACGGCATACCTGACTACGAAAGTCTCGACCATGTCCCGGTCAAGCTGGTATTTATGATTGTTGCTCGTCAAGACCAGCACGCGGAGCATATCAAACTGCTATCTCAGCTGAGTTCAAGGCTGAAAAATGCTGAATTTCGTGAGCAGCTAACTGCTTGCAAAGACAGCAAGACATTCTATAACCTACTAATGGGAAAGTAATAAAATGGAACATCTAAACCAAAGTATACTATTCATTCTCGGCCTTGGTGTTTTTGGCGGAATGGTGGGTGCGTGGTTTTTTCAAAAAATCCATATACCTCAGGTTGTTGGCTATATAGCTATCGGCCTGTTAATTGGTGAAGCCGGATTTAAGATTGTGAGAACCGAAGATATTCTTAACCTTAAGACCTTTAACCTTTTTGCCCTTGGAATAATAGGTTTTCTAGTTGGGGGTGAACTGAAAATAGCTACCTTCCGCAAGTATGCAAGGCAGTTTATAGCTATTTTGCTGGGGGAGGGGCTGCTGGCTTTTTTGCTGGTGGGAGTATTTTCATTTTTGGTTGTTTACGCAGTAGTTCATAATTTTACCGCTTCGCTGGCGGCTTCAATCGTTTTTGGAGCTATTGCTTCTGCGACCGACCCGGCATCGACGATAGACGTCATATGGGAGTATCGATCGAAAGGAGTGATGACTACGGCAATTATCGCGATTGTCGCGCTTGACGATGCTCTGGCTATGACTTTATACGGCTTAGGAAACAGTTCAGCACAGTTGCTTACTTCCAGCTCGGGTTCTCTGTCTGAGGCTGCAATACGTATCACTGTTGAACTGGTTGGGTCATTGGTGTTGGGAGCCGCGGTGGCATTTGTCTTAGGCATTTTCCTGCGCTGGGTTCCTCAGCCGGAGCGTGGTGCTTGTATTGCTGTCGGTATGATCCTGTTGGTGATAAGTGTGGCAGTTGCATTTAAAATGGATGTTATTCTGGCTGCAATGATGATGGGTTTTGTTCTGACAAACTTTGCGCCTCGACGAAGCGAAGATTTATTTAAACTTATGCGAAGTTTTTCAATACCGATATATGTATTGTTTTTTGTCCTTGTCGGGGCGAGGCTGGTGGTCGGCAAAATGCCGATCTGGCTATGGGGCATAGTTGCCGTTTACGTTGTTGGACGTACTTTGGGTAAAATGCTTGGCGCTTACCTTGGTGCCAGAATGACAGGAAGCCCTCCGGCTGTCCGTAAATACCTTGGCCTTGGCCTTTTTGCTCAGGGCGGGGTAGCTATTGGTTTGTCAATCATGGCTGCTGAACACCTTGCAAATATCCATATTCACGGTGGAATGTCTATGGGCGACATGGTTATCTTTGTGGTAACTACAACGACCCTGATTGTGCAGGTGCTTGGCCCTCCGTTTGTCAAACTGGCGGTTAAACTGGCTAATGAGGCAGGACGTGATATCACTGAAGAAGACGTCATGGCTTCAATGAAAGTGGCCGACGTGATAGATCGGGAACCTGTTATGGTGCAGGAAGGAGCTTCTGTGCTGGCAGCCGTTGAATGCTTCACAGAGCACGACCTTCTGATAACTCCAGTTGTTGACGGAGGTGGTAAAATTACCGGAATTCTCACGTTTGACGCTCTCAAGGATATTATCGGAGACCGTGATAACTGGGCATGGCTGCTCGTGGCTGACATAATGCGCCCCATGCAGGACAGCACTACACCTGACACTGTACTGAAAGATGCTTTCGACAAAATGATTCATGATAAGATTGATCAGATGCCGGTCGTTGCCAAGGATGATCCGGGCAAACCAGTGGGCATGATTGATGTCAGAGCCATCAGGTTGAAAGTTCATGCTGAACTCCTCAAGCGAGGGGATCAGTCCGACGTTGTTCAAGCGCCGGCAACGGCTTAAAATATTCCGGGGGCTTTTGAAGCCCCCTTTTTTTGCCTTAAAACGCTTTCTTGAAATTTGGCTGCAGGTTTTTTTCGAACATTTTGATTATAATTCTATTTGGCAGTAAAGCTTTTATGATATTGAAAGTTTTCACGTCTTTTCCAACAAAATTTCTTACTTTAGTCTTATTGGTCGCACAATAGTAGATTTTGTCTGTCACTTCCTGCGGGTCGCCATATTGAAATGGTTTGGGTGGGCCTTTTTCTAACTTTTTCAGCCATGATTTAAATAAATTTCTATGCCAGTTTAAATCATCTTTTTTGTTGCCCTCATTAAAGGTTGTTGCTTTGAAAAAATTAGTTTTGAAACCACCGGGTGCAACTGTCTTGACATCTATTCCAAAATGTTTGAGTTCATAATACAACGACTGTGACAGGCCTTCTACAGCAAACTTAGTAGCGTTGTAAAGTGATAAAAATGGTGCACTTATAGTACCGCCTATCGAAGTTATATTGATTATACAGCCTTTCCTTTGTTTGCGCATAATTGACACAACTTCCTGTATCGTGTTGACCACTCCTACAAGATTTGTGTCGAACTCTTTTTCTACTTCACTTTCACTTGCTTCTTCAAGAAAACCAAAAGCTCCGTAACCGGCGTTATTTACAAGCACATCAATTCTGCCGAATTGCTGAATGCCTTCGCTGACAGCAGTTCTTATAGTTGACTTATCGGTAACATCCAATCTGCTTATGAGCGTGTTATCATATTCAACAAGCTCAGTTTCTTTTTCAGGTGACCGCATGGTGGCAATAACATTCCAGCCTTTTGCATGAAAAGTTTTTGCAGCTAGTTTTCCAAAACCTGATGAACAGCCTGTGATTAAAACGGTTTTTTTCATTTTAATGCTCCTGATAATTAGTGGTTTATTATAATTCAGGGAATTGTTTAATTAATTGATTGAACGTTCATTCAATGCGTTGCAAAAAAATTATTTTTTTAAAGCATCCCAGATAATGCCTATTATTTCATTAATCAGTTCATCATTTAATTCAACAAGGCCAGCACTGTAACGTTGAGCCAGTAAAGCTGCTACATCCATTGTAAGAACAGCAATTACAGTATCAGGCAGGTCTTTTATTATTCCTTGTTTCTTAGCTTTCTGGACACAGCTTACAATTGGATCGATATACTGCTGGTTTTGGCTGTTGCTTTCATGAGTGTAGTATGGTGAGGCCTTGTATTGCCTTATGAACATTGCTGCCTGTGGATTTGCAAGGTTATAACGAAAGATATCTTCAAACAGTTTCTTTATCTGGTCTTCCAGAGATTTACTATTATCAAACCCCTTGAGAAGCGCATTCATCAGCTCTTTAATAAGAGAGTTGTATAACTCAAGAATTAAGTCATCCTTGCTTTCAAAATAGTGATATATAATGCCGGCACTTACTCCAGCTTCTCTGGCTATTTTAGACATAGCGGTACCATGAAAGCCATTTTCATTAATAAGCCTCAAGGTGGCTCCAAGTATAATAGAACGTTTGTCGCTGGTTTTGTTCATCTGTATTTATGTTTTCATGATTGAATGTTCATTCAACATAAATGATTGACTCTATTTTGTCAATGCTGGAACTATATAAAATAAAAGGCCGAGGAGAAATCCTCAGCCTTTTTATAACACATAAAGCGGTTAATTCTGCTAATGTTTTTGGGATTTACCGCCTTTAGAACCATGGTTTGGTTTGCCATTTTTACCGCTTGGCTTAAATGGTGGTTTTCTGCCTTTAAAGCGTTTACCAAATTTATCTTTACGATTCTGGCGTCTTTCGTGTTTTTCATCAGCGATAATCTGATCCAGGCGAGAACGGCTCAATCCGATATATTCAGGGCCGCTTTCAGCTTGTTCAGACAAAATTATTGAAGCGAGTTTAACCGCGATTTCATTGATATCCAGAGAGTCATCCAGTGAGCTAATAAGTTTCTCTGCTGCCTTCATTGGTTTCTGATCAACCAAATCCTGCTTGAGGCGTTCTGCACGATTTAACCGCATTTCCTTCAGGCTCGGAATGGAGCTGAGGGTTATTTCGGCACCGGTTTGTTTCTGAATTCTGCCCATCTGGCGGTATTCGCGGGGAGTTACCAAAGTAATGGCTATACCTTTTTGTCCAGCTCTGCCGGTACGGCCGATGCGGTGGATATAGCTTTTGGTGTCAAACGGCATATGGTAGTTGAAAACGTGTGATACATCGCTGACATCAAGACCACGGGATGCCACGTCAGTCGCCACGAGGATGTCCACGAGTCCCTGACGAAAACCTTGCATTACTTCGGTGCGCTGTGCCTGTTCCATATCGCCGTGCAAAGGCTTAGTGTTGAAGCCACGGGCTCCTAGAGAGCAGCTCAGGCGGTCAACTTCAGTACGGGTGCGGCAGAACAGCATCGCTTTTGAAGGGCATTGATCTTCAATCAGACGAATGATTGCGTTTTCACGTTCTCTTTCTTCGATAACACAGTATTGCTGTTCAATATCAGAGTTGGTTGATTCATCTTCATGTACGGTTTTGATTACAACCGGATCGTTCAGAATGGATTTAGCCAGCTTGGCTATTTGGGGAGGCATTGTAGCGGAAAACAGCAGATTCTGACGTTCTTTCGGCAGGAATTTATAGATTTCTTTGATGTCGTCGAGGAATCCCATGTCAAGCATTTCATCAGCTTCGTCAAGTACGACGATAGATGGCTCAAAATAGTTCAAACTTCCTGACGTGAGCAGGTCGAGCATTCTTCCCGGAGTGGCAACAACAACGTTAATGCCGCGGTTAATCATGGTGATTTGACGGTTATATGACTGTCCACCACAAACGGTTCCGGTACGTACTCCGGCATATCTGCCGAGTCGATATATCTCATCGCTTACTTGAAAAGCGAGCTCGCGCGTAGGAGTAATTACCAGCATTTCTACACCGCGGTCAAGGTGCATTCTGCTCATAGCCGGGAGCCCGAAAGCTGCGGTTTTTCCGGTTCCGGTGTGGGCTTGTGCTATAACATCTTTGCCGTCAAGCACCGGAGGTATGGCTTCCTGCTGAATTTCGCTGGGTGTTTTGAAACCGGCGGCAAGAACTCCCTGATAAATATTATCTTCGAGTCCAAAGGATATAAATCCATTCAGTGAATTATTGCTGTTTTTTGAATTTTCGTTTTCTTCTGATTTTTCTTGATTCATTTTGACCTGAAAGGTTGATAAGAACAAATGTGTCGCGTAAACATTCATGCGACTCTTGCGTGACCTCGTAAGCCATTTCGGTAAGAGACTCTTAGGCCGTTTTGCCTTCTTGGGTCCCATTTGTTCATGGTAAACTATTAATATAGCACATGTTTAGATAAAAGCAATGGCTGGTTTTATTGCTGAATAACAGTTAGACCAGTCTTGAGTCGATATATTCGTTAACATCCTTGCAGATGCGTTCTACTTCAGGCAGTTCCGGCAACAGACCGAAGAGCCTTTTGTCGATGCCCCTCTCACGTATTTCACGAAGAGAGTGGTTAAAGTTCAAGTCGTAGAACCAGCATAACTTGCTGAGCTTGAAGTCGGTAATCGTCTGCATATCTTTCATATGCGGATTACATCGGTTACGAATGGCTTCATATACACCGGAGCTTACTTTTTCTTCTTCAGAAAGATTAAGCAGGATAGTGGTGTCATAGTTGCCTTCACGGTAAAATTCCATGACAACACGATAAATATCAAGTTTGTCACAGTCACGGACCGTTTGTGTCATTAATCTGGCAGTTCCCGTGAGTTTTTCGGGGATTTCACGGCAGTTGTGATGCCTGACTGCTGAAATTACCGCCTTCGCATCGTCGTCTGATATGAAATCCCGTAATATGTTCTCTTCTTCCAGAATTTTAGCACCAAATTCACCGTGATTGACAGATTTGAAATCAACAAGAGTGTTATATTGTTTTAACTGTTCAAAACGTCCTATATCATGAAAAAGTCCGGTTATTTCAGCCAGCAGTGCGTTATTTTCAGAAAACCCTTCAATTGCAGCTAGTTCTCTGCATTCACGATGCACCATCAGGGAATGCTGTTTTTTTATCGTAATATTGCGGTCAAAAGACTTTTCTCCAGTAAGATAGGAGTCTACATAACTATGAAAAAAAGCTTTAAGTCTGTTGATAATATCCATTAGCTATTTCACTTGTAAATTTTGTTAAGTTAAGTTATTATTATAGCTGTGGATTTCATTTTTTACATAGTCGCAGAGACAAATTTATTAAAATTGAGAGGTCGCTTATGTCAGTGGGATCAGAGCAGCGCAAACAATGCGGTCGACCTGTGGGAGAGGTTGGTATTGAAGTAGGCAAAAGAATGAACGAGCATAATGAGCCGCTTCGTGAGTGGGGATTGGATAAACTTGAAATTAATCCTGAATTGAATATTCTTGACATAGGCCGTGGTGGAGGTCATGCGGTTAAGAGGTTGCATGAACTCTATCCCGAAGCTAAAATATCCGGGCTGGATCATTCTGCTGATATGATTAATCTTACCAAAGAAGTCAATGCGGAAGCGGTCGAAAACGGTGCGGTCGATCTTATTGAGGGTACTGTTTCAGAATTACCATATCCGGATGAGTATTTTGAGTTTGCTCTAGCTATGAAAACAGTTTACTTCTGGCCTGAAATGGCTGCCGATGTAGCCGAAGTCCATAGAGTTTTGCTTCCCGGCGGTGTTTTAATGATCCTGAACGAGGAATATAGAACCATTAAATTCGCTGAGAAAAACGAAACTACTGAAAAAGAGAGCGGCGGAACTATTTATTCAGCTGGCGAACTTGAAAAGTTTGTTATGGACGCCGGGTTTAATTCTTGCGAAATGCGACTTGATGCCGCAAAGAACTGGCTTTGCCTGATAGCGGTTAAATAACTATTTGTGAAATAACGGCTCTAATTGAAAAATCTGGTTTCTATGCTAGATTACGCCCTTATATCTAAAATGGTTTATTCCAAGGAAATAACGTAATTTGAGCAATTTTTCAGAGTCGTTTGAACAATATTTTCTTGAGCTTATTGCCGGCAAGCGTACCACGCTGAAGGATAAGCTCATGATTTTTGTGCTTTTTATTGCCTCACGGTTTTACCGGATGGCGATACAATTTCGTATCTGGTTGTACGACAAGCGGGTAGTGCGTAATCGCGCGATTGGCTGCCTGGTTGTCAGTATCGGTAATTTAAGCTGTGGCGGTACTGGTAAAACACCTGTTGTGGAAGTGTTTGCGAAAAGCCTTTGTCAGCACGGCAGAAAAGTTGCTGTTCTAAGTCGAGGCTACCGCAGTAAAGAGCGATCTTTCATGACAAAACTGATTCAGAAATTCAGTTCTAAGAAAATGGAAGTGCCGCCAAAAATTGTGTCAGACGGCACAAATCTATTGATGAACTCTGAATATGCCGGTGATGAACCTTATATGCTCGCCTCCAACTTGAAAGATGTGGCTGTTGTTGTTGACAAAGACCGGGTAAAATCAGGGCTTTATGCTATTGATGAATTTGGTACAGACACCTTGATCCTGGATGACGGATTTCAGTACTTAAGCTTAAAACCTCACATTAATATTGTTTTAGTTGATTCAACTGATCCTTTTGGTAATCATCATGTTCTGCCGCGTGGCATTCTGCGTGAACCAATTAAAAACGTGCGTCGTGCTGATTATATTTTTCTTACAAAATCAAACGGCGGCAGCCATTTAAAACACTTGAAAAATTTTCTCCGTCGACATAATCGTCGTGCTGAAATTATTGAGTGCTGCCATAAGCCGCTTTATTTGGAAAAAGTTTACCAGCGAGGCGACCGTAAGCCTCTTGACTACTTAAAAGGGAAAAGGGTTGCGACTATTTCCGCGATTGCTCGCCCTGAAAGTTTTGAAAGCTTTCTGGAGGAGCTGGGAGCAATCCTTGTGCATAAGGTTCATTATGCTGACCATCATCGCTTTACGCAGCAGGAAATTATTGACTTCATAAACGGTGCCAAGCATGGTGATGCTGAAATTATTGTTACTACTGAAAAAGATGCGGTCAGAATGCCGCGACTTGACCGCCGTGACATACCAATGCATTTTCTACGTAT
This sequence comes from Lentisphaerota bacterium, assembly GCA_024225035.1. Classification (GTDB taxonomy): domain Bacteria; phylum Verrucomicrobiota; class Lentisphaeria; order Victivallales; family Victivallaceae; genus Zth2. The sequence continues at coordinate 115,838 of JAAEMX010000025.1, forward strand.
CGAAATTGATATCCTGAGTGGACAGGAAAGTTTTGATCAATGTATCTCCCGAATCTGCTTCCTGTGAAGGCTCGCTAATTCAGTAATTAGCTTTGTCCACAAATTTCAGAGAAAGTGATTTTACCACTGAAGGATTAAAGTTTTGTGGGAAGCAGTACATTTCTGTTGAAAAGTTTAACCTGGCCAAGCAGAAAATTTTCATTTTACCGGTTTAGGTATTTGGGGAGGAAAATTATATTCAGATATAAAAACTGACAAAGGGCGATATCGCTTTAGTTCTCGAAAAGCATGTCCAACGTATAAATGGTTGCTTTGGGAGTTAGCTTATGATGGTAAAACAGCAAAGAGCTTTTTAAACGGCAAACTTATTAATAAATCCGAGTTAAATGGCAATATAATTACCTCCAAGCTGGTAATTGGTGCAGCATCCAATCAAATGACTAACAAGTTTAACGGAATCACCAGGAAAATATCGATCTCAGTTATTGAATAAAATGTAAACGTTGTGTACAAGTTTTATTATCAAAAATTACAGCTCATAAACTTAAATTGTAAAGCAATTCTGTCGTTTGCTTGAGGTTTTTCCTAATGCAGGCTAGCGACAGTTTCGCTTGAGCTGAAAATGCATGCTGTAGTTAGTCGGCAGATATAGAAAAATCTGCATATGGCCTTTATTAATGCTTTTGGCTATTGAATTGTAACCTTTGTCGTCTATTTTATGACATCAAAGGAGAACAGCGTACAAATCTTGCATAGGAATAGGTTATGAAAAATCTGTTGCTCTTGGCTTCCGTATCCGTGATTTCAATCATAGTGTCTGGTTGCGTGAATTCTGGAACTGAGCCTCAAAAAGTAGTCTTACATCAGCCTGAGGGTGGTAATCTTATTGTCAAAAATATGTTTGACTTACCTGTTGTTCAAAATAAACAACTTGGTCAGGTTTTGCTTTCTGACGTATTTAGTACAGAAAAAGACAAAGTTAAGACCGATTACAATATTGCTTTTTTTGAAATTCAACCGGGAATGGGGTCAGCTATTTATCAGATTAAAAGTCCACAATGTATAGTGTCTGTCTCCGGCAGCGGGAAGCTTCAAGTCAACCTTGACGCAATTTCTTTGAAAAAGGGACTTGTTGTGTATATCCCTGCTGATACCACGCTTTCGATAATAAACGACACACCAAAGAAAATGATGTTTCTGGCAATTGGCAGTCCGCCTTTCAAGCTTGAGGATATTCAGGTTACAGGGAAGCCTCCGGGAAAAAGTTTCTTGAACAATAATAATAAGAAGAAAACCGTGGTCAAGCCTAAAGCTGAAACTTCACAGCCGGGAAGCATCTTTGATGAAACTGCACCAGTTCCCAAAGATATTAAAAATCAGTTGAATATGGATAAATTTGATAAAGAGCTTGATAAGACTTTTAAAGATCCAATGGATGACCCAATGTCTTATCCCCTTAATATTCCTGATAATTCAGAAATCAAGCTTGATGAGATTTTAAAAGAGCAGCCCGAGCAACTGTTGCCTAAGAAACCGCAGGAAGAAAAAAAGACAGACTTAAAACAGGTTAAAGAAAAGTCCATTAAAGACTCTGAATCCGAACTTGACCAGCTCTTAAAAGAGCAGCCTCCCGCGGCATCGCAGGAAAACGCCGATTTGAAACAAGTCAAGGAAGATTCGTCTTTAAAGAATGAGTCCGAAAAGTTGCTTCCTTCCGAACCTCAGCAAATAGAGAAAACAGACATGAATCAAGTTCAGGAATTGACTCCTGCAGATACTGAGTCAAAATTTAAACTTGACTCGTCTGCTAAGAAGCAGTCTGAAGATCTGCTTCCTTCTGAACCTCAGCAAATAAAGAAAACTGACTTGAAACAAGTGCAGGAACTGACTCCGTCAGATTCAAAAACTAAATCAAACTCGCTTGTAAAGCAGCCTGAAGAACTGCTGCCTAAGAAGCCGCAAAAAGGTGAGAAAACCGATTTGCAACAAGTTCAGGAACTGACCCCGTCAGAAGAAAAGGAGATTTCTGCCTCAACAACAGATAACTAATATTTTCTTTTTAAACAAGAAGATTGAAGAGGAAACATTCTAAGAGCTTCAGAAAAAGCAGTTGTCTCAGCCTGAAGCATCAAAGCTGTTTCATAAATTTTACATTTTGGGGAAGAAACAGCAACTCTCTCAATCTTTCCACGCACCTTAAGCCTTATCTGCATATTTGCTGAGATTCAACTCAGTAAAAGCTAAGGCAATATTCCTTATTTTGTTTTTGATCCTTTATGACTGATATGATATTTGTTTGTAATGGACTCATTCTTAGTATCTAAAAGATATAATTTGTCTTTTTCGGCAAGAGAGGGCTGAGGAGTATGGTAGTTGGAGTTACCTGCGGCCTAATGGCTGCATTGTGCCAGTGCGCATCGTATATTTTTTCTAAGCAATTCACTCGAGATAAAGGAACTTCCCTGCAGTTATTGATGGTTTCACATGCAATTATGGGAGTAATTGCAGCAGTTGGAGTGACAATTTTGTTGTTACAGCTGAAAATCAGCTTTTCGTCTTTAGGCAATTGTTGGATTCATGTATTTAAAGTTAACGCGTTTTATTTAGGCGCACAATTCTGCTGTTTTTTTGCGTTAACTAAAACAGAGGCCTCGCGTCTGGCGCCTTTGTTAGGAATGAAAATATTGTTTATTGCTTTATTTGGAATATTTCTTTTTGAGCATAGGATGTTGTCCTTACAATGGGTTGCAGTTATGTTATGTCTGGCTGGAGCTTTTATGGCCAACTGGTCTGGCGGAGCTGTACCGATATCTGGCATAATTTGTATTTTATTGGCATGTGCCGGCTATTCTCTATCCAACCTGAACACAAAAATAGTTATTGACATTATTCCTATAGAGAGTTTATTTTTAAGTTCACTGCTTTGTGCAGGGCTCGCGTTTTCAACTCTTGGAGCTGTATCTCTGTTAACTGCTGTCATGATGCCTCAGTTTAAGGCTGCTCATATCAAGCCTGCACTTCCATTTTCTTTTGCCTGGCTGACTGCTATGGTGTTGCTATTCAGTTGCATAGGGCAGGTGGGGCCACTTTATGGCAATATTTTGCAGTCAAGCCGTGGGGTTTTAGGAGTCTTGCTTGGGCTTATTATTGCAAAATTTACCAGCTCTGAACTTGAAAAAAGACTTCCTCGGGCTGTCGTCGTGCTGCGGATTTTGGCTGCGGTGGCTATCACGACTGCAGCTGTTCTTTATGTTATTGCCGAGCATATTTACTGACCGGACAAGCAAATTATTCTGACTTTTGTTTTTCAGTAATGGTGTGACTAAAAACTATTAGCATCTTTGAGCGCATGCCTTTGATTTTCTGTAAAGGTGGGAGATTCTCATGCGGTTTAATATGTTTGATTTGCTATAATTTGCATTTGAACTCAAAATATGATAAAATTTATCGATCATAGTAAATATTTTATGGGTTTACTTGTTGAATTGTAACCATTGCCGTTTATCTTATGTTTTAAAGTAGGGAATATTTAAAATTTATTTTAGGAATTTAATATGAAACGCGTTTTTCTTTATGCTTCCATGGCTGCGCTGGCAGTTGCCATTTCAGGGTGTGTAAATTCAGGAACTCAACCGCAAAAGGTCGTATTGCATCCAAAAGACGGCAGTAACGTTATTATTAAGAATTACTATGATCTGCCTATTGTTGAAAACAAAAAGTTGGGCGAAGTTTTGATGTCCGACGTTTTTTCACCGACTCAGGATAATATCAGAGTTGGTTATAGTGTTAACATGTTTAAGATGTCTCCGGGGCAATCTTCCGCTATGTATCAGATTGACAGCCCGCAGTGTCTGATTGCTATGTCAGGTTCCGGTAAACTGCAGTCTAATGAGCATTCAATTGTTCTGAAGAAAGGGCAAGTTATTTATGTTCCTGGAAAAGCCAGAATATCATTGATTAATGATACACGCGATACACTGGTTTTTCTGGTAATTGGCAGCCCTCCGGTGAACTTGGCTGAAATCAATGTCATTGGTAAAGTTCCTAAAAAATTCACTATCGAAAAGCAGCCTGAAAGTATGCTGCGCAGTGAAATGCCTATACAGTCTGTATCTGAGCCGGCGCACATTCCTAAGAACATTCAGGAGCAACTCAATCTGGATAAATACAATAAAGAATTGGATCAGACTTTCAAAGACCCATTCTTGAATCCAAAAGCTTATCCCTTGAAAATGCCGGATGACCCTGAGAAGAGCCTTGATTCATTACTTAAAGAGCAAACTCAGACTTTGATTCCTCCAAAACCGCAAAAAGGGAAAAAAACTGACTTGCAACATGTTCAGGAGCTTGAACCATCTGAAAAAGATGTCCCGATTTCCCCCAATAACTAGTTTTGGGAAGCATATTAGCAAAAGATAGAGATTGAAAAAAATGATAATAGGTATTACGTGCGGCCTTTTGGCCGCACTTTTTCAGTGTTCTTCCTACATACTGTCAAAACGGTTTATTCAAAAAAACGGTAATTCTTTCCAATTACTTTTCGCATCGCATATTATTATGGGAATTCTATCTGCGGTTGGCCTTTTTGTGCTTTTACTGGAGCATGATATTCCGCCAATTCAGGAGTTTTGGTATCCGCTGCTGAAGGTAAATGCATTTTACCTTAGCGCACAGCTTTGTTTTTTTCTGGCTCTGACCAAGACAGACTCCTCTTCTCGGCCTTAAAATTCTTTTTCTGGCGGTATTGGGACTTCTTATTTTCAATAGAACCTTGTTGCCACTGCAATGGCTGGCAGTTTTCTGCTGCTTGACAGGAGCTGTCATGTCAAACTGGTCAGGAGGTGGTTTGCCTTTGATTGCAATAGGTTATGTTCTTTTTGTTTGCGTTGGGTATTCACTTTCTGACCTGAATATCAAAGTTCTTATTGAGGCCTTGCTGTTAAAAAATATTTTCATTGGTACTCTAGTTGCCGTAAGCCTGTCCTACGTTACCAATGGCTTCATCTGTCTTATCGCCTTTCTGTTTCTGCCGCAGTTAAAATTTTCTCAAATCAAGCCGGCGTTGCCGTATGCTGTAGTTTGGTTTATTGCAATGGTTTTACTGTTTGGGTGTTTTGGTATTATCGGTCCTTTGTTCGGTAATATAGTGCAGTCCAGCCGGGGAATAATGGCGGTTATCCTCGGTATAGTTATAGCTCGTGTGTCTGATACAGATTTAGAACAAAAACTAGCAAAGCCTGTCCTGATTAGACGTATTATCGCTGCTGGATTTATAACAGGAGCTGTAGTGCTTTATGCATGTGCTGAGAAGCTGAGTTAGCTTCTTTTGAACATCTTTATAAGTTCACGCGGAACAGGACTGCCGGTGACCGCAGTGAGCAGCAGATAGCCGAAACAAAAGATTATTCCTGATATGGTAAGCGGCAGAATATCCAACGGTACATGTCTCATTTTGATTTGCGGCAGCATAGGGTAGATATACCAGAGAAAAGTGGTCAATATTCCTGCCGCGACAGCGCTTCGCAGCATTTCAAATCCAAGTAACTTCAGCCGCAGTTCGTATTGCCTGTAGTCACGATGCAGCAGCCACAAGAGCAAGACTATATTTAAAATTGCTGAAATGACTGTTGCCAAAGCTATTCCGCCCTGCGCTAGCGGTTTCATAAGCAGCAGGTTTAATACGATATTGACCGCAATGCATATCAGAGAGATTTTGAGCGGTGTTTTCATATCTTTTCTTGAGTAATAAGCTGGTAGGATGATTTTTACTGCTGCAAAAAAAGGTATTCCACTGCAGTAGTACAGCGCCGCCAGTGACGTTTCACGCAGGGCAACAGCATCAAATTCACCTCTCATATACAGGATCTTTAAAATAGGTTCTCTGAATATCACTGCGAAAACAGCTATAGGCACGCACAAATAAAGAACCAGCCTGATGCCAAGTCGCAATATGGCAAACAGCTCTTTATAATCTTTTTCAGCCGCCGCCTGTGACATATTCGCAAGCAGTACAGAGCTGAGAGCCAAAGCTATTACACTGATCGGCAAATAAACGATTCGGTCAGTGTATGTAAGTGCAGGCACGGCATGGGGACCAATGAAATAAGCAATTAACCGGTCGGCGATAAGGCTGAACTGTAAGGCCGATGCTCCGATAAGGCCGGGTAAGGTCAATTTCCAAAGGTCTTTTACGACTTTAAGGTTTTTAAGTACTGAAATATTCATCAATGGAAACATGCCGTATTTTGCAAGCAGCATTAGCATCAGAATAAACTGTATGGCGCCAGCTAAAACAACTGTTCCGGAAAGGACTTCAAGTACTGCCTGAATACCGCCTTCGAAGCCTGGAGCCATAAGTAGCACACCAATAATCGCAATGTTTAGCAGTAATGATCCAAGAGCCGGCAGAAAGAAAACTTTGATTGAATTAAGAACGGAAGTTATCACTCCAACAAAGCAAATAAAGAAGGCATAAGGCATTAATAGCGGCAGTAATAAGAGTGCTTGTCGTCCATAATCCCGTTGCACGAAAGGTTCCAGGATTACAGCCGCTCCGGCGAAAATGACGGACAATAAAGCCAGCATTCCCCCAAGGAAACCAAAAATGACGGATAATTGACGGCGTGTTTCTGACGGACCTTTTTCGGTCAGAGAATGTGACAGCAATGGGACCAGAGCAGTGCCGAGGGCACCTTCACCGAGAAGACGACGCAGCATGTTGGGAGCCATGAAAGCAAGCTGCCAGGCGGTGGCTGTAGCACCGCCGCCAAGTACTTTTGCTTCTAAGACAACGCGCAGCAAACCGAGAACACGGCTAACCATTGTTGCCAGTGCTACACCTGAAGAGCTTTTCAATAGTTTTCTTCTGTTCTCGTGCAACGCAATTTTCTCCCTGATCGCTGTTTTATACAGAGAATCTGACGTGAATTACATCTCCGTCCTGAACAATATAGTCCTTACCTTCAATTCTGAGTTTACCGGCAGACTGTGCCTTATTCCAGCCGCCGTTTGTGACCATTTCGTCATAAGATACCACTTCCATGCGGATAAAGCCGCGACAGAGGTCAGTATGGATCTTGCCGGAGGCTTCAGGTGCTGGAGTCCCCTTGGTAACAGTCCATGCTCTTGTCTCTTTCGGGCCGGCTGTGAAGAAGGTAATGTAGTTAAGCAGGCGATAGCCTGTATGAATAACGCGAGTCAGACCGGTTTCGCTTACGCCGAGGTCTTCCAGAAATACTTCTGCTTCTTCCGGGTCAAGCTGTGAAAGTTCTTCTTCAAGTTTAGCACAAACCGGAACGACCTCCATATTGTGATTAGCTGCATATTCAATCAATTCTTTAGTGGCGTCGTTTTTGCCAAATTGACGGAAGTTCTCCTCGTCAACATTAGCGCAGATGAAAGCCGGCATAACAGTCAACAGACCTAATTGTTTTACAACAGCCTGCTGCCGCTTGTCTTCACGGTTGAAATCAGGTCTTTGTCCGTTTTCAAGCTGCTTAGCGAACTGTTGTGTCAGTTCCATTTCAAGCTTGATGTCAGGATCGTTGCTGCGCATCAGTTTTTTGTTTTTTTCGAGTCGGCGCTCCAGCATCTCCATGTCAGCCAGCATCAGTTCTGTCATTATGACTTCAAGGTCTTCTACCGGATTGATTTTGCCGTCAACATGGATGACGTCAGGATCTTCGAAGACACGTACAACGTGTGCTACTGCATCGACACTGCGAATGTGTCCAAGGAATTGATTTCCAAGGCCCTGGCCTTCGCTGGCACCTTTTACAAGCCCTGCAATATCAATAAATTTTAGAGTAGATGGAATAATCTCTTTCGAACTTTCAAGATCGGCCAGAACTTTGAGGCGAGGATCCGGCACAGGCACGGTTCCGGTGTTTGGCTCTATTGTGCAAAACGGAAAGTTAGCGGACTCGGCGCTGCCTTTACTAAGTGCGTTGAACAGTGTGGACTTGCCGACATTTGGGAGTCCTACGAAACCACAGGAAAAACTCATATTTCTTTATCCTTAAGATGATTATATAATATTTATATCTAAATGATGTTTTGTTAAAAGCACCTTAATATAGCCCCTAAACAAAAAAAAGCCCACCATAAGGTGGGCAGAATATCCTAAATATATCAGTAAGTTTCAGCCAGGGCTTCGTCTTTGTAGAAGAAGTTATAGGCATTGTGGTCCATATCTACTACCCATGCAGGACGCATCATCGGTCCGTAACCCCAGCCGACGTCTTTCGGATCGTCTGTACAGCCAGGCAGCGGCATCGGGAAGGTAATAATATCAACAGTTCCAACAACAACACGGGCAACAGTAAAAGCGACGCCTTTGAATACACCATAGGTGAGGGCCGCGACATTTCCTTTATCTTGGGCAACATCCCAGGGGCGAATCAGAAGTTCCAGAGGACCAAAAGCGATGTTAGCAACTCCGCGTCCGAGTTTTTCAAGGGGGCCGCTGGGGCTCATGTCTGGTTCTGAGGCGCGGCAATTGAATACAGCAAATATCGAACAAAGGATGATTAAGAGAATTAGGGATTTTTTGAAGTATTTCATTAAAAGTTCCACCCGTTTTAATTCCGTTAGATAACGTATGTTTAGACCAAATGTTTCCAAATAGCTCCGTAATCTTATGAATATAGGTTGATATTTGCAAAAATTCAAGAAAAAATCATTTATAAAATTGATTCCTGAGCTATATTTATTTGTTAATAAACTGCAATTTAATATGAAATAAACTAAATATAACCTTATAAAGTAAAGTGGATTGGATATTTTTGTGTAAATTTTGAGAAAATATTCAAGGTGGAGACCTTAGAAAAATGAAAGATGATTTCAAGTTTATAGATGGGGGGTCTGTTTCCTCCCCGGCAGGCTTCAAGGCTGCAGGCATCGTCGCAGGGTTGAAATACAGTGGCAAACCGGATATGGCCCTTATCTTTTCAGAAGTTCCGGCACAGTTTTCCGGAGCATTTACATCATGCGTTTTTGCGGCGGCTCCTGTTCAGGTGTGCCGAGAGCGGGTTTTGAATAGTAAATCTGTTCGTGCTGTAGTGGTTAACAGCGGCAATGCTAATGCCTGTACCGGCAAAAACGGCTTGCGGACAGCTAATGAAATGTGTGAGATTACAGCTCAGGGGCTTGGTGTCACTGCGGAAGAAGTTATGGTTTCTTCGACTGGCAGAATTGGAGTTCAACTACCGATAGACACGATTAAATCCGGTATAAATAAAGCTGTTGATGCACTTTCTAAAGATGGTGGAAATATAGCTGCTGAAGCTATTATGACTACTGACACTGTGCCCAAAAGCGTCGCTGTTGAAGTTGAACTTTCAGGTGGAAAAGTTACTATTGGTGCAATGACTAAAGGTGCCGGCATGATAGATCCTTTCATGAAGGTTCCGCACGCGACTATGCTTTGTTATATCACTACTGATGCCGAACTGACTAAGGTTCAGCTTGATGAAATGCTGCACAAGGGTGTCAATCAGTCGTTTAACAGGGTTACTGTTGACGGAGACATGAGCACAAACGACACTACTTTAATTATGGCAAATGGTGCTTCCGGTGTTGCTGTAGAAGGTAAAGATGTTGCAGTTTTTGAGGCAGCCCTACGGGCTGTAATGCAGAAGCTTGCTAAAGAAATGGTTGTTGACGGTGAAGGTGCTACTAAGTTTGTAGAAGTTAATATTAGAAATGCTGTCAATGAGGCTGATGCTAAGTGTCTGGCAGAGGCAATCGGTAATTCTCTGCTTTGTAAAACCGCATGGTTTGGAAATGATCCGAACTGGGGACGTCTGGTTGCCGCTTTAGGCTATTCAGGAGTGCAGTTTGACCCTGATCTGGTAGATGTATGGTATGATGAAATGCCGGTAGTCAGTAAAGGCGGTGATGCCGGAACTCCGGAAGAAGAATTGGCTGAAATCCTTAAACAACCAGAGTTTAGGGTAAATGTGGATATGCATGCAGGTGATGCCGGTTACTGGGTCTGGACATGCGATATCTCATATGAATATGTTAAAATCAATGCTGAATATCATACTTGATTATTAAGTCTGATTTTTGATTCAGTATAAAAAAAGACCGCTCCATAAGGTGCGGTCTTTTTTCGTATTAAATCTTTATGCTCAACCTTCAGCCGTATAGTTCGGGGCATCCTTGAGCATGGTAATGTCATGTGGATGCGCTTCACGCAGTCCGGCAGGGCTGACGCGAATCATTTTTGCTTTGCTTCTGAATTCGTCCATGGTGTGAGCTCCGCAGTAACCGAAGGAGTATTTCAGACCACCGACGAACTGATGAATAACATCACTAACCGGGCCACGGAACGGAACCAGTCCCTCGATACCTTGTGGGACGAGTTTCTTTTCGTCTTCAACATCGGCCTGACCGTAGCGTTCGCGAGATGCTTTACCGTTTTTCATGGCTTCCAAGCTGCCCATACCGCGGTAGATAACATAACGGCGACCATGATGCAGAGTGACTTCTCCAGTGCTTTCAGAGGTTCCAGCAAGGGCTGAACCCATCATTACTGATTCAGCTCCGACAGACATTGCTTTAGCAACGTCACCGGACTGTTTAATGCCGCCATCAGCAATGACCGGAATGTCTGACGGTGCAGCTTTTCTAACTTGATAAACAGCTGTAACCTGAGGAACACCAACACCTGCCACTACTCGAGTTGTACAGATTGATCCTGGGCCGATACCGACTTTGATAGCGTCAACGCCAGCATCTGCAAGTGATTTGGAGGCTTCAGATGTTGCTATATTACCGCCGACAACGTCGACTTTATCACCGTAAGTTTTCTTGATTAAGGCTACAGTTTCAATAACACCTTTGCTGTCGCCGTGAGCTGTGTCAACAATCAGTACATCAACTCCGGCATTGATAAGTGCCTCAATACGTTCTTCGTCGTAGGGGCCAACGCCGGCAGCGGCACGCAGTTTGTGGTCGGCATCACGGTTAAAGTCAGGATTTTCATTGTCAATCAGGCTTTTTACATCATGGAAACTGTAAAGTCCTGTAAGTTTGCCGTTTTTGTCGATGGTCGGGAGTTTGCCGACTTTTTCATCGATCATAAGTTTATATGCAGCCTGCATATTAACACCGTGTTTGGCTGTAATCGGTGATTTGGACATAACGTCTTTGATTTTAACATTATAATTAGTCAGGAACTTGATGTCACGAGCGGTCAGGATACCTACTAGTTTTCCTTCATTGTCTACGATTGGGAACCCTGAGAAGGAGTACCTTTTGGCACGTTTGATACCGAGCATCTCAGAAATGGTAAGATCCTGATGAAAAGTTACCGGGGTTTTAATAATCCCGTTCAGGTATGTCTTTACGTTCCAGACTTCTTCCGCCTGACGTTCTACTGAAAGGTTCTTGTGGATGACTCCAAGGCCGCCGAGGCAGGCCATTTCGATAGCCATTTTGCTTTCAGTAACAGTGTCCATGGCAGCGCTGACAAATGGAATGTTCAGGTTGACATTTCTAGTGAAACGAGATGCGACACAGGCATCATCCGGTAAGAAATCAGCGTATTGAGTTACCAGAGAGATGTCGTCAAAAGTAAGGCCTTCGAATTTAAAAGCCTCCATAAATTCTTCAAGATATTTGTTCATTGCCGCGCCCCTGTGCTTTTATAATATTAAATTGTTGTGCCAAAATATAACTATTCAGGTACTAAAGCTGGTATGCTGATAGACTGCACCTGTGTTTGGGATTTTGATAATCGGTTAATATAGACAAAAGTCTGGCAATGTCAACGTCATTCGCCAATAATTTTTACAAGGATTCGTTTTGAGCGCTTTCCGTCAAACTCACCATAGAAGATTTGTTCCCATGGACCGAAGTCAAGTTTACCTTCAGTTATTGCGACAACAACTTCGCGACCCATGATTGAACGCTTGAGGTGAGCGTCGGCATTATCTTCATAACCATTGTGTGCATATTGATCATAAGGTTTTTCAGGAGCAAGTTTTTCAAGCCATCTTTCAAAGTCGGAGTGCAGGCCGGGCTCATCGTCATTAATAAATACGGATGCGGTAATATGCATGGCATTGCATAGCAGCAGGCCTTCCTGTATTCCTGATTCCTGAAGACATTTCTGGATTTCCGGAGTGATATTGAGGTATTCGCGGCGGTGAGAGGTTTTCATCCAGAGTTCTTTTCTATAACTTTTCATTGTGGTCCTCGGTTATTATATCAAAAAGTTTAACTATGATTTGTTGTTTTCAACAGGCTGGAGGTTTGAAAAAGCATCCTTTAGCAATTTCCAGTCAGGGTTTTCAAGCTCACTGGTCACTCTGTCGTATATGTGTTTTGCATCCGCCAACGCAAGTTCCCGTTGTTTTTTCATGGCAGCCGGGCGCGGGTCATCAATCTTAATTTTGCTGAGTTCGGTGTGATGTTTGCCGAGTTCAGGCAGGCGCAGAAATTTTACATTTCTGCCGCTTTTGCAAAGTGCCTCCGCAAAAAGTTCGGTACACATTGCGCCACCGTAGCCCTGACTGGTATTTACCATCTCCATAATATCTGGATCGCAAACCCAGTCCGGAATATTTTTAGGCGGTTTGAAGTCTTTCTGGTCTCTTTCAAGATTGACGCAACAGCCTACTGAAATTACTTCTATAGGCTGATTCTGGTCGGCGATATGCAGAGCGTCTGCCAAAGCAAACATTGCGGGGTTATTAGCCCAGAGGCCTCCGTCTATAAACCAGCGGCCGGGGCCATTGGTCTTGCGGCGATCGTATCCAGGGAAAAACATTGGCGCTGCTGCCGAAGACATAAGGGCATCTACAACTGTGATGTCAGCGGTGAGTTGTCCGTATTCCCGGTGCGGGGTCCGCATTATTACAGGACGAAATTCCACGGCTTCGGTGGTGGCTGCCATAAAAGCTATATCACGTTTATCGTGCAGGTCACGAAGCGTCATGCTGCCAAAAGTTTTTTCCATAATATCCCGCAAATAATTAGCATCAGCAGGAGGTGTAAACAGGAAGCGTATTGCCCATATCAGCTTGCCCAGTTTAGAGAACGGGCGAGGATGTGAGAAAATTTTAGGACACTCATCGGTATAAATTTTTTCGAGCTGACTGCAGCTCATTCCATAGGCCAGTCCGGCAGCTATTATCGACCCGGTGCTGGTGCCGCAAATCAGATTGAAATTTTTACCAAGGTCAGCATGGTTGTTTGCCGCATAAAAATCCGGGTTAAACAACTTGGCCAGCCCTTCCATAAGAGCGAGTGTATACATACCGCGCATACCGCCGCCATCCAGTGACAGCACTCGGAACGGTTTTGTTTCTTGCTTACCCACAATTACTCTCCATTGTATTTTGCAATATGAAAAATTTTACAGAATGCTCTTTTTAAAATAACCCCGGCTGACGGTCATCAGGTACCAGTGCCGCAAATTTTTTGTGCAAATCAGCCAGTTTAGTTAGGTAATAAAGTATGTTTTCATCACGTTGCTCTGGTGCATCTGACAGTAATTTACTGTTGTCCACTACCGCAACTTTCTTTTTATCTCCTATTATATAAAATGAAATCTGGTCACCACGGCGATAGTCACGCCCTGAGGCTGCGGCAAGTTCGTATGCAGCACTGCGGCGGCCTTTGCCGGAAGCCATTTTCTTTTTGTAATTGTCAACTGAATCATTCAATGTTTCAGTTTTAGCCAGTTTGGTGAGTGGAAACTCTCTAGTTTCAATTTTACGGTAGAAGTCATGGAAGAGATTTTCTATATCTTCATATTTTTCATGCAGGAGCAGTTCCATGAGTTTTTCCATGTAGACACGCTGGAAAGGCTCCAGACCACGTGATTTGAGAGCGGCTCCGGTAATTGAAACTTCGCCGTTTTCTTCAAGCAGGGCGTAGTTCTTGCTTTTGTAGCAGAACATGGCTTGGTATGTTGAATCAAGTTCGACTTCAATACCTTTGGGCAGTGAATCCTGAACTCGTTTTTCCATTTCTTCGGTGCTGGTTATGCCTTCAGGTGGTACGAAGTAGATACCGTCAGTATCCATTTCTATAACTTTGGCACCGGAGTTTTCCAGAAAGTCCAGCATCATGGTCAGTATTTCTCTGCCTCGAGCTGTGACTCTTTCAGCCAGGTCGTAGTCATTGAATGTGCCTTGGCCGAAACCCAGATAACCGTAGAATGAGTTGATAAGGATTTTGAAAGTTGTCTGCAGGGCGTTATAGAAACCCTTTTCGTGCGAATCTTTTGCCTTGCGTTCGTTATCTTTTGCATCAAGACGGAACAGGCGCAATTCCTTCAGCAGTCGTGGGAAAACTTTTAGCTCGTCCCTTGCAGGACACCATTTTTCGGCGATAATAATCGACGGATAAAGAGAACGTATATCGCAATGCCAGACGTTTTTAAACGTTCCGGCTTCAAACGCTTTGGTCAGGCCGCCGGCAAACTGACGTGAGCCTTGTGGTCTGGGCAGGCTTTGGCGTTGTCCAAGGTATTCGCTGAGCAGCATAGCATCAATGCAAGTTGCGTTGCCTCGTACTACGCAGTCTTGAAATTTCAGTGGAATAAGCTGGGTCTGATAGAAGTAGCTGGGTGAAAGTATTTCACTGATAGCACGGGTTTCACGAACGTCGTCTAATGCGTATTTAAGGAGGCGTTCACGATCATTGTGCCACGCCGGAGTAATGTCCTTGCCGTCGATATAGGTACGGTGCTCGGGGGATACTCCAAAGTGTTTCGCTACATATTTAAGGCCGTAATTTTCCAGACTGCGGTGAATTATATCATAAAAAATGCACAAGTGATATGTGTCTATGATGTGGCGTCCATAAAGGTCATAACGAGTATAATTGATAGTACGTTCAGCAGCATTGAAGCGTGAATTTCGTTTTTTAATCAACCGATTGTCACGACCAAGATTGAGCTTGACCTTATGCCGTTTGGCACGAGTCTCGATATAAGGCAGGTCAAAACGGAAAATATTGTGCCCTTCCATGACGTCCGGATCACGTTCCTGCACAGTTTTGACGAATTCTTCAAGTAATTCCTTTTCACTCATATTGTCAACAGAAATTACCTTTTCCCAGCCCGTGTTGTCAGACATGGTAATAATGATGATTGAGTCGTCAGGGCGCGTCGGGTTAGGGAAGTCAAAACCGTCAGAAACCAGTGTCTCAATATCAAACTGCATGCGACGGATATCGCCGAAGTTCATGCCTCTGAACAGACGGAATTTGTGCTCAATCAGCGTTTGCTGGCAATGATCCGAAACCACGCGGAATGGCGCGTTTGGCGAAAGCTGGTTGAAGCCTGAAGTCTGCTTCATGAACTTTATCGCATTAAGGTACTGCGTGACATCAGGGAATACCGCTACAGATTTGAGCGGAGCTTCTCCTTTCAGGGCAACAGTTTCAAAGTCACACTTGGAACCGTTCAGCAGTTCAGGTGTGTTTAACAGTATATATGGACGGAAATCGAGTTCTTTCCGAGTGACTTTATCGCCTTCGCGGACAAAAATAACGGTCGTATCTTCGCCGGTTTCCACCGCTACGACATTGGAATATTCAGATGGAACCAGTTTATCAAGCTGCATATCTGACCCTCTTATAACTATGGCATTAACAATAATGTTTTAAACATACAGCTTCAAAAACCGTTTTCAAACGCCGAATCGCACCACTGTCATCATGGTTTTAACCTGATCAGCAGCGAACTAAGGAGTGATTTTCGGCTGGTCTGAAATCCTTCTTGAATTTCCTCAAGCGTTTTGCCTTTAGTTTCCGGCAGAAAGAACACTGATATTATGAAATACAGCAGGCCGGCAACGGCGAAAATCATGAACACATTGCCATAGCCAATCAACTGCTTTATTTCCAAAAACACGGAGGAATATAAACAGGCTACAAACATGTTCAGAAAAAGACAGACCGACATTCCTTTGCTTCGGATTGGTGTCGGCAGAATTTCGGAAATGGCCAGCCAGACAACAACCCCCGGGCCCAGTGCAAATGATGCCAAAAACGTTCCGGCTCCAAGTGTTGTCATAATTTGATTGTCCAGCTTCATGACTGATATTATCATCAGGAAAACCATTGACAGGCAGCTCCCGGCTGTGCCGATTGCCAGTAATGGCTTACGCCCGGCGTGGTCGATAAAGAACATTGCCAACGCGGTAAAAACAAAGTTGGCAAGACCAATGTAAATACTTAGATTAGAACTCATATGGTCTGATTTCAGGATTATAGGCGCGTACTGAATTATCGGAATAAGTCCAACCATCTGATTCAGCAGGGCTATACTAAGCGCAATGAATAATGGTTTTATGCAAAACCTCCAGTTGATCGGCTCTGACAGTTCTTCTTTTCGTTCAACGGAAATATTGTCTCTGGGAACAAACCTGCCCAGCAGAATGAAAGCCAGTGCAATCAGGATCGGGACATAGTAGTAAATCGCCAAATCTTCCGACATGCCGCCGATAATATAAGATACCAAAATGCCGATAGTGACAAAAAGCTGAAAACATGTGATATTTCTGCCGCGAACTTTAGGCATCGAAACTTCTGACAGATATAGCGGAGTGATCATAATGATACCGCCGAGTCCAATCCCCTGAACCAGCCGGGACATTAAAAACATGTTGTAAGTGTCGGAATTAACCAGCAAGGTTGAGCCGAACATGAAAACTATTGACGACACAACCAGTGTTTTGATTCTGCCGATTTTGTCGGCCACGATTCCCGCGAAGATAATCGAAACAGTTGCTCCCCACAATTCCATGCCTGCAATAATAGACAGGTTGAAGGAGCTGAAGGCGTAGATATTGTCAATTTGTTGAACACCGAAACCGATGATTCCCAGTTCGAAACCGTAAATAAGCCCGGCAAGGCTGGCAAAGCCGAATAAAATCAATCCGGTAAAATTAGGATAATGTGTATTACTATTCATATATAACCAAACGCTATACCCGCATTAAAGCAGGTATAGCTTTATTATGTATTTAGATTCTATGGTTGCGAATAAAACTTGATTGTCTGACTGTGATAATCGTTAGGCAGGTTTTTGTAGTATTCGATGGTTTCCAGCATTCCGGTCTCTATGTCAGTCATGCGATTTTTGAACCCGAGAATATCAGCTGCGTTTTCGCCCGGGAGCGGCTCAATATGAATTTCCTCGTTTTCGCCGTCCCGCATGGGCTTATGGGTAATACCGGAATTGCTGTTTGTCAGATATTTAATCAGTTGAGCCAGTCTGTTTACAGACATTCTGACCGTGTTGCCGGTGTCTCTCACTGTTGAGTCAACGTTATCCAGCAGAGTGTAATGAGCTGTTATTTCAGCGAGATCTTCAGTGTAAATCAGGTCGACAGGCTGTTCTCCTTTTCCCCAGATTTCAATGTCGAGATCATAAAGAGCCTGTAGAATCATCACCGGAACAGCTTTCCTGACCGGGAATAGCTTTTGGTAAGGGCCGTAAGCGTTCAGCCAGCGCAGGATTCTAACGTCCAGATTTTTAAACCTGTTAAACGCCACCGCGAATTCCTCTCCCGCTTTTTTAGTGATTGAGTAAGTGTTCAGACAGCAGTTCGGCTTGGTTGGATAAAAAACTCTTCTTACCCCTGCTTCTGTACATGCCTTAAAGACATTAGTAGCTCCGAGAATGTTGATTTTAACAGCGTCAAGCATCGCGTTCATTTCGAGCAGTTCACTCGTGCCGAGCATCCCGGCAAGATTAAAGACTACCTCCTGATCCCGGCACGCAAACTCCACAGCATTGTAATCCTCTATCGTGCCGTAAAAAAAACTGTTTCCGCTGTCATGTGGTGGAGGCTTGAGGTCAAATACGGTGACGTCATAGCCTTTAGCTTGCAAATGTTCGCATAGCGAGATTCCAAGAAATCCCGATCCTCCGATCACCAACGCGTTTTTCATATATTCTCCTCATTTAATATATCATACGCATTTTTACCAGACCCTGTAATCAATCACATTGCTTTTTCGTGCTCTGCACGACCAGCGTTTAGCCGCTGGACTGCGCCCGGCAAGGTGCCGGTGCCATGTAATGGCGTTGCTTTGGTCTGAATTGTATTCAGCCTCAAATCAACGCCATAGAGCAGCTGATGCTCCCGCCTTTGTAAGAGTGGCTTTTTGCTTCATACCTTGCTTCATACCTTGCTTTGTCCGGCAAACCGCATATATCGTTAGCCAATTCTGGCGCAGTTGAATTTTGCATTTGCAAAATACGGCTGCGCGTAAACAGGTGCAGGGCTTTGCCTTGCTGCTGCCTGCATAAGGCGCGGAAGGAGTTTGAGGGACGAAGGGTTCCTCAAGAAAATGCGTAACGGTTACAGGTCTCAGTAACTTACAAATTAATCCTCCAGCTTTAAATATAAATTCGGCACATAACTTTTCAAACTATTTATGTGAGAAATATTCATCTAATTTATTGTAGTTCAATAGATTATGATGATTTTGTCCGACCAATATTCATAAAAGGAATTTTGAGAGATGAATGATTTGATATATTTCATCTTTCCTTCAATCTTGGACATTCCGTGTTGGGTATTGGACATTCTTTCTTTTCTGAAGCGGCTTCGAGTTTATTTATGCGTTCCCAAAGCTCGGCGTATTTGTTGCTGATGACATCTATGAGGTGGTTAAGTTGACGTCGAGTGGCGGCGTGACGCCAAAAGTTGCGATCGCGTCGATTTCCGGCTTCGCCGATGATGTCGACAGCGTTTCCCAGTTCCGCTATTTTCCCTTCAAGTTCAAAAATCCTCTTCTCCATAAATACTTCCTCTTGCCTCGTCTGAAGGAGGCGTTTTCCGATTAATATTTGAGGCAGCGTTTAGTGAAAAGAAATTACTCAGTTATGTCGGGGACATCGCCCCGGGTCGTACCCGGCGAGACGAAAAGAGCGCCCAATCACACCTGACTTGAGGCCTCGCCAGAAGCCCTACAGAGAATGCAAAAGGGCGCCCAAAGCTTATGCGCCTATACCATAAAATTTATGATATAGACCTCCTAAACAAAGGGCGCGTTCCTTCAACATCGTTTCTCTGAGTAAAAACTGGCGAGTTTCAAATCAAAACGCTGCTGAAAGCCGCGATGCTTTCAATATATAATTTTAAATACGTATGTCCGTAAAAAAATCTCCAAAATTAATTGCTACCAAAATATAACAACAACCCAAAACAAAATCAAGCTTAATCTCTTAGTCATAGAAAAATATTTATTACTTAAGAATGGACAAAATGTGCGTGTAAAATTCATTCATTTTTTCTTTTGGAATTGAAAATTCATTAGAAAAGGTAGTATTCCCCGGGCAGAGTAAATATTTTTTCCCATTTAGCGGATCGAAAGTTCTTTCTTCTTTTAAGTTTAATTTTTGAATATTAATATCTTTTAAATCAATCATTTTATCAATACATATTATATTTGAAAGTGATTTAAATTGTCTTTCTGCAAATACACTATTTATCTTATCTACTTTTTGTGCATAATAAGAATCTGCAAAATTACATTCAGTAAGTTGTGAGTTTAAAAATGATACTGCATACAATTCAGAATTACTAAAGTCAATATTTCTAAGAATCGAGTTATTGAAATTGCTACCCGATAGTCTTGAATTTTTAAAAGATAAATCATTAGGCAATAAACTGTTTGGCGTTAATGGGAGTAGGTAGAAATTACATTCCTCCAAAACAGAGTTTTCAAAACTAACTTCATGATATTTAACATTTTTAAAAACCGATTTATTCATATACCTATTCTGAAAATTACATCCTTCAAGTCTTGAATTTTCGATATAGATAGTTTCACAATATTTATTTTTGAAGAAACCTGAAAAATCAACTCCTGAAAGCTGTGAGTTTTTTATGCTTAAAGAATTGAAATGACAATTAATAAACTTACATCCATAAAAGCGTATATTAATAAACTTTGAGCATTCAAAAGATATTTCCTTAAAAGATATTTTCATAAAAAACA
This sequence comes from Lentisphaerota bacterium, assembly GCA_024225035.1. Classification (GTDB taxonomy): domain Bacteria; phylum Verrucomicrobiota; class Lentisphaeria; order Victivallales; family Victivallaceae; genus Zth2. Next base: position 135,815 of record JAAEMX010000025.1, read on the forward strand.
TATTTATTAAGCAAGAATTACTAAAGTTAGTCTTGTAAATTGTCTTGCTCATGGTGTTTTTTTGGATGTTGACATTAATCAAATACGCGTTAGATAAATCAGCTGAATCTATGGTGTATCCTTCGAATTTTGTGTTAATAAATTTAAATCCAGAAAGGCTCAAGTTCTTATTATGGAATATTTTGAAATTGTTGTTGTAGATATAAAAACTTGTTTTATAGATAACTTCGTAAATTGATTGTATGTGCCTTGGTATCTTGATCTCTTTGAGCTTACTGGAGAGTTCTGCTATTTTGGACTCTAGAGTGCTCTTTACTTCTAGTAATTGTTCAATATTTTCAGGGGCTTGCAATTTTATGTCTAAAAGTTTTAGCTTTACTTTTAGTTCTTGAGCTTTTTCAGCTTCTTCATATGCTGATTCGCGTATGTATTTTTCAAGAAAATCCAATATTCTCTCGTTTTCAAACAGTGATTTTGATGGTTCATTGTTTTCCCAGAAGTTATTCAATATTTCTTTAAAAAACTCATGTACTTGTTTTGGGAAATCAGTTCCTTCCTTTTTGTAGTATTCACCTAGAGCAAAAACTGCACTTACTTTTTGCGCTTCAGAGATTACAAAATTTTGTTCATTTCTTTCCCATTCTATGATTTTCTGATTTTTTCTGAAAAAATTCCATAGATATGTATTTTCTTTTATACTAAGTTCCTTTTCAACATGCTCTTGGTCCTTACGCTTGTTTTCATCTCTCCAATGCCAAATCAGGTAACCTGGTACAGCTGCCATAAAAAGTGGTAATATTCCTTTAAGCCATTCATTACCCTTAATAAATGGAGATATTTTTTCGAAGAAAATCACGATTATTAAAAGTTCGATCAATACAGTTAAACTTAAGAAATGCTTACGTAGAGAACCTTCTAGGAGCTTTTTGTCTTTTAATTTAAACTTTTGATATATAAAATACAGGAAATAGATAATTATTATAAATGCTAAAATCGGTTGCAAAAATGATAGTATAGGCCAATGAGAATGGTTCTTTGAGTTTGCTGGTATAATGGATAGTTTATATGTAGTTTTACCAGAATTTACTTCTATAAAGAATGGCCTAGTGAAACTAATAGTTTCTTTTTTAGATAGAGCAGGTGTTAATGGTGCCTTTTTCTTTGTCGATCTTTTTATAACGGTTATTTTTTCTGAAGTATTATTATCTTTTGTGTTGATACATCCATTACTTTTACTCGTATATTGAGTAGATACAATAGTGCCAATTATCACTATATTTATAATAAAGAAGTTAATCATACTAGCTTTTTCTCACATCCCTATAATTAATATATGCTTCAAGTTTGTAATCTAAATATAATAATTTGCAAAATATGTAAATGCAAGTGTGATGTAGGCCTCATGATTGCTTTGCAATCTTTCGTTGGCTTGCGGAGGTTTTTCTTGCGCTCTCGCAGGTGGGATTTTGTGGCAGTTGGTTTCGCCTTTGGCGAGCCGGGTATCCGCCCCGGCGGGCGTCCGGGTACGACCCGGGGCGAGATTGTTTTTATTTGTGCCTCTGTCGAGTCTTTAGGTAAAAAAATCCGACGTTCGGCGTGGTTGAATTTTGCGTTAGCAAAATACGACCACGCACACCAAAACGCCCTCCGTCGCACGGAGTCGCGATCCAACGGCGATCCGTTGGTCGTGCGTCAGCACGAAATCCCCCAAACTAATCCCCATTCAAAACAAGGTTCAGCATTTTGCTGGTGGCTTCGATGGCTGCCGCTGTCTGGTCGGAATCCACGCCGATGGTTATTATCGGACGAACGTCTCCGCTTTCCCATGTGATCGTGGTTTCTACCAGAGCGTCGGTTTTGCCGCCGGGTGGGATGCGTACTTCGTAGTCGAGCAGTTTCGGAATGGTCACGCCGAATTGCTTCATGCCGTTGCGAACGGCTTTCATGAAGGCGTCGTAACCACCGTCGCCCTTGGCTACGGCTGTGATTTCTTTGTTTTTGTATCTGAGAACTACTTCAGCGGTTGGAGTTGAGTCGCTGCCGCTGGTTATGTGGTAGTTGACGAATTTGACTTTTTCCTGAATCGGCGTGCGCAGTACATCTGAAATGATGAACGGCAGGTCAGCCGGAGTGACGCTTTCTTTTTTGTCGCCTAAGCGAACGATATGATGCAGGACTTTTTTACGGACGTCCTCATCAAGTTCGAGACCAAGATCCTCGAGATTCTTTTCAAGTGAAGCCTTGCCGCTGAGTTTGCCGAGGGCATAGAGGCGGCGGCGGCTGAAACGCTCCGGTAGGAGCGGATTGGCGTAGAGGTTACCTTTTTTGTCGCCGTCAGCGTGAACTCCGCAGGTTTGTGTGAAAACATCGCAACCGACAATTGGCGTGTTCCAACTGTTGCGTTTGCCGGAGATGTTTTGCACTACGGTTGAGGCGAACTGCAGTTGTTTTTCGGAGATATGAGTTTTGCGGTCAGTCATATCCTGAATAGCCACCGCTATTTCGCTGAGTGACTGGTTTCCGGCACGCTCGCCGAGACCGTTGACAGTAGTATGGATGCCGCTGATTCCGGCTTCAACCGCAGCCAGTGAGTTAGCGGTTGCCATGCCGTAGTCGTTATGACCATGGAAGTCGAGTTTCACGTTAGGGAAGGCGATATAGAGCCATTCCAGGTAACGGGTGATTTGGGCAGGGGTGATAACGCCCAAAGTGTCCGGCAGCATATATCTGGCTACCGGGAGATCTTTAAGATACATCATAAAAGCATGGACATACTGAAAGCTGTCACGCATGCCGCTTGACCAGTCTTCAAGATAAAGATTGACGGTCAGGCCTTTTGATGTGGCATAACGGATTTCGTCGGCTACCTGTTTATAGTGTTCTTCAGGAGTTTTGCCTAACTGAACACGGCAATGTTTTTCAGAGCCTTTGGTCAGCATGTTTATAGTCTTGCCGCCAACGTCACAAATCCAGTCCACTGACTTGCCGCCATCGACAAAGCCGAGGATTTCAAGACGATCGGAAAGGCCGCGTTTTTCAGCCCATTCAATGATGCTGCTCAGTCCTTTTTGCTCGCCTTCGGAAACACGGGCAGAGCCGATTTCAAGGCGGTCGGCGCGGACTTTTGTCAGCAACAGGCGGGCTAATTGTAGTTTTTCAGCAGGTGTATAGGCCACGCCGGGAGTTTGTTCGCCGTCGCGCAGCGTGGTATCCATGATTTCAACGTAACGATTAAATCTGTTTTTTTCTTTCATTAATATATTACTCCATACCCCAAGTCATAATTCAAAAAAAGCCATGAACATTGTAGAGAGTCCATGGCAATGAAATTCAAATATATGATTTTGAGCAAGTACCTTGAGCTCTCCTGTTTTGTGTCGGGCCTTCGTGCTTATGCGCAGAAAGACCCGCTGATAATACCGATGGTAATAACAGTCATGTTCAGAGTGCTGATGTACTTGAATTTAGACATAAGTTTGTTGTCTTTTCCGTATATTCCGTATAATGTTCAACGCTGGAATTCCCAAATAACAGCGTATGAGATTAGACTATAACCGCAATCCGATAAAATTCAAGCTTTTAAGCTTTCGGGCAAATCACATGGTGTGCTCAAATAATGAGTTATTTGGTAAATAACAACCTGCTAATTTGCAAATACTGGCTTTTAAGATTAAACTATTCCGGTTTATATTGATGAAATAAATATTTGTATAATTGGTCAGCACGACTGAAAGCCTGGCCGGCAATAGATCTAAATGACGCCCTCCAGCAAATGGAGCGGTTTTGCAGGAGCAGCCACATATTTGAAAAACGAGGCCGACGTTTGGCCCGGTAAAATTTAAGGTGAGTATTTATGTTGGAGATTGTTTCTTCTGAGAAAGAATGCAGAATTTACCGAATCGAAACAGAAGCCGAATGCACAAGCGAAGAATATATTGCAACCACTCCCGGGACTAGAGCTATCTGCAATGACAGCGCATTGGCTGGAGTCGATTACACTTGCGCACTGAAAAAATCATGTTCAGATGTCCTCAAAGGACTGAAATCTTCCGGCGTGCTTAATATGGAAGAGAAAGACACTATAGTATTTAATGTACTGCGCGGTGGTTTAAATTTTGGATTACGCGAGGCGCTTGCTTCAGCCTACAACTGGAATCGTCATGGTTCAGCTTTTATCAGCGCCCAGCGAGTCCGCAAAAGCCGCAATTCTGAAGAGTGGCACATTACTGAAAGCCATTATAAGAAGGTATACGTGCCGGATAACGCATGGGTGGTTCTCGGTGATGTTGTGGCAACGGGCACCAGCTTGGAGTACGCTATGGAGGAGTTGAGCCGTGCCGTTGAACAATCCGGTTCTCAACTGAAAGGTATTTTATTTTTTACTTACGGCGGACGACGTTCCGGCGAAATCATCAGCCGTACCGATAAAATCTGCCGTGAAAAATTTCCTAACTACGAAAAAAGCGTACTGGTCTACCTGGAAGGGCGTTTTGAAGTCCCTGAGCCTGCGACACCGCTTTCAATAAAAATTACCGGTACGGACTTGATCCGCTACCAGTCGCTACTGGCTCCTGAATTTATTGAATCCCAATACGAAAATCCGACTTATCCGCTGGAACGCTGCGCAATTTATGATGCCGGCTCAAGAGCTTTCTGGCTGCCTGAATATCTGGCTGACGTGCACTCTTACTGGGCACAAACCCGCAGTCTGGCTGAAGGTATGGATTTTTGCGACTTGCTTAAAGAACGTATGCCGCGACTTGATTGCGACCGCTTTGGCAAAGTGGATTTGCGTGAGTTGTGTGACCAGCAAATAAATAAGATTGCTGAGTTGATGAAATAACTTGATAAGAGGTGGCGCGGCATTCGTACCTGGCCGTCTTAGTCGCCGTTTTTTTAATAATTACTGCTATTTTAAGTAAGGTATTTATAATACTTTACTTCTTAAGGCTGTGAGTTTTTGAGCTTGCCGTATTCAAAATGATTTATGGAATCCGGCTGTTGGCTTGCAATTGGCGTTTGAGAAGTTAAGTTTTTATTTGTCCATTTACTTATGATAAACGTATCAGGTACCGGAGTAAAACGAGCTTACAATGAATAAAAACAAAATCAAGAAAAAGTTCAAGGTGATCATTGAACCTGATGAATGCAAAGGGTGTGAACGTTGTGTTAACGCCTGCCCGAAATCGGTGTTGAAAATGAGTGCGAAACTTAATTTCATGGGGCTTCCATACGCCTATTACACCGGCGACGGCTGCATTGGCTGTTCGGCTTGTTTCTATAATTGTCCTGAGCCGGGTGCTGTCACCATCGTTGAAATCACCGAGGAGGACTAACGGGTCTGCTATCATGATGGAATATACCAGAAAAATATTGTTGAAGGGTAACGAAGCTGCTGTTTATGGTGCTCTTTTAGCCGGTTGCGACTGTTATTTCGGTTATCCGATTACACCTGCCAGCGAAATTGCGCATACTGCTGCTAAATTTTTCCCGAAACTCGGCCGCGTTTTTTTACAGGCTGAATCAGAAATTGCCGCAATTAATATGGTAATGGGAGCTTCCGCTGCCGGACGCAGAGTAATGACCGCATCATCCGGTCTAGGAATCAGCCTTAAGCAGGAAGGAGTATCCTATCTTGCGGGGAGTGAGCTTCCAGCCGTGATTATTGACATAACCAGAGGAGGTCCCGGACTGGGGAATATCGGGCCGGAACAGTCAGACTACAATCAGGTAGTCAAAGGCGGTGGACATGGTTCCTACCGCTGTATTGTTCTCGCTCCAAGCTCAGTTCAGGAAATGTGCGATTTGACAGCTGAGTCTTTTGACCTTGCTGAAAAATACCGCACTCCTGTTTATGTTATGGCCGACGGCGTTATCGGGCAGATGATGGAATCTTTGAAACTTCCAGAACCTGCACAAAAGAAATATGACGTTCCGGATTGGGCGCTTGACAGCGTCAACGGTCGTAATAATATGATAACTTCAATTTTCCTCGAACATGACGAACTTGAAGCCGTTAATATAAAATTGCAGAAAAAATACGCTGAGATCCGTGCAACGGAGCAGCGCGCGGAAGAGTACTGCATGGAGGATGCCGAAATTGTGTTTGTTGGTTATGGCATCGCCGGCAGAATCGCCCGCTCTGCAGTGGACCGCTTGAGGGAAGAAGGTGTGAAAGCCGGGCTTATCCGACCGATTACACTGTTTCCGTTCCCTGTCGAGAGCATTATGAAATCACTTGACAACGCTAAAATCTACTTCAGTGTGGAAATGAGCTGCGGTCAGCTGATTGATGATGTGAAACTTGCAATTGAATGCGCCCGTCCCGTCAAACTGATCAACCGCATGGGTGGTAATATTCCGACTGTCGATGAAATTATTGACAAATGCCGGAAAGAAGTGGCGGAACTGGATAAAAAAGCGGAGTAATTAATCATGGCTGAAATTGTAAAACATGCCAGGCCGAAAGGTTTTTTTGAAAATTTTGACCGCCGCCCGGGGGCTATTCACAAGAATATGCATTACTGTCCCGGTTGCGGACACGGCATTCTCCATAAGATTATGGCTGAGGCAATAGCTGATTTCGGAATTCAGGATGACACTGTCATTATTTCCCCGGTTGGCTGCTCAGTATTTGCCTACTACTATTTTGACTGTTTCGGTATTTCTGTACCTCACGGTCGTGCTCCTTCGGTTGGTACTGGTCTTAACCGCGCCAACCCAAAGAATATCGTCATTTCATATCAAGGTGACGGTGACCTCGGCGCAATAGGCTTCAATAACTTTATTCAAGCTGCAAACCGCGGTGAAAATCTTTGTGTACTGTTCGTAAATAACGCTATTTACGGCATGACTGGCGGTCAAATGGCTCCAACAACACTGCCAGGGCAGAAAACCGTAACTTCACCAGGCGGACGTTCTGTGATGAACGATGGCTACCCGATGAAGGTTGCTGAAATGGTTTCTACTTTAGATGCTCCGGTATATGTTGAACGTGCCGCTCTCAGTACAACCAGAAATATTATGAAGGCTCGCAAAGCTGTTCGTAAGGCTATCAAGAATACCGTTGACAAAAAGGGTTTTTCCATGGTCGAGGTATTGGCTGGATGCCCGATTAACTTGAAGCTCAATGGTAAAGAAATGAACGAATTCATCGACACTCAGATGGCTCGCTTCTTTCCTCTTGGGTGCCTCAAAGATGAGGCCGATCAGCGAGACCCGGTCAAACGTACGGAAGGTGAACACGACCCCGAAAGAGTACGTGAAGCGCTTTACCCGGTCAAGGTCCAAAAAGGCGTCGATGATGACTTCCGCAACCCGTCCAAAATTTTTGAGAAAGAGCGCAAAATCAAAGTTGCCGGTTTTGGTGGTCAGGGAGTTCTTTCCCTTGGTAATATGATTGCGACTATGGGTAAGCTTAGAAACTTCAATGCTTCATGGCTGCCGTCATATGGACCGGAAATGCGTGGCGGTACTGCCAACTGTTCTGTAATACTAAGCCGTAAAACAGTCGGCTCTCCTATAGTTGATAAGGACTGTAACCTGTTGATTGTGCTGAACCAGCCGTCAATGGACGCTTTCCTGCCGATACTCAAGAAAAACGGCGTGTTGATTTACGACAGCTCTACAATTGATCCGCCTAAGGTCAGCAAAGACAAGATTGTCTACGCTGTGAAAGCTTCTGACATTGCCAAACGTCTAGGGGATCTGCGTTACGCTAACTCAGTGATTCTGGGTGCTTTGTCGGTTGTCATGGAAGACTGTTTTCTTGAAGGCGAGGATAAAAAGGATTTTGACCGCACTTTTGAAGAAGCCATTATGGATTGCTTCTCCAATAAAGAGTCGGTTATTCAATTGAATATTGAGTCTTTCTATGCAGGGAAGCAGGCGGTTCAAAGGATTTAATTAAGATAATATATGCTCGGAATTTCAGGAAACTAAAAATGCTTGCAAAACGAATTATTCCCTGTCTGGACGTTACTGACGGACGTGTAGTAAAAGGTGTGAACTTTGTCGATCTTATTGATGCCGGTGACCCGGTGGAAGCTGCTATCGAATATGATAAGCAGGGTGCTGATGAAATTGTTTTTCTCGACATCACCGCCACCAGCGATAACCGCGCGACTATGGTTGACGTAGTACGTCGCACCGCTGAACAGGTTTTTATCCCGCTGACAGTGGGAGGTGGAATCCGTACGGTTGAAGATATGCGTCTGATGTTAAATAACGGTGCAGATAAGGTATCGGTTAACACTGCGGCAATTAATAATCCTGAATTAATAACTGCCGGAGCAGAGCGCTTCGGCAGTCAATGCATTGTTTTGGCTATTGACGCCAAACGAGTGCCCGGGAAGGATAATAAGTGGCAAGTTTATACACATGGGGGCAGAAAACCGATCGACCTTGATGCCGTTGAATGGGCTAAGCGTGGAGTAGAACTCGGCGCTGGAGAAATCCTTTTGACCAGCATGGATGCTGACGGCACTAAAGACGGTTATGACTGCGAACTTACCAGAGCTGTTTCTGAAACTGTTTCAGTACCGGTTATCGCTTCCGGTGGAGCTGGAACTCTTGAACACTTGGTTGAGGTTTTGGAAAAAGGCAAGGCTGACGCGGTACTGGCTGCCAGCATCTTTCACTTCGGGATCTTTACCGTTCCGGAGACTAAGGAGTTTTTGAAACAGCACCAAATTCCGGTAAGACTGTAAGCTTTCGCAATTTAGTAATTTGAATAGTGAATAAAATTTACAATTTTTTTGGCAATTAGGGAAACTTTTTTGTTTTTCAGGTTGTCAATTCTTTTTATAAGTAGTAAACTTTATGGTAAACAAACCGTAAATAAAAAAAATTTAAGGTGCACCATGGACAAGAAAGAGCAATTCAAACAGGACTGTCTGAAATACCATGCCGAACCTACTCCAGGTAAGGTAGCCCTGAAAACAACTACCGCTTGTGAAACTCAAAGTGATCTGTCACAGGCTTATTCGCCAGGCGTAGCTTTCCCATGTCTGGAAATTGAATCAAATATTGAAGATGTTTGGAAATACACTGCCAAAGGCAACACTGTAGCTGTAGTCAGCGATGGTACCGCCGTACTTGGTCTGGGTAATATTGGCCCGGATGCATCTCTGCCTGTTATGGAAGGCAAATGCGTTCTTTTCAAACGCTTTGCTGACATTGACGCAATGCCGATTTGCGCAAATAAAGTTTTCAAAGACAACGGCAGAACTGATCCTGCTCTGTTGATTGAGTTTACAGAAAAACTCGAACCAACTTTCGGCGGAATCAATCTTGAGGATATCGGGGCTCCAGCATGCTTCGAGGTAGAGCAGACTTTGAAGCAAAAAATGGGAATTCCGGTCTTCCATGATGACCAGCACGGTACAGCTATCATTTCACAGGCTGCTATCATTAACGCTTTGGAAATGACTGGTAAAAATATTGAAGATTGCAAAATTGTTGTAAATGGTGCTGGCGCTGCTGGTATTGCCTGTAGCGAATTTTATATTTCTGCCGGAGCCAAGCGTGAAAACTTTATTCTCTGCGACTCCAAAGGCGCTATCTACAAGGGTCGTGAAAACCTGACTCCTGAAAAAGAGCGCTTTGCTGTAGAAACTGATGCCCGCACTCTTGCTGACGCTGTAAAAGGCGCGGATATTTTCCTTGGCCTTTCAGTCGCCGGAGCTTTGAGCCAGGATATGGTTCGCACTATGAATCGTAATGCAATCATCTTTGCAATGGCGAATCCAGTTCCTGAAATTCTTCCGAATGAAGCTCTTGAAGCTGGTGCGGTTGTTGTTGGTACTGGTCGTTCAGACTTTGCTAATCAGGTAAACAATGTACTTGGTTTCCCAGGTATTTTCCGTGGTGCTCTTGATACCCGCGCTATTGATATCAATGAGGAAATGAAGCTTGCCGCTTCTGAAGCACTGGCTTCTCTGGTGAATGAGCCTACTCCTGCGGACGTTCTCGAAGTGCTGACTAAAGCATATCCTGAAGATGCTGCTGCCGGTATGTTTGAAGGCGAAAAGCCATTGAAAAACTCTTATGTAATTCCGAAACCCTTCGACCCACGTGTAGTTCCAAGGGTAGCGCGTTTCGTAGCCAAAGCCGCTATGGAAACAAGTATGGCGCGTATGGATATTGCGGACCTTGACGCTTACGAAGCCGAAGTTGCGGCACGTGTAAAGCGCAATCTTGAAGGTTAAATTAGGGATATCCTTAATAAAATATAGCGTTTTCCGGACGGGTCGCATCCTTAGGGATGTGGCCCATTTTTTATTTTACGGAATAAACTGAAAATGTCCCTGATTTGAATAATTCAGCAGGAGCTTGTTTAAGGCCAAAACATTCTTTCAGACTCTCTAATGTTGAGGAGGGGTTATCTCGCTTTGAAATAACTATTAAAGCATTGGATGGAAGATTATTGACTTTGCCTAGAGGGTTATCAAACAGCCAGGTTTCAGTAGGCATTCCGGCAAATCTTCCGTACAGAAGAAATGAATAAGGATCTGAATTGAAAGTGAGATAAACCTGACGGTTAACACCGGTTTCTTCAAACATTCGCTGCAGTTTCAAAACAGTATTCCATGGGGTGTAGTCAGCTCGCATGTAATATGGACTGAAATAGTCATCCAGCCGGCAGTTGTACAGTTTTTGAGAAATGAATTCTTTTTGATCATTAACTACTTTTCCCCATAATGCAGTTATCAGGCAAAGCCCCACGACGGCAGCCATAGTATAGCGTTTTTTGCGCAGGAAAGGCAACAGGTGACGGCAACCGTCAGCTGTTAACAGCAGCCACAAAGGCCACATGGTAAAGAATACCCTTGGAAAGGGGGCTGGGTTTCTGGCAAAAATTACCAGTAGTGGCAAGATGATTATGACTAGACGCCAGCAGAAAATATGCTTTGAAGTTTTTCTGAACCATATAATTCCTCCCGTGATTGCAGCAACAACGACAGGCAGCATCGGCAGGATGAATCCGGAATAAGTTACAATTGCTGCTCTAATTTGATCGCCCCAGCCTTCACGTAGTTTAACTATTTTTACAACTTGCGGCAATAAGGGCAGATAGAAAAGCAACAGCGCAGCTATTGGTAGTAAGGCCAGAATCAGAAAGCGTTTATCCAGTATCTTTTTAAAACCGAAATATGGAAAGAAATATAGAACAACTGCACCAAGCGGCAGCAGGTTTGTCGGAATTGTCCCTAGTGTCAGTAAGCAGCAGATAAAATAACCAAGCACATATTTCCAGTTGAATCTGAAAATCATTCCTCTTGCTAGTTCAATGGCAATCAAAATGAACAGAAAACTAAGCATGTAACCACGCACCGCGGTGGCATAAATGGCAAAAGCCGAGGCGATTAACAGCGCCAGCAATACTGGAAGAGCTGCAAAGCTTACTGACTTACGCCAACGCTGCATCATGATAGCAACGCTGCCGCCAGCACAGATTACTGAAAATAACCGCCAGAACTGGTCAGGACTGAAGCCGCCAATTCTTAATTCTTCCCAAAGCCTTAACAGAAATGTGTAAACAATCTGATTGTTAGGAATCACATATTGACGGTAAATCATGCTGATTTTGGGCAGCAGCATGAAGTTAGTGACGGTCAAGGATTCGTCAAACCAAAGATCACGGAAAACATTATCCCTGACCGCAACGATAAAGGCGGCGGCTATAATTAAACCCCCGACCAGATATATGCGTTTACGGTTGATGTCGCCTGACTTCATTTAAGCCCCATAAGCAACTTCATAATTTCATCGCCCTTCATGAAGCCCAACGTGCCTTGCGGTGCCAGGTTTTCGCTGTAAGTTTTGATTTCATCTGTTCCCACAGCTGGCCCCATGATTGCGACCGGAACCGGAGTTCTGGTGTGTTTGCGTAGTTCAATTGGAACGGGATGGTCAGGCATGACCGCAAAGTTGATGTCCATATCTTTGCATGCTGCCAGAACAGGAGCGACAATCTTGGCGTCAAAGTCTTCAATAGCTTTGAGTTTCAGCTCAAGATTACCCTCATGGGAGCATTCATCAATGGCTTCCACATGCAGGTAGATAAAATCATGTTTTTGCAAGGCCTTGATAGCGGCCTCTGCTTTTCCTGCATAGTTTGTGTCAATGTAACCGGTAGCACCCGGGACTTCTATAACATCCATTTCGGCACATTTGCCGAGCCCTTTAATGACGTCAACAGCACTGATGATAGCCCCGGTTTTGCCGCTGTAACGTTCACTGAAAGGAGTGAGAGCCGGTTTGTGTCCTGGACTCCACGGCCAGATGTGTGAAGCAGGCGAGCTCTTGCCTTTATTGAGTGGATGTTTAGCCAGAAATTCGGCAGTTCGCTTAAAAAGGTCGTTTAAGAACTTCACTGTGAAGGCAGCTTCATGTGAATCATCAGCCGGAGTCCATTGCAGATCGCTAATATGACTGCCATGTGAGGAATCCGGTTTGTGATAGTTTACCTTATCAGAAAACTCTTTGCCGTGCAGAACAAGCAGGTTGCGGTAGCTTACGCCGTTAATGAATGTAAGCGCACTGCAGCCGAACTCCTGCTGGAGGTCGTCAATAAGCTGACGTGAAACCTCATTATCAATATGACCTGCCGAATAATCTTCCATAATACCGTCAGGTGAGATGGTTACCAGATTACAGCGCCAGGCCACATCATCAGGAGCTAGCTCAACGCCTTGGCTAACGGCTTCAATAGGGCCGCGTCCCGGATAGTTCTTTTCCGGATAAAAGCCAAGTACTGACATGTTTGCAACATCGGAAGAGGTTGGAAGACCTTCCGGCAAAGTAAGAAAAGTCCCGCAGCAGCCGTTGGCGGCTATTGAGTCCATAGCGGGAGTGCTGGCGGCTTCCAGTGGGGTTTTGCCCCCGAGCTGATCAAGGTTGTGATCAGCCATGCCGTCAGCAAGAAAAATCAAGCTTTTTGCCATGTTCTATCTCCAATGGTATCCGTTTTTTGCGGATACAGTTGTATATTCCCATTATTGTATGAATAATTCCCAATATTCATCTTATAATATAGCAATGATTCTGTCAATATCCAAAGCATACGAATTAGCAATATGCTAAAACCTACAGCTTGCTACATCTGGATTATATGCTTTTTTGTGGTCAAACAGGTGTTGTAAATGCTGGTTAGTGATATATATTTAGCGATATTATAAAAATTGCAATTTTATATGGAAGACAAAATGCTTAAAAGTAATAACATAAACATCTTGAGCAGATCTCCGTTGCCATCGCCTCATGCGATAAAGTCGGAACTGCCTCTCTCGCTCGACGCTGTTGCCAGTGTAGTTGAAGCCCGTAAGGAAATCTGTGATATTCTTGATCACAAAAGTTCCAAATTTATGATGATTGTTGGGCCTTGCTCAATTCACGATCCTGAATCTGCTATTGAGTATGCCGAAAGACTGGCTAAACTGAATGAAAAAGTAAAAGATAAAATTACCATACTCATGAGAGCCTATTTTGAAAAGCCCCGTACTACAGTGGGTTGGAAAGGCTTGATTTACGACCCGGATATAAACGGGTCGTATAAGATTGAAGAAGGTATCTTTGAGGCACGTAAACTTTTGATGAAAATTGTTGATCTTGGTTTACCTGTTGCAACAGAGATGCTTGATCCGATTATTCCACAGTATATAGCCGACGCTGTGAGCTGGGCCGCTATTGGAGCTCGTACTACAGAATCTCAGACCCATCGCCAGCTGGCCAGTGGTCTTTCCATGCCGGTAGGCTTCAAAAATGCTACTGACGGTAATGTCCAGACCGCCATTGACGCGATTAATACTGCAGCCAGCAAACATAGCTTTATCGGTGTGACCGAAGATGGTCAGATCGGTGTGTTCCGTACCAGTGGTAACAAGTATTGTCACGTCGTTCTGCGTGGCGGTACTACTCCTAACTACAGTGCTGAGTATATTGCTTTTCTGAAAGTAGCGCTGCGTAAAGCAAAAATCACTCCTTCGATTGTGATTGACTGCAGCCATGCCAATTCAGGCAAGTCACATACTCGCCAGAAAATAGCGCTATATGATGTGATTGAGCAGATCGAGGCTGGCGAAACTGCCATCAAAGGGCTGATGCTGGAAAGCAACCTGCTGGAAGGAGCCCAGAAAATTCTTGAAAATAAAAAACCAATTCCTGGAGTTTCAATTACTGATGCCTGTGTAGGCTGGGATGAAACTGAAGAGTTAATTTTATATACTTACAGGAAACTAAAAAGTCTGGAAAAGTAATTCAGGCATAGATTTAGAGTTAAGCGAAGCTGTTATTGGGGGTGTTTCAGGGAAATAATTGGTTTTCGCATGACTCCTTGATTTTAAATTAAATCGTATGGAGGCAGAAATGGCGAAGAATTATTTAGCATTCGACTTGGGAGCATCAAGCGGTCGTGGCATCATTGGTACGCTGGAAGACGGTAAGTTGTCTTTAAAAGAAATCCACCGGTTTGTAAATGGTCCACAAGAGAAAAATGATTCTCTTTTTTGGGACTTTAAATCAATCTGCAATGAAATTAAAGCTGGATTGAAGAAAGCTTTTGCAGAAAATCCGGATATTTCCAGCATTGGCATTGATACATGGGGCGTTGACTACGTCTTGTTTGACCGTGATACCGGTAAAGTTAAATGTCAGCCGTATAACTATCGTGATCCGCGTACTGACGATATTTGGCTTGAGGTGGAAAAAACTATTTCACTGGATGCTGTTTACGCCCGTACCGGAATTCAATATATGCAGCTGAATACGTTGTATCAGCTGGTTGCGCATAATCAACAGCGTCCACAGGACTTTGATAACGCGGTTCTGCTGTTTATTCCAGATGCTCTGACCTATATGCTTTGTGGTGAGATGACTTGTGAATACTCAGAAGCTTCCACCTCAAATCTGCTTGATCCGGTAAAACGTGACTGGGACTTTGAGCTGATCGAGATGTTGGGTTTACCTAAAGACATTTTCCCGGAAGTAGTGCCTCCTTGCAGCAAAGCTGCTACACTTAAACCAGAGTTCCAGAAGCTTCTAGGCTGTGGTTCTGTTGAGGTCGTTAAAGTTGGCGCTCACGATACAGCGTCAGCAGTAGCTGCCGTTCCTGCTCCAACCGACCGTAACTGGGCTTATGTCAGTTGCGGCACCTGGGCCTTGCTGGGAGCTGAACTTGATCAGCCGCTTTGCTCTGAAGAAGCGGGAAAAGCTCCTTTCACTAATGAGGGCGGGCTTGAGAATAAGATTCGTTTCCTGACAAATATTATGGGGACCTGGTTGTTTCAGGAAACCAGACGTGAATGGAATGAAGCATATCGCAATATTTCATTCGCTGAAATGGAAGCAATGGCTCGCGATGCCAAACCGTTGAAATATCTTGTTAACCCGAATGATGCCAGCTTTTTAACACCAGGTGATATGCCGGAACGTATTCGTGATTTCTGCGAAGATACAGGGCAGGGAACCCCCAAGTCTGATTCGGAAATTTTGCGCTGTATTTATGATTCTCTAGCGCTTTATTTCAGGACGAAAACGGCTCAGCTCGAAAAGATTCTTGGCGTTGAATACCAGTGCTTAAACATTGTTGGCGGAGGGACTAAGGACCAGATGCTAATGCAAATGACGGCCGACTGTCTTGGTATCACTGTTGAATCCGGTCCTGTGGAAGCTACTGCCATTGGTAATTTATTGGCGCAAGCCATTACAGACGGGGATATCACAAACTTGGCGGACGCCAGGGAAGTAGTCAAAGCTTCATTCCCGATTGTCGAGTTTAAGCCAAATTCGGACTTGAAACCGCAATACGATGCGGCAATGGTTAGGTTCAACGAAATTTGCAGCAAAACGATAGGTCTATCTGTCTGACTTGCTGAAATACTTTGAGTTAAAATTGCGATTTCAATATGTATAAGATTTTGGAATCAGCATGATTATAAAAAATGCCCCGCAACGCCGGGGCACTTTGTTTTGCTTTTGGAGTAAGGTTGGGAATTATGTTTAAAGGATTAATTACAAAGTTCTTGTCAAACTGGCTTGTTATGCTGGTTGTCTGTGTGTTTTCAGTTTGCCTGCTTTCAGGTTGTGGCGATACTTTTAAAAATAATCCTCCACGTACCATGTACATCAATGCCGGAGGCAGAGTCAAGACTCTTGACCCGGCTTTGGCTGCCGACCTCAACAGCCGTGATATGGTAGCTGCGTTTTATGACGCGCTGCTGCAGTATGACTACAAAGCACGCCCGTATAAGCTCATCCCTTCAATGTTGTCAACTATGCCAACGGTTGATAAGAGCGGTTGTGTTTATACATTCAAGCTCCGTGACGACCTCTACTTTCAGAAAGACAAGTGCTTTGGCAATATGGCGCACACTGCCAGAAAGGTTACCAGCAATGACGTAATCTACTCATTTTTGCGTATTGCTGACGGCAGGCTGCATAGTCCGGTTTTCTGGATGTTTAGAGGCAAGATTAAAGGAATTGACGCTTTTCGTACGGCTACCTTAAAATGCACGTCTGGCGATAACTCCGTCTATAACCGTGGTATTACCGGGTTAAAAAAAATTGATACACTCACATTTCAAATCATTCTAAATAAGCCTGATCCGCGCTTTGTGTATGCATTGGCAATCCCTTATGCTTCAATTGTTTCGAGAGCAGCTGTTGAATTTTACGGTGAGAGTTTTGATGAGCACCCTGTTGGTTCCGGCCCGTTCATACTACGTGAATGGCTGCGTGACTATCGCCTTATCCTTGACCGCAACCCTGAGTATCGCAAGGAATACTTCAAGTTTGCGGCATCAGAAGCCGACCGAAAGCGGGCTTTGCCCTTGCTGGATCGAGTAGTCTGTTACATCATCAAGCAGCCCGTTGCGGCCTGGTTGTTGTTTCTGCAGGGCGGCCTGGATATGAGTTCGCTTGGTAAGGATAATTTCGACACAGTTGTCGGAGGGGGGAATACCTTGGCGCCGGCGCTGGCTAAACGTGGTATAAAATTACTGCAGGTGCCCGAGTTTGAAGTTAGATATATAGGATTTAACTTTACTTCTCCGATGCTGGCCGATAATCTGTACCTTCGCAAAGCAATCAGCCTTGCTTATGACATTGACGCTATGGTCAAGCATTACAACAACCAGATTATTCCCGCTGACGGTCCGGTTCCGCCGGGAGTCGCTGGAAATGACCCAAATTTTAAGAATCCTTATGGGAAATATAACCTGAAACAGGCACGCGAATACATGCGTAAGGCAGGCTTCCCTAATGGTATAGACCCCAAAACAGGCAAGCCTTTAACTTTAACTTTTGACCAGAACGGGAACTCTCCGGCGCACAGGCAGCTGGCAGAGCTGATGGTTAATAATATGAGTAAAATAGGGATAAAAATAGTTCCTGTGCTCAATAATAATCCTCGTTTCTTCCAAAAAATACGCAAGGGGCAATTCCAGCTTTTCAGGTTGTCGTGGATAGGAGATTATCCGGATGCTGAAAACTTTTTACAGTTGTTTTACGGCAAAAATGCCGGAAGCTGTAACCGCGTATTTTATCGGGATGCTATATTTGATAAAATGTTTGAGAAAATCATTCCAATGAGTGACTCTCCTGAAAGAACGGCTGAATATGAAAAGATGGTCAAATATGTGACGGCGCAATGCCCATGGATTTTTGAATCATATCCAATCTCATATCAACTTATTCATTGCTGGCTGGAAAACTATATTCCGCATGATTTCGCGTTTGCCCGCTGGAAGTACCTGAGTGTAGATCCGGAGAAACGCAAGACCATGCGCAAATCTTTTGAGCCACTGACAATGGAACAGTTGCGGGAGAAAGAATAGAGCTGAACACTCTTGTCGTTTTAACCAAGGATTTTATTATCACTTGCTGACAGGAAAATGCCTTCAAAGTTCATCTTCAGAGCTTCAGGATTATCTGAGGCTTCTAAAGTGTCTTCTTCCGAAATTTCACCTTCGTCAACAAGTTTCAGCAGACACTGGTTGAATGTCATCATACCATAGTTCTGACTTGCTGAAATAGCTCCTGAAAGTTTATCAAGCCGGTTTTCCTGTAGAAGTTTAGTGATGACAGGGGTGTTAAGCATAATTTCATTGGCAGGGGCACGCCCTTCTCCTAAGGCTTTGGGTAAAAGACGTTGAGATACTACTGCTGCCAGATTATTTGCCAGTGCATCACGAATCGGATCCTGTTCGACTTTTTCATAGAAGTCTAGAATACGATTGATGGTTTGTGAACCGTTAGAAGCATGCAGTGTAGTCAAAACCAAGTGGCCAGTATCGGCAGCCTGCAGGGCGGCTTCAAAACTGGTTTTATCACGCATCTCACCAACCATTATAATATCCGGGTCTTGACGCAAGGCATGTTTCAGGGCGCTGACAAAAGAAATGGTGTCAATACCTACTTCACGCTGTTCAAAAAAGCACTGGTCATCCTGAAATTCATACTCAATAGGATCTTCAATGGTGATGACGTGCTTAGACATTGTCTGGTTAATGTGTTCCAGCATCGCAGCCAGAGTAGTAGATTTGCCCGAACCTGTTGTTCCGGTGAGAATAACGATGCCGCGCGGGTATTCTGAAATCTGACGCATTATTGGAGGAAGCCCCAACTGCTCAAATGTCATTATCTGGTTTTTCACCCAGCGGGCATTCAGACATATAAGTCCGCGCTGGCGGTGCATATTAACACGGAAGCGCCCGATACCATCCTCATAGTGGGAGATATCGAGGTCTCCGGTTTTATGAAAGTTTTCTATCTGATCATCGGAGGCTACCTGCCGCATAAAGCGTTCAAGCATTTCAGCGTCAGGCACGTAGTCACTGGTAATCATTTCGCCGTCAATGCGGAAAGCAACGGGGCTGCCTTCTTTGATATGAACGTCAGACGCATCCGAAGATACAGCCTTCTCTAAAACATTTCCCAGTAACGTTTTTGCCATATTAGCCTCCTTTTATTCAGATAGTAACTATCGAGTTAGCAAGGGTATTCGCGCATCAAGTCAATCATTTCGCTTATCGCCTGTTTGATTCCGACGATAACCGCACGGCCTATGATGCTGTGTCCGATGTTAAGTTCATGCAAATGCGGAATTTCCAGAATTCCGGCAATATTTTTGTAATCGATACCGTGTCCGGCATTTACTTTTATGCCAAGGGAATTTGCCAGTTCAGCGGCTTTGATTAAGCGCTGTAATTCAGCTTCCTGAGCAGCACCTGTCTGGTTAGCAAAAGCACCAGTGTGCATTTCAATGTATTCACAACCGGTTTTAGCAGCAGCTTTAATTTGAGCTTCATCAGGATCAATGAACAGACTGACAACTATACCGGCATCCTGCAGGCGCTTTGTTGACTCAGTTATCCAGTCAAGATTGGCAGCAACTTCAAGTCCACCTTCTGTGGTGAGTTCCTGACGTTTTTCAGGTACGAGACATGAGCTGTGCGGCTTGAGGTTACAGGCAATTCCCAGCATTTCTTCTGTAGCGCCCATTTCCATGTTCAAGCGTTTTACTTTTGCTTTCAATTCGACCATATCGTGGTCTTGAATATGTCTCCGGTCCTCGCGGAGATGTGCGGTAATTCCCCATGCACCAACTTCTTCACAGATAAGTGCTGCTTCGAGCGGGCTTGGGTAATCAACTTTTCTAGCCTCGCGGACAGTTGCCACGTGGTCAACGTTAACTCCTAGATTAAGCATTTTCGAACCTCATAATTTTATACATGCATGCCGAAATAGCTTAAAAGGCATTCGCATGTTGAATTTGTTCACTTCTAATCTCTTAAAACAACCTGTGTCAACATATAAATTTAAAGCAAATCAAGCAATCTTCAAGTTAGAAACGAGATCCTGCAGCGTTTTCATCTCATTCTTGATGAATTCAGGGTCCTTGCATACAGGAACAAAGATTGCTTTCAGCTTGGGACGACGCTTTTGCAATGTATGCAGCCATGGCTCTATGAGCTTGGGAACTAGCCGGTTGCCTGTCTCCGGTTCGTATATAAACCGAATAACAGAAACATCATAGCCTATCCAGCGCGCAATATCTTCGCAGGGAGGTTCCTTGCCAACGCTTTCATGCGGGTGTATATCCAATGAAAAGCCTGTTTGCGGGACCATGGCTGAAGTTAAAAATGTCAGGTAATCCTCCGTTTTAAAATTGCCGGGAGGGGAAGGAAATCGCAGCGGAAGCAAGAGTTCACACTTCGCAGAAAATGCTGCGCCTGAGAATATCCGAAGAATCGATTTCAGGTTTTCAGCATAATCCGGATCTTGTAAAGCACGTTCCAGATCAAAATCGGCAGATATTGCTGATACCCCTGACTTGCCGGCTTGAGAAACCAACCGGTTAAAATGATTCTTGAATTCTGTGATGATCTGTTTACTGTGGTCAAGAACTTCCCGGGATACAGCAGGGTCAAGCAAGTCCCGCAAGTAAATATCGGAGAAACGTTTAACCCCCTGACGAAAGGACGGGCCACTGAGGGAATCCAGAACCGTAGCAGATAATTCAATAATTTTGAAGCAGTTTGGGATATCGCTCGGCACTGTAATCAAATCATCCCAGTGTGCCAGACTAATACCCCATAAAACTTCATTGTTAACCATTACCAGCCAGCCTTCTGTAAGAGGTCCATACTGATATTTGACGTTTTTCCATCCTTCATATAGCACGAGAACTGATGCTGAATATACTTTCCAAGCAGGTCGGCTTCAAGATTTACTTTATCACCTGGTTTACGGTCGCCTAAAACAGTCTCTTGCAAAGTAACCGGAATAAGGTGTACGGAAAAACTGTCGTCAGCAATATCAACCAGTGTTAAAGATACGCCGTCAATCGCAATGCTGCCTTTGGGGGCCATAAACGGTTTAAGTTCTTCTGGCAGGGCAACACGATATTCTATATCGCCATTATATTCTTTAGAGCTTATAAAACTGGCGGTTGTATCAATGTGACCAGTCACAAAATGACCACCAAGTCTGGAGCCAACTTGCAGGGCTCGTTCAAGGTTAACTTTGCCGCCAATAGAAACTTTTCCGAGATTTGTGCGGGAAAGAGTTTCCGTTAGAGTATGGAATTCCAATGTGCCGTCGGAATTTTCTTTTTCAAGGGTCAAACAGGTGCCATTTACAGCTATACTTTCACCGAACTCCAGTTTTTCAAAAGGCTTATCCGGTTTCAGGCAAAGCTTACCGGAGCTGCCGCTCGAAATACGATTGGTCAGCTTGCCCATGGTTTGAATTATACCGGTAAACATATTTTATTCTCCAGGATTTATTTTTTTCGATTGAGGTAGCCGGAAACAATGATATCTTCGCCGGCTCTTTTCACCTTGATATCGGATAATTCACGAGCGAGGCTCAGATTATCCGGATCCAATCCGCCGATAACCGGACGACTGTTTTTGCCGCCGAGTATTTTGGGCGCTATATGAAATTCCACTTTATCAACAATCTCTGCCTGCAGGACAGACGCGGCAAATTCACCGCCACCTTCAACCAGCAAAGCTGTGATGTTTTCGCTGCCGAGTTTGTTCAGAATGCTATCCCAGTCCTCAATCAAGTCAGCTGATATAACTCTAGCTGTGTCATCATCAGGGAAATATTCTCGCAAATCTTCGTTTTTCATAGAGTTGCTTGCGATCAATTTTAATGGCTGACGCAGCCACGGTGGTTCTTCACGTACGGTCAGGCTTGGCCTGTCTTCACGAAGTGTATTCCCACCCACTATAATAGCATCACACCATTTGCGCAGACGTTGAACATGCGCTCTGGCTGCAGGGCCTGTAATCCACTTTGACTGACCTGTTGCCGTGGCTATTTTTCCGTCAAGCGTCATAGCCATTTTGAGTATGACAAAAGGTTTTCCAGTGGAAATCCACTTGAAGAAAGCTTCATTCAAGTTATCACAAGCATCCTTTTCGACATCTGTCAGGACTTCGATTCCAGCATCCTGCAGAATCTTCACACCACGCCCGGCATGAGCTGGATTCGGGTCTGTTGAGCCAATGTAGACACGCTTTATTCCCGCATCAATAATGGCCTGCGTGCATGGCGGTGTACGACCGTGAGTAGAGCATGGCTCCAGAGTCACGTAAATATCAGCGTTTTCAGCTTCTTCGCCGGCATTGCGCAATGCGTTAATTTCAGCATGCGGTTCCCCGGCACAGGCATGGTAACCGGTGCCTGCGATTCGGCCGTCTTTGACGATAACAGCTCCAACTAAAGGGTTAGGACTGGTTAAGCCCCAGGCTTTTTTAGCCAGAGCAACAGCTTCGAGCATATATTTTTTATCTAGTTCTGCAACCATGATTATCTTTTCCTTGGTGTTATCATATAAGCGGCGATACTCATACTCCAGGCTTGTTCCCAGTTTAATCTTTTGAGTTCATGGCCCATGCCCCAGGAGTCTGAATAAATCAGTTGATTTTTTTTGTCGTTATAGCCGTTAATTATTCTCATATGCCAGCCTATCTGCTGGGGTTGCTTTTCTTATATAACACCGAGCTGAACTGCCCAGAGAACAGGAGTGCCGGCATCAATGGCGGATGTAATGTTACGTCTGAAACTTCTGTAACCGCTTTGGTCTTTCATGCACGCGGCGACAAAAGTTTTTTCGTCCATGTCGCTCAACAGTCTGCCGCGCAATAAGAATGTTATACGATCTTGTTTGCGAATGTAGTCTTTTTCTCTGAGCTTTGGCTTACCGGTTTTTTTAGCTATTTTATTATACTTTGAGATTATAGCCAAAAGGTTTTTAGGCTTACGGAAAAGGCTTCTTTCGCAAATTTCTTTAGAGTAAAACCTCAGTTTTAAACCGGCTTTTCGCAAAGCGTTTTCCATATCATCAAGAGTTGTTCCTCTGGATGCGTCAGTTTTTGCCAAGGCGGCAAGCATATGCTGATCAGTTCCTGAGTCATAATATTTTAAGATCCTTGTAAGAGAAGCTACTACGCAATAGCCTCGTTGCCCCTGGTCAACCATTGGCAGAGGAATAAAAATATCACCGCTGTTGTTTTTTTTAACCTTGTCAGGCAGTGAATCTTTTATTTTGGAATTCACCTTCATGGCGGCTACGGTGTTGGCGCTGTCCTGTGCTTTAGGCTGGATTGCAATGTTAACGTATTCCGGCTTGAAGGAACTGCGTGAAGAGCCTGAATAGCTCCAGCTTAACCGCGCTGAACTTGTTTTGTCCTGCCAGACACGGGAATAAATGCGTATTCCCCCAATATTTTGAGTTGTTCGTTTGGGGGTCTGAGTACCATAAATTTTATCAAGTGATTTTTCAGCTTTTTTGATTATTGAGGCATATTCACTTTTGCTGCAAATGCCGATATCCGCTTTGTTATAAAGACTTAAAAAGATGTGATTGAGTTTTTTTTGTTTGAATCGCAGCAGGCTTTCAAAAATTGGCATTTTATCCCAGAGCAATAGACCGCGTCTGTTGACGGCGGCATAACGCAAAGTGTTGTGCTGTTTCGAAGTCCATGAAAAAGTACGTCGATTTTTCAAGCAGAATGCGAATTGTTTAGGAGAGTAACTCCAGGCTTTTCCGTGTAAGCTTTCAACAAGAGTGAATAAATCGTCAGGAGCAGAATTTGAATCATTGGCGTAAGCGGTAATGCCAATTACAACTGACAATAGAAGTGCAGACAGTTTCGCAAACACTTTCATATGCCCTCCTCAATCTACTGTGCGTTTTCTCCGATGTTAAATAACGCCGAAGCATAATATTCCGGATTAAACGGTTGCAGGTCTTCCGGGCTTTCCCCAAAACCGGCAAAAAATACCGGAAATCCGAATTCCTGTTGCAGTGCGACTGCCATACCGCCTTTACCGGTGCCGTCGAGTTTGGTCAAAACCAAACCGCTGATACCAGCTACTTTCGAAAACTCTCGCGCCTGGTTAATGGCGTTTGCTCCAAGACTGGAGTCAACTGTAAGCCATACTTCATGTGGGGCGCCTGGATAAATTTTGTCAATAGTGCGGCGGATTTTTCCGAGTTCATCCATGAGGCCGCGACTGGTATGCTGGCGTCCGGCTGTATCTATCAGCAGGATATCAGCATTTTTTGCCTGCGCTGAACGGACCGCATCAAAAGCGACGCTTGAAGGGTCAGCGCCGTGTTTTGAGGAAATAACGTGAGTATCGGTACGGTCTCCCCAAAGTTTGAGCTGTTCAACAGCTGCAGCACGAAAAGTATCACATGCGGCAAGCATTACTTTTTTCCCTTCGCGGGTCCACAAGGAAGCTAGTTTGCCGATGCTGGTAGTTTTGCCACTGCCGTTAACGCCGACAAATAGAATTACTGTCGGGTTTGAATCGGCATTGAAATTGATTTCCCGTTGATTCTTTTGAAGAATAGTGCAGACATCTTCAGAAGCTACACGATAGATGTCAGAGGAGGTTGATACCTGACCGCGTTCATAGCGGTCACGGATATCCCCAACAATTTTCAGACTGGCAGGAACGCCAAAGTCTGACTGAATCAACATAGCTTCAAGGTCATCAAACTGTTCATCTGTCCAGCTTTTTTCGCCAGTGAATACACTGGAAATACCACGTGCCACAGAGGTTGTGGTTTTTTGCAGACCTTTTTTGAATTTCGAGAAAATAGAAATCATAATTCCTTAACAGCTTTTCTAGCGGGGCGGTCTAAAGAATCCTTTATACCGTTAAGAACCCCATTTATAAAGTTACCTGCCTTTGCTCCGCTGTAATCACGAGCGATTTCAACAGCTTCATTTATACTGACTACCGGAGGAACTTCAGCGACAAAAAGCATTTCAAAAGCGGCGACACGCATGACATTGCGATCAACATTAGCCATTCTCTCGAAATCCCATTTATCTGCTTTTTCTGAGATAGCAGCGTCAATTTGTTCGTGATGATCCCTGATGCCATTAACCACAAATTCTGCGTATTCGATACCTTTACGTGAAAAGCGGTTTTCCTTAAGGCCATGTTCTTCAACGGCTTGATTCAGGAAGCGCTGCCATCGCAGTGTGAAGTCTTCCTCGCCGATCAGATCCTGTTGGAACATGAACTGCATCGCCAGTTCACGGCCAAGTCTTTTGGCATGGAGGCGAGGATCAAATTTATTGTTATCTGAACCCATTGTAAGGTTTTTTCCTATTGTCTTAGATTATTTAATTTTCTTGTTCAAATTAGCCATTTCAATAGCTGCAAGGGCTGCGTCAGCACCTTTGTTTCCGGCTTTTGTGCCGCTGCGTTCAATGGCCTGTTCAATATTGTCAGCTGTAATCAGTCCGTAACCGACAGGAATGCCGGACTCGAGACCAAGCAGAGCCAGAGCCTTAGATACTTCAGCATTAATGTAACCGGCATGTGGTGTAGCTCCCTGAATGACCACCCCCAGAGCAACAACGGCGTCAAAACGTCCGAGGTCAACAAGCTTTTTGGCTGCAAAAGGCAGTTCGTAGGCTCCTGGAACCCAGGCTACTTCTACATTTTTTGCATCTCCGCCATGGCGAACAACTGCATCAATTGCCCCATCAAGCAATTTACTTACGAAAAATTCATTAAATCTGCTGCAAACGATACCGATTTTCAGGTCTTTTGCTTCGATAGTGCCTTCAAATACATTTTTCACACATCTATCCATAGTTACTGTCTCCAGTTTTTATAAAAGACCATCCATCACAATGTGGTCTTCAAATAGCTATAAAAATAAACTTAAGTTGCTTTTTTCTCACTTATTTAAAATAATATATTCTAATACTTTAAAACTCTATTTCAATGCTAAGCAGGTAAAATCTGACCTTGAATCGCTATAAAAATAGCTTTATAGGTCAAATCATGTGTCCCATGCGCTCTTTTTTGGTGCGCAAGTAGTATTCATTGTGTTCCTGCGGTTGAATCACGAGTGGAACTCTTTCAGTGATTTTTAGTTCGTATCCGGACAAGCCGACAAGTTTACAAGGGTTATTTGTGAGCAGCTTGACAGACTTTACTCCGAGGTCCTGAAGTATCTGTACTCCAAGGCCATATTCGCGCAAGTCAGCCTTAAAGCCGAGCTTTTCATTAGCTTCTATCGTGTCACAGCCCTCGTCCTGCAGCTTATATGCATGAACTTTGTTGAACAGGCCGATACCTCGTCCTTCCTGACGCATGTAGACAATAACTCCGGAGCCGTTTTCTACTATTCGTTTCATTGCGGTATGCAGCTGGTCTCCGCAATCGCAGCGGATGCTGCCGAAAACATCGCCGGTCAGGCATTCACTGTGGACACGTGTCAGGACATCTTCTTTGCCTTCTATATCACCATAAATCATGGCAACGTGTTCCAGATAATCAACTCTTGACTTATAGGCAACAATTTTAAATTCTCCAAAACAAGTAGGCATTTTAGCGGTTTCACCACGGGTGACCAGAACTTCATTGCGGCGGCGGAAGTTAATAAGTTCAGCCACAGAACACCATTTTAAGCCATGTTCTTGGCGGAACTTATCAAGTTCAGGTAAGCGGGACATAGTGCCGTCTTCGTTCATGATTTCGCAGATAACACCGGCAGGCGCTAATCCGGCAATACGGGCGAGGTCAACAGCTGCTTCTGTATGCCCAGCTCGGCGCAGAACTCCGCCTTGACGTGCGATCAGCGGGAAAACGTGACCTGGAGAAACAAAGTCAGCTTGAGATGATGCGGGATCAATCAAAGCTTCAACGGTTTTAGCACGGTCAAACGCAGAAATTCCTGTAGTCGTACCTTGTTTGGCATCGACACTTTGAGTGAATGCGGTGCGATATGGATCTTCAGCAGAAGGCTGATAACTTAAATTCAACGGTGCAGCAACTTCCTCCGCGAGCGGAACGCAAACTAATCCTCTAGCGTGAGTAACCATAAAGTTAATGGATTCAGGTGTGATTTTTGCGGCGGCAGCTATTAAATCACCTTCATTCTCACGGTTTTCGTCATCGGTGACAACAACCAGTTCACCGCGACGCAGTGCGGCAACTACTTCTTCAACCGGATCAAATTTTATAGCCATAACAATTACCTGTGGTTATTTTAAAATACAATCATAAAAAAAGCCCTGAATAATAAAATTCAGGGCTGAATGTGCAAAAAAACATACTGGTATGAAGTCCATACCATAAAAATCTTCTTTCATCCAGACTGTAACTGTCGGTCATGGAATTTCACCATATCAATCCCGTGTTAACGGGAGTCGCGGACTATACCGCCGGTCAGGAATTTCACCTTGCCCCGAAGATCTCCGATGACGGATAACCGTCCCGGTCTATTTTAAACAACTCAGGTTTATCAAACCTGTGCGCTTTATTAAGCTCAAAGCAT
Source organism: Lentisphaerota bacterium (assembly GCA_024225035.1). Lineage (GTDB taxonomy): Bacteria > Verrucomicrobiota > Lentisphaeria > Victivallales > Victivallaceae > Zth2. The sequence continues at coordinate 163,140 of JAAEMX010000025.1, forward strand.
AAATATACAACGCAAAAGCAATTATACAATCACGTCTTCTGACGCGCTGTCAAAAATATGCACCTTAGGCATGAACAGCGGCAGTTGTACTTTGTCGCCAACGTGGAACTTGTTGTGAGCTTCAACGCGGGCGATGAAAGAATGAGCACCTGTATTCATATACAGATAGGTTTCGCAACCCATTGGTTCCATAACTTCAACTTCGGCTTCGATTGATGGGTAGTCACCATCTTCTGTTTTGCTCCAGCAGATGTCTTCCGGACGAATACCGAAAACAATTTTCTTATCAGCGTAAGGAGTAAGTCTTTCTTCCCATTCCTTAAGCATTTTAAGTTCAAAGGTTTCTTCTTTGAAGTAGAGACCATCAGACTTAGAAACAAGTACTCCATGGAAAAAGTTCATTGGAGGAGTACCGATGAATCCAGCTACGAACAAGTTAGCAGGATTATCATAAAGGTTAAGCGGGTTGTCTACCTGCTGAATGAGGCCGTCTTTCATCACACAAATGCGATCACCCATGGTCATCGCTTCAACCTGGTCATGCGTAACATAAATCATGGTTGTTTCAAGCTGAGTGTGCAGTTTACTGATTTCAGTACGCATCTGAACACGCATTTTAGCGTCAAGGTTAGAAAGAGGTTCATCAAACAGGAATGCTTCAGGCTTACGGACAATCGCACGGCCTACAGCAACACGCTGACGCTGACCACCGGAAAGTGCTTTCGGACGACGGTCGAGATATTCTTCAATACTCAGAATGCGGGCAGCTTCTTCAACACGTTTTTTGATTTCAGATTTTTTGAATTTACGCAGTTTAAGGCCAAAAGCCATGTTATCATAAACGGTCATGTGTGGGTAAAGAGCATAGTTCTGAAAAACCATCGCAATGTCGCGGTCTTTCGGAGGAACATCGTTGACTTCACGATTACCAATATGAACTGTACCTTCAGAGATTTCTTCAAGACCAGCTATCATGCGTAGTGTTGTAGATTTACCACAACCGGAAGGTCCAACCAGTACCATAAATTCGCGGTCACGAATTTCCAGATCAATGTTCTTTACAGCTTTGACGTTTCCCGGGTAGATTTTTGCAATGTTTTTTAATGTTACTTCAGCCATGTATCCACTCTCCTGAATTGAGTTTACGAATCTTTTGTTTTAATCGTGGATACGTGCGCGATTATCCACGAAAAGGGTAATATACTGGATAAAAGTATTAATTTCCAATTTTTTTGCAAAAAAATTAATAAATGTATAAAGCAAACGGCCATTTCACAACTGCTTGGTTTTTAGAACCCAGCAAGTAAAATGCCCGTAGTGCTTTTGAAGATGATTTCCTGATATAAAGGTGGAAATCTAAAGTATAGTATGACTAGTTATTCCAGTAAGGCGATATTTGCCTCAGGCGATCTATGATCGGAGGCAGGTGCTCAATAACAAAGTCAATTTCTTGTTCTGTATTAAAGCGTGAAAGGCTGAATCTGATAGTGCCGTGCGCCGCAGTATAAGGCAGTCCCATAGCACGCAAGACGTGAGATGGTTCCAGGCTTCCGGTTGTGCACGCACTGCCGCTTGAGGCGCAGATGCCGAGGCGATCCATCAGCATAAGGATAGATTCTCCCTCAATAAATTCAAAACTGATTGAAGCTGTATTTGGCAGACGGCTGTCCATGTCACCGTTAATTCTGATTTTAGGAACCCGTTCTGCAATACCAGCCTCAAGTCTGTCACGCAATGCTTTAACGCGAGTGTTTTCATCGTCAAGGTATCTACCGGCAACTTCTGCAGCCTTGCCTAAAGCTACCATGTAAGGAACATTTTCTGTTCCGGCGCGACGTCCTTTTTCCTGATGACCGCCTACCAGATACGGACGGAAGCGAATGCCGCGTTTTACATAAAGTGCGCCAACACCTTTGGGAGCGTGGAGCTTATGCCCTGAGAGACTCAGCATATCGATAGGGCTTTCACTGAGATTCATCGGAATTTTGCCGACGGCCTGAACCGCATCTGTATGGAATAGAGCTCCGTAGCGATGGGCTATTTCAGCACATTTCTCAACAGGATAAACATTACCTGTCTCATTGTTTGCCCACATAATTGATACGACAGCGGTGTCGTCATCAACGGCCTCTTCAAGTCTTTCCATGTCCAGTCTGCCATGGGAGTCTACCGGAATATAGCTTACCGGGTAGCCGCGGCGTTCAAGTTCGTAACCGAGGTTGAGTACAGCTGGATGCTCTACTTTGGACATAACAACTTTGTGTTTTTTAGGGCAAACCTGTAAAGCACTCCAGATAGCGGCGCTGTCACTTTCAGTGCCGCAACTGGTGAAAATTACTTCAGTATGTTCACCTTTGTCATTCTGATGACCGGCACCAAGCAGATTGGCCAGTTGAGTACGGGCATTGTTAATGTCATGCATAACCTGCCCGCCGAATGTATGTATGCTTGAAGGGTTGCCGTACAGCTCACAGAAGTAAGGGCGCATAGCCTCAAAAACTTCCGGATCCACTGCTGTGGTGGCATTGTTATCCAAGTATATAATTTTTTTATCAGTCATGGTACGAAACTCCTATTTGATGCTTTCGACAACCAGTTCCGGGAACAGGAATTCGCGGAGTTTATCTTCTACGACATGTTTGAGAGTAACATTGGCGGTCGGGCAGGTGGCGCAGCGTCCCTGCAGACGTACATAAATGGTGTTTTCCTTCAGGTCAACCAGCTCAATGCTGCCGCCGTCTCTTTCCAGCATGGGTTTGATTTCGTCATCAATTACTTCCTGAACTTTGATTACGCGTTGTATAAGAGGAAGTTTTATGAAATCAGATTTTGCACCGGATGACCCTTCCTGCTTAGGGACCATGTCTTTCCACAAGCCGTCCAGAATCAATTGGATTTCATCCAGGCAAGAGCCGCAGGCGCCGCCGGCTTTACAGTAATTAGTAATTTCTTCGCAAGAGTGCAGTTTATTTTCAAGAGCAACTTTGCGAATTTTTGTATCGGTAACACCAAAGCATTTGCAAACAATGCGGCCTTCGTGGTCATCATCGGCTTCAACCGGGCTTTCTTCGCCCCGGTAGTTGGCTATAGCTGATTGCAAAGCTTCCATGCCCATAACAGAGCAGTGCATTTTTTCTTCAGGAAGCTCACCGAGCAGCTTTACAATATCCTGATTGGTGATTTTTGAAGCTTCTTCAATGGTCATGCCTTTGATGATTTCTGTAAGTGCGGAAGAGGAAGCGATCGCGCTGGCGCAGCCAAAAGTTTTGAACTTTACATCCGCAATACGTCCATTTTTATCAAGCTTAAAGGTAAGCTTAAGTGCATCACCGCAAGTTATATTACCTACTTCACCGACACCATCCGGATTCTCAACTTCACCCACATTTTGGGGGTGCAGGAAGCGATTCATTACTTTATCGTTATAATCCCACATTTGGAATACCTCAATTATTAAAAAAATTATTCAAGCTTATATCTTATAAACTCTACTAAAATAGTATACAACTGAAAACACGATAATGTGCGCTCATTTTTCGCGAAATTCAATCTAATTGCAAATAAAATTCTTTAATTCCAAAAACTTACAGAATAGTTTTATATAAATTCAGGTTTTGAAAGCAAAAAATAAATTTTCAAAGCCTGATGTGCTGTAATCAGGAATACTTTGCGTATTCTTCTGAAATTATGCGCTGCATTGTGCTGGCAACAGTTGTTATATCAAGCAGTTCACCATCACGATTGCCACGTCGTTTGAACTCAATTTTACCATCCACAACAGTTTTTGGAGAAAGCACCAGACGCAGCGGAATGCCAAGCAGGTCAGCGTCGTTAAACATAAATCCGGCTTTTTCGCCGCGATCATCAAACAATACTTCGATGCCTGCAGCAAGCAGTTGTTCGTAAATGCGTTCGGCCTCAGCTTTAACATTCTCTTTGTTTGGATTCAAAGCGCAGAGCTGTAACTGGTAAGGAGCAACAGTAATAGGCCAGATCGGGCCGAATTTGTCGTGGCTTTGTTCAATAGTTGAAGCCATTGCGCGTCCCACACCGATACCGTAGCAGCCCATAATTATCGGATGTGCTTTACCGTTTTGATCGAGAAAGTCACAGCCCATTGTTTCAGAGTACTTGGTGCCAAGCTGGAAGATATTGCCAACTTCAATGCCGCGTTTTTCCTCCAGAGGCGCTCCAGTCAGCGGGCAGGGGTCTCCGGCACGCACGGTAGCAATATCGGCAACGATCACATCTTCGACACGGGGCATATCCCGGTCAAAGTTAAAGTTTTTGAAGTGGTAATGTGCTTCGTTGGCGCCAACTACAAGATTTGAAGATTCAGCAGCTGAACGGTCTACTACAATTTTCACTTTCTCGGCGTCTATTGAAAGCGGTGACGCATAACCGGGTTCGCAGCCGACCGCTCGGATGGCATCATCTTCGGCAAATTTTAATTCAGGTACTTTGAGCAGGTTCTGCAGCTTGCTTTCATTAACCTCAAAGTCTCCGCGAATCACAGCAAAAATGAGATCTCCATTAATAGTATCCTGATAAAAGACGGCTTTACCGGTATTTTCCGGTTTCATATTCAGGAATGCCGCTACTTCTTCAATAGTCTCAGTTCCTGGAGTATGAACTTTTTCGAGTTCCAGTGGAGTCTCTTTGTTAAATTCCCAGGCGGCGGAAGCAACTTCACGGTTAGCGCGGTATTTGCCGCATGGAGAAACAAATATGGTATCTTCGCCATGTTCAGAAACTGCCATGAACTCATGAGAAACTTTACCCCCCATCATGCCGGAGTTAGATTCGATAGACAAAACATCATTCATGCCGATGCGGCGGAAAATGTTTTCATATGCCTTATGTACTTTTTTGTAGTATTCTTCAAGGCACTTTTGAGTGGCATGGAAAGAGTATCCGTCTTTCATGGTGAATTCGCGAACACGGATGAGTCCGGCACGCGGACGGGCTTCGTCACGGTATTTTGTTTGAATCTGATAGACCATGCAGGGAAGTTGTTTATAGCTGCTGAGCTCAGTGCGCACCAGATGTGAAACAGCTTCTTCGTGAGTCATTGCCAGCACCATGTCTTTGCCATTGCGGTCATTGAAGCGGAGCAATTCCTGGCCAACTGATTCGTAGCGACCGGATTCCTGCCATAATTCGGCGGGCAAAGCTACCGGCATCAGTATTTCCTGACCTTCTATATGATTCATTTCTTCGCGGATAATGGTTTCTATTTTATGAGTAATCTTCTTTCCGACAGGGAGTAATGAATATATTCCGGCAGAAACCATTCTTGCATAACCGCCTCTGATCAGGAACTTATGGCTAGGGGTCTTGGCATCTTTGGGGTCTTCTTTGATGCGGCGACCTACCAGTTTGCTCATTCTCATGTGTGTGACTCCGTATATAAATATTTGCGTTAAAGCATCTTGCTCGATAAGAATAGATGAGCACATAATTTAGTTTAAAAAAAGTTTTTTGCAATATTTTAAGCGTAATATTCTATAAGTAAGAACGCACATATTTTATTTATTAAAAATGAAACTCAAAAATATCTTGAAAACTCTGCTGATAACTGTAAAATTATAGATAGCAAATGATTATTTGAACAGTTAAATGGAGAGCATATTAATGTTATTCAGGAAGATAACTTTACTGCTGGCAGTTTCTGCTGCAGCGTTCCTGTCCGTTACGGTTGAGGCCGCAAAGTACCAGGCGGATGTTAATTTTTTTTCAGGAGAAGTAGAATGTCCGTGTGAGGTTTACACTTTTCCTGTTGACTTCAAAAAGGCTATTGACCTTTCTTCTCTCAATATGCGCCTGACGGATCGCCATGGAGAGATCATTCCAATTTACGTTATACCATTTGCTCCTTATAAAGCAAGAATTTGTTTTGTGCTCCCGAAGCCAGTGCCTGATGACACTGAGATAACTTTTTTCCTGACGTGGAATACCGGTAAATGGATAAACAAGCCTGTGGGAGACGCCAAGGTAAAAGCCAGATATAATCCAGGCTTTAATCCGATTGTAAATCCCGGATTTGAACAAGTTGAGAAATGTGACACTCAATACTCAACTTGGAATGGAAAAATACGACCGACTGGCTGGAAACTCTATGACCATGAACACCGGTTTTTCACTCTGAAAAACAAAAAATCACGCAGCAGGGTTTCTGAAGAGCAAGCCTTCGATGGAAAGCGCAGCTTGAAAATCAGCAGTGGTTTGCCGCGTACATATTATGGGACTGATGGAGAAGAAACTGTTATTCTTTCCGGAAAGGCTATTACAGAAGATTACTTCAGGGTAAAGCCGGGTACTCTTTACGAGCTAAGTTTCTTCATGAAGATAACAAAAAAGGTGAATAACGATCGTAAGTTCCAGGGTGTGTGTGCTTTGATGTTGCTTTATGATCGCAATAAGAAGCCATTGGATTCTTCTTCTAAAGTGCTAGCCTCATATTCTACCGCCTTTGTCGCTGAAGAAGAATATCTGAATAAATGGCTGAAAGTTGCAAAATGTGAGAGAATTCCGTCTAATGCCTGTTATGCTAAAATATATATGAGCAGTGAAGTTTCCGGAGATGCCTTTATTGACACTATTGAACTTCGCGAAATGAACCAGTGTCCGCAGCCGGAAATATACATGGAAAATATTTTAAAGATGAAATAATCTGCAATCTTACCTAGAAGTCAACTTTGCAGTAAGTTGTTCATCTATATGTGTGTATAAAAAGAACGAGCTCCAGGGAAGTGCCTTCCACCCGGAGCTCTAGGGTTCGAAAAGCGTAATTAAACGCTAATGCACTAACGTAATACTTAATTTCATCTTTGGCAATCACCGAAATACAAAAAAATCAAATAATAACATGATTCTAACATTGTCGGTCTATATCCCATTTAAATGGTAGAAATTGTTCTCTTTGTGAAGTTTTGCCACTATTGGATCACTATAATTCAGGCAAAAAAAAGACCCGGCGAACCGGGTCGTGAATATAAATCAAGCTTATACGAATTCACCATGCAGGGCGATTTGTGCACTTTCGAATTCTTTACGGTCAATAACAAACTGCATATTGACCTGGCGCATGCATTGGTCAAGTGCCAGTACGTTAATATCAGCACGAGCCAGTGCATTGGCTGCACGGGATAGAAAGCCCGGAATCTTCATGTTGCTGCCAATGACGGCGACAACAGCTACCCTTCGAGTAGAAACCTTGGAGCCGGGGAAGCTGTTTCTAATTTCTTCAACACAGTCTTCCACTTTCTTGGCTTTTTCTGAAACATAATGCGTAATTGTATTGGCATTAGTGTTTTTTGCAATATAATCGATGTTGTATTTTGCCAGATTAGCCAGCAGCCTGTAGTCGTAACCAACTGCACCAACCATTTCCGGGTCAAATACTTCAATTGCCAGCATATCAGAACGTCCGCAGATCATGTCCACTCTTGGTTCAGGTGAAACATAGTCACGGCTGATAAGAGTACCTGGATGATCCGGTTCAAAAGCATTTTTTATGCGGATTGGAATATTTTTGAGTTCCATTTCTTTGGATGCTTTGGAGTGGATAGCTTCCATATCCATGTCGGCAAGCTGATCGGCAATGTCAAAGTTAGTGTTGCCGATAGTTCTGACATTTTCTTCACCAACCAGTTTTGGATCAGCTGTGCAAAGATGGAATTCTTTGTGAATAATGCCTTCACGGGCATCGGAGACAACCGCAAGTTTGCTGAATGTGATTTCGCTGTAACCGCGGTTAAAGCGATTCATGATGCCTCCAGCGCATTTGACATAGCCGGTTACAATTGGCATGCATTTAGAGAAGTCTAAATCTTTAATCGCATGGTCGATTGCTTCTTCCATTGAGTAAAATTCAGTTTCTTTCCAGCCTGTAAGGTCAACAAAAACGGCATTCACATTGTGTTTCTTGAGGATTTCAACTGAGTTGAAGGCACTGTGGGCTTCGCCAAGTGCACTCAAAAATTCACGAGTTGCCGGCAGATAATCTTTTGCGCTGAAGTGACCGAAAGTGCGCAGGCGCATCAGGTCGCGGAGGCAAACGCGAATGCCTTCAATGCGTTCATTGACAAAATCATCGGCTAACTGCTGGTCAAGCCCGATGCTTTCATATGAACGATTGTATTTGATCATTTCGTCGCGTGTTTCTTCCAGCTTGCCTTCCCAGTCGTTGCTGCCCTGTGCGAATTTGCCGTAGATGCCGGGTTCGCCGGTTTTCTTGTTTTCAAGCAGCAGGTTGGTGATGCCGCCGTAAGCAGATACGACGAACAGTCGGTTGTAAAGTTCATCACCGGATCGTCCGCCAATGAGGATATTTTCCATGAGCTCACCAAAACGGCTCATGGAAGTTCCACCAATTTTTTCTACAGTATGTTTACCAGGCATTTTTATATGTCCTCGATTCTCAAAATTTTAACTTCTTCACTAATTTCTTCAACTTTTCGCAGGTCTTCGATTGCTTTGAAAAGTTGTTTTTCCTTGGCTTCATGGGTCAGGATAAGCAGAGGGACACTTTGCTCGTCGTGAGCCTCACGCTGAATGAAGCTGGAAATGCTTATATTTTTATCGCCCAGAATGTTGGCGATTTTTGCAACGACTCCGGCACGATCCTGTACCTGAAGGCGAATGTAATAACGTGTTTCAATTTCTTCAATTTTAACCAGGTGACGGTACTGAGGTCCAATGCGGAACGCGGGGACGCGGCGGTGTGAGCCAAACTTGAGGTTCAGTGCAACGTCAACCAGGTCAGCGACAACTGCGCTTGCAGTGGCATCACGGCCGGCGCCGCGACCGTAGAACAAAGTTTCACCAACGGTGTCGCCGTCAATCATTACGCCGTTGAATACGTCAGCAATGTTGCCCAGCATGGTGTCTTTCGCGACCAGAGTAGGATGTACTCTGATCTGAACATCATCGTCAACCTGTTTGATTACGGCCAGCAGTTTTACGCGGTAGCCAAGTTCGTCAGCGAACTTCAAGTCAACAAGAGAGATGTCGCGAATGCCCTCCACATGAATCGGATCCATGCCAAACCACTGTCCGTATGCCAGGGAAGCAAGGATTGCCGCTTTGTGAGCAGTATCGAAACCGTCAACGTCGAGTGATGGTTCTGCTTCAGCATAGCCCAGATCCTGAGCATCTTGCAGTATTGGCGCAAAATCCATTTTTTCGCGTTCCATGCGTGTCAATATATAGTTACAGGTACCGTTCATGATACCGTAAATGCGGTTGATGCGGTTGGCCGCAAGTCCTTCGCGCAGCGCTTTGATAACCGGAATACCACCGGCAACGCTGGCTTCATAATAAATATCAGCTTTGGACTGTTCGGCCGCGGCGAAAAGTTCTTTGCCATGTATTGCCAGCAATGCTTTGTTGGCAGTAACTACAGGCTTACCTTGTTTAAGAGCTTCCAGGATGAAGTCCTTTGCAAAAGTAGTGCCGCCGACCAGTTCGACAACAACATCGACTTCGTTGATCAGTGCCATGGCGTCTGTCGTAAGTATATCCTGAGGTATCGTTACTCCGCGATCCGTTGTCGTGTCCAGATCCGCAATTCTGGTGAGTGTCAATTTTACACCAGCACGTTTGGCGATTACTTCACCATTCTTCAGAATATTGGCAGCAACGCCGGCGCCAACTGTACCGAAACCGATAATACCTACCTTGACTTCTTTCACTGTTTGAACTTTCCTTTTAATGTTTAGACGTCTGATTAATACGTTTAGTTATCAGACAAAGTTGATCGCTAATATAACCTGAAAAACGATTAATGAAAATAGAGTGTGAAATAATTTCAGAAAAAAGGGTCATTTTATTCGATAAGCGACAGGTTGGCAAGGTTTTAAAGGTGATTCATCAAATGGATTCAAGCTCGGAAGTGAATTTTTCACGCAGTATTTGGTATTGTGCAGGCATGTGAATGACTTTGGCTTGCGGGTGCTGATTTTTGAACCATGTAATTTGTCTGCGGGCATATTGCCAGGTGCGGGTTACAATTCGCTGCTGCATAGTCTGGTAGTCAGTTTTGCCGTTCAAGTACTCATTTATTTCCCGGTATCCCAGGACTTGATGAGCGGTTGGGGTTTCTAAAATACCTGCGTTGATGGCATTTTCAGCTTCCTCAATCCACCCGGCTTTAAGCATTTTTTCAGTGCGCAGCTCAATGCGTTTTCTTAGTTCGTCGCGTTCCCAGCACAGGTTCCAGCAGATGGTTCGATAATTCAACTGCGGTTTGTCCAGAGTCTGTAGTTCGGTAATTGACTTACCGGTGATTGTAAATACTTCCAGTGCTCTTATGAGTTTTCGTTGATGTTTTTCCCAGCGTTTAAAATCTTCGGGATCGCATTCCTTCATGAGCTTTTTAAGTTCTTCAAAGCCTTCGGGGTTATCATATTTAGCGTCAAGTTCAGCACGGATGTTTTCATTTCCCGGCAAAGTGTCCAGCCCGTAGAGCATGGATCGAATATAAAACCCGGTGCCTCCCGCCAGTATTGGCAGTTTACCTTGACTGTGAATATTTGAAACGGCGCTTTCGGCAAGTTCAAGGAAACGATAGACATCAAGTTTTTCAGTGATATCATAAAGGTCTACCAAATGATGCCTGACAGTTTTCATTTCAGAGCGGGAAGGTTTGGCGGTGCCAATATCTAAACCTTTGTATATCTGCATGGAGTCTGCAGAAATAATTTCTCCATTGAAGTGTTCAGCAAGTCGTAACGCAAGCTCTGATTTTCCGCTTGCGGTCGGCCCCATTATGACCGCCAGAATTGGTTTTTTGCTGTTCATGCCTGATTGTCAGTAAGTTCTTCCGATTTGCCCGCAGGCTCGGTTTCAGTTTTTTTGTCCGAGCGCAGAAGCGTAGACAGGAAGTAAATTGCTACACCGATACATATTGAGATGTCGGCAACGTTAAACGCGGGCCAGTGGTGGCCTTTGACATAAAAGTCAAGAAAGTCAACGACCTGGCCGCGCCAGATGCGATCGATAGAGTTACCGAAGATGCCGCTGAAAACGATAAATATCGCCAGATAGCGTTCGTTATAACCTTCGGTAAGCCATCTTATGCAGAGGACTGCAACAATAACAACTGCCGCTGCGATAAGCAACAGCAGCCAGCCATAGCCATGGAGGATTCCCCATGCCGCGCCCTTGTTTGTAATATGGGTTAAATCAAAAAATCCAGGAATGATCGATATGCGCTGGCCAAGTTTAATGTTGGATTCGACCAGCACTTTTGTAACCTGATCCATAATAAGCAGTGCAACGGCCAAAAGTGTTGAGATCAGCACTATTTTCCGTTCATCGGAGCTTCCTGGAAGTGATTTTTTCAATAAATTAATCAATGTGCGGGTTCATTCCGTCGTTTTGTTCACGAATTGACTTACAATTAATGCAGTAAATAGCATATGGTTTTACTTTTAACCGTGCTTCAGGAATTTCATCGCCGCAATCAACGCATTTTCCATAGTCACCTTCAATGAGTCTTTCAATGGCTTCTTCAACCAGTTCAAGCGCACTTCCCTCTTCAGTCATTAACTGAAGCTCCATTGCATGGCGGAAGTTGTCGCTGCCCAGATCAGCCATGTGCGTTGTTACACCCCGCTTATCCGCATTGGTGCTGTCCAATGCTTCAGACGCGTGAAAGTTCATTTGCCCGAGATAAGCTTCCCGTGCGTGCATCAAAGCCTCAAAATACTGCTTCTTCTTGCCTGTGAATTTAGGCATTTTCTTGGTGCTAGTAGTTTCCATAGAGTCTACCCTCGCAAAGACTTAAAATGATAAATACATCTCCTCGGTCTGACTTCAGCAATGAAGCCTCCACATTTTCATAAGCTTGAAATATAACACTGCTTGCAAAAAAATCAAGATGTCGCTTTACATATTGTTATTATTAAGCTAGATTGTATGTGCTTGGAAGGTACGCGTTTTTTTGAAAAAGTCGAGGTACTGTAAGCAGAAATATGCAGCGCGTTTTGATACTTTTTGAAAAATTTATAAAAAGATTTATATGACGATAATATTGAAAACTAATACCGCTGACGATGATTTAATTGATCTTCATACGCATAGTTTATATTCTGACGGAACTGTATCGCCCGAAAAATTAGTTCAAATGGCTTCTGAAATCAACTTGAAAGCAATTGCGCTGACTGATCATGATACTGTTGGAGGAATTCCGGAGTTTTTAAAAGCCGCTGAAAAGCATCCTGAGGTCGAAGTTATTCCCGGAGTTGAGATATCCACAATTTTTAATGGTCGTGAGTTACATATAATAGGACTTTTTATTGATCATAATGAGACTGGATTACTTAAATTCCTGAAGACAGTTCAGGAAAAACGTGAAAATAGAAATCAGGCAATGGTCAGGAAGCTTAACGGGCTTGGTTATGAACTTGATATTGAAGATATTGAAGCTTTGGCAGGCAGCAAAATAATAGGTCGTCCGCATTTTGCGAAATTTCTGAAGGATAACTATGATTTTGATTCCCTGCAGGATGTTTTTGATAAGTTGATTAAACGGGGCTGTCCAGCTTACGTTGCACGTAATCTGCCGCGTCCGGCAGAAGCTATTGAAATTATTCATCAGGCTGGCGGGGTTGCTATATGGGCTCATCCGGTTTACCAGAATACCAAAGAACGTTCGTGGTGCCGCCGGGTTTTGAAAACTCTGGTGCCGGCTGGATTGGATGCCATTGAGTGTTATTATACGCAGTTTGGCGAATATCAACGACAAGTGGTTAAGGATTTGGGCAAAGAGTTTGATTTAGCCCTCTCCGGAGGCAGTGATTTTCACGGTGATAATCACCCGGATGTTAAGCTTGGGGTCGGGTATGGTGAATTGAAAGTCCCTTTTGAATTGCTTCACAAGCTTCAGGAAAGGGCAAAAAAATATTTGGTTAACGCCTAGCCGGCTTTATCTCATAATAAAAAGTCGGGGATAATATACTTCTTACGACGTGAAATAAGCTTGACTCTATAAATCAGATTTGACAGAAAGGACAACAAGATGCATAAGCAAAAGGTTCTGGCTATGCTGTTTGCAGGTGCCTGTACGGTACTGTTTTTGAATGGTTGTTATTCGGACGATGATGCGGACAGGGAAAAAGGCATTGCTGACATTCGGAATGATATAAACCGCATGAAAGACCCTAAAAGTGCTATTAGTAAGATAAGGGAATACGCTGCTGAAAAACTTAACGATGCTACCGACCAGGAACTTGAGCTTATAAATAACACTGAGCCGGTTATAAAGCATAACTATGACGGGACAGAATTTTCTTTCCTCTGGAAAAATAAAGAGGGGCAGAATATTGAAGTCCTGACTACTCCACCTCCTTGCGAGCCCGTAGCTGTTTATCGCGTCAGGCGAATTTATTATCCATAAGAGCTGAAACATTATTTTTAAGCAAAAGTGGGAAATATGGCCGGGTATTGGTACAAGCGGTTACTTGTTAAAGGCTATTGGTATATAAAAGCACTGTCTGAAATAATCCGACAGCACACAATGGTCGGGGTTACTCCTTCTTTTCTGGTTTTTCTCGGCATTCTGGATGGCATATTCCCGCAACTTCTCTTTGATGATGTCAGTCCCGGGCTGGGAATCCTGATGGTTATGCCGCTTGCTTTGATCAGTATTTTGCTGCTCAGGAGGCGTGAAGCTCTGGTTTTTACGCTGGCTGTCATTGCCGGTTTTCTGGCTCTTAACCTCAAATATATGCAGTTTCAACGTTCCTTTACCGAGGTGCTTGGCAACCGTGACCGTGGTGCTGAGGTTGTTTTGCGAATAAATGATACTGCATGCTGCGGTAAAGATATCAAATGGCTGGACAATCCTTCGCTTATTACCGCTGAAGTCTTGAAAATAAAACTTAATGGTGAAAAGGATTGGCTAAAGACTTCCGGGCGGACGGCGGTCAGACTTCCTGAGGGGGCTTCAAAAGTTTTTTATGGCGATATTATAAAGCTCAAAGGAACTTTTCGTGATCCTTCCAATTATATGTTCAGTCGAAAGTACGTTATACATGATGATCCTCAGTCTTATGTCAGTGGTGGAGAGCTTTTGCATGAACCTGTTCCCGGCAGTGCTGATTTTGTGGATTATCTTAACTCACGCGGTATTCAGGTTGTTCTGCAGGGCAGAGAGTTTTTAGGAATTGAAGGAAGTAAGCCTCGAATTTACGGACCTATCTTGAAAGTTCGTAACTGGTTGCTGAGGATGACAATTAAAGGGATTGAAGATTTGCGAAGTCGAAGACTTCTGGCAACACTGCTTTTCGGTTGCCGGCAGGGGCTGGACTTTGGCACGAAAAATTCATATATCAAAAGCGGAACAGTTCATATTTTTACGGTGAGCGGTCTGCATGTTGGTATACTGGCTCTCATTCTAATGTGGTTTTTGCGTTGGGTGCCTTTTCGAACCAGACACGTTATTATTCCATTTATTGTGCTCCTCTATGCTTTAGCTACCGGCATGCATCCACCTGCATCACGGGCTCTTCTAATGATTACAATATGGTGTTTCTGCCGTGCGGCATTGTTGAAGGTGCCGCCTTTAAATGTGGTTTTTCTGGCCGCTTCGGTGCTTTTGTTGAAAAATCCTTTTTATATGAAGGATATGGGATTTCAGTTTTCATTTGTAGTAGTAGGATTCCTGATTGCAGCAGCCGACGGAATGCATGAATGGTCAAAATTTCCGGGTGAGGTGCTGTTGTGGATACCTCCGTCGCATCGGCACTGGCTTACTGTATTGCGTGAAAAGTGGCTGCGGAAATTTAACTTAGGTCTTGTAGGCTGCCTGACTGCATGGCTGGCAAGTAGCGGCATATGTCTTTATTATCAGGGCATTTACTTTCCTTTTTCAATCGTGGCTAACTTTTTACTGATCCCTTTTGTGTGGCTGCTGTTTAACTTTATTTTTGCAAAGCTTTTTGTCAGTATCATTCCGTTTATGGTGTATCCGGCGGCGCTGGCAGTTACTACGGTTCTGAATTTTATTGACGGGATTATACTGTTTTCACATTATATTTTTGAATCAACCAGTGCCATTCGACCCAGTATTTCGGGGATGCTGTTCTTTTATGGTGCGCTGATTATGATGGTTTCCGCTCGTAAGCGAGCGTGGTTTTTTTCCGGCATGGCTGCGATTATTGCTGTTGTGTTATACTGGCATTTTGCCAATCGTTTTATGCCTCCAACAGTGATGCTGATGCGAGGCGGAGGCAGTCAAGAGACCGCTGTAGTGCTGGCTGATCCGGAAAACAGGGAAGCAGTAGTGATTAACGTTCCTTCGTTTGAGGCTGCCAAAACTATAGTTGCCAAGCTGGGTGAGCGCGGCATTCGACGCATAGAATATGTTGCGTTTACCGGAAGTACTAAGGCTTTCAGCGCGGGAGCTGGGACTTTGCGGGTGCGGGTAGGAGCCGATAATCTGATTCAAATGAATCCGGTGTCCAGAAGCCGCAATTTCAAAAAGACAGTTTCAGATATGGTGGCGAAAGGAGCCAAATATCTTAGAGGAAAGCGACAGGTTGATAAGGAAGGAACTATGAAATATTTGTTCAGTAGTCCGCAGTTGGAAATAACAAGTCAAAAAGATATTTTTGATATTGAATATCATCTTCGAGCACTACATATTAAAGTGTTGAATAATAACGGGAAATATTTGATCAAGATTGGCGGGCGCAAATTAGCCAATGGTTTCATTAAAAACGGCTCATATTTGGAGATAAGGGAATATGTCATCAAGTAAAAGGAAATTGAAAATTTGCCATGTTATCACCCGGATGATTGTGGGTGGTGCTCAAGAGAATACTTTATTTACAATTGTAGGGCATATTCAGGAAGGGCATGAAGTAGTATTGGTTACGGGCCCATCTCCAGGTCCTGAAGGTGAATTGCTGAGTAATTCTGATTATCCAAAATTTGAAATAGCTGAAATTCCCCATTTGGTGCGTGAAGTCAGTGTTAGTAAAGATATTAAAGCATATCGTGAGCTGAAAAAGTTTTTTAAAGAACGTAAATTCGATGTTGTTCATACTCATAGCTCAAAAGCCGGAGTATTGGGGCGCGCCGCGGCATGGGACTGTAAAGTTCCTTTGGTTGTCCATACTGTTCACGGACAGGCTTTTCACCCGTACGAAAGCTCCTGGAAAAACTTGTTGTACATAAATGCTGAACGCTGGGCCGCTAAACGATGCCACAAGATTTACGCTGTGGCGCAAGCGATGATTGACCAGTGTGTTGAGTGCAAAGTAGCGCCGCGCGAAAAGTATCAGGTAGTATATAGCGGTATGGAGATAGGTAAGTTCCTTAACTCAAAGCCTGAAGCTGACTTGCGAGTGCAGCTCGGCATTCCTGAAGGCGTCAGGGTGGTTGGAGCTGTAGCAAGGCTATTTCCTTTGAAGGGATACGAATACTTTATTCCGGCGGCACAGGCTATTGCTGAAAAGCATGACGATGTCCATTTTCTGATAGTCGGTAATGGTTCTATGTATGAAGAAATGCAGGCGCAGATTGCTGAAATAGGCCTGACTGACCGCTTTCACTTTGCCGGACTGGTGCCACCTGATGAAGTATACCGTTACATTGCGTTGATGGATTTGCTTATGCATCTTTCTTTGCGGGAAGGTTTGCCGCGTTCAGTTGTTCAGGCATTGGCTTCCGGCAAACCCGCTATCGGGTTCAGGCTCGATGGGACCCCCGAGGTGGTTCTTGACGGTTCAACCGGTTACTGTGCTGAGCCTCAGAGTGTCGAAAGTGTAGTGAAATTCGCTCTGAAAATCCTTGAAAGTCCTGAGCTTGCGGCAAAGATGGGTGAAAATGGTAAAAAACTGGTTGCTGAAAAATTCGACTGGCACAAGATGTCCAGTATTCTTGAAGAAGATTATTTAAAAATGCTTTCTGTTTTAGGAAAATAGTTGAGTTGATCATGTCTAAATTGTCCAGTGAAGAAAAATTGATGAACGTGCTCAAAGAGATGGGCAGTGTCGCCATCTGTTTTTCGGGCGGCGTTGACAGCACCTTGCTGGCGGCAGCAGCTGAGCGTGCATTGCCTGAAGATAAATTTTTACTGTTTCACGCAATTTCCGAAATGCTCCCACGGCGTGAGCATGAGTTCGCTATGAATTGGACTAGGGAAAATGACTTACCACTTCGCCTTATTCGCCTTAAGCCCTTAGAGGACAGTGACGTTGTCAGGAATGACCAGCAGCGTTGCTATTACTGCAAAAAAATAATAATGCGGGGTATTATTGAAGCAGCTAAGGCTGCCGGAATGGCATATGTTGCTGACGGTTACAATTTAGATGATATTGATGACTATCGACCGGGAACTGCTGCGGCGGAAGAACTGGGAGTAAGGCACCCTCTGCTTGAAGCTGGTTTTGATAAAAAGATGATTCGTGAACTTTCGCATGAGTGGGGAATTCCTAATTACGATAGTCCGGCCTCGGCATGTTTGGCTTCGCGTGTTCCTTATGGTAAGTTGCTGGATGCTAAGAGCTTAAAAATAGTTGATGCTGCAGAGGAATATCTTCAGGATATAGGATTTGCTGGCTGCAGAGTGAGACTGCAGGGGAAAAATGACGCTAGAATTGAGCTTAGAATGGCTGATTTAGCTAAAGCAGCCATTCTTTCCACGCAGATTACTGAAAAGCTCAAAAGAATTGGATTTGAAAACGTTTTACTTGATCTGAGCGGTTACCGTCGAGGCGGCGGTTTCAATCCGAAGAAGTAAAGGTTTTTACAGACGTGCCATTGCTTTACGGGCATCCATATCATCCTGTCTTTTGCGCAGGGTGTCACGCTTATCGCTGTGAGTTTTTCCCTTACACAAACCGATTTCTACTTTTATCAGCCCGTGCTTCAGATAAAACTTCAGGGGAACAAGTGTCAACCCTTTTTCTTTAATCTGCTGCCAGAGTTTTAGAATCTCTTTTTTATTTAACAGCAGTTTACGGTTGCGCTTGGGATCATGGTTGAACAGGTTGCCATGCTCGTAGGTCGCGATATGCACGTTTACTAAATAGGCTTCCCCGCGAATGATTTTGATGTAGGAGTCAGCCATGGAAATATTACGGGCACGACAGCTTTTAACCTCAGTGCCTTTCAGCTGAATCCCAGCTTCACAGCGGTCAAGAACAGTATAGTCGTGAAACGCTTTTTTATTTCTGGCCAGCGGTCCGCCGGCTTCTTTTTTTTCTTTCTTTTTGCCCATTTGGATTGTGCCGTCCGGAATAAATTAAGGGAGGACGGAGCCTCCCGGATTAATTACTTTTCTTTGAGAAACTGGCTTGCCTTTTTCTCAAAATCTACTTTACGCGGGTGGTTTTTGCTGTCAACGAGTGAGTCCTGGAATTTTTCCAGAAGCTCTTTCTGTTCACGGCTGAGATTAGTTGGAACTTCTACAGCTATGCGAACATGCATGTCACCACGAGAGCCGCCGCGAAGTGCTGGAACACCTTTACCTTTAAGGCGCAGAATTGTTCCGTTCTGAGTTCCCGCCGGAATTTTCATTTTAGCTTTGCCGGTAATAGTAGGGACTTCAACAACACCGCCCATTGCAGCAATTTTGAATGGGATCGGCATTTCAGCAAGCAGGTCATTACCTTCACGCTTAAAAATTTTGTGCTGTTTTACATGAATGAATACGTAAAGGTCACCGTTGCTGCCGCCGCGAACACCGCTTTCGCCTTCATTTGCAACACGCAGTCTGGAGCCGGTGTCGACACCGGGAGGAATATGGATCTGTAGTTTACGTTCAACACGTACACGTCCTTCTCCGTGACACTTATGGCAAGGTTTATCAACTACCTGACCAGCGCCCTGGCAGCTTGGACAAGTCTGTCTTACGCTGAAAAAGCCCTGTGACATGGCAATCTGGCCTGAGCCGCCACAACGACTGCAGGTAATGCGGCTTGAGCCCGGTTCGCAGCCCGTGCTGTCACAGCTTTTGCAGCCTGACATTTTAGGAATAGTGATACGTCTGTCTGCACCGTAAACTGCATCTTCAAAGTCAATCTCAATATCATAGCGCAGGTCAGCACCATCTATAGCACCGCTGGCGCTGGAGCGACGACCGCCGCCGCCACCGCCGCCAAAAAGGTCTTCAAAAATGCTGCTGCCGCCGCCACCGCCGCCGCCAAATACCTGACTGAAGATATCGAACGGATCGTGGAAGCCGCCAGCTCCACCGGGACCGCCTCGGCCACCGTTGGTAAACGCAGCGTGACCGAACTGATCATATTTTGCACGCTTGCCTTTATCGCTGAGTACTTCATAAGCTTCTGAAATTTCTTTAAACTTCTCTTCAGCTTCTTTGTTCCCCGGGTTTTTGTCCGGGTGATATTTGATGGCCAGTTTGCGGTAGGCCTTTTTTAATTCTGCATCTGAGGCGCTTTTATTTACGCCTAGCAAATCGTAATAGTCATTTGACATTTAATATATTCTCCGGTTTACTGCTCTTCGCTTTTTTCATCACTGGCATCTTCTTTTTCAGCTGCAGCCGGACCGCTGCTTACGACAACAGTGGCAGGACGGAGCAGGCGTTCACCCATTTTGTAGCCGCAGCTCCACTGTTTGAGGACGTGATTTTCAGGAATTTCATCAGAAGATTCGTGTGCGACGGCTTCATGAAGTTCTGGATCAAAGGCTTTACCTTTGGCCTCAAAGCGTTCAACATTCAGTTCGTCAAGGGCTTTTTCGTATTCACCAAGGATCATTTCAAGGCCCTGACGTATTGCATCCATATTATCAGAATTTTCTGCAGCCATAACCGCCATGTTGAAATGGTCAAATACCTGCAGGAAAGGTGTTATAGTATCGGTCAGTCCGAACATTCTTGCATTAGCAATTTCTTTAGCTGTCCGTTTCCGATAGTTCATGAATTCGGCGTGTGTACGCAGAATTTTATCCTGGGTTTCCGCCAGTTGGATTTCGAGCTCCGTAATTTTTTCTTGCGGAGTAAGTTTTTTAGGTTTTTTAGCCTCTTTTTGGGTCTCTTCAGCAGCTTTTGCTTTTTCAGCTTCTTCAGCAGCTTTCACAGCCTTAGCTTCCTCATTCAGGATATCAAGCTCCGGTTCTTCGTCTGTCTTCCTGCTGCTTTTTGTATGTTTGCATTTTTTATCAGTTGTCATTTATCCAGTGTCTCCTGTTTAGGAATAAGGTATATGCAATTAAAAAAGTTAAATCTTATTAACAGTGAATCTGTTAATGTACTCAGACACTTGAAAAAATCAAATTATTTTAAAGTACAAAGTTGTTAAAAACAGCCAGCTGATTTCAGTGAGTGTCATATATTGGGATTTTTTCAAAACAGTATAGTACTGAAAAAGCCGTTTAAAACATCTTTATGATCATTTTGAAATGCTTTCTTAATGAATTGTGAAATTTATGCTCAAAAGTTGTAAGTGTGTCACAATAAAAATAATCTGTTTTTTACTTGTTTCATTATTTTCTCAAATAGCTTTAATCAAGAGCTAGTACTCATGGTTTATATTATGACATTAGAAATCAAAATTTTTGAAAAAGGAGAGTTTGAGATGAGACATCCGTCGATAAATGAAAGAAACAAAGAAATTATCGACGGCGAAGAGGTGTGGATTACAGTTAAGCCTCAAAGGTCTTCAACCAGTTTGCGTAATACCAAATTTGCGTTGAAACCAGGGCGCTATGGGTTCCATATTTCTATAAATCCGATTGTGAATATGCGAGCTACTATTATGGATATTGATATGACCAACGTGAGTCTCATCGGCTGGACTTCAGACGGTACACCGCGTTTGTCCAAGGATAACCGTATAAAAACCAAAGTGCATATAGGACATAATAGCACTCGATTTGTTATCGGCGGACTGCGTAAACGTGAAGTTGTTCGCAGTATAACCGGGTTGCCTATTCTTTCAAAAATCCCTTTTCTTGGCTATCTGTTTTCTACTGAGAACGAGTCTACCAAACGTTCACAGCTGGTGCTGGTTTGCGAAGCTGAATCATCATAGCCGACAACAGCAGCGGGAATTGGTGTGAGTTCGGATGTTTACAAGATTGAACAGAAGCTTTTGAATGCAGGGGGACAAGAATAAATACTTTTTTAATCAATGGGTTATGGACAAATAATCGTGTTTGTTATAAACTAGTATTAGTAACTGTTTAGTTGCATTAGGAGAGAATTAGCAGGGCTCACAAAACATTTTTCACTTAAATATTGTGATTCCTGTTCAAAAAGAGGAGCGTAAAATGAAACGCTGGTTGATCATTATTGTCTGCATCGGTGCACTTTCCGCGCTGGTAATCGCCAATGTTAAGAATGATAATCCCCCGCTGGCAGGTAACTTCTATCTGGACTCAGACCCCGACTCAGACATTGACCCGGGAGCAGAAAATTGGACTAACGGTTATTTTGAAAGCGCAACTGTTGACAAGCTGCCGGTTTATCATAACTTCCATGAATGGCTTAAACAGATGACACGCCTTTATAAATGGCGTTTGCTTAAAGCCGAAGAGAGAAACGACTATTATTTTGCTCTGTTTGCCATCGGTATGAACAGCAGTGAACTGGCCTTTTGTTTTCACCATATTTCCGGTGAAAATCGTCGCATGGAAATTGAAGTGCAGGACGTTTTCGGTAAAAATATTCGTTTGAATCAGTGGGGCCCGAATTCCTCTCTGGTGCAGGAATACTGGGTAGTAAACCCCAAGACAGGTGAGGTTCTCAAGCGTCGTGAACTGAATGGATATGTTATCAGGATGCACCGTTTTCCGCGTCACCTGCGGGTGATTTGCCGTGAAGTTAATGGCAAGAAAAAAGTCATTTTCAACGAAATGGTAGAAAATATCGTTGATTCAGTCCGTGGCATACAGGAAATAAGAACTCGTAAGCTGCCGAATACCGGTACAATTGAAAAATGGAGCAAGGCCGTGGCATTGCCTAGCTGGAAGCTCTTGAAAAGAGTTGCCAACGAAAATGGTTTTTTCGCAGTTTACAAGGTCAATGATAAGACCTTTGCCTTCTGCCGTCAATTCAAAGTGAAAACCGGAATGTATGAACGTGAATCAACCCTGAAACTTACAGACCTTAATGGCAAGCCGCTGCCATTGGTTTTCACCGCGGTAACCACTCTTAACAGGCGGTATCGATTAGTGAAAGAAGTTGATCACTCTGTTCAGGTTGTCAAGTATTCGATCATTGACGGAGCTGAGTTCAGAGCCCGTGAAAAACTTCCACCAGTTTTCCGTTTGCAGTATATCCTGCAGACAGATAACGGGAAAGCAAATGTTTGTTTTAATGAAATAATTAGTTTCGCTGCCCCTGTTGCTAATTAAATACAAAGAAACTTCATGCCCTCGAAGGGCATGAAGGTATATCAGGGGGAGTAAAAAGGGTCTTAACTTAAAGTTGGAATACAGCCCACGGATCGCTGTAATTTCCATACATTGCGTATACTCTGCGGTTGGGCACGTCGAGCAAGGCTCTGATGCCGTCAACTTTTCCTTGTGATGATTTGTAGAAATCACCACATTTGTTTCCATTGTACATGGTGGTATTTTTGTAGATATTGTAATCAAGAGGGCAAAGATAATTTACCAACTGTTTGCCGTCTTCAATTGAAACTCCACCGCCAGTTACTTTGTCTCCGACAAGGCGTACGAGAGTATTGTAACGGTTAGTGGAATCCTCGATTGCTTTTGCTCTGTTTTCTATGATAATATTAGGCATGATAAAATGGTTGCTTGCAACAATGTAGCGTGGGTCGTTTTCGATTTGCTGAACTCCATTTTTACGTGGGGCATTGGTATCCACCCAGTCAATAAAGCGTGCACCGAAAGTGGCATGATCCCAAGGGAATTTACCTCCCCATGTATTGGCACCAGCTTCGGCTACGGCGCCTGTTCCAGCATCTGCCATAATATAGATCCACGGGACTCCGCGTGCAGAGTGGTCCATATCATCGACAGCATCACGAACGTTGCTGTGTTTTGAGAGAAGGTATCGTGTAAGCAGCAGGCAGCCTTTGCCGGAAAACACAACGCTGGTTTCTTCAGCAGGTACCATATCCATGCCCATGCTTAAACCTGCGTCATTCATGCCTACAGCGATTCCGGTAAATCCTGGAATATTAGGAGAAATAATACGGTGACCGTAAGTTGGATTATAGTTCATTATCACAGTATTTTTACACATGCTCCAGAGGTTCATAAAGCTGCGGCCCATCATTACTCCGCCAGTAGTAGTTCCTGCTTTATTGATTACAAAGCCGTCGCACATATGCATGTTTTGATAAACATTATTTCTGATTTTCTTTTCTTCTTCAGCACTAACTTTCAAATCTTTAACTATTATGCGATAAGCAACGGAAAGTACTAAGTCGAAAGCCATGTTGGAGACCAGCAGGTGATCATAGCTGATTTCACCAACATCTTTTCCTTCAGACTGAAGTCGAGCCTTTGCGCCATCTCGAATTCCGCGCATTTCATCGGCAAATTCCTGGGGAATGTAAGGTGATAGCCTTCTTGCGTCAGCAACTAGTGCGGCAATTATAGGTTTAAATAAAATATCATTTTTAATAACGGATACCAGTTTGGGATCACCGCCGAGGAAAGCCATTGCAGTGTCGCGGTAGAATTGATATGAACAAATGTATTTTACATCATCAGCTAGCATCCAGCCATGCTGATAACCCATTTTCCTGCCATTGCCTTGGAGGTGTACCAGATACTTGTTGTGAGCCTTATCTAAAGCTGCTTTATAACCTTTGCCGTCGGGGGAACGGTCAACGATTTCAAGTGCCTGTACGGAAAAGCTGAAAATGAATAGAAATAAAACTGCCGTTCCGGCAAGAAAGCTGCCTTTTTTCATGATCTTCTCCTGAAATAGAGGATTGTGGTTCTGGCGATCTGCAGATCATAAAATAACAAGACAGTCCTGTGTGCAAGGATGAGTATAAATGCTTACTGTATCAGTTGTCAATAGTTAAATGTATTATTTTATAATAAAGTTCTAGTTTTTATCAGTATGTTTACCGGTGAGGATATTTTTAAATCAACCTAAGCTGAAATAAAAATCTGTTAAATACAAAAAAACAACGGAATTCAGTATAATACTAAACTCCGCTGCGTATGGATTCGTAAAATTTTACAGGCTTGAAACCTGAGCACCACTGCCGATGGCGCATTTGATAATTTGCGGTTCATCGCCGGTCTGCGATTTAAAAGCCGCGCTTAGGCGTGAACTGTATTCGTCGGCTGATTCTTCTTTAACCAGATGAATTGAAATTCCTCCAAAGCCGCCACCGCTCAGGCGTGCACCGATACAGCCGGGAATTGATTTGGCAAGTTCAACCAGATAGTCAAGTCGCTGAGTACTGTTTTCAAAGTTAACTCTTGAGCTTTCGTGAGATTCAAAAAGCAGTTTGCCAAAGATTTCGACATCTCCTGCAGCCAGCAGCTTATCGCCTTCAATGACGCGCTCATCTTCGCCGACTACGTGTTTAGCACGGAGATATTCCAGGCGGGTAAGTTCATCTTTGGCTGCTTCAAGCTGTTCCATTGAAACATCGCGCAAAGTTTTTACGCTGTCATAAAGTTTCTGGAGCTTGGCAGCAGCGCCTTCACAATCCTGACGCCTTACGTTGTATTCAGAGTCTACAAGGTCATGTTTTTCCATGGAGTTAGCCACAATCAAAACATAGCCGTGAGGAACAGGTACGTTTTTAATAACTTCGTCCGTGCGGAAATCAGACATGATCAAAGCGTCCTGTTGGCCGTAAATTGAACTGAACTGGTCGAGCAGTCCAGTAGAGACGCCCAGGTAGTCATTTTCAACACCCTGACCAACTCTGGCCCAGTCTGTTTTGTCAAGTTCAATTCCATAAAGTTCTTTGAGAGCAAAGCAAAAGCCTACTTCAAGCGCTGCTGAACTGCTCATTCCCGCTGAAAGCGGAACGCTGCTGTCCATGGCGACGTCGACTGCTCCCGGCTCAATGCCGCGTTTATTCAACTCGTAATAGACGCCTTTGAGGTAATTAACCCATTCACCTTGAGCTGGATTATTAAGTTCGTCAAGAGAGAATTCAGCCTGACTTTCAAACTTGAAATCAATAACCCGACAGATTCTGCCTTCAGCCTTAGCTGCTGCAAATCTGGTTTTTTGCTCAACCGCACAACTCAGGACAAAACCTTCATTGTAGTCGGTATGGTTGCCAAGAATTTCAAGTCTGCCCGGGGCTGCAGAAAAAACTTCAGCCGGACGCCCGTAATGTTCTTCAAATTTTTTAGTCAGGTCGTTCATTGTTCTCTCTTTTTGATTGTATCTGTTCGTATCTCAAAGTCTCCAGTAAATAATAATTTTTCTGGAAATTGATTATCAGTGATTTTTGACGCTGATTATTGCGGTCATTGTATGACTTTCATCGGGATTAAGTGAACGGACATCAGCATCAGCGTTAGTGGTTTCAACGCAGACCATGCCGTGGTATTCTTCCGCACCGAAATCAGGCATGCGTTCAGCTTTAGCCGCCCACGGATTCCAGACAACTGTGCTGTTGCTGTTTTCTTTGGCAACAGTTATTTTGCGATTCCAGCCAAGGTCATTTATAAAGCAGGTGTCGTCTGTATCAGGGAACAGCAAATCAGTCTCGGCTGCAAAGGTTATATCACCCTGCTGTATATGATGGCTGTCGTCCATAGTGTCAATGTATTCTTTTCCATTCAGGCCGTTGACAGCAATTTTAGTGATTTCACTGATGTTGAAATAACTGTGCAGTGCCGAGCTAAAGTCAAACGGAAACTCTGAAGTGTTTTCCGTAGTCAGTTCAACTCTCAGTTCGCTCCCGACAATTGCTTTTAAAGTCAGTTTGAACGCAAACGTACAAAATTCTTCAGGGATATCATCCGGTGTCAACTCGAGAGTGATGTAAGTGTTGTCGCCTTCCTGACCGGCAGCTACCACGTTCCATTCTGATATTCGAGCAAAACCGTGCGCCGGCCAGTCGGGGTTCTGTGGATTTCCGCCGAACCACGGCCAGCATACTGGAATACCTCCGCGGATAGGCTTGTCAGCTTCGTACCAGCTGTATTCACTCAGCCATATAACCGGGTCACTTCCTGAAGGAGCATAGCTCAGTACATGTGCTCCGTGAACAGAAATAGCGACATCACCCAAATCATTGCGCAGCCTTGCTACTGGCAAACCGTTAGGGCCTTCTTCAAAAGATATATTTTCACACGCGAATTCGGTGCTTAGTTCTTCAACAGTCATTTTCTCTGCCTCCTTAACTGGCTATTGAAAAATAGATTCTATAATATTTTTCTGTAAAAATCAACAGGTTAAGCTGATAGAATAAGTTTAACTATTCAGCTGAGATATTTCCTTTGGGCGGTCTTGACAGACTTGCTGTAATCGGGTATTCACCAGCGTTAGAGCCTTCAGGCGGTGTAATCATCAGAATATTCTGGTTAGGAATGCCTTTACGGTTACCCCAGACGTAAAACTCTGCAATGTCCCAGACATCCCAGTGTGTCAGCGAACTGTTGCCGGGGCGATCCAGATGTGATGCGGTATTGCAGGTATGCGGTTCAACACCTGTGATGATAAAAGTTGAATTGTCATTGGCGGAAAACCCTGATCGTAATG
This sequence comes from Lentisphaerota bacterium, assembly GCA_024225035.1. Classification (GTDB taxonomy): domain Bacteria; phylum Verrucomicrobiota; class Lentisphaeria; order Victivallales; family Victivallaceae; genus Zth2. The sequence continues at coordinate 189,784 of JAAEMX010000025.1, forward strand.
ATTTACGGAAAGTTCTTCTTGAGGGAGCTGACATGTGACAAATAGCTCCTTGAGTGCTGGAGTTCAAAGCTGCAGCCGGAACATCAAGCTTGGCACCGTCAATTATAATTGCGTCGGAAGGTACCAGCTTTGATGCTGGAGCTTTACTCCAGGCAAAATACCATTTAAACCGCCATGAACGTTTATCGGCTTCAGCATCTTTTTCAAAAACAATTGGCGCACGATCAATTGTTATTGACTCGTTCGAACCACTTACTTTGAAGTTGCCGGAGCAAAGCTCAAGAGTTGCTGCAGAGTTCCATCGCCAGAGGTCATCGCCAAGTCCTACTTCAAAGCGGAAACCATTTTCATCTTCCAGTACGCAGTTTAAAAAAGGGTAACCGGCATCAAACAATACAGAATCCTCTGCTGAAAGTTCCTGCCATTCAAGTTCCGGTAAAGCTGAACCAGCAACCGGAATCCGGCATATTGCGATTTTTTTCCAAGGGCCGTTCAATACTATAGAGTCGGTTTTGAGGTATCTGATTTGATCATGTTTTCCTGGACGTATATCCATGATTACTTTAGCAAATCCGTCTGCAAACTCCGCTGAGCGTTTGATCGAAGGTTCAGAGCCGAATGGAATCACGGTTTCAGAATCAAATTTGCTCGAGAGTCCGTCCTCTGTAATGTGGGTGCGAGCCTTTTTTATGATGCACTGGCTTTCCTTGAAATCGTTGATTTCAGCCGGAAGTAAACGCATGATTTCCCGGCCGCCATGGTTGAAACTCAAGATAGTTTCCGGTTCAGGCAGGAATTTAGCCTGCCACTCGTCGCTGAATACTTTTTTCGTTCTCAAATTCATTTAATGACCTCAAAAATCTCGTCAATCGGTTTGCGGTCCAATTCGCGCGGCTCTTTACTTCCAAAACCAATCGGGGTAATTGCAAGGGCGCTCCATGGATGATTGATTTCAAGGACTCGATTTAGTTTTTTGATTTCGTAAGCACAAATCCAGCAGGTGTCGAGATTTTCAGCAGCAGCAGCCAGAACTACATGTTCCATGGCAATACCGACATCAATATCAACAATGGGGGTGCCTTCAATACGCCTCCAACAGTCTTCGCTGTTGCCGAGTGCGACTATTATGGCTGGCGCCTGACCGAGCCATTCACGGCTGTAGACCTGACAGATTTTGTCGCATAAGTCCTGATTTTCGATATAGAGAAACTTCCACGGCTGCAGGTTGCAGGCTGAGGGCGCTACTTGCAGGGCCTTGGCTATTCTATCCAGTGATTCTGCAGGAATAGGATCTGATTTATAACCGCGCATGCTGCGGCGACGGTTTATTACATCATAAAATTCCATGATAATAACTCCTGATATATAAAAATTAATTTCAATACAAAGCTTAACAGAAACAGTGACTTGTATTTTAAAAAGAGCACTGTATCCTTAAAATTAATAACAAAACTATCCCCGCTCAGTCAAAAAGCAAATCGTAAGTGCCCGACTCTACTTAAAAAACACAAAGTTCATTTAAATAGCGATTTTCGATTAGAAAACAACATATTGTAATATTGTTAGAATATTATTAAATCATTAAAGTATGACTTTTTTAAGGGGCATGTAAGGATTATATTAAAAGATTCAAATCATTAGATTATACTAACTTGAGAGTACCGAGTTTTTCAGTTTAATCGATAGGGTGTGACGCAACGCGACAACATTTCCCATTGCCGTTTTTCGTGATTTCTTTCACCGCAGATGTTAAAAATCAGCTGAAAACCACTGCTTTTCGTCAGGC
>JAAEMX010000026.1 GCA_024225035.1 Lentisphaerota bacterium
CCATCGCGATTGCTCCCCGATTCCGATGGCCTGCCATCACGTGGGACCGGAGCTTCTCGTATTGCTGCGACTTGTCCGGATTGCCTACGGGCATGCCTTCGCCCGCTATGTGATCCCTCAGCCCTTTTTTTCGCGATCCAGCGCGCGCTCGACGCTGCGTGGGTGGACCTTGATGCCAAAACGCTTGGAGATCTCTTTGACGAGTTCGCGTGTGACGAGCGCCGGGCTCTCGCGCAATAACTCGCCCACATAGGCCATCACTTCTTTTGAGAGCTTGTGCGCCGAGTGGGGCCCACGCTTGGCGGGCAGAAGCCCAGCGATGCCATCCTGCTCGACCGCCTTCTTCGCCTCGTAAAAGGTGGGACGCGTGTAGCCGTGTTCCTTGACCGCACGCGTGACGGAAATCCCGTCGACGCGCACCCGCCGCAGCATCTCGTACTTGACCTGGACAGCGTCGTGGGGATCGAAGAAGACACCGCTGGTGAAGAGTTCGCTGGTCACTCGCTCTGGATGGGGATGCAGAGCATTGCGTCGCCGGAGTTCTTCGAGCTTGGAGTTCTTGGGGTTTGCGTGGGACATGGGGAGCTCTTCGGTATGCGCATTCGCGAAGTGTATGCCACACTATGCCGCCATGGCGGGGGTGCGCAAGGGGCGCCAGGGGGATTACGGACGTAGTCGCAGTTATGGCACCTATGCTGGCCAGTGCTGGAGCCTGGCAGAGAGGGTGATCCTCGCTGCGCGGCGTAAAGTGGCATACATCTGGGGCGTTATGTTCCTTACACATCAGTCCCGCCCTCCTCGGCTTTCTTCTGCACGGACTCGATCAAGTGGACCAGGTCGAGAAGCTCCCCGACCCGAAACCAGGCACGCCCCCCTGACTGCTCGACGAACGGATCTGGCCG
>JAAEMX010000027.1 GCA_024225035.1 Lentisphaerota bacterium
GACAGCGCGCTGTTGGCACGAGCCAACTCCGGAATCTATCGGTGTTGACACCCTGAGTATGGAGGTTGATCATGAGACGGGCATGAGAGAGGCATGAAAATGTTCTCATCTGGCACCGATGCGTTGACGGATCGGATGCCGCAGGTGCCGAATACTCATCGCACCTGGTGAGAAGGCACCGTTGCGTTGATCGATCGGCGGGCGCGGACTGCCGGTTTGGTGTCGGGGTTCGGCCAGATCACGTCGGCGAGCTCATCGAAAGCGGCCGCGACGCGTAGACGCTTGCGGTCGGCTTCGGCGCCGAGTTCGTAGTGACCGCGTCGAAGACTCTGGACGAACGCGTGACCGTGGATCACGATCGACGCGGTCCGATCGGTGCTCAGACCGCGCATCGGTCTCAGTCTCGCCTCGAGTCGGCCGTGGTCCCACTCGATCCGTCGCGTACTGCTCGGTGTCGTGGGCGGCTTCTGGGATCAGTTCATCGATCACACGTAGCAGGGGTGCGGCCAGATCGGTGGTGACCTCGACAGGGTCGCCCGTGGCCGGTCAACGCGGTTTCGAAGAAGTGTGTGGCGGCGGTGGTGTTGGGTCGTTTCGACACGTAGACGTCGATGACTTGGCCGTGTTGGTCTACGGCTCGGTGCACGTAGCGCCGGA
>JAAEMX010000028.1 GCA_024225035.1 Lentisphaerota bacterium
TAAAATCAGAAAACTATATACTAAACCAATAGATCCTGAAACTTCAACCAAAGGAGATCCAATAAAAGCTCGTCTAATTAAAACATTGGAAATAACTGGATTACGACTTATAGCAAAAATCGATATACTGGGAATCGAACCAACACCAATTGCTACACCTGCTGAAGAAATTGATGGTATACTACTAGCTAAATATCTAAAACCTAATAATACTATGATTAGTACTTAGAAGATAGCATAAAAACTACCATGAATAACAGATATTAAAACCATTTCCCAATAAATCAAGAGAATAAGATCAATAATGATTAATAAATAATGAATAGATTTGGTTAAAAGTTGTTCCAGTAACATCGGCAATTCTTCTAAAATCAAGTTTTTATAATTAGAAACTATAGTGTAAAATAGCTTATAATTAAGAAGTAATAATTTAATTTCACAATAAATTAATTTAGAAATGTAAAAAATATCCTTTATTCAATTGCTTTGAAGATCACATATAACATTGGAATTAAAGAAGAATAGATTAATAATAGATTGTTTTAATAGCTGAAATCATATTCAATAATACCTTAATAATCTACTAAATAAAGATCGATCATTGAATAATCAAATAAATAAAGGTAATAATGTAGAATAGAACATCAAAAATCGATTATTACTAGTTAATCATATATTATTGAAAAGATAGCATAATTA
>JAAEMX010000029.1 GCA_024225035.1 Lentisphaerota bacterium
GATCCCTGCTGGCTGGCAAGAAGCGGAAATTACCAAATCTGAGCTTAAATCTACAAAAGCGAAAGATGGCAAGTATATCGCTCTTACTTTCAAAGTGCTTGAAGGCGAATTTGAAAAACGTTTAGTTTACACTAACTTGAATATTGTAAATAAAAATGAAACTGCTGTTGCAATTGCCCAAAGCGATCTTAAAGCAATCTGTGAAGCTGTTGGTTTCGAGGGTGAGCTAGAAGATACTGAAGATTTACACAATATCCCTCTTGCCATAAAGCTTTCAGTTAAGCCTGAGACTGCTCAATGGCCAGCTAAGAATGAGATTAAGGGCTTTAAGTCTTTAGATGAATCTCCGCTTGGCTAGATAGTTGATTGCTTTTAAGGTAGTGCAAGTGCCTTATGAGAAATTAATTACCAAGGAATACTAATGGAAAATAGCTACTCAAGAATGCAAGATGATACAGTCACTATGCTTCTTTGTAATGCGGTGAATAGAGCGCACCCAATTAGCATAAGAGCGCAAAGAATAAGAAGATTAGCAAAGCTTATTGAATCACGATCTGTCGACAAAGATTTCAAACTCGCTTGTAAAAGAATAAGAAAAGAACCTATTGATGGGCAAGTAGTTCTTGCTATTGAAACTGCTGAAATTAATTACTGGCTGAAAAAGCAACACAATAGAGGTTAATTGATATGTGTAATTTATGTGAAAAGGATATAGGGTTTGAGGATTTCTCATTATATGTTGAGGGTGACGAATTAGTTGCAGATTATAATGCTTACTCTTGTGACTCATCTTTTAATGAAAGAGTTAAAATAAACTATTGCCCTATGTGCGGCGAAAAACTAAACAATAGAGGTTAAACAATGAACAAACACATACTAATGGTTATTGATCATCAACTAAACCCAGGTAAGTACACCCAAGAAGAGTTATATAAAAACGCTGCTTATGCTGCTGCTGCTACTTATGCTACTTCTAATGCTGCTGATGCTGATTTTGCTTGCTCGTTTGCTGCTGCTGATGTTGCTTATGCTACTTATGCTACTTACTGGCTTAACAGATACTTTAGATTATCAGGCGAAAACAAACAAGACTACATTGACGCTATAAACAAGGATAATAAACAATGAAAGTAAATTGTAAAGATGGTTCTGTTAAGCAGATTGGTATAGATGAACCTTTGAAAGGGTTATGCCCTTTGTCATATACTATTAATCAAATTGACCTAGATAGTCTTAGTAATAAATCACCTACTGAATTA
>JAAEMX010000030.1 GCA_024225035.1 Lentisphaerota bacterium
ATAATGAACTTCTTTGGGAACTTATGGAATTTTATTATTGGCGGTGCTAAGCGCGCCATTGGCTATATAATCAGCAAGTTTAACGTTGTAGGCCGCATCTGGAAGGGTATTAAAAGCTTCTTTGGCTTTGGCGGTGATGAGGAAAAGAGTGACATAAAGAACGCCCGGGCAGATAAGGCTATTAAAGCCGCTCAGGCCACCAGCCCAGCGGGAGCACTACAGCGTAATCAAAACCAGAAGTCCACCGTCAACAACAACCAGACCATCACCATTAATACTCAGCCAGATCAGAACCCGGAAGAGATCGCTGAAATGGTTATGCAGAAACAAAAAGAACGTGATAACGACCGCCGACAGGGAGGCTTGTACGATTATGAACCAAGTTATGCTTAAATTAGGTGAACTGAAGTTTGAAGTAGCGACTGCCGCTTATGCCACTCTGCAACGTCAGTGGCGCTTTAACTGGTCAAGTCAGAACCGCTTGTTGAATAATCCTGTATGGCACTTTTCAGGCCAAAGCGTGCAGTCAATCAGTCTGGAAGGTACCACTTATCCCGGTTCGGCTGGGACGCTCGGTTTCTTTAATAATATTACTGCTGCCGCGCAAGCTGGTAAGCCGCTATTAATGGTTAGTGGTACGGGCGAGATATTGGGCTATTGGCTGATCAAAGAAGTAACCCAGAAAGACAGCGTCTTTGCTGCTGGGGGCTTACCGCGCAAGGTCAAATTCACCCTGAAATTAAACTACTATGGAGAGAGCAACAATGCAGTACCGTACTAATGATAATGACATGCTCGATGAGGTTTGCTTTAAGTATTATGGCAGAGAATCCGCCGTTGTTGACGTCCTTGAAGCTAATCCACATTTAGCCGATTTGGGCTGCAGGTTAACGGCTGGTTTAATTATAGAGCTTCCGGATTTGCCGGAGGTAGAACAAAACACGATTAGCTTATGGGATTAATATGGAATGTGCTTTTACAGTCAAAGCTGATAATCAGGATAT
>JAAEMX010000031.1 GCA_024225035.1 Lentisphaerota bacterium
AGAAAATCATGGTTCAGAACAGGGTTCGACCTGCTTCGAAACTGGATATTTCATGACCCGAACAAGGCGGCGGAGATATGGCAAAATCTGTGGCCAAAACGAAAAACCGGAATCAAATTTGTGAGAGTCGTGTAGTGTGGAGCGGGACAATTTCCCCTGCCCTATCTCATTGATTTAATGCCACTTTCATATAACACCACCTTGCATATGTCACGCTATTGTATGGAATACGGCTAAAAGCAAAGCAATAATATCATGAACAGAATTCGCCAATCTGTTTCAAAGTTCCATAATGGACATTATCGCATCAACTGTTGTAAAAGGCGGATTTGTTGAATTTTACCCGCCAATATCATGTGCTTGATGTGCTTTTTAGACTCCCATTAACGTTTGTTGGTTCGTAAGCGCATACGAATGTACCCAGGGGTCAGAGTTTTTGGTATTGGAAGCTGTTTGAGCCAAGCCTTACATCGTTCGTGAATTATCTGATCAATATTTCTTTTATTCGCGCCATCCCTATAATGTTGATCTCCATATTTTTGAAGATCGTGACGTGCAATTGACAATAAATAGCAATCATAAAATAAATCATTATCCCATTCAATTCCATTATATAGACCCGGACCTTCACTGATTTGACAAAGGGGCTTAGAGTTCTTCGGTCAAGATGTCGTGGCGGCGTTTGCTCTGGTTTGTGCGAAATGGGCGAACGACTTACGAAAGATACCAGATGCAGGTAATTTTTATTAATCAACAATCCTGAAAGTAGTCGGGATGGACGGAGCCTCAGATGGCTCCGCCTGGTTATTTTTAGAAGCAAATATTAATCTATCACCACTACCCGATTTTCTGACCGGTTTTTTCCCAGTCCGCCAGAAACGCGCTCAATCCGGCGTCGGTCAGCATGTGTTTTACCAGTTTGAGCATGGTTGAAGGCGGGATGGTGGCGACATCGGCGCCGATCAATGCTGCGTCTTTTACATGGTTTACTGTACGGACCGAGGCGGCCAGGATCTGGGTTTTGAAATCATAATTG
>JAAEMX010000032.1 GCA_024225035.1 Lentisphaerota bacterium
AAAGAAATAATAGCTAATTTGTTCGATACTGAGACCACTGGCTTAGTAGTGCCCAAAGCAAATGATATGGATAAACAGCCATATATTGCTGAGCTATATGTAATGAAAGTAATACACCGCTCTGACGGTGTCATTGAAAAAATTGATGAGCTAGATACATTCTTAAAGCCGCCAATTCCGCTATCTGATGAAATAACTAGAATCACAGGCATTGATAACTCTATGATTGCTGACGCTCCTAGCTTTGCAAAAAAGTACAGCGAGATAGCAGAGTTTTTTCTAGGGGTTGACAGGCTAGTAGCTCACAACTTAGCATTTGATAGAAACCTAATGTTGTTTGAGCTAGCTCGTATGAACAAGCAATTGAACTTCCCTTGGCCAATACAGCATGTATGTACTGTAGAAAAGTCTATGCATATAGAGCAGAGAAGAATGTCTTTGACTAGGCTTCACGACCACTTCTTTGGAACTGACTTTCCTGCTCACAGAGCTAGGAATGATGTAGAAGCTATGTTCCGTTGCTATAAAGAATTAGTTAAAACAGGAGTTATCCTATAATGCATCTAGCGCTTATGACTGAGTTCAGTTTCAAGCGCTCTTTTCTACATATAAAGGATATAAGCAATTATGTAGAAAATGGCTGCGTTGGTATAGCTGATTTAAATAATACGTTTGGTCACGTACAATTACAGAAGCAAGCAGACAAGCATGGCTTTAAGCCAGTGTTCGGAGTAAGGCTTCATGTTCTACCTGATGACTCTGTTCAAAGAGTTTGTAATACATCTTGGATATTTATAGCAAAGAATACTAAAGGGTTGCAAGAGATATATGGTCTAGTTTCAAAAGCTTATGACCAGTTCTACTATGTGCCTAAACTTAACGAGTCTGATATATTAGAAGTATCAGAGAATGTAATTATAATAGCTAGTCACAAAGATGAAGTACATGCTGATGTTGACTACCAAGCTTTTGGACAAGGCTATTCCGCTCCAGAGTTTGCAGACTTAATTGCTATAGATCAGAACCACTTTCCTAAGCCTAGTGACAGAGAGACTTACGAGCTTCTTTGTGGAGCTAGAAAGAACGGCACAGGGTATAGCTATTTCTTCGATGACTGTTCTTATCCTCAGCACATAATGAGCAGAGAAGAATGGCTATCTGAATATAAAAACAAAGCTGCTATTGGAAGAGCCATAGAGTTATCCAAAGAGATAGATGACATAAGAATACCAGAAGCGGAAATGGTAAAGTGGAACGGAAGCCATAATCTATTAGCAACAATGGATATGGGCAAGGTATCAAAATGGACTAAGGAGTATGATGAAAGACTATCTTATGAGATAAGCCTCATAAGAGAAAAAGACTATACTGATTACTTTTTGATAGTTGCCGATATGATAATGCAAGCTAAGAAAAAGATGTTAGTTGGTCCAGCACGTGGATCTTCTGCAGGCAGCTTAGTTTGCTATCTAATGGGAATAACTGAGGTAGACCCAATTGAACACAAACTTATATTTGAAAGATTCATCGATGTCAACCGATTTGACTTACCAGATATTGATATTGACTTCCCTGACTTCAAGCGTGACATTGTCATTAAGTATCTCAAACATAAATACGGAAAAGACAAAGTTATGTGTCTCGCTAACGTCAACAGGCTTAAAGCCAAATCAGCAATTGGAGAGTTTGCTAAAGGTCTTGGAATACCGCCTTTCGAGACAGATGGGGTTAAAGGTGCAATCATTGAGCGAAGTTCAGGTGATGCCCGAGCAGCAATGTGTATCACTGATACATTTGAGACGACAGAGCCAGGCAAAGACTTTATTAAACAATATCCTAAAATGGCTTTGGTCGAACACATCGAGGGACATGCAAGTCACGCAGGAAAACATGCCGCAGGAATCCTCGTATCAACTTTACCACTCAACTTATATTGCTCTACTAACTCTCGTGACGAAGTTGTACAAATGGACAAAAAAGATGCAGAATACTTAGGTCTATTGAAAATAGATTGCTTAGGGCTGAGAACTCTTTCTATACTAGAGGGTGTAGCTGATCAGCTAGGAAAGCCATATGATTTCTTTTTCAAGCTTCCGCTTGATGACCCAAAGACATACGAGCTATTCAATAGCATGAGACTAAGCGGAGTGTTCCAGTTTGAGGGGCAAGCTCTTCAGCTTATTGTTAAGCAAATGGGAGTTAGGAATTTCAATGATATATCTGCAATTACTGCTCTTGCTCGTCCTGGCGCTCTTAATAGTGGCGGTACTGCTAGATACATTAGGTATGTTACTGGAGAGGAAGAACCAACATATCTTAGTGATGTTCATCGTGATATTACTTTGGACACTTTTGGCATTGTTGTATACCAAGAGCAAATGATGGAAATGGCTCGTAGAATTGGAAAGCTAAGCTGGGCTGATACTTCTGATTTACGCAGGGCTGCATCTAAATCAATGGGTGATGAATTCTTTGGCAGGTACAAAGAGAAATTTATAAAAGGCGCTAAAGAGAATGGGCACAATGGAGAAGAGTGCGAGCAGCTTTGGACTGACATATCCGCTTCTGGCTCTTGGTCTTTTAACAAGTCCCATGCTGTTAGCTATGGTTTAGTATCTTACTGGACTGCCTGGTGTAAAGCAAATCACCCTCTTGAGTTTGCTGTGGCTAGTCTTAACCACGCTTCAGATAATGACAATGCTACAAAACTTTTACGTGACTTAGTTAAAAATGAAGGAATGAAATATGACCCTGTTGATCCAGATAAATCTAGCATTGGCTGGTCTGTTATTGATGGCAAGCTTGTTGGAGGGCTTTGCAATATCAAAGGTATTGGAAAAGCTAAGGCACAAAAAATTATCAAGGCTAGATCTGGGAAATCCACACTTACACCGTCTTTGTACAAAGCTCTTGCTAACCCAAAAACTGAATTTGATATTATCTTTCCTGCTGCTCACTATTGGCATGAACTTTATGATAATCCTAGTGTTGTTGGATTGGCAGAAAAGCCTCTTGAGATAATCGAGATAGATGGTCGTGGAGAGTATATGTTTTTAGGCAAGCTAGTTGACCGTAACTTACGTGACCTTAATGAGCATGTGTTCTTGACTAAGCGCGATGGAGAGTTGATAGAGAATGATAATCTATATCTTAACTTCAAAGTGGAAGATGATACTGATATGATTAGCTGCAAGATCAGCCGTTGGAAATACGAATCAATAGGGCGCAAGATAGCGGAAAGCGGCAGAATCGGAAAAGATTGGTACTTAGTTAAAGGCAGTATCAAATCCGATTGGCGCTCTGTGGATGTAGATGAAATAGTTAACCTTAATGAATACTTTGGAGTAAAGATATGAGTTGGAAACCAATGCTAGCAACTAATGCTAAATTAGATAAAATGAAATTTCCTATTTACAGCAGCTTAAAGCTTGAGGGCGTTCGTGGAGAGTTTACCCCTATGGGTCTTTTTACTAGACCTATGAAGCGATTTAATAACAAGCTTCTGGAAAGCAAATTCTCTAAAATATTAAAATACTGTGCTGAGCATGGAGTTACACTAGAGGGTGAATTTTATAGGCATGGTGTAGACTTTAGCACACTTAGCTCTATATGCAGAAGAGCTAATCACCCTGATACAGACACTCTTAACTTTTATGTTTTTGATATATATTTTGACGGGGCTAAGTCTTGCGAATTTGAAGAAAGATTGCCTCACGCACATTCCGCTGTAGAGGTGATAAATGACCCCAGTGTCTTTCTTTGTAAGCAGTACTTGCATAAGACTGTGGATGAAGTTCTTAAATTCTATGACGAGGCTCTGGAAGATGGATATGAGGGCTGGGTTGGGAAAGACCCTAAAGGCACTTACAAAGCAGGTCGCTCTACTGTAAATGAAGGCAAGTATGTTAGACTAAAGCCTGAAGAGACTTTTGACGGAGTTGTCATTGAAATAGTTGAACGCTTTGAGAACTTGTGCGAAAGCGAAACTAATGAACTAGGTTATATGTCTAAGAAGCAAGATAAAGATATGAAAGCTAGTACAGGACTTGCAGCCGTAGCGATAGTCGATTCTAAGGCGTTTTCTAAGCCCGTACGCGTTAGTTTATCGAGAGGTATACTAGACTACCAAGATACTAAAAAGTCGCCCTCTAGGGCTAGTATATTCGCTAATAAAGCGGATTATATAGGTAAGAATATTAGATTCGTAGGTTTTACGATAAGTGGAATGGATTTGCCTAGAAGTCCTAGATTTGATGATTGGAGAACAGACTTGGATTAGGGCTTCCATGCCCTCTGGAGATTAAACTTTCTCTTTTATAGCTTTTGCTATTTCGTCTTTGTTTTCCTCAAGACACTTGGCAAAGCTATCATCTATTGTAGATTCAGTATCTTTTACTTTTCTATTAACTACATCAACAACCAATTCTAAAACTTTACCAATTAACCACTTTATCAAAAACGCTTTCATTTTCCTTCCTATTCCTTATCTACTCTTTTGAGTAATGAATTTATTTCTCTTTCGCATTGAGCTTTCCGCTCCAGAGACCTTGTGTACATTCTTTTCTCCCATGCCATAAGCTTTATGCCAGTATCAGCTTTTGCATAATAGGTGTCAAGATTTCTTTCTATCATTTCAAGATTAAACTTAGACTGTCTGATAAATAGCTTTAGTTCAAACATCTTAAATTCATCTTTTTTGAGATACCTGTTATCGGCACTACTTAGCACAGTGCCCCAACCTACTGCTGCCATAGACAGCAGTGAGGTTACAGCAACTATGCTAGCCAAAGTAACATTTCTTATTTGCACCATTGCTCCTTAAATGCAATTTCATTTTCAATGTGAATGTGATTTCTTTCTAGAACAACATCAAACCCAGGCAACTCATTTAAGAGATCTTGGTAACAGTCTTGCAACTTATTCCCTAAGTCTCTTGTTCTTACATCAATAGCAAAGCCATAATAGTGAAGTGATCCCGCTGAGTGCGCTCCATCCAAGCCGCAGGTTATTACAAAATTAGTATCATGTTTATTGAATACTTTCTGGCAACCAATCAAAGCTGGCCTCATACTAGGATTCAAGTTAACAATTGTTGCACCAGATTTTATTTGCATAATCTTACCCCTTTACGTCAATTTTAGTTTCATCTTGTTGACAAACAACAACGATCTTTTTACACTCTTCGCAAGTGACTTCACACTTATCATCGCGCTCTGTAGCAGAGCACCCTGATAGTAATAGCAACAACCCTATTGCTAATTTATTCATCTTGACTATCTCCTATTGATAAAGCAGAAGCTTTCATCATTTTCTCAATTGGTTTTTTAGAGCCTGGTATTATACCAGTTATATGCGGGTAGCCTTTTAAGTACAAATCAGTTGAAATGTCAGAAAACAAAGGAAGAACGCCTCCCACTGTTCTGCCAGAGAGTAATGACATAGCGCCTATTGACTCTGTTGGATTTAAAGGATTTAGCATCTTGCCTAGTAACCCTGATGTACTCAAAGAAGCACCTGACTGTTTATTTCTTAGCTTTTCAACTTCTGCAAGTTTTTTAATCTCACTACTGCTTTTGAATTTCTTAGCTAATGGGATAGGCATTGCATTCCCAGATACATCTTTTGTTTGCTCTACTGAATTCAAAAGAGCATATTCTTTTCTGAGTTGACGATACGCATCTTTATCAAAGCTAGAGCCAGTAGAAAGAATATCATCATATAGGTCAGCCATTTCATTAAGAGATTCACCTAGCAAATTATCTCCGCTTGGAGAGTTGAACTGATTGGTGGCTTGCTTTCTTAGCGCTCTTGTTTGTATTCCATGTGTTTTGGAATCAAGATTACCATCTATCAAATCTCCAAGCTTTTCAGCTGATCTATTAAGAATAGCAGGAATTGTGCCTGTAACACTAGATTCGCCATAATTCATAGCAATGTCTTCAGCGGAAAGCGCTTGCTCCATATTTACATTTGCAGTAGCGCCTTTTGTAGCATCGTCCATTCCTGATTTTATTCTTTTCATTTGGTTTTCAAAATAATCATCAGTAAAGTAATCTGTTTCAGCGCCAATTTCTTTTGATATTAAATTATTTTGAATAACCATAGAATCAACTAATTTTTCATTTAATATTTTATCAGAAGTTAATCTATGAGTTTTCAAAGCTTGGTCCATTTGCTGGAAAGGCTTTGATCCAGATGCCATGCCAGGTGGCACAAAAAGATTATTGTCTTTTGCATATTTGATTATCTTAGGCTCTGCTCCTTTTAGCTTATCAATACCTCCCCCTAGTAAGTCACCAAGCCATTGCCCTGTTACATTACCTCCTGCGCCCCATGCTGCTCCTGACATCATATCATCATCATAATGCATAGCCCCCTCTGCTGCCCCTTGAGTAGCCCCTCTTCCCATTGCATTCAAAATGCCTGAGCCTGCTCCTCCTGGTATAGCAAGATAAGGAAGTGCCTCGCCTGTGAAAGTTGCAACGCGATGTTCTTTTGAAAGGGGATTGTAATATTCATCTTTCTGAGCTTGATCAGCTTTTGTCTTAGCCTGTTGAGCTCTTGATTCCTCGCCCCACCAATCTGGCATTGCTTTCTCAATGCCTTTGTCTATGAGATCCATGTAGCCAGTAGCAAGCTTATCACCTGTGCGACCCATTGAAATGGCTAGTGCTTCAAGAGTAGATTTGTCTTTAGCTTGCTGCTTTAATAGCTTTGCTTTTTCCGCTTTGGGATCATACTTTGGCTTTGGAGCATCTGTGACTACCCAGCTTGTGCCTTGTTCATTAAGAGTATAGTATTTGCCATCACTACCTTTTCTTATATCCATTACTTACTCCTCCACCCAAGTCACGCCAGCAGGAGGCGGAACATCAGAATTGTTACTATTGCTATTGACTGATTCAAATGCTTTTGCTTCAGCTCTATTCATTCTTTGGGTTGGAGTCAAGCCTTTGTTCTCTGATCTTGTGGGATCAATTAAGTCAGATGCATGAGTTATAAAGTATTTGTAAGCTTTTAGCTTCTGACGCTTTGTTTCATCAGTATCAGTAGGCTTAGGCATAAACCTAGCTTTTGTATTGTCTATTTCTTCTGGAGGCATAGCAGCACCAGTCTCTGTACGAGTGATTGCTTGCATGCCTAGCTCGAATGCATTATAAACTTTTTGTGCATCAGGAGCTAAGAATTTAGTGCCTAAGTTGCCAAGGCTTAATGGGAGGCTATCAATAGCAGCCATTCCATACATAACAGATTCTGAAATTTCGCCATCCTCATCAAACATGTATTTATCAATAATAGGAAATGCACTTTCTGCTGTAGATAACATAGCTGTCTTACCAGCATCACCCACTGCTTGGTTTTTGCGAATCACTACGCCCATTTCCTTAGCTTGGTTAGGAGTAGTGCCATAAGGAAGATTTTGCCCATCAGATGTCATATACTTGCTAAGCTCGCTATAAGGCATAGGTTTGTCACCAGCAGCTTCAAACATTTTAGATTTCTGATTTGATTTCCACTTATCAAAAGTAATAGGATCAGCACCATCTTGAGATTGGCCATACTCGTAATCTTTTATAGAAGCAGTTCTATTGTCTTTAGTAACAGCCTCTTGGTATGAAGCCAGCATCTTGTAACCTTGCTCTTGCACATATTTGTTAGGTGAAGATACCATTTTTACAGCCATAGCTCTTTGGCGCTGAAGCGGAGTCATATCAGGCTTTTGAGAAGCTTGCATAGCCTTTGCTTCAGGGCTTTGGGTTAGTGCGTTCAATATGTCGCCTGCTCCCGCTGCCTTTGTTTGGCTAGTTGGCTGCACTCCATAAGACACAGGCTTTTGAGCAGTAGCATTCATGCTAGCTAATACATCTTTCATTGCATTTGCATTTCTTTGCCCCTCTGCTCTTTCGTATTCCAGTGATTCTTGCT
>JAAEMX010000033.1 GCA_024225035.1 Lentisphaerota bacterium
ACGATCGGTGATGGCGAGTTGCCCGATGTCAGCGACCTTTCGTCAGCGCTTGCAGGGCTTGTCGAGAACTCATCGCCGTCGCTCAGCGCATCGACGACCGCGCCACGCTCGTTTGTTGCCCCAACATCAGCACTCGACGACCTGGTAGAAGTCGTACCCGGCGGTCCGAAGTCATCGCCGAACTTCAAGCCACCGACCAATTCGCCAAGTCTGCCGCCTACCGAGATTCCGCCTGGCTGGCGGGTCCGTGAAATGCCCCCATCGGTTGACTACCCGGATGGATACTGGAAGCTCGAGAAGCCGATGGCCAACGGTGGATGGCAGCCGATAGATCCGTCCACGATGAATCCGGGTAGCCGACCAGAGACCCACGTTCCGTTCCCTGCAGGAGATTGAGAGAGAGAACATGAAGGGACTTCAGGAAGGCTTTGAATCGGCGAGACTGGTGGGCTCGGAAGTTGAGACCGTGACTTTTGGGTCAAACCTGGTGGCGTTTCAGTTCAGTGGTGGCGTGCTGATCACCGCCCTTTCCGAAGTGATCCGAACCGTCGGGGGCGAACCGCTCGGTAGCGAGCAACCGCCGTGGGAGACCACACGGTTGCCCGGGGTGGTTGGATTGGTTGTGAAGTCATCGTGGGTCGACGCAACAGGCCGGCTCGTTGTTGGTTTCGGCGAAGATAGTTCCTTGGCGTTTGTCCCGGATGACTCAGGCTACGAATCCTTCATCGTTTCGATGGACGGTGAAGAATGGTTCGCGTGAGGCGCCTGCGACGATGAGATCTGGCCGGGCCTAGAAGCGAATGGCGATTACACGACGCCTCCCGGGGAGTTTCACCGCTTCGCCTGTCTCGGCTCTCACGACAACGGTCGGCGCTGTGCGATTCGCGATCGTTCTTGCACTGGCCGCGTCAATAGCTCCAGTTCTTCTCGTCGGTGCGGTAGCGGAGGGCGGCGAGGCGCTGCCGTACAGCTATGACGGCAACGAAGAACTTGCGCCGACCAACGATGTCGCCAACGCGACCTCTCCTCTAGCGCGAGCGACGAACGGTGCGCGACGGGACACCGATCTCCGGCACGGTCTACGGCTCGCCGCCGATCTTGTTGCCCCAAGAGTGGCAGGCCTGGCCGATGAGGGCTTCGTAGATCCATCGACTATTCGGTTCTCGCAGAACTCGGTGAGTCCGAACTTCTCCGCTGGCGGTTCGGTCGACGACTTGGCGACTGGACTCCGCAACGGTTCCGTTTCGCCCGGGGATGTACCACCGATCAGCATCTTCGAGAGCAACGGCCAGTGGATGTCACTCGACAACCGGCGCCTCGTCGCCTTCCAACAGGCCGGCGTCCAGGTCCCCTACCGACTTGCCACCGCCCAGGAGATCGCAGCCCAGACTTGGAAGGTCACGACGACGAACGGCGGCACATCAATCACGATTCGAGGAGGTGGTGGCACATGGCCCCGCTAGATCCATCAACGGTTCGGAGTCGGGAAGAACTGAGCGACTTCTTGACCGAGCTTGGTCGACGCATCGAAGCAGGAGTTGTCGACCTGGAGAACCTCTCGACAACTGGCTACATCGGAGCGGCCGCTGGCTGGACCGCCGACCTTGAGGGGTTCTTCATGAACCGTGGGGAGCCCGTGCCCGACGAACCCAGTTGGTCACTCGTGGCGTCGATCTTCCTCGCCGCGACGATCTACGAGTAGACGGATGCGCTGGGTTCTACGGATCTTGGCCCTTGTCCTAGCTTCTTGGGCGGGATGGGTCGCTATAGGTACGACAGCCATCGGGACAACGGCGGTTACCTCTGGCGCGCCGGCCAGCTTCGATGTCGATTCGATGCCGACGGAGACGGCTCATCATCTCCTTTCCGGCCACGCATTGGACAGTGCCGCCTCGCCGACCGCTGCGGCTACGACTCCCGGACTGCACTTTGTTGCCCCAACATCAGCACTCGATGTTGTCTTCCGAAGCGTTGACGATGTCTTGGACGACTTGCCGAGGGGTCGCCAGGGCAACGTCCGGACGGTTGGATCGGATGCCGAGTTGCAATCGACGTACGACGCGCTGACAACCAATGCGACACCCTTCGAGCGTGTCGGCTACGACGGGACATGGGTTCGAGCAGCTGACGACGTCGAGATTGGTCTGCGGAACAGCTCGGCAAGTGGCGGGCGAACGATCGACATCCGAATGGCAGATGGCTCGATACAGAAGGTGCACATCGAATGAGCACGTTTGACGACAGGACGCTGGTTGAGGACATGGTGGCCAACGGTGTCGACGACTGGGTTTACGAAGCGCTGGTCAGCGGCAACATCGCCCGACGAGTTGTTTCTGCGCCAACCGAGCGCCGTGCGGTGGCGCTCGGGCTGATAGCGGAGGTTCTGTTTTCCGGACTAATGGAGGCAGGCGAAACGCAGAAGGGCAGGGGATTTGTTCCCTGGGGAACAGATCCAGGCGAGTCCCTGAGCAGGGTTGCAGACCACTGGATGGGTCGGGAAGACCCTGATGTTGGCCCGGGAGAGATCGTCTGGCTTCGCAACACAGCCGCTGGAGACGCAATAGGGGCCGCCGTGTTGAGTCGCGAGAACTCGTGAGGAGACACTCGCCGGGGCTCATTCTCTCCGGCTTCGTGCTTGTTCTCGTCAGCGTGCTGTTTGGCCAGATAGCAGCCCTCACCCCGGCCGCCGCGGCGTTCGAGGATGTCGAGCTGGACCACGCGAGCGGATTCGTCTATGTCGGCGCACTGAATAACGCGTTCATCCATGAGCCTGCAGCGCCGGCCATCGTGGATTCCTCCGTCGGGTCGCTAACGCGGATAGGCGATTCGGAGATGCGACCTTCGCCCGGTTCTGTCGCCCCAGGATCGACAGTGTCCGGTACGGCTCGTGCGAGGCAGCTCGGAGTTGAGGGTGAGGTGCTTGCTGGGATCGATCCGAACGTTGTGAAGACTCGGATTCCGTCGTTGACGGGTTCGGCGAACTACCGAGTAACGGACGCGTTGACGGATTCTGTGTTGACGGGGGTGAAGAACGTTCAGCGGCTCGGCTACACGTCGCAGATTCAGGACTTCTCGTACTACGCCACCCAGACTGGTCGTCAGTTCGATCTCGTGGTGCGAGAGAACACGGTTCTCACCCGCGAGCTGCAAGACATCGTCAACATGACCGGGAGTCCGATCAACGTGATACGGGGGCTACCAGCAGGGTGAGTGCTCCGCGTGCGTTTGTCGATGCTCTCCACGAAGTCGGCTGTGATGCCGACAGCCCGTGGGATTTGGTGA
>JAAEMX010000034.1 GCA_024225035.1 Lentisphaerota bacterium
CCATGCTCCCATCCACACCCCACCCTGCCCTCACCCGCTCATCCACTCTTCCCCATCATCACGACAACAGCAACAACGACGACGTGACAACAACAATGACCATCACGCACACGCCCACAACAACCACAACAACAACCACCATGTCCAACCCGACCCGACCGAGACCCACACACTGACCACCCACACGCACACCTACACACACACACAATCTCTCTCTCTCTCTCTTGCTCTCTTGCTCTCTCCAGCCCATCCATCCTCCCTCCCTCCATCCATCCAATCACCCAATCCTCCAACCACCATCCTCATCCAGTCCCTCCCCATCTCCCGACCCAGACTCCCGACCTTGACTCCCGACCCTCTCCCCTCCCCCCCTCCCCTCAACCCTGATCCCATCCCACCCCATCCCCTCACCCACTCCACCTCTGCTTGCTGACACTCATGATGATGACTGACATGGTCCCAACATGGCTTACGCGCGTTGCGCCGCGCGACCACGCTGATCCCACTCTCCTCATCATCATACTCCCACCCACCATCCCATCCCATCCCCTACCATCATCAACACCACCCTCCCACCCCACCCTCCCCATACACGACAGACTCAACCCCACCCCCGACAACGAGAGCGCAGTCATCCCAACCAACACGATCAACATCAAACACGCCTTCCCACTCTTCCACCCACACCACCTCCCCAGCCCCACACACCCCACGACCCCAACCCAACCCCATCCCTGACCAACTACCACACCCTGGACACCATCCCCACGCCGTACACGGGCCAGACACACACATCCATACCCATCCAATCACAGATAACCACAATACCAAACTACACCCATGATCCACCGCAAACAACCACTCGATCTACCAATTTCAGTCTTTTTCCCATCCTCAAATTTTCGCCTTCCTCTCTTCCCCAGTCCCATCCACCACATCTCCTCCCTCCTCCCCATCCACCCCTCTGCACACCCACACCCACCCCATACCCTGGTCCACACTCTAGTCTACCCCATACGCCCATGCCATGCCCTCAAATCACTCACTCGACTCTCTTCAACCCGATTCATCAGCCCCAAATCACACCACACGCCGCTCCTCCTCGCTCCTCCTCTCCTTCCCTCCTTCCCTCTCCCCACTCCCACTCCCAAGGAGAATACCGCTCAACGTTTAACAAGCACCAAGCACACCAGCCTGACCTCACCGACGACGCCCCTTACCCTTACCCTTCCCCCGCTTGTCCTTCCCCTTCCCAGACCTCCGATCCTTACTCCGACTGCGATGACGCCTGTCGTGATACGAATCAGATCTCCGGGACGAGGTGTATGACCCACGAGAGTACCTCTCCCTCTCCCTCTCCCTCCCTCTCTTCCCCTTCGCCTTCCCTCTCGACCTCCGTGAAGAGGTGCGATGAGAGGATGAGGAGGAAGAGTAGGAGTAGTAGGCAGAGTACGAGTAGTACGAGTACGGGTAGTAGGACGAGTACGAGTACGAGGTCGAGAGCGAGGGCGAGGGTGGGGGAGGAGACCGTCGCTTGGACTTCCCCTTTTCCTTCCCCTTCCCCTTCCCCTTCCCCTTGCGCGTACTTCGGGAGGACGACGACGATGGCAGCGGCTTGTGCTTCTTCCGAGACTCGG
>JAAEMX010000035.1 GCA_024225035.1 Lentisphaerota bacterium
CACCTATGTAAAAAGCAATATCAATATTCTGCTTTACGAATTCTAATCCTTTTGCTGGGGTCATTTTATTCATAACAGTACCTTTAAGTGTAGTTGTCTTCTAAATATTTAATTTTAGCACCTGAATGCTTGTTCTCTATTACCTTGCCACCCTCTCCAGCACCTACCATAAGGTACTGTAAAGCATCAGCAGTGTGAGAATAGCGACCTTTGTCTGGCTTGTCCATGAATCTTTCAGACCCAGACACTGCCATTCTCTTATAACAGTAGCCGCCAGCCATTGCTTTTCTAACAACAATAGCCTTTGGACCAACTAGGAAGCCAGGATTTCCGCTGAAGTCAAGTCTGGTTAGTGGGCCAGCTACAGCTTCCAATCGGATAATAGGATCATTTGTATAAGTAGGAACAGCGGAAACTCCCTCAGAGTCAAGAATCTGAAAAGGAGTTATTTCATCTGTTTGAACTCTTTGGTCACCTGCCGGGTCGCCATATATATCAAAGTTGTTGTGAGGATAATATCTATTGATATGAGCAGCAAGAAGTCTGCCGAACTGCTTAGCTCCCATATCAAAAGTAACCAACTCATCAAATATAATCCAGCGACCACTAGCTGTTTCGTAACCAAAAACAGCGGCAGGTGTAAGCCCAAAGTCAATTCCTACTACAATTGTAACATCAATAGGCACTATGATATCTTCTTCAGTAGAGTGAATATCATCTTTGTATTGTGGCCAAACTGGCTTGCCTGTAGTCACAAATCCATACTTCCCATGAACGTAAACATTAATCCATTCTTTAGTCTTACCAGCTTGCATTTTATCATAATAGCCTTCTGGCAAGTTCTTTATGTTTTCCGCTTCAGGTGAAGTGCCTGATGGTTGCTTAAAACATATGAAATTCTCTGGGGCATCAACTTCAAACAATTGGTACCACCAAGAGTCTGAATCAGGCGGGTTCGTGTCCATGATAAGACCCCACCAAGTAGCACCGCCATCGCGCATATTAGGATAACGACCAAGGCGACCGATAAGCATATCCATGATGGGCTTTTGTATTTCTCTAGCTTCATTTATCCAAGCTCCAGTAAGCTCAAGCGATAGTAGTTTTTTAATATCATCAGGCTTATCAAGCGCCCTGAAAAGGAATTCTATATGGGTAGTTGACCCATCGTCTAATTCCATCTCAATGGTAAAGCTCATATCTTTCTTTAGGTAGTTGCCATGATCTTCTGGCCACCAATCGAAAAATGTTTTAATAGTGGTATCTACAAGCTCACGATATGTATTACGTATAATAGCAAAGCGTGACTTGCGAATTCCCTCTGAATTAGGCTTTTGCTCAAAACCTTTCTTCAGAAGTTCAATACAACAGGCAACAGACTTTCCGCTTCCTATTGGACCAAACATAGCTCTAACAAAAGCATTCGACTTATGAAATTTCTTCATAGTCGGTGATGCTTTGTAATTTACTACATCAGTCATCTATAACCACATTAAATTTGAAGCCAGATGATTTTGGTGCTGGAGTAATTTCCGCTTGGAAAGTCGCAGACATCTGTCTAAGGTAATCAAA
>JAAEMX010000036.1 GCA_024225035.1 Lentisphaerota bacterium
CCCAGTGAATGAGGATGAAGCGCAAATGGCAAATAGTGGAAGCCGAAACCAAAGCCGCAGTATATACTGTCGGCAGTCGGGAAGAGGCAGAAGGACTTTTAGAACTAATCGAAACAAATGAACGTTTAACCGGAATATTTACCCCTAACGCTTACGACATCAGACCGCAACCAATAGTTGATTCAAGAATTTTTCCAGCAGGAGTACTGTTCAGTTTAATACTAGGTTGTGGGCTTTGGATAACAGGAACGTTTAACAGCTAAAGATTTTGAAGCTCGGCGGAGAGCAGGAACTAAAATTTAGGGCGGTCGCCTCTCCTCCAGATGCATGTTTCTCTCAAAATGTCCTCTCTCACGGGGCGGCCGTTCTTCTTTTTAATCAAAACAGCAAATCGATTAATATCACTTAAAATGAAGAGGTATTGACATGGGGCTTTTTGTGCCAAAATCAGAGATATCGAAGCTAGAAGAACCGCTTGTAAAGCATGACTATCTCTCAGAAAAAGCAATCATTTTTAGCGCATCGGTATTAAGTGCTGTAACGGTGATTTCGTTCCTAGCGCTAATCATCTACAGCTTCGCTAAATACCTACAGAATTAGAAACTCCCTAAAAACACTTTATCACACCAGTTTTTTGACAACCGCAAGGGCACGAACTCGGGACGGATGCCTCGAAAAACCGTTCAACATAACAGATGTACGTCGACAACCGCAACTTTAAACTTTAAGGAGGTTAACGCCCTAAATACATATATAGGCGAGATCGATAATTTAAATTTTACCAGCGGCAGGAACTCCTTTATGAATGTTTTCTCTCTCTTCTTTGCCTATCACACCCTGCCGCTGGTTTTTATTGATTTAACAACTTTAGCAAAAAGGGAAAAAGTTATGATCAGTAATGCAGTAAAAATGTTTAACTTCGAAGATGCCAACGTTCGAGTTATTAACAGAAATGAAGAGCCGTGGTTTGTCGCCAAGGACGTGTGCGAAGTGCTTGGCATTTCAAAATATAGAGATGCAATTATGAAACTTGATGATGATGAAAGGGGGTCGGTTAAAGTGGACACCCTTGGTGGAATCCAAACAACGACAACAATTAATGAATCTGGTCTGTACTCTCTCATTTTGAGAAGCCGCAAACCAAACGCTAAAAAGTTCAAACGCTGGGTAACAGGTGAAGTGCTGCCATCTATCCGCAAACATGGAGCCTACGCGACACCGAATACAATCGAGAATATGCTTACAGACCCAGACAGCATGATTAAAGTTTTGACTGCACTGAAACAGGAACGCAAAGAAAAGGAAAAACTTATTCCTAAGGCTGTACATTCCGATTCACTTTGTGACAGTGAAAGTCTGTTCACAACAACCCAGATTGCAAAACGTCTGGGTACCGGGGCGCAGTCCTTAAACAAATTCCTTATATATAAAGGAATCCTGCGACAAGATAAAATGCCAGCGTTTAAGATTCAGCATCGCAACGGAGAGCTGTTCAAAATAGTCGTTCACAAAATAAGTGAAGATAAAACTACCCAATACATTAAATGGTTTGAGTCCGGAGCTCGTTACATAACTAGCTTGTGGCAACGCAACGACCTACTTCCAGCATAAATTTTCAAGGAGGTTCCAGTGAACATTCAGAACTCTACCAACTTCAAACGCACCTTGTGCTGTGACTTATGTTTGGAAGACAACAGCGATGACTGCCAGTTTTATAATCGTACTTACTTCAGCAGTCTTTACCAACAACGCGGGGTGTAAAATGCGTACGCCATGTCGCAACTGTATTCGGCATAACACCGCCCACTGCGACCCTGATCCGAGCGATTACGGTGGTTGCTGTAATTACCGGGCTTTCAGTAGTGCCGAGTTAGAGGATTACCGAGATTTTAATATTCACCCTTTAGATGATTTGGAGGAGATGGAAGATGAATGAAGTAGCTAAAGTTGAAAATATGAGTATATCGAAAATTATGTCTATCGATTTTAATTCATTGGAAGCTGTTAAGGCGTGGAATAAACGCCATCCGTTTAAGCGTGAAATCATCAGTAACTTTCTCATCTGCTTACAACACATTCGTACTGACCATGTCAGAAGTACTCATCAGGCAGTGCAATAACTGGAGGTAGCAAAATGTTTGATATGGCAATTGACCCCGGGAAGAACGGTGGCATCGCGATTATTGGAGGAGACTATGCCAAAGCGTTTAAATGTCCAGACTCACCACCCGAGATGGCGGATATTGTCCGGGAGTATGTCGTCCGGTACGGTTCGGCTCAATGTCGTTGCGTTATTGAAAAGGTGCATTCAATGCCGGGTAATGGAGTAAAGAGCATGTTCTCATTCGGAAAGAATTACGGGCAATGGCTGGGAATACTTGCAGCGCTGCATATTCCATTTAAGGAAATTCCGTCGGGCGTCTGGATGCGTAAAATATCCGGAGTGCCGAAAGACAAACCTACCCGCAAAAGGTATTTTAAAACTTACAGCCAGCAGATGTTTCCGTTATGTCGAGTGACCTTGGCGACCGCCGATGCATTGGCAATGTTGAGCGTTTTTGACCGCTGTTGGCAGTAATAGATTAAGGAGAATTCAGTCATGAAAAAAGATATTCAATTTAGACTCACTTCTGAAGAGAAGGCCGCCATTGAGCACCGTGCTGGACTATTGGAAATGTCACCCAACGAGTTTGTCCGGTGTTGTGCTACCCGGTACAAAAGAGAAAAACTCACTCCCTATGATGGTGATATTAAACGGGGTACTGACAGCAAAATGACGCTGGATAAGTTCCCGTATGATGATTTCTCAGGAGGTCTGTTGCGCCGCTTGGTAATAGCCCAGTTAGACGAGTTAAGAGAAAAGCCTTTACCTCTACCAGAGCCGCTGCCGGAGGTCGTTTTTGATGAGGCGTTCAAGTGTGCTTGGCCAGTGACCTAACAAGGTTAACGGGCAATTTATTATTATAATGGAGATGAATAA
>JAAEMX010000037.1 GCA_024225035.1 Lentisphaerota bacterium
AAAAAACTTAACAATTTGATTTGTAAAGTTAATTTGAGTGACTATTTTAAAAGTCCGCTTTTGTTGTATACGAACGCGGTGTTCATTGAAAGATTTGAGAATTGAATTGTGCGGATAATCCGCAATTAATTTGAGAAAACATTACTAGTTTAGTAGTTCTTATTAAGATGAAATAGATGAGAACTCTTACATATGTAAAAAGATGCCTTCGGGTATTTTAATTTTATTTATGGAGAGTTTGATCCTGGCTCAGAACGAACGCTGGCGGCATGGATTAGGCATGCAAGTCGAACGAGAAGCTCAAGCTTGCTTGAGTGGAAAGTGGCGAAAGGGTGAGTAACGCGTGAGTAAGCTGCCCCCAAGTTTGGAATAATTCTCCGAAAGGAGGACTAATACCGGATAATTTTAATTTACCGCATGGTGAGTTAATTAAAGATTTATCGCTTGGGGATGTGCTCGCGTTCCATTAGCTTGTTGGTAGGGTAACGGCCTACCAAGGCTATGACGGATAGGTGGTCTGAGAGGATGGTCACCCACACTGGGACTGAGACACTGCCCAGACTCCTACGGGAGGCTGCAGTCGAGAATCTTCCGCAATGGGCGAAAGCCTGACGGAGCAATGCCGCGTGTAGGATGAAGGCCCTTGGGTCGTAAACTACTGTCACCGGGGATGAATAATGACAGTACCCGGAGAGGAAGCCACGGCTAACTACGTGCCAGCAGCCGCGGTAATACGTAGGTGGCGAGCGTTGTTCGGATTTATTGGGCGTAAAGGGTTCGTAGGTGGTTTATCAAGTTTGATGTGAAATCCCGAGGCTCAACCTCGGAACTGCATTGAAAACTGGTAGACTTGAGGATCGGAGAGGAAAGCGGAATTTCAGGTGTAGCGGTGGAATGCGTAGATATCTGAAAGAACACCGACAGCGAAGGCAGCTTTCTGGACGACTCCTGACACTGAGGGACGAAAGCGTGGGTAGCGAACAGGATTAGATACCCTGGTAGTCCACGCCGTAAACGTTGTGTGCTTGGCTTGGGGGGATTCAACCCCCTCCGAGTCGGAGCTAACGCATTAAGCACACCGCCTGGGGACTACGGCCGCAAGGCTAAAACTCAAAGGAATTGACGGGGGCCCGCACAAGCGGTGGAGCATGTGGCTTAATTCGAGGCAACGCGAAGAACCTTACCTGGACTTGACATATAATTGACAGTCCGTGAAAGCGGATTTTCCTTCGGGACAGTTATACAGGTGCTGCATGGCTGTCGTCAGCTCGTGTCGTGAGATGTTCGGTTAAGTCCGGCAACGAGCGCAACCCGTGTCATTAGTTGCTACCAGGTTATGCTGGGCACTCTAATGAGACTGCCCGTGTTAAGCGGGAGGAAGGCGCGGATGACGTCAAGTCAGTATGGCCCTTATGTCCAGGGCTGCACACGTGCTACAATGGTCGGTACAATGTGACGCAATACCGCGAGGTGGAGCAAATCACCAAAACCGGCCCCAGTTCAGATTGTAGTCTGCAACTCGACTACATGAAGTCGGAATCGCTAGTAAAGGCGTATCAGCTATGGCGCCTTGAATACGTTCCCGGGCCTTGTACACACCGCCCGTCACATCATGGAAGCTGTTTGCACCCGAAGTCGTTGACCCAACCGGATCTCCCGGAGGGAGACGCCGAAGGTGTGAAGGGTAACTGGGATGAAGTCGTAACAAGGTAGCCGTAGGGGAACCTGCGGCTGGATCACCTCCTTTCTAAGGAGTAATCCAAACACCGATCATAAGATCAACAGTTTGGATACGGTTGAACTCCCATTAAATTGGGATGAGGGCAAAGGAAACTTTGTCAAGGGTTATCCGCACAATTCAATTTTTAAGTCGAAAGACTGTAAGAAGGAGTTAAAAATTTTTGGGGCTATAGCTCAGTTGGCTAGAGCGCCAGCTTTGCAAGCTGGATGTCAAGGGTTCGAGTCCCTTTAGCTCCACCAGATTTATAATGTATGGAGCGGTCTGGTAATTTAATCAGGACCGGTATTAATGGGCGTATAGCTCAGCTGGTTAGAGCGCGTCCCTGATAAGGACGAGGTCCCTGGTTCAAGTCCAGGTACGCCCACCATTAACAGTTCTTTGAAAATTTGGAATATGGAATATATTTTCATATATAACTATTTATTACTATAAAGGGTAAAGAAACAACTTTGCAATAATAAACAATCAAGATTTTTCTTGGTGGTCAAGCTACTAAGGGCACATAACGGATGCCTTGGCTCTGATAGGCGATGAAGGACGCGTCAAGCAGCGATAAGCCCCGGGGAGCAGCAATAATGCTTTGATCCGGGGGTTTCCGAATGGGGGAACCCAACAGAAGTAATGTTCTGTTATCCTTAACTGAATACATAGGTTAAGGAAGCGATACCCAGGGAAGTGAAACATCTCAGTACCTGGAGGAAAAGAAATCAATTGAGATTCCGCAAGTAGTGGCGAGCGAACGCGGAACAGCCTAAACCACTGTGTTTACACGGTGGTGTTGCGGGACCCGGATACGGTATAACAAAGGTTAGTCGAATGTTTTGGAATGTTCAACCACAGAAGGTGAAAGTCCTGTAAACGAAAACCTGAGTTAACCCACGGGTATCCCAAGTAGGGCGGAACACGTGAAACTCCGTCTGAAACTGGGGGGCCCACCCTCCAAGGCTAAATACTAATCAGAGACCGACAGCGCATAGTACCGTGAGGGAAAGGTGAAAAAGTACCCCGAGAGGGGAGTGAAAAGTACCTGAAATTATGTGCCTACAAAGTGTAGGAGCTGGAATTTATTCTGGTGACTGCATGCCTTTTGCATAATGAGTCTGCGACTTACTCCTATATGGCAAGGTTAAGCCTTGGGCGCAGCCGCAGCGAAAGCGAGTGTTAATAGCGCGTTTAGTCATATGGGGTAGACCCGAAACCAAGTGATCTATCCATGGTCAGGTTGAACCCTCTGTAACAGGAGGTGGAGGACCGAACCAGTACATGTTGAAAAATGTTTGGATGAACTGTGGATAGGGGTGAAAGGCCAATCAAACTTGGTGATAGCTGGTTCTTTTCGAAATAGCTTTAGGGCTAGCCTTGTGTAATAGTTATCGGGGGTAGAGCTCTGATTGTTCACGGGCCCTTACCGGGGTACCAACAACTATCAAACTACGAATACCGGTAACCGTATCACAGGAGTCAGACTGTGGGGGCTAAGCTCCATAGTCGAAAGGGAAACAGCCCAGACTGCCGTCTAAGGTCCCTAATCTAAACTAAGTGGATTGAAGGAGGTGGAGTTGCGTAAACAGCCAGGATGTTGGCTCAGAGGCAGCCATCATTTAAAGAGTGCGTAATAGCTCACTGGTCGAGTGATTCTGCGCCGAAGATGATCGGGACTAAAGTTTAGAACCGAAGACGCAGGTGTACAATTTATTGTACGCGGTAGAAAAGCGTTGTATGTGGGGTGAAGTCGAAGCGGAAGCGACGGTGGACCGCATACAAGTGACCATGCAGACATGAGTAGCGAAAAACCAGGTGAGAATCCTGGTCACCGAAAGCCTAAGGTTTCCTGGGGAAGGTTCGTCCGCCCAGGGTTAGTCAGTCCCTAAGGCGAGGCCGAAAGGCGTAGTCGATGGACAAAAGGTTAATATTCCTTTACCACCTTATCTGAGCGATGGAGGGACGCAGTAAGCTAAGTCAGCTGCCGATTGAATGTGGCAGTCTAAGGTCGTAGGGCGTTAGGTAGGCAAATCCGCCTAACATTAAGCCTGAGAACCGGGGACACGGAGTCTACGGACAAAGTGGATTGGCTGATGCTACACTGACGAGAAAAGCTTCTAAGTGTTGAAGATAGGGTGACTGTACCACAAACCGACACAGGTAGGCGAGGCGAGAAGCCTAAGGTGCGCGAGAGAAACCACGTTAAGGAACTCGGCAAATTAGCCCCGTAACTTCGGGAGAAGGGGTGCCGCATGAGGTGAAGAGACTTGCTCTCAGAGCTGAAAGCGGTTGCAACAAAGAGGCTCGGGCGACTGTTTAGCAAAAACATAGCACTCTGCTAACTCGCAAGAGGATGTATAGGGTGTGACACGTGACCAATGCCGAAAGGTTAAATGGAGGGGTTAGCGTAAGCGAAGCTCTAAAATGAAGCCCCGGTGAATGTCGGCCGTAACTATAACGGTCCTAAGGTAGCGAAATTCCTTGTCGGGTAAGTTCCGACCCGCACGAATCGTGTAACGATCTGAGCACTGTCTCAACGTGGATCTCGGCGAAGTTGTAATTCCGGTGAAAATGCCGGATACCTGCAGTAGGACGGAAAGACCCCGTGAACCTTTACTGTAATCTGATATTGGTATTTGGTTATTCTTGTGTAGCATAGGTGGGAGGCTGTGAAACAGTCACGTCAGTGATTGTGGAGCCATTAGTGAAATACCACCCTTGGCTAGTTGAATATCTAACTGTCGCCCGTGAATCCGGGTGCAGGACAGTGTCAGAGGGTCAGTTTGACTGGGGCGGTTTCCTCCAAAAGAGTAACGGAGGAGCTCGAAGGTACACTCAGCATGGTTAGCAATCATGCGTAGAGCGTAAGGGTAGAAGTGTGCTTTACTGTAAGACCGACAGGTCGAGCAGTTGCGAAAGCAGGACCTAGTGATCCAGCGGTGGAAAGTGGAATCGCCGTTGCTCATCGGACAAAAGGTACTCCGGGGATAACAGGCTAATAGCGCCCAAGCGTCCATAGCGACGGCGCTGTTTGGCACCTCGATGTCGGCTCATCACATCCTGGGGCTGAAGAAGGTCCCAAGGGTTAGGCTGTTCGCCTATTAAAGTGGTACGCGAGCTGGGTTCAGAACGTCGTGAGACAGTTCGGTCCTTATCCACTGCAGGCGCAGGATATTTGATGGAGACATTCCCTAGTACGAGAGGACCGGGAATGAGTAACCTCTGGTGTTCCAATTGTGTCGTCAGATGCATTGTTGGGTAGCTATGTTACGAAAGGATAAGCGCTGAAAGCATCTAAGCGCCAAGCCCTTCCAAAGACGAGATATCCCTTTCTCTTTAGAGAACTAAAGGCAGGTTGAAGACTACAACCTCGATAGGCCGGACGTGTAAGTGCAGCAATGTATTCAGCTTACCGGTACTAATCAGCCGTGAGGCTTGACCACCTTTTCTCTCATCAGTTGTTTATACTACTAATGAGAGAAAAGCAAAGAAATCTCAAGTTACTTTATGGTAATCAGTAATAAATGAAAGTATATTCCTATCCAATTTTTTTAATTTTTTGACCCTGGTGTCTATAGCAAAGTGGAAACACCCGTTCTCATCCCGAACACGGAAGTTAAGCGCTTTTGCGGCGATGGTACTGCATTTAAGAGTGTGGGAGAGTAGCACGATGCCAGGGTCTTTTTTCGTCTATATCAAAAAAATGAAAAAGAACTTGAACCAGAAAAAGAATAACTTCTTCAAGAATAAAAACTCTCAAAATTCTCCTTATTGCAGTATATATATATTAAAATCGATATACATTGTAAAAGAAAATGG
>JAAEMX010000038.1 GCA_024225035.1 Lentisphaerota bacterium
AAGATACTCATTTATCCGTTTTATAACCGGTCTGTATAAAACATCGTCAGCCTTCTCTCCCGAAACAACATCCGTCGCCAACGGCATTCCGAGCGGATCAAGTGCTCCGAGCATTATCTTAATCTGCGGCAGTTTCGGATTATCTTTGCTGACGCCTTTCTGAAAAAGACCGTCTTCTTCTGTCTCATGATGACCTGACACGGTTGTAGCATCACACCTGACCGTATCCGTCTGTAATTCGTATGCTTCAATTGAACATTCACTGAGCTCTTTCTCTATATTATCCCAATACGGTTTTTTACTCAGACACTTCAGCAGCAAACCTAATCTGTCATCTGTAAAATCAAGCTCATCCACCTTCCGACCTGTTATAATACTCAGAGTCACCGATATCTTTTTAACATATTCCCGAACCGATACCTTGCGATGATCTCCTTCAGACAGAATGTACGCCAGCCATATTATGCACGTCAGTCCCCAGCTCAGGTCTCTCTGCTTCCAATGCACCGGGATATGATTGTCAGGGATGTTATGCAATTTCATCCGCATCATCACAGCAAGCAGCAGCGGCACATCGTCCGCCCGTTCGATTCTGATGATTTCCGCTCTTTTCTCACACTGCCCCTCCGTCAGTTTTTCGGCTGCCTCAACAATTTTTTTCGCTGCCTTTTTTACCTCGGATTTCTTTTTGCTCCTGACTTTCTTAACGTCATTCCCGGACGATGACAGCGGCAGGCGGACGGATATCTTTTTCCTTTTTCTGTTTCCGGATTTTTCCCGGCGTTTCTTTTTATTTCTTTTCTGCTGCTTTTTTACCCTTCCGCACCCTCTTCCTTTATTATCAGGC
The DNA here is from genome assembly GCA_024225035.1 of Lentisphaerota bacterium. GTDB lineage: Bacteria > Verrucomicrobiota > Lentisphaeria > Victivallales > Victivallaceae > Zth2. The sequence goes on from JAAEMX010000038.1 coordinate 848, forward strand.
TCAGGTCCGGGTAAACCCGGCCTGCCGGAAGTTTCCCCGCAACGACCGCTGCTGCTTCCTCCGCCATGCCCTGTGTTACCTGAATTACTGCCTGAACTTTTTGCTCCGACTGCTCCGTTTATCCCGGATAC
>JAAEMX010000039.1 GCA_024225035.1 Lentisphaerota bacterium
CCTGTGGACAATACCCGGCAAAAAAACAAAGAATGATGATGATGACGTAACTGTGCTTGATGATACAGTACTTGAAATTTTAAACAGGCGTAAAAACCAACAGAAAGATAAAGGGATTGATACAAATTGGGTGTTTTTTTCGCCTAATAGCAAAAGTGGTTACTACGCTGCTCCTCAGGATGCTTGGGAATCGTTTCTCAAACGTGCCAATATCGAAGACCTGCGCATTCATGACTTACGCCGTACCCTTGCCAGTTGGATGGCTAACCAGAATGTCAGCTTACATATGATAGCCAGTGTGCTTGGTCAAAAGTCCACAAGCGTTACGCCTACCTATGCTCGTCTGAGCGTTGATCCCAAGCGTGAGGCTGTTAGTAACGCCGTTGCCGAGATACTTAGGGCTGGAAAGTTAAAGCTGGGTGACAACGGCTTAGAACTAGATAAAGTGCGCCAAAGGGTGCAAACTATTGCTGAGAAGCTTTTAGAAAATCCTGAAATCATCGATGGAGTTAATGATGCCGTAGAAAAACTACTACCCCATTAAATCCCAATGATTTTCATTGTCTTGTGCTTCCTTCTCAATATCTGCCAACAGCTTGAACAATTTGACCCTATTTTTTGATTTACTGTAATGACTAATAACCTTTAAAAGCATTTCTTTAGTGAAAGGCCAGCCTTCAATACTTATCATAGTTGTATCCATTTTTACTTCTGGAGGAATTTCAATATACTTGGCAACACTTTGTTTGTGTCTTAATGCAATGCCGCGATCTCCTTTAACCCATCTATATACAGCAGTTTGCGACACTCCTAAATCGTCAGCAACTTTTTTTTGTGTTATCCCATGTTTCGAGATGTATTCTTTGAGTTGCTTATTGAGATTACCCATTCTTAACCCTTAGTTTGTTCTTTCTATAGTTACAGGTTAGCACACACAAGCGACTTAGATAAGTAAACGTTTGAAAAAAATGAGTTTTTTTGTTTATTATGTCGATTATGTCGTTGACATATACGACAAGTCGTGTATAATTATAAGTAGAGAGACATGAGTTAAGGTTTAAATGGAGGCTGGGCTAAGGCTCAGAAATGAGAATGGACATTTCAAGATTCTACAGAAGTTTTCATCGCAAACATGAGTACTTTGAAACACTCTTCCTACTACACCACAAACGCCGGATTTATAAAAAACTGGTCAGGAAATATTCAGTAGCCAATGACATTTCTCAGAACGCCGTGGCGTTGGTCGCTTGGGAACTGAGAAGTATCTGAGTATAAAAGCTTAAGTTAAAAGGGAGGTTGCCATGGCAGAATTTCTTAACACGATTGAAGTAGCTGAGAAGTTAGGTGTCGCAGAAGCTACGTTGAGAGGCTGGCGAGTCGTTGGCAAAGGACCCAAGTATGTAAAGTGTGGTCGCTGGGTCAGATATTCGCAAAAGACG
>JAAEMX010000040.1 GCA_024225035.1 Lentisphaerota bacterium
AGCACGGGAGCCTATCGGTGAATCCGCTTCCACCCGCCGACTTCGGCGGTACCATCAGAACCTGACCGGGACGTGGCGCAGTTTGGTAGCGCACCTGCTTTGGGAGCAGGGGGTCGTGGGTTCAAATCCCGCCGTCCCGACAACACGAAAGTGGTGGTCAGAGCCCTCTATCGCCGGCCGGACCGCTTCCGCCGCAGGGCAGCGTGCGCGTAGGTACGGTCTGGTCCATGGCGGGGCACAGAGGTTTCGGTCGGTACGGCAATTGCCGTCGAACCGGTGGCAGGCCATGTACCACCATCCGGTCACCCGCCGACGAGTGACCGCACCCAACACCTTCTCGACCAAGGGTGACGCCACCCGCTGGTTGGCCACCGTCGAGACCGATCTCGCCCGAGGAGACCTCCCCGACCCGAACCAGGACCGTTCTTCCTATTGGACATGGACTACCTCCTAGTCGGGGTGTCCGCCCAACAGGGGACCCTCAGATGGTCTGCGCGGGTGGTGGGGTGAATATTGGGGGATGGTGTGGTGGGAGCCAGTCTCGGGTTGGCGGGGGCCGTCCTGACCCTATTGTCTACTGGCCGGCGAGGTTGGCACAGTGGCCGACGATCCGGGTGTTGTCTTCGTGGCCAAGGCCACGAACCATCTCGGTGATCAGCTCAGCGAGCCCCAGGAGCTGGCCCCTGTTGAACCGGGTGCGCTCCAGGCATGGCTCCGTCCGGCCCTTCGACAGCTCCTTTCTGACCTCGTCCAGGTCAGCCACGGCTTGTGGAACACCCACTGCGTTCCCAGGTAGACGAATGCTGCCTGTTCGGGGTGAGCATGAGCCCAGTTCGACAGGATCAGGTCATCGACGAAGTTTCCGATGTCTTCACACCCAACGGGCAGCTCAGGAGCCAGCCGGGCTACGGGATCGCCAGGGTCGGCCAGTTGTCCCGGGAAAGCGGAGCACCACCAAGCCAGTAGTGTGAGACGCGACAAGACCCCCTGGTTCCCAGAATCGGTGGCTGCTTCAACAGCACCCATTGTCCCAGGTCAGGGGGTCATTCGCGAACCCAAACCAGAATCTGTTGTGACCGCTCCGGGTTGGGTTCAGGCTTGGTCTGCTTCCTTTCTGAGGATTCGACGTTGAACCTCCAGCAGGGCGGAAAGAGCCAGCAACAGACAAATTGCTAGCCAGCCAGACCCGCTGTCTGTCAGGAGCCCTCGCACGCCGATGAGGATCATGGCGACTGCAACTATATGGAGGAGCAACTTGATGGTCAGCTTCATGATTGGCATCCTTTCCATTGGAGTTCGCGTGCAGACATCTTACGCATTGCTGGGCGTGTTGTCCCTGGCCAGCATCCAGCGGGAGCGTTGCCTGTCTTGTGGCGAACCGGAACCTCTAGTATCCATTGCACCAGTATGCTTGTGGGTATGCCGTAAAATGAATGTCGACACCCTTGCTGTTCTCACATATCGACAAAGCCCCCATCATTCCTCCAACTATCGCTGCGATCGTACCGCCCGGCAGCGCACAGCCCAGCTGCGCGGCCGCAGCGTCCGCGTCATTGCCGCTGAGTGCC
>JAAEMX010000041.1 GCA_024225035.1 Lentisphaerota bacterium
AAATGCTGTTACTTGCCGACAACGCGACGTTCACACCGTTGATAACTCCCAGCCCGATGTCACCACCCAAAGCTTCGCCAACAACATTACCCGCCGCTGTGATCACAGCATCGCCAGCCATCGTCCAATCGGTGCCAACTGAAACCAAAACGTCACTACCAGTTGTGATGTCGCCGTTTGAGGTTTGACTCAGGAAGCCACCAGCAATCAGGCCCACGTCACCACTGGTGCTCGTGATCGATGCGGTCTGAGTGATATCGCCACCCGACTCAACCAGAATATCGCCAGTGTTACTGGTCAGTTGCGAATCAATCGTTGTGTTGCTGACCGATGTGAGATAGATCGTGCCCGATCCGCCACTGGTCACTGCAGCGTTCACATCCAGATCGTTACCAGCATCCAGAGTGATGTTGCCAGTTCCGCTGATCACATCGGCGTTCGTGATGACATCTTGAGCAGCTTCCAGTAACACATCGCCACTACCGTTAGCCGAGACACCTGGTCCGCCTGAACCACCGGTAATCGTGATCGAACCGGCAAGCGAAACAAGCTTGACCGGACCATCAGTGTCAGTACTCAAATCCTCAAGAGAAGACGCTGTGAGATCTTCGCCGACATCAGTCGTTGTGCTGTTGAAGTTCACTCGAACCACAGACTCGATATCCACTGTCACCGCGGCAACCGTTGTGACCGTCAGACCGTCCGTTTCTGAGAC
>JAAEMX010000042.1 GCA_024225035.1 Lentisphaerota bacterium
GGAGGCCGGGCGCAAGCCCGAATAGCCGTGAACGAAAAAAATTCAACAGGAGCGAAAAGCGACCGGCGCCTGTGCGCCGCCCCCGCGGAGGCCGGGCGCAAGCCCGAATAGCCGTGAACGAAAAAAATTCAACAGGAGCGAAAAGCGACCGGCGCCTGTGCGCCGCCCCGTGGAGGCCGGGCGCAAGCTCGAATAGCCGTGAACGAAAAAAATTCAACAGGAGCGAAAAGCGACCGGCGCCGATGCGCCGCCCCCGTGGAGGCCGGGCGTTAGCCCGAATAGCCGTGAGCGAAAAAAACCCGAACTTGGTCAAAATAAATGTGTTCTGCTATGATACAAATAATCTAACGCCGAATCTGGACGAGGTATCCGGTTTTACGAGAAGTGTATATTTGTTTTTATCAATTGTGGAATTTTCTTCAGGCTTGAAATGATGGGGTCAGTGGGTTGCGGCTGGGTTGACTGGTTTGGGATTGATTATCAAGTTGCTCATTCTATAAAATGTTCATTGATGAGCGTAACTTGCAACAAGGGAAGCAATTGATGGCGGAATTATTGTATTTTGACGATGCAAATATTATTGGTTTCGAATGGCACGGTGAAATTGCCAGAGGGACAATCCATCAGGCAAAAGTCAGGCCTAATGGTTTGCTATATGTGCCTGAAACGGTGAATAAAATGTATTTTTTTCACCCAAATTGGTCAATGACTATTTTCCAACTCGCGGGGTGTACAGGACCAAGCGAAAACATTTGCCGGACTTGTTTATGGGGAGAAATGGCTATCTGATCATTTCCAAAAGACTGTATGACTTATTTGTCAGCCTGGAACCGGATGTCCATAAATTCGTGCCTGTCGAATTGCTTACCAAGGGCGGTGAGCCGTTCAGCGGTGGGCCTTATTATTTTTTCTTTTGCATGCGATATATTGATGCAACCATTCTGCGCCTGTCTAATTTGAAGATTTCGGAATACCAATATGAAGTAAATGGGAAAAAAGGTACTCGGACGAGTATGAGGTACGTCTACACATTTAATCCTGAATTACAGCACAATGAGGTAGATGTCAGCCTCAGCGCTCAACGCATAAAGGGGCTGCATATCTGGAAAGATGCCTTTCAGATTTCTAATAAACTCTTTTTTTATATATCAGATGAACTTGCCGGAAAAATGCGACAGCTGAAAATTGACATTTCCCACAATACCAAACTGAAGGAAGTTGATGAACCCTGGGTGCCGGAAGAAAATCTGTTGAATGATCAGCGGGTAGAATTTTGTGA